>CAZJZD010000014.1:0-87256 GCA_964550405.1 uncultured Hydrogenophaga sp. | reverse complement strand
ATGACCGAGCGCAGGCGCTGCTCGAACTCGCCCTTCATGCTGGCGCCGGCCTGCAGCAGGCCCACGTCCAGCACGCGCAGTTCCACCTCCCTCAGCGACGGGGGCACGTCGCCACGCACGATGCGCTGCGCAAAGCCCTCGACCACGGCCGTCTTGCCCACGCCCGCCTCGCCCACCAGGATGGGGTTGTTCTGGCGGCGCCGCATGAGGATGTCCACCACTTGGCGGATTTCGTCGTCGCGCCCCACGATCGGGTCCATCTTGCCGCTGCGCGCCTGCCCGGTCAGGTCGGTGGTGAAGCGCTTGAGCGCTTCCTGCTGGCCCATGGCCGCCGGGGCGATGGCATTGCTCGCTTCGCCGGGCGCCGCACCGGTCTCGGCCGGTCCGGTGGCCGCCTCGGGCGAGCCGGCCAGCAACGTGCCGAACTGGGCCGCCAGCTGGTCCACGTTGACCTTGTCCCACTGGCGCGAAATTGCCAGCAGCGCGCCGCGTTGTGACGGCGTCTTGAGAAGGCCCACCAGCAGGTACCCGGTGCGGATCTGCCGCTCGCCGAACATCAGCGACGCGTACACCCAGCCGCGTTCGACCGCCGTGTCCACGAAGCTGGAGATGTCGCTGATGGACGATGCGCCGCGCGGTAGCCGGTCCAGCGCCTGGGTCAGATCGGCGGCCAGCGCCGCGGTGTCCAGTTCGAAATGGCGCACGATGCGGTGCAGGTCGCTGTCGGGCGCGTTCAGGATCTGGACCAGCCAGTGCTGCAACTCCACAAACGGGTTGCCACGCATCTTGCAGAACACGGTGGCGCCTTCGATGGCCTTGTAGGCCACGGGTGAGAGCTTGCCGAAGGACGCGGAGCGGGAGATGTCGGGCATGGTGTCAACCTCCGGAGGGCAGCGGGTGGCGGTGCAGGAACGACGTGCCGGGGCGCAGGCGCAGGTCCGGCAAGGACGATGGAGCGGCCCCGCGCCGCGGCGCCAGCCAACTGGTGACGCCCAGGCGCATGCCCACCGGCTGGCGGGGAGCTGGCCGCGCAGCGCTGGCCAGCCGGGGCGCGGGTCGCTCCGCAGGCGACAGGGTCAGCGCCAGTTCCCACTGCAGTTCCGGGCGGGCCAGCAGCCCCATCCAGGCCAGCAACGCGCGCCACTGCGCACCACCGGGCAGAAAACCCAGAAACTGCGTCAGCGTCAGCGGCCCCAGCACCAGGCGGAAGCGGTACTGCCGGTCCCAGACCCGTGTGCCCAGGTTGGCGCAGCGACCCAGTGCGGCGGCGGGCTGCAGCGCACGCTCGATGCGGTTGCGGGCGAATCCCAGGCGTGAGCGGTCATGGGCATCGATGGCCAGCCACTGGCCGACATGCGACTGCACGCGTGCGGGCACGCCGAACTGCTGGCGCAGCACCTTGGCCATGGCCTCGGGGTGGCGCGTGCGTCCGGACAGCAGGCCGGCCTGAAACGCCAACGCCTGGGCTGGCAGTCCACTGGCCGATGCGGGTGAGCCGGCCAGCGCGCCGAGCCAGGCGATGTAGCGGTCGTCGTGGGAGCGGTCGCCGTGCACCACCGGCTGGGCCTGCGCCCAGGCCCGGTAGAACAGGGCCAGCATGCGGTGGTGGAACAGGTCCAGGAAATGCGCCGTGGCCGTGTCGGCGTGGTGGTGCACACGCTCGCGCACGTACTCGGTCAGGTGCAGGGGCATGGGGCCTTGCGGGCCGAGCAGGCCGAAGAAGCGGACCGAGAGCCGGGCCGGCGCGTCCGGTCGCAGCTCCAGCTTCTGCAAGGCCGCGGGCGCAAAGTCCAGTTCCGGGGCCTGGGCCAGGCGCAGGGCCTCGTGCACCGGGCGCAAGGCTTCGCCGGTGCGCGGCAGCTCGGGTCGCAGGGCGTCCACGCGCCGCATCAGGGCAAAGAAGTCGTGCGCCCAGGGTTCGTCGTGCACCGCCTGCATCAGCTGCGCAAAGGCCAGCCGACGCCAGGCCGCCGCGTCCAACGGGCAGGGTACCGGGGTTTCGCGGCCGTTCACACCAGCGCCCCCGTGCCCATGCGCGGCGGCCAGCGCATCACCACCCCGCGTTGCGGGGTGCGCAGACTCAGCTGGGTGAAGCTGTTGATCGAGCAATGCCGGGCCAGCCACGGTTCCAGCGCGCTGGCCAGCAGGAAGGCGCTGGCGCCCTGGAAGGCCTGTTCGTCCAGCTCCAGCTCCAGCTCGATGCCGCTGCCGAACGACAGCGGCCCGGGGAACGGCAGGCGCCGCACCACCCGCCGCGCGTGCAGGCTGCGCACGCCGTCGGCCTGCTGACCCCAGGCCGGGTCACCGGCCGGGCCGTGCAGGCGCAGCAATTCGCGCAGGGCAGCGGCATTGGCTTCGGCCGCGGCGTCGCCCTCTTCCAGGCTGACGTGGTTGCGCGTGAGCTGGGCCAGCAGTTGCCAGCCCACCTCGCCCGACGGTTGCCGTGACAGCGGCCGGGTCGGGCCGCGCAACACCTGCACCGTCTGCACCGGGCCGGGTGCGTCGAGCCGCCAGGCCTTGTCGCCGCCGGTCGCGCCGCGGGGCAGCAACGCCGGCAGGTCGCGGTTGGTCACCAGCGCCTGCACCGACAGCTGGCGCAGCGGTTCGCGGAAGGGGCCATGGCCGGGGTCCACCAGGGAGATGAAGACCTCCTCGCCCAAGTAGCTGGGCACGCGGGCCCCCTGCTGGCGCTGGCGTTCGGACGGGCGCCGCGGTTCCCGTCGCAGGGTGTAGAAGCCCTGCGCACCCGCCACACTGTCGTGGCGCCAGTGGTACAGCGGCTCGAACGGCAGCACACCCAGTTCGCCATCGGCCGAGGTGCCGTGCCCCACCACCGACACCACACTGTGCAGTTCGTAATCCATCGGTCGGGTGCGGTCGGCCACCGCGTGGTATTCCCACGCCCCGCCCCCGAGCGCCACGCGGTCCAGCCGCTTGGGAAACAGGTTGATGGCCGGCGTGCAGTTCAGGGCCAGGCTGCCTTCGTCCACCAGCGCCTCCAGGCTCGGGTCGCCGCGCCCGAACAGGATCACCAGCTCCGCCTCCTGCCCCTTGATCAGGGCCAGCCGCTCGCGCAGCTGGGTGATCTCGAAGAACAGCAGGCGGTGCGGCAGGGTCGCCACCTCCTGCAGCAGCCGGTGGCCGGAAAAGCTGCGCAGGCTCTCGGGCAGCAAGGCCTGGTCGTCGTCGAAACCCTGGGGCTGCACACTGCTGGCATCGCGCCAGCGCGCGCCCATGTCCATGGCCGGGCCGGCCGCTGCGGGCGCCCCGGCCAGGGTGCCAATACAAGCGCCCAGAACCAGTTCGTGCAGGCGCAGCGCCACATCGTCGGGCGCTGCGATGTGAAACGCCAGCCGGTCCAGCGCCAACTGGTGCATGGCGAAACCTTCGCCCGCCCTGAGGCGGATGCGCAGACCACCGCGCGCCGCCCGAGCCGGGGGCCAGCGGGTCAGGCCCAGGTCGGCCGCCTGGCTGAAGTACTGGACCTGCGTGATGGTCAGCGGCCAGAGCGTGAGCTCGTGTGCGGTGCGGAACTCGCACAAGGTGTCCTGCCCGCGCGGCAGGGTGGAATGGATGGCGCTGCCCCGGGGGATGCGGTAGCCCTGACCGAGGTTGGGATCGGTCGGGTCCACCACCAGCCGGGCCACCAGCATGGACGGCACCGGTGCCAGGAAATTCGGGTACAGGCCGTCGAGCATCTGCGCGATCAGCCGCGGCTGTTCGGCATCGAGCTTGAGCCGCACGCGCGCGGCCATGAAGGCAAAACCCTCCAGCAGGCGTTCCACATACGGGTCGGCCACTTCGAGTGCTTCCAGCCCGAGCCGGCCGGCGATCTTGGGGTGTTCGCGGGCGAACTCACGCCCCAGTTCCCGCAGGTGGGCCAGCTCGTCCTGGTACAGCCGGGTCAGTTGCGGGTCCATGTTGGGCTCAGAAGCTGGTGCGCACCGGCGTGACCGCCGACGCGTCCTGCACCTCCACCTGGCCGGCCTCCAGGTCCAGCCGGGTGCGCAGCAGGATCTCCAGTGGCACCGGCTGCGCCCACAGGTGGCCGCGGATCTCGAACTCGATGAGGTTGTGCGTGTCCATCACACTGCCCGATTCCATGGCATGGACCGACAGCGTGGCCGGCAGGATGCGCGGCTCGAACCGGCGGATCGCCTGGGCGATGGTGCGTTCGAGTTCGCGCACATCCAGACGCGAAACACGCTGCCCCGCCAACGGCGGCAACCCGAAGTTCAGGGCCGTGCCGGCCAGATCGGGCAGGCTCTGGTTCCACTCCGGGTGCGGCTGGGAGGCGTTGAACAGCCAGCCCAGGTCGCGCAGCACGGCTTGCCGCAGCTGCGCCTTGCTCATGACCCGCTGCGACTCGGCCTCGACGGTCTGCTGCGGCGCGTTGTCCACCAGTCGGTCGAGCAGCGCGGGCTGCAGCCGGTCGGTGAGGTCCTGGGTGTCGGTGGCGGCCATGGCCTGCGCAGCCTTCAGGCGGCCACAGGCCCGTCGAGGCGGATCGACCGGACCTCCAGCAGGCCCAGCTCCTGGCTGTCGGTGGCCAGCACGCGCTGACCGAGGCCACGGTACTGGCCATCCGACAGCTCCAGCCAGTCGGTGCGCCGCGACATGCGCAGTGCCGGCTCCGCTGCTTCGCTGGTGCCCACGTAGCGCACGGGCAACAGGGCCACCGTCTCGCCGCCGTTGGCCAGTCGCAGCTGGGCTGGCGCCCAGATGAGGTCGCGCAGGTCGGCGACCGGTTCGATGTCCACCTGCGAGAGGTGTTCGAGCGGGAGCCAGCCATAGCGGCCGTTGATGATCACTTCCAGCACCGGACCGAGCCGCGAATCGGCATCGGCGATCCAGGCGAACGGCGTGTCGTTGAGCTCGCCACCGCTGGCCGGCGCTGCTTCGAGTGCTGCAGCGCGTGTCGTCGCGGCTTCGACCGGCTGTCCCTGCGCATCGAGCCGCAGGGCCTGCACCAGCTGCGCCACCCAAGCCGATGGTGGCCCGAACACATGCGGCGTCGTGCGACCCGCAAACACCGCGTCGCGCAACAGCTCGCACTGCAGTGCCGGGCCGTAGGTGTTCACCATGGCCAGCGTGCCGTGGTCGAGTTCGCCGCAGACCTTGAGCTGGTCGTGCGCCCGCGACCACTGGCCCAGCAAGGCGAGCAACTGGAACAGGAAAATGCGCAGCCGGGGGTCGGCGGCCTTGCCCCTGACCTGCTGGGTCAACTCGGCCAAGGCGGCCTGCGGGTCGCCGGCGGCGAGCAGTTCTTCAGCTGTGGCCATGTTCGTGGTCCGGCGGATCAGGCCCGCGGCAGTTCGTCCTGGAAGGTGCTGGCACCACCGCGCTGGCCGGAGCCTTTCTGCGGTCGGTACTCGACTTCCACCTTGGTGAAGGCGATGGTCACCACCTCCCGGGTGCCGCCGTCGCCCTCCCCGCTGTGCTGCAGGGAGGCGATGCGCGCATCCTTGAGGGTGATGGAGAAGAAGTCTTCCTGCTCGCCGCCGGCCCTTCGCAGCGTCAGGCGCGCTTCCTTGACTTCATCGTTCGTGGCCAGCGCCGACAACAGCGCCGTGGTCGCGGCATCGACCTGTTTGTGCACCGTCAGCGCCTGGTAGGAGCGGCGGCCGGTGGCGACCGCCCCGCCCAGAGCCGCGTTGGCGCTGACGCCCCACTGCCACCCCGAGACCACGATGTCGTCGGCATGACCTGGCGCGACAGCCTCGCCCTTGATCTTGCCGGCGCGTTTGGTCTGGACGTGCAGGAAGACGTCGGCGTCGGATCCGGGCGTGCGCTCGGCTGGCATGCTGGGCGCCTGCTCAGGTCACTTCGGTGGTCTTGACGTTCCAGCCGAACTTCACCTCGCCACCGGTGCCGCCCTTGTCGTCCTGCGGCTTGTAGGCAAAGTCGATCGAACCGTAGCTCATGGACACGGACTCGACAATGTCACCGCCGGCGCTGGCAGAAGGCGCCACCGAGGTGATGTACACCTCCTTCATGGTCACCTTGATGAAGTCCTTCTGACCTTCACCCGACTTGCGGGCCGTGATCACGGCCTCCTTGAAGTGCACACCCTGCGCACACTTCTTGGCCAGCACGGGGGATGCCTTGTCGTAGTTGTGCATGATGACCATTTCGCCCGGGGTGGCCTTGCCCTTGCCGCTGCCGCCACCGGACAGGGCGCTGGCGTTGCTGACGTTCCATGACCAGGACAGCAGCTCGACCTCACCTTTGTGGTCCTTGTGGGTGGCTTCGCCTTCGACGCCGTCGAACTTGATGTGGGTATCGATTGACATGATGAAAACTCCTTAAGAACTTGCACAAACCGACAGAGGGCCAACGACGTGGCTTTTCTCGCTAGGACTGCTTCTGTGACGGCAGCTTGGACACCAGGCGCAGCGACACCGTCAGCCCTTCGAGCTGGTAGTGCGGCCGCAGGAAGAACTTCGAGGAGTAGTAGCCCGGATTGCCCGGAATTTCCTCCACCACCACCTCGGCGGCGGCCAGCGGCTTCTGGGCCTTGACCACGTCGGAGGAATTGGCAGGGTCGCCATCGACGTAGTTCATGATCCAGTTGTTCAGGTACTTCTCCATCGAGGAGCGCTCCTTGAACGAGCCGATCTTGTCGCGCACGATGCACTTGAGGTAGTGCGCAAAGCGGCAGCAGGCGAACATGTAGGGCAACCGCGCCGCCAGGTTGGCGTTGGCCGTGGCGTCCGGGTCGTCGTATTCCTGCGGCTTCTGCAGGGACTGCGCACCGATGAAGGCGGCGAAGTCGCTGTTCTTGCGGTGCACCAGTGGCATGAAGCCGTTCTTGGCCAGTTCGGCCTCCCGGCGGTCGCTGATGGCGATTTCGGTCGGGCACTTCATGTCCACACCGCCATCGTCGGTGGGGAAGGTGTGGGTAGGCAGCCCCTCGACCGCACCGCCGCTTTCCACGCCCCGTATGCTGGTACCCCAGCCGTACAGCTTGTACGAACGGTTGATGTTCACCGCCATCGCATAGGCCGCGTTGGCCCAGGTGTACTTGCTGTGATCGCCGCCGCCGGTTTCTTCCTCGAAGTTGAAGGCCTCCACCGGGCTGGTCTTGGCGCCATAGGGCAGGCGCGAGAGGAAGCGCGGCATGGCCAGACCGACATAGGCTGCGTCGGGCGATTCGCGCAGCGAGCGCCAGGCAGCGTACTCGGGCGTGGTGAAGATCTTGGTCAGGTCGCGTGGATTGGCCAGTTCCTGCCACGAGCCCATCTGCATCAGGCTGGGGGCGGCGGCGCTGATGAACGGCGCATGGGCGGCGGCGGCGATCTTGCTCATCTCGCCCATCAGCTCGGCATCGGGCGCCGTGTGGTCGAAGTAGTAGTCCCCGACCAGGGCACCAAACGGATGACCACCGAACTGGTCGTATTCCTCGGTGTAGATCTTGCGGAAGATCGGACTCTGGTCCCAGGAGGTGCCCTTGTAGCGCTTGAGCGTCTTGCCCAGATCGCTCTTGGAGATGTTGAGGACCCGGATCTTCAGCATCTCGTCGGTTTCGGTGTTGTTCACCATGTAGTGCAGCCCGCGCCAGGCGCTTTCGAGCTGCTGGAAGTCGGCGTGGTGCAGGATGGCATTGACCTGCTGCGACAGCTTCTTGTCCAGCTCGGCGATCATGGCCTCGATGGAGACGATGACGTCGCTTCCGATCAGATTGGTGCTGGACAGCGCCTGCTGGGCCAGGGTCAGCACCGCCTGCTCGACCGCGGATTTGGCCTCGTCGCTCTTGGGCTTGAACTCCTTGTTGAGCAGCGCAGAGAAGTCGTTGCCCTCGAACTGCACGCCCTGCAGGGCTTCAGCGGCTTGGGTGGTGGTTTCGGCCATGGTGGTGATTCCTGGAGAGTTGAGACTCGGGCCTGTGTTGGTGCCGCCTTACTGCCCGGCGTCCTGTGGCGGCTTGCTGGCGGCAAGCGACTTGAGCAGGGCCTCGTCCTTGATGACCTTGGCGATCAGTTCTTCGGCACCGGTCTTGCCGTCCATGTAGGTCACCAGGTTGGCCAGTTGCTGGCGGGCTTCAAGCAACTGCTTGAGGCCATCGACCTTGGCGGCCACCGCGGCGGGTGAAAAGTCGTCCATGTTCTCGAAGGTGATGTCCACCGAAATGTTCCCCTCACCCGTGAGGTGGTTGGGCACCTGGAACGCCACCCGGGGCTTCATGGACTTCATGCGGGCGTCGAAGTTGTCCACATCGATATCCAGGAACTTGCGGTCCGCCACCGGCGCCAGCGGCTCGCTGGGCTTGCCCGACAGGTCGGACATCACCCCCATCACGAAGGGCAGCTGCACTTTCTTTTCGGCGCCGTAGAGTTCGACGTCGTACTCGATCTGCACCCGGGGGGCCCGGTTGCGGGCGATGAACTTCTGACTGCTTTGGGCCATGGTGCGTGCTCCTGTGGAGGTGGGGATTGGGGTCAGCTGGAGGAATCCGTTCCGGCGATGCGCTCCACCTGTGACAGGCCGTCGGGTGCGAGGTCGCGGATGATGTCGAGGAAGCTCTTGTCCAGCAGGCGCTGTGCACGGCGGATGAGCAGCGGCGCCGGGTTGCTGGGTTCATTGCGTTCGATCCATTCGCACACCCGATCGAGTTCGCGTGCCGCATCGCTGCGGCTGCGGATGCCTCCGGCAGCGGTCACCGGCGCGGCGGCGGCCGCCAGCGGCGCCCCTTCGGCCGGCGTCTCGGACGCCGCATCGCCACTGGCACGCGCCACAGCACGCGGCAGCAGGGCCAGCAACTGCAGCAGCGGCCCCAACTCGGGCGCGGCAGCACCCACGCGGTCCTGCAGCAAGGCGTCGATGGCCCGCCCATGTTCGTGGGCCGCCGCCGCCCATCCGGCCACCTCGGGGTGTTCCGACAGCAGCTGCTGCAGGCCCTGCAGGGCACCGGCTTCCGTGGGCGCTGTCTCGTCGGCCGCGGGTTCGGCCTGCCCCAGCCCCAGTTCGAGCACACGCAGATTCATGCTGCCGCGCACCGGGGCCAGCGCGGCGGCACGCAGGTCGGCCAGCCCGTCCAGCGGCGCCGACAGGGGCACCAGCGCATTCATGCGCATGGTGGGATCGTTGCCGTCGGCTGCATCGAGCTCGGGGTGCACGCTGTCCCACAGCTGCTCCAGCAGACCGCGCAGCAGCGCAAGGCCGTCCACGGCGCCCTGCAGGCCGAACACACGGGTGCTGCTGCGCCAGATCCAGACCGCCACCCGCAGATCGCGTGTACGCCGGGCCAGCGCGAGGGCCTGTTCCCGCACCGAGGGCCATTCCGGTGGAACGGCGGCAGCCCATTGCGTCTCGGGTTTGCCGGCACCAGCCTGCTCCATGGCCATGAACGCAGGGTCGTAGGCAAGGTCCGGCCCGCTGGGTGCATCCCCATCCAGCGGGGCGAACAAGGCTTCGAGATCGGGCAAGGAAGCTGACATACGGACGACCGGACACCGGGACCGGCATTGATGTGCCGATGACTTTAGAAGCAGCCGCGCCGGCTTGACAGAGGACGAAAGTCATCTTTCTCCCCTGGATGAGGGGATACCGGCGGTCCGGTATCCGGCGTCAGATGAGGGCTGCCCGCAGTGCTTCGTAGAGGCGCCGGGGCTGCACCGGCTTGAAGAGGATCGGGTCCCCGGTGGCGGCCACCGGTTCGATGCGCTCATGCGCCGTGTCACCGGTGATGAGCACGGCGGGGATGTCCCGCCCGCAGAGCCGCCGCACCGTGGCGATGACCTCGGTGCCGTCCGGACCCTCGCCCAGGTGCAGGTCCGACAGCACCAGATCCACCCGCCCCTCCAGCGCCATCACCGCCTGCTCGGCCTGTGTCGCGTTGGCGGAGGTCATCACCTGGAAGCCCCATTCCTGCAACAGCAGGCGCAAGCCTTCGCGGATGGGCTCTTCATCGTCGACCACCAGCACCATGCGGGTGGCCTGCAACTGCATGGGCTGGGTGTCGGCGGGCGCGAGGTCCTCCGAGATGCCGGACAAGCCCCCTCGGGGAACACCGATGCGGAACATGGTGCCCCGCCCGGGCACGGACGCCACCTCCAGGCGGTGATTGAGCAGCGCTGCCAGCCGCTTGACGATGGCCAGGCCCATGCCCAGACCGTGGCTTCGGTCCCGCTCGCCGCGCCCCACCTGAAAGAACTCCTCGAAGATCCTTGGCAGGTCCTGGGCCACGATACCGCTGCCGGTGTCCCAGATCTCGATGTTGATGCGCTGGCTCGTGCTGCGGGCCACCACGACGATACCGCCTGTGGTGGTGTATTTGATCGCGTTCTGGATCAGGTTGCCGCAGATCCGCTCGAGCAACTGGGGGTCGCTGCTGACCGACTTGCCACCCGGAGAAAAGCGCAGCCCCAGCCCCGCCAGTTCCGCCTGCCCGGCGTACTGCATGTGCAGGCGGCGGAACATGTCGCGCAAGGCAAACGTTTCCACCCGCGGCGTGACCGAGCCGGCATCGAGCTTGGAAATATCCAGCAGTGCGTTGAAGGAGCGCTCCAGCCCGTCCACCGCGCGCATCAGGTTGCGGGCAATCGGCTCATCCGGAGACTGCTGCAGGCGACGCTGCAAGGTGGCGGCGAACAGGCCCAGGGCATGCACGGGCTGGCGCAGGTCGTGACTGGCGATGGCCAGGAATCGGCTCTTTTCCTGATCGGTCCGCCAGGCCTCGTCGCGCTCCCGCTCCACCTCGCGCAGGCGCTGTTCCTGCTCCACCAGCGACCGCACGTTCTGGCGCCAGCTGCGCATGCGCAGCGCAGCAGCGGCCGCCGCCACCAGGCTGGCCAGCGCACCCAGCACCCACCAGACCCAGGCCCCCTCGCCCAGTACAGCCCAGCAAGCCACCAGAGGCACCATGGCCAGCAGGCAGGCCGACACCGGCAGCACCGCCACAGCGGACGCTCCGGCCACCCCCAGCACGCCGGTCCACGCCAGCATCACCGGCCGCAGGCCCGGATCGAGCAACCATGGCCCCGCTGACGCACAGACCGCCACCATCAGGGCCAGCGGCACGCCCCGGTCGGCCAGCGGCTTCGCGCGACGCGGTGAGACAAGCAGAAAAACCGCCAGGGCCAGTGACAGCAGGCTCCAACTCCAGAGCAGCCACCCGGCACCGTGCCGGGCCTGCGCCAGCAAGACCAAAGCGAGCATGACCTCCAGCATCAGCAGCCCGCCCAGCAAGGGCAGCTGGATGGCGGCCGACCGGATCGCCACCTCGTCCAGCTTCCGCTCCATGGCCCGGTGCTGGGCCCAGCGCGCGGTCTGCGGGTCGATGTCTTCCTGCTGGCGGGTACCCTGCACCGCCACGTAGCGGGAACGGGCGCCGAAGCCATCGGACGGCTGCCGGGGTTGGGCAGCGTCCATGCCGGATCAGCGGAACAAGCTGATCAGGTGCGACCGGGAGCGCACGTCCAGCGCCAGCAGCAGCGAAGACACATAGTTTTTGACCGTGCCCAGCGACAGCTGCATGGAATTGCTGATTTCCTGATTCGTGCAACCGGACAGCACCAGCTCCAGGATTTCCAGATGCCGGGGCCCCAGTTCCGAGATCCGGTCGTACATCGCGGTGGCCGGCAGACGGGGGAACAGCGCCGCGCTGCCCACCGGCGAGCGCGTGCCCGGTGCACCCTGGGGCCACAGCAGGGCCAGCAGGGTGTCGCGCATTTGCGCGGTGAGCGCCCCTTTGGGAACATAGCCGACCGCCCCGAGTGCACGGGCCTGGCGGATCACGAATTCGTCCTGGGTGCCGCTGAACACCGCCACGCGGGCGCCCGGATGGGCCTGCAGGAACATGCGAAGACCTTGCAGCCCCTTGCAGTCCGCCAGGTTCAGGTCGAGCAGCACCGCCTCGATGTCACCGTGTTCTCGGAACAAGCGGATGGCCTCGTCGAGCGTTCCGGCTTCCAGCCAGTCGATGGGCGTGCCTTCGATGTCGGGGTACGTCGTCCGCACCCCGATCCGGACCAGTTCGTGGTCATCGACGAGCAGGAGCTTGCGTGCGGCTGAAGTCGACATGCGTGGTGAAGGGCCAGGCACCCCGGAGCGGGGCAGCGCATGTTAGCGCCGGCGTGACAAATTCACCACCTCAAAATGAGGTAATTCACAGCACAGCACTTACAGCAGAGGGCGCAGTTCTCGCGCCGCATCCATCAAAAGCGGCAGCAAGTCAGTGCGCATCACCTCGGGCACCAGCCGTTCGGGCGAAGCCACCACGTTCAGCGCCGCCACAGTCTGGCCCTTCATGTTGCGCAGCGGTACCGCCAGTGCGTGTACGCCCAGTTCGTGCTCCTCGCTGGCCACGGCGTAGTCGTCGGCCCGGACCTGGGCCACCAGGGCCCGCAGGGCCTTGTGATCGATGGTGGTTCGGGGCGTCAGGCGCGGCAGTTCACGGCCTTTGAGCCAGGCGGCGAGTTCGCCCCTGGACAGGGCCGCCAGCAGCACACGCCCGGTGGACGTGGCGTGCACCGGCAACCGCGCGCCCAGGTGCAGGCCATAGGCCATGAGCCGCTGGCCGCCCACCGAGGCGCTGCGCGCCACGATGACCACCTCATCCCGGTCCAGCACGACGGCCGAGAACGACTCCCGCGTCTGCGCCGCCAGCCGGTTGAGCGTGGGTTGCAGCAGGCGCGGCAGCCGGGCCGAAGCCAGGTAGCTGCCCGAAAAGCGCAGCACCTTGGCCGACAGCCAGTAATGGGTGCCGTCGGTGTCCAGGTAGCCCAGGTGGGCCAGCGTCAGCAGGTGGCGCCGGGCAGCGGCACGCGTCAGGCCCGCACGCTCGGCCGCCTGCGTGGCGTTCAGGCGCTGGCGTTCGGTGTCGAAGCTTTCCAGCACCGCCATGCCCTTGGCCATGCCTTCGATGAAATCTGCCTTGGCGATGTCCATTCGATCTGCCCTCAAGAGTTGCGCGATCATCGCACAAGACATTCAATGATCGCGCAAAGCCAGCCGCCGGGTATGGATGTCCGCCTCATCCATCCCTACAGTCGCCGACATCCCATCCCATCACCCAACAGGAGACATTCCATGCGCACCCAGGTAGCCATCATCGGCGGCGGCCCTTCCGGCCTGATGCTGTCCCAGCTTCTGCACCTCAAAGGCATCGACACCATCGTGCTCGAACGCCAGAGTCGCGAATACGTGCTCAGCCGCATCCGCGCCGGCGTGCTGGAGCACGGCTTTGCCAAGCTGATGCGCGAGGCCCAGTGCGGCGAGCGCATGGACCGCGAGGGCGAGATCCACGACGGCTTCTACATCTCCGACAACGGCAACATGCGCCGCGTCGACCTGCACAAGCACAGCGGCGGCAGCTCGGTGGTGGTCTACGGCCAGACCGAACTGACGCGCGACCTGTACGAGGCCCGTGACAAGATGAACGGCGTGGTGATCCACAACGCCGAGGACGTGCAGCCGCACGACCTCAAGAGCGACCAGCCCTACGTGACCTACCGCAAGGGTGATGAGGTGGTGCGCATCGATTGCGACTACGTGATCGGCGCCGACGGCTTCCACGGTGTGAGCCGCAAATCCATTCCGCGCGACGTGCTTAAGGAGTACGAAAAGGTTTACCCCTTCGGCTGGCTGGGCGTGCTCTCGCGCACCAAACCGGTCTCACCCGAGCTGATCTACGCGAAGCACGAGCGCGGTTTTGCGCTGTGCTCGCTGCGCTCGCAGGTCCTCTCGCGCTACTACATCCAGGTGCCGCTGTCCGACACCGTCGAGGACTGGAGCGACGACAAGTTCTGGGAAGAACTCAAGCGCCGCCTGCCGGCCGATGTGGCCGAGCGCCTGGTCACCGGCCCGTCGATCGAGAAGTCCATCGCACCGCTGCGCTCCTTCGTGGCCGAGCCCATGCGCTACGGCAACCTGTTCCTGGCCGGCGACGCGGCGCACATCGTGCCGCCCACCGGTGCCCGCGGCCTCAACAGCGCTGCGTCTGACATTTACTACCTCTACCACGCCATGGTCGCGCACTACAAGGACGGCGACGACACCGGCCTGGAGAACTACTCGGCCAAGGCCCTGGCCCGGGTCTGGAAGGCACAGCGCTTCTCGTGGTGGATGACCACCATGCTGCACACCTTCCCGGACAGCCTGCCCTACGACCAGAAACTGTCGCAGACCGAGCTGGAGTACCTGTTCTCGTCCGAACGTGCACAGGGCTCGCTGGCGGAAAACTACGTCGGCTTGCCGTTCTGAGCGACGAGCGCTTTTCTCGGGCGCCGCCGAAGGGCAACCCACGACTGCGCCGCTGAACGACTGGCTGAACGCTCGAAAAAAAGCCCGACCAAGGTCGGGCTTTTTCCTGACGTTGCGCTGTCTTCAGCAACGCTACCTGGCCGTCACCGGATCTGCACAGCCGTGATCACTGGCGTCGCGGTCAAGGAGTCGGACGTCAGACGCAGACGGAGCTTGAGGTAGCGACCGGTCACGCTCGCCAACTGGACATCGTTGGAAACGCCCACGTAGTCGATCGATCCGAACCTCACCTGTGCCTCGGCGCGGCTGGCAGCGTCCACGGCCTTCACCTGGGCTTCCACATTGGTTCCCGCCGGCAGCGCCTGCTGCAGACGCCAGATCACCCGGGCCCAGGGGAAGCCCGCGCGGCCACCATCAAAAGTCGCCTCCCACGTACCCTGGCGGTTGGTGATCGTCCGGACGACGCGACCGGTCATATCGCTGTAGTTGTAGGGGCCCAACCCAACCGGATAGGTATCCACCACGGCGTCAGCAGGGTTGGCTGCCAGGGTGATGCGAGAGACGCTGTTCGCGTTGACGTTGGTCGACCAGACCTTGCCGGCGCCGTCCACCGCGACACCCGATGGCCCGCTCCCGACGGGGTAGTTCGCCACAAAAGTGACGGTCGAGAAGGCGCCCATGTTGTCAAACACCTGCTTGTAATGCCCCACCACGTTCGTGCTGGACACGATGGAACTCGCGATGAAGATGTCGCCGTTCTCGTCCGTCGCAATGCCCTGAGCTGTCGAAGAACCGGTCTGATTGAAGACCTTCAAGGTTCCGACCGGGTCTGCCGGATCGAAGGCCGAGAACGCTCCCGACCCGGTGAGTTGTGTGGTCCAGACCTTGCCGAACTTGTCGATGGCGATGCCGTATCCGCTGTGCCCAAGGTTGATCAAGGTTGAAGTGCTGAGGTCGGGCGCTGTCTTTTGCACCATGCCGGTACCGGACTGCATGCTCCACAGGTTGCCGGCCTTGTCCACCACACCACCATAGTGCCCCTGCAGCGTCATGGTCGCCGTGATGATGTCGCCCGTGCTGCCATTGACCTTGAATAGCGAGTTCTGGCCGGAGCCCCCGACAAACACGTTGTTCTGCGGGTCGATGGCCACGGTACGGATGTCGGAGGGTGTGCTGACCCCGGGCGCGGTCAAGGCCACGTACTTCAGGATGCACTCGTCCTCAGCACCCGTGACGTCGGCACCGGTCCAAGGCTTGATGTCCGCACGACCGGTGGACGAGTCGATCACGCCGTTGCTGTTGCGGTCGACGCACTGACCAAACTCCCGGAGACCGACCTTCACGATCGTGTTGCTGTTCCGATTGCCCACCCACACGTTGCCATCCTGGTCCACGGTTGTTCGCGACGGATTGGCGGATTGGCCGGCCGGGGCGGTTCGGTACACACCCAGTTCCTGTCCGGTACGCGTGTCGATCTTCGAGATCGTGTTCTCACCCGAATTCGCCACCCAGATGAAAGGGAAGGTGTCTTCGACAGCGGCGGAGGACGCCCTGACCGGCAACTTGAGCGTGCCCCCCGAGGTGTCGATGCCCACGGTCTGCACCTCGTACTTGCTCACGCTCTCCGGGCTGTCCAGTGCTTCACCACCTTCGCCCAGTGCGGCGACCCCTGCGAACTGGGGCGGCGGCGTCACCGCCACATCGTCATCCCAGCAACCTACGAGCAATGACGCGCTGGCCACCAGCGCAAGCAATCTGAGTTTCATCTTGCTTCTCCAAGTAGTAACAACGACAGAATTGTCGTTACCAAAAATCGTATTTAGTTACAACTTAAGGGTCAACGCGCGATCGCTGTTTGCACGTCAAACCAGCCAGCAAACATCGCAGACCTTGATCTACGTCAGTCTGCACCCCTGATGCGCACGACGCTCCACCGTGCCTTGTGGTCGTCGCCACGGGGGCACGGATGTGGCGACCGAACAGAGTCTTACATTCCTCTTAATATCTGTGTAAGTTGCACATATTCAAATCGCCCGCAGACCTGCCATGGAACCCAACAACCCTGCCCCCCCCGAAGCCGACGAGCTGTCCGGCGAGCTGCACAGCCTGCTGCAGGCGCTCGACAGCCTGCTGCTGCCGCTGGCGCAGTTGTGTGTCGGCAAGGGTGTGCCCATCCAGGCGGCCGAAGAGCGCCTGCGGCGTGCCTTCGTGGAGGCGGCCCGCCGCAGCAGCGACGGCGCCAACCCGCAGCGACTGACCAGCCGCATCAGTACCCTCACCGGTCTGACGCGGCGCGAGGTCGCCCGCATCCAGTCGCTCAACGAACCGGCACGCCCCACCACGCGCAGCGCGGTGTCGGAACTGTTCACCCACTGGCTGTCGCTGCCCGAGTACCGAGGTGCCAACGGGCCCTTGACCCTGCCCCGCGTCGGCACCGCGCCCAGCTTCGAAACCCTGGCCCAGTCCGTCACCCGCGACGTGCACGCCCGCTCACTGCTGGAGGCGCTCATCCGGCTCAAGCTGGTGGACTGGGACGAGGAACGCGACACCGTCCGCCTGGCAGCCGAGGCCTTTGTGCCCCGCGACCAGTGGACACAGATGATGGGATTCCTCGGCGACAACGTGGGCGACCACCTGCGCGCGGCCGTCACCAACGTGCTGGGGCAAGGCAACGAACACTTTGAGCAGGCGCTGTACGCCGACGAACTGTCCACCCAGTCGATGCAGCAAGCCCGCCGGATCATCAGCGACCAGTGGCGCTCCCTGATGACCGATGTGGTGCCCCAGCTTGAAGCGCTGATGAAGGCAGACGCCATCGCCGGCCGTCCGCAGGACCAGGCCCTGCGCCTGGGGCTGTACTCCTGGACGCAGCCGATGCCACCCCCCCCCGGAACACCAGAAACCGATCCCACGGAGGAGCGCTGACATGAAAAAAAGAACCCAACCACACCCGGTCGAAACGACCCGCCGCCAAGCCTTGCTGGCCCTGCTGGGCACCGCCTTGCTGCCCGCCTGCGGTGGTGGCACCGACGTGGCGGGCGTCAGCAGCGGTGGCACAGGCTCCTTCACCACCGGCTCCATCGTCGGCCTGGGTTCGGTCATCGTCAACGGCATCCGCTACAACGATGACAAAGCCACCATCAGCATCGACGGCGCACCGAAAAGTCCGGCTGATCTGAAGCTGGGCATGGTGGTGCGCATCCAGGGATCGCCCATCACCGCGGCCACGGCCACCAGCCTGGCCACCGCCGAGGCCAACAGCATCAGCTGCAGCAGCGAATGGAAAGGCACGGTGGAGGCGGTCGACCCGGCCGCCAAAACTTTGACCCTGCTGGGGCTGAAGGTCCATGTGCTGGACACCACCATCTTTGACGGCGGCATGTTCAACGGCGCACTCAATGGGAAAGCCGTCGAGGTCTACGGGTTCAGCTTCACCGATCCCGCCAACGGCGATCTGGCGTTGCGGGCCACGCGTGTGGAAATCAAAGACCGGGCGCTGAGCAGCTACCGCCTCAGCGGCGTGGTCTCCCATCTCAGCAGCTCCAGCCACACCTTCCAGCTGGGCAACACCACCATCCACTACGCGTCGGCCAGCGGCGCCACGGGCCTGCAAAACGGACAACTGGTGCGCGTGGACCTGCAGACGGCCACCAACGACCGTGGTCAGTGGGTGGCCACGGCGGTACGCGCCGAAAACACCAGCAGCGAACTCGAAGACGACCACGAAGCCGAGATCGAAGGCGCCATCACCTCGCTCACGTCGGCGACCAACTTCAGTGTCGGTGGCATTCCGGTGGACGCCAGCAGAGCCACGAGGCTGCCCAGCCTGTCCCTGGGCCTGCGGGTCGAGGTCAAGGGCAACATCCTCAACGGCACGGTGATCGCCACCAGCGTCGAGGTGGAAGATGACGAAGACGTCGAGGCGCAGGAGTACGAGTTCCACGGAACCATTTCCGACCTGACCCCCAACACCTTCGTTGTGCGCGGCTACACGGTTCGCTACAACGGGGCAACCCGATTCGAACCGTCGAACACCACCTTGGCCAATGGCTTGCGTGTCGAAGTCAAGGCCGAACTCCAGCCCAACGGCGACCTGCTGGCCACGAAGGTCGAAGTCGACCATTGAACACCCGCCCCTTCGGGCACCCCGCGCCCCGGCGGCGCACCACCTCAGGAGAAACGCATGAAACCCCGCAACCCGTTTGCAGGGCCAACGGCCCCCGCACGCCCATGGCACCCTGCCCTCCAGGCCTCGGCATTGGCCGCGGCCGCCATGCTGACCGCCTGCGGTGGTGGCGGCGGCACCGCCAGTTCGGGCCCCACCCATGTGGCCACCTTCATCGATTCACCCGTGTCCGGGCTGAGGTTCAAGTCGGCCAGTCGCAGCGGGCTGACCGATCGCAACGGCAACTTCCCCTACACCCCGGGCGAGACAGTCACTTTTTCCATCGGCAACATGGTGCTGGGCAGCGCCAGGGTGACCGGCAACAAGGTCACGCCACTGCAGATCGTGCCCAACGCCGCCAACGCCAGCGACCCGCGGGTCACCCGCATCCTGCGCACCCTGCAGACGCTGGACAGCGACGGGGATCTGAACAACGGGATCCAGATCAGCGCCTGGGCGCGCGAAGTGGCCAGCCTCAAGACCAGGATCCGCCTGGACGACGACAAGACCACCGACGACGAGGTGAAGGAGCGCCTGCCCGACGGTGACTACAAGATCGGCGAGAAAGAAGCCCGCGACCACTACGCCGCACACGAGGACGACGGGTCCAACGAACACCTGGGCTACGACCACAGCGGTTCGGGCTCGGGCACACCGGTCGCCCAACCGGCCAACACCACCGGCCGCCTGCTCGCCTCCAACTGCTTCCAGTGCCACGGCCCCCTCGGTCGCGGCGGCTTCGACAACATCCGCGGCGGCGAAGCTGGCGAAGTGCGCGAGTACCTGGGCAAAACCGCCAGCGCCGACATCATGGCCGCGCACGCGCAGGGCTACACGCCCGCCCAACTCGACGCCATCGTGAAATACCTCAACCAGCCCTGAGCCAGGAGACCCGACATGACACAAGCACACGACATCCAGGCCCGCCGCCGCTGGCTGATGCTGGCCGGCGCCAGCGCCATCACCGCCCTGGTGCCCACCCTGGGCTGGAGCGACGACGATGAGGACCAAGGCGATTCCGGCAGCAGCAGCACCGCCATCAGCCCCGCCGCCACCGGCCTGACCGGCCGCATGGTGGTGGTGGGCGGCGGCATGGCCGGCGTCACCGCCGCCAAATACCTGCGTCTGTGGGGCGGCAGCGGCCTGACCATCACCCTGATCGAACCCGCCACCACCTACGTCTCCAACATCATGAGCAACCTGGTGCTCAATGGCAGCCGCACGGTGTCCAGCCTGGGCTACACCCACGGTAACCTCACCACCCGATACGGCGTGAACGTGGTGCGTGCTTCGGTCACCGGCATCGACAAGACCAACAAGATGCTCACCCTGTCCGACGGCACCTCCCTGCCCTACGACCGCCTGGTGCTGGCGCCGGGTGTGGAGTTTGAAGACGCCTACGGCCTGACGCAGACCGACTACGAGACCCGCACGCCCCACGCGTGGCGCGCCGGTCCGCAGACGCAGTTGCTGCGCGACCAGATCGCCGCCATGCCCAACGGCGGTACCTTCGTCATGACCATCCCCAAGGCACCGTACCGCTGCCCGCCCGGCCCGTACGAACGCGCCTGCCTGGTGGCCGACTTCCTGAAGACCTCCAAGGGCGCGGGCAGCAAGGTGATCGTGCTCGACGAGAACTTTCCCACGGACGCCGCCAATCCGTACACGGCCATCCAGGCCGAAGCGCACACCTTCACCCAGGCCTTCACCGTCACGCACGCCGGCGTGGTGGACTACCAGCCTGGCGTGACCGGCATCAGCATCGACCCGGCCACCAAGACGGTCAGCTACATCGACCGCATGGGCGTGCCCCACACCGTCAACCCGCAGGTGGTCAACCCCATCCCGCCACACCGCGCCACCGGCAGCAGCGCTACCGGCTGGCTGACCCAAGCCGGGCTGGCCAATGGAGCGAGCGGCAAGTGGGCCCTGGTGAACGTGCTCAGCTTCGAGAGCACCGCCGCGGGTGCGGCCGGCGTGCACGTCATCGGTGACGCCTCGCAGTGCGGCCTGCCCAAGGCCGGCCACGTGGCCAACCAGGAGGCCAAGATCTGTGCCGACGCCATCGTGCGTGCCCTGAGTGGCCAGCAACCCGACCCGGCCCCGGTGGCCAACTCGGCCTGCTACTCGCCCATCACGGCCAGCACGGCGTCCTGGCTGACGGCGGTCTACCAGTACGACGCGGTGAACGCAAAGTTCGTGGTGGCCAACAACGGCGGCGTCACCACGGGTGCCAAGCCAGTGGAATCCGCCACCATCAGCAGCAAGAACTTCCAGCAGATGAACACCTGGTTCAACACGCTGATGGGCGACTCCTTCGCCTGATCCGGTCTGCGCTGTCACACCCCACGGGCGACGCTGTCGCCCGTGGGCGTTTCCGGGTCGGCCGTTGCGGGTAAATTGCCGACAACCGCCACCACCGACTGCCCCCCATGAGCCCAGCCCACACCCGGCCCCCCGCCCCCGCTGCCAAACCCCTCAAGCCCTTGCGCGGCATCCGCGCGCTCAGCCTGGCCCTGAACCTGCCCGGCCCGGCCGCGCTGATGCGCCTGAAGGCCATGGGCGCCCGCTGCCTGAAGGCCGAGCCACCGGCCCCGAAGAACGCCGCGACCGGCAGCAGTGGCGACCCCATGGGCCAGTACAACCCGACGGCTTACGCCACGATGCACCAAGGCATCAAGGTCCTGAGCATCGATCTCAAGACCGAGAAGGGCCAAGCCCGGCTGCACCAGGAGCTGGCCCGCACCGACCTGCTGCTCACCTCGTTCCGCCCCTCGGCACTGGTCAAGCTCGGCCTGGGCTGGAAAACGCTGCACAAGGCCTACCCGCAGTTGTCGGTGGTCGCCATCGTCGGCGCACCCGGGCCACGGGCCGAAGAACCCGGCCACGACCTCACCTATCTGGCAGACGCCGGGCTGGTGACCGGACTGGACCTGCCCGCCACCCTGTTCGCCGACATGGGCGGAGCGCTGATGACCAGCGAGGCGGCGCTCAAAGCCGTGATTGCACAAAAGACCAGCGGCAAAGGCACGTTCCAGGAAGTGGCGCTCAGCGATGCCGCCGCCTGGCTCGCCCTGCCCCGCCACTGGGGCCTGACCCAGCCCAAGGGCGCGGTGGGCGGTGCGCACGCGGGCTACCGCGTGTACGCCTGCAAAGACGGTCGGGTCGCCGTGGCAGCACTTGAACCGCACTTCGCTGCGGCGCTCTGCAAGCTCGCCGACATCCCGCTGACCGGATGGACCACGTTGTTCGAACCGCACACCCACGCCGCCATGACCGACTTTTTCCGCAGCCGGACACGCCACCAACTCGACCAGTTGGCCCTGAAGCACGACATCCCCCTGCACACACTGGCAAACTGACGCGCTTGCACAGCAACATCCCGTGACCCGATGCACCAACAAGGCAAGGTGGTGGCCTGGGACCCCGTGAAGGGCCAGGGCTTCATCCGCAACCTCCAGACCACCGAAAACGTCTATTTCCACATCCGCGACTGGGAGGGCCTGAACCCGCCCGCACTGGAAGCCGGCGTGGAATACGAAGAAATCCACATGGGCGGCAAAGGCCCGCGCGCCATGGGCATGGTGCCGGTGGAGGGGCCGAGCATTCCCAAGGCGTCGCGTGAAGCCCTGCGGCGTGAACGCGCAGAGATCCGCCAGCGCAAGTCTCAGGAAGAACAGGAACAGCAACAGGACGCGACGCCCCCCACCGCCGTGGCCCGCTCGCGTTATGCGCAGGAGCGCGCCGCCCGGCGCGAGAGGTGGCAAATCGGCTCGGCATCCGCCGTGCTCGGCCTCTGGCTCATCCTGCTGCTGGCCGGCATCTGGATGCGGCGCATGCCCTGGGTGGTGCTGCCCGGTCTGGCCTTGCTGAACATCGCGACCTTCTTCGTCTATTCCAAGGACAAGGCCGCGGCCGACGAAGAAACCGTGCGCATCCGGGAGGAGATCCTGCACGCCCTGGCGCTGGCCGGGGGCTGGCCCGCCGCCTGGCTCGCTCAGCATGTGCTGCGGCACATGACGGCCAAGCTCGGCTTCCAGATCGTTTTCTGGGTGACCGTGGCCCTCCACATGATCGTCCTGGCCGTCTGGGTGCTGTGGCCGGTGTTCAACCCGGTACCACCCCCACCACCGCCCGAACCCTGGAACTGAGTTTGCAACCGCTCAGAACACCCGGGTGACCTTGAAGCCCCGGGCCTGCAACAAGGCTGGCAGCCCCTGCGGACCGACCAGGTGCAGCGCACCCACCGCGGCGAACACACTCACGTTCGCATGGATCTGCTCGATGGCGTCGGCCATGCCGGGATTGCGCCCGTCCACCAGGCGCGCAAAAGCCTCGCGGTCGGACGGCGATTCCAGGCACTCGCACCACTGGTCATAGGCTTCCAGGTCCTTCAGATTCCCTGCGGCCCAGGCACGGGTCAGGCGCTCCATGATCTGCAGGGCGCGGGGGTGACGCCAGTCGGCCAATGCCTCGCGCACCATGGCTTCCGCCTCCGCGTCATCGCGCGCCAGCAGGGTTTCCAGCTGGGTCTGTACCGTCTCCAGGCCCACCACCGGGCGTTCGGTGCGCAGGCTGCGCATCAGCAGCGCCGACTCCGCCCCATAGAGCGGGAACAGCCCCTGCCGCTGCGCCTGCGCCACCGCCAGCTGCGCCACGTGGAACTCGGTCGGACCGGCCTGCAAGTCCTCTTCGGCCAGGCACTCGGCCGCCCAGGCATCGCGCAAAGACTGCATCAGTTCCGCCGGTAGACGCCGCGCGGGGCCCTGCGTCGCTTCGCGCAGCGCGGCCTGCACCGCCGGGTCCATCACATTGATCTCCAGCGCCAACACCCCGGTGCGCGCCAGCGCCGCGTCGGTCCTCGGGCCCAGCGCCAGCCACTCCGCCCGACCGGCGTGCAGCGTGCCGTACAGGAAGGAATCGCGCCCGCCGCGGCTGATGCGCCAGAGGAACCCCCGGTCAGCGGCCTGCTGCTGGGCGCGCTGGAGCAGTTCGCGGGTGGGCGGTGTGGCCTGGGGTGGGCAGGATGCAGGGGCGGCAGGAGCTGCCGCCAGGACCACCGGACCGACCAGAACAAGCCCCAGCGTCACCCGCTTCCACCAGCGTCCTGCCGCCCTGAGGATCGGTGTGTGCTGCAGCCTCAGCCCTGCGACACTGGCCACGGCGTCCTCAGCGGCCCTTGCCCTTGACCCCCGCCCTCGGAGGCAAGCCGGTGTGCTGGGTCAGGATGCGGCCCTTGACGGGCCCGCCCGGCTTCACCACCGCCGCTGCCCGCTCACTCGCTTTGGCGCCCACCGGCGTGCTGTTCTTGCGCCTCGCGCTCTGGTAGCCACCGTCGGTGACGGGCTGGAAGGTCGGGATCAGGTGGTGCTTGCCGTTGCCGATCAGGTCGGCCCGACCCATGGCCTTGAGCGCCTCGCGCAGCAACGGCCAGTTGTTGGGGTCGTGGTAGCGCAGGAAGGCCTTGTGCAGGCGGCGGCGTTTTTCCCCGCGCACGATGTCCACCTTCTCGCCGCGTTCCCCACGGTGCACGCCCTTGAGCGGGTTCAGGCCCGAGTGGTACATGGCCGTCGCGGTGGCCATGGGGCTGGGGTAGAAGGTCTGCACCTGGTCGGCGCGGAAGCCGTTCTTCTTCAGCCAGATCGCGAGGTTCATCATGTCCTCGTCGCTGGTGCCGGGATGCGCGGCGATGAAGTACGGGATGAGGAACTGCTTCTTGCCGGCCTCCTCGCTGTACTTCTCGAACATCGTCTTGAAGCGGTCGTAGGTGCCGATGCCCGGTTTCATCATCTTGGACAGCGGCCCGCTCTCGGTGTGCTCGGGCGCGATCTTCAGGTAGCCGCCCACGTGGTGCTGCACCAGCTCCTTGACGTATTCCGGGCTCTGCACCGCCAGGTCGTAGCGCAGGCCGGAGCCGATCAGGACCTTCTTGATGCCCTTCAGGGCCCGCGCCCGGCGGTAGATCCGGATGAGCGGGTCGTGGTTGGTGGTGAGGTTCTGGCAGATGCCGGGGTAGACGCAGCTGGGCTTGCGGCAGGCGGCTTCGATCTCGGGGCTGCGGCAGCCCAGGCGGTACATGTTGGCGGTGGGCCCGCCGAGATCGCTGACCACGCCGGTGAACCCCGTCACCTTGTCGCGCATCTCTTCGACCTCCCGAATGATCGAGTCTTCCGAGCGGCTCTGGATGATGCGACCTTCGTGCTCGGTGATGGAGCAGAAGGTGCAGCCGCCGAAGCAGCCGCGCATGATGTTCACGCTGAACCGGATCATTTCCCAGGCCGGGATCTTGGTCGCGCCGTCGTGTCTGCCGTGTTCGTCGGCGTAGGCCGGGTGCGGTCCACGGGCATACGGCAGGTCGAACACGTGGTCCATCTCGGCCGTGGTCAGCGGGATGGGTGGCGGGTTGATCCACACGTCGCGCGCCGTGGCGCCCTCGCCATGCGCCTGCACCAGCGCGCGGGCGTTGCCGGGGTTGGCCTCGACGTGCAGCACGCGGTTGGCATGGGCGTACAGCACCGGATCGCTTTTCACCTGCTCGTAGCTGGGCAGGCGGATCACGGTGCGCTCGCGCGGCAGCTTGGCCACGCCCCGGGGGCCTTGCGGGCGGTGGATGGTGATGGGCTTGACCTGCACAAGCTGCTCAGCGGCCGCCGGTTCCGCACCCTCTTCTTTCGAGCAGCTCTGGCCTTGGGCCTGCGCCTGCTCGCTCGTGGTCATGTAGGGGTTGATGTGGTCTTCCACGTGCCCCGGTTCGTCCACCTCGCTGGAGTCGATCTCGATCCAGCCTTCGGCACTCGGGTCGCCCGGGCGGCGAATGAAGGCGGTGCCGCGCACATCGGTGATGCTTTCCACCGGCTCGCGGCGCGCCAGGCGGTGCGCCACCTCGACCAGTGCCCGTTCGGCGTTGCCGTACAGCAGCAGGTCGCATTTGGCGTCCACCACGATGCTGCGGCGCACCTTGTCGCTCCAGTAGTCGTAGTGGGCGATGCGGCGCAGGGAACCTTCAATGCCGCCCAGCACGATGGGCACGTCCTTGTAGGCCTCGCGGCAGCGCTGGCTGTAGACGATGGCGGCGCGGTCAGGCCGCTTGCCACCCACATCACCGGGCGTGTAGGCGTCGTCGCTGCGGATCTTCCGGTCGGCGGTGTACCGGTTGATCATGGAATCCATGTTGCCCGCGGTCACCCCCCAGAACAGGTTGGGCTTGCCCAGCACCTTGAAGGGCTCGGCGCTCTGCCAGTCGGGCTGGGCGATGATGCCGACGCGAAAGCCCTGCGCCTCCAGCACGCGGCCGATCACGGCCATGCCGAAGCTGGGGTGGTCCACATAGGCGTCACCCGTCACCAGGATCACGTCGCACGAATCCCAGCCGAGCTGCTCCATTTCCGCCCGGCTCATGGGCAGGAAAGGGGCGACACCGAAGCGCTTGGCCCAGTACGGGCGGTAGCTGGTCAGCGGCTTGGCGTTGCGCGCAAAGAAAGAGACGTCGATCGGGGCGTTCATGGAAACCGGGCGTGGGTAACCCGCAAGTGTAGGTTCTGGGCCTGTTTTGACGGGTGACCGCAAGAAATGTCCGCACAGCGCGCCCAGAATGGGTCACACCATCCCCCTACCGGAGCAACACCGTGCAACCGCCGCCCCCTTCCCGGGCCCTGCACGTGGTGGGCCTCGCTTCGCGGCGCGCAGTGTTTGAGGTGGCGCAAGGCAAGCCCGACCGGGTTGGAGCCGAATGGCAACCGATCTGGCTGCGCACCGACCTCCAGAAGACCAGGCTGGCGGACCACAAGTGTTACCGGCCGGACGGCAGGATCAGCATCCACATCGGTGTTACCGGGAGTCCGCATGAGCGAGAAGATTGATCTGAAGAAGACCCTCAAGGACCTGTACCAGGCCTCGGCACAAGCACCGGCAGTGGTCGAGGTGCCGCCGCTGCGCTACCTGATGATCGACGGAGAAGGCGACCCCAACACCGCGCCAGCCTACGCCGAGGCCATCGAGGCGCTTTTCTCTGTCTCGTACACCGCCAAGTTCATGGTGAAGAAGGGGCCGCAGGCCATCGACTACGGCGTCATGCCGCTCGAAAGCCTGTGGTGGTCCGACGACCTGTCGGCCTTCCGCACAGGCGCCAAGGACCGCTGGAAGTGGACCGCGATGATCCTGCAGCCGGACTTCGCCAGCGACGAGGTGATCGGCGCGGCCATCGACGAGGTGCGCAAAAAGAAGCATCTGCCGGGCGCAGACCGGTTGCGGCTGGAAAACCTCACGGAAGGCCGTTGTGCTCAGATCCTGCACGTCGGCCCCTTCGCCACCGAGGGGCCGACCATCGAGCGGTTGCACGCCTTCATCACGGCCCAGTCGGCGCTGCGAGGCAGACACCATGAGATCTACCTGAGCGACCTCCGGCGCACAGAACCGGCGAAGTGGAAAACCATCGTCCGGCAGCCGATGGCGTGAGCATGCCGCCATAATGGATCGACCACCGGCTGTAACGGCTGCGCTCTGTCCGACTTGCCGACGGTCGCCGACCTCTCGCCGCTCCACGGGCTCCGGATCTACCAAGCACTGATGGGCGAAACGGTGGCAGCGACCGTGCGGCGCAGGGGCTGAGCGGCCCGACACGCGCTGGCTGGCGCATTCCCTGGACGACCTGTTTGCCGCCCCCGATGCACAGCCGAGTCATCGCCCCGGTTTCTCGCCACTGCCCGGTGACCCGCCGGTGTTCGAGGAGAGCATCAACAAGCCGCGCGACACCGCCCCTTCCGACCGGTTGACGGACATCGGCCTTCCACTGGCCGTTCGAGCACGCCGACCGACTTCTGTCGAGGCCGGGTTACAAGTCCGAATGCAATGCCCGCAAGCAAACGTACGGTTCATCCCGTTACGGCTCTTACGGGAGCGTCCTGAATGTAAGTCCCGTGCCGCCTAGCATGGGCGCTCCATTTTCTGAAGGAGAACAGCCCATGGCACTGCATTTCGGCAAGCGCGAAAACGAGCTCAACACCAAGCCCCTGAACAACGGACTGAACAGCGGTGTGAACACGCCGAAGTACGGCAGCGCGGTCACGGCGGCACCCGCGGCCGCCCCGGCAACGGTCACGCCGACCGGCAACGCGCCGGCCTCCACCGCATCGCCAACGGTGATGCCGGAGGGTGGCAGCAAGCTCACCGTGGGGCCGAACATCAAGCTCAAGGGCGTGGAAATCACCGACTGCGACACCCTGTTCGTGGAAGGTCTGGTCGAGGCGACCATGGACTCGCGCGTGATGCAGATCGCCGAACAGGGCGCCTTCAAGGGCACGGCCGAGATCGACATCGCCGAGATCCACGGCAGCTTCGACGGCGACCTGACCGTGCGCCAGAAGCTGGTGATCCATTCCACCGGCAAGGTCACCGGCAAGATCCGCTATGGCAAGGTGGTGATCGAAGAAGGCGGACAGCTCTCGGGTGACATCGAATGCTCGGTCACCGGCACGGTCGCCCGCAACGCCGACAAGCCGGCCATGGCACTGGCCGCCTGACGGCGCCCCGGCCAGCGCGGCGGCTGCGCTGGCCGGGACCTTGGGGAACGGTCTGCGCCAACCGTTATCCTCAGGGCATGTACGCCGCGTTTTTCGGTCTGCGCCAGGCGCCCTTCTCCATCGCACCCGACCCGCACTACCTCTTCATGAGCGAGCGGCACCGGGAGGCGCTGGCCCACCTGCTCTATGGGGTGCAGGGCGGCGGCGGCTTCGTGCTGCTGACGGGTGAAATCGGCGCGGGCAAGACCACGGTCTGCCGTGCCTTCCTGGAACAGGTGCCCGGCAACTGCCGGGTGGCCTATATCTTCAACCCCAAGCTGACCGTCGGTGACCTGCTGCGCACCATCTGCCACGAATTCCAGGTGGCGGTGCAGCACGAAGGCCCGGGACCGGCCACGATCAAGGACTACCTCGATCCGCTCAACAGCTATCTGCTGACCAGCCATGCGCAAGGCTTGCACAACCTGCTGATCGTCGACGAGGCGCAGAACCTGACGCCCCATGTTCTGGAGCAGCTGCGCCTGCTGACCAACCTCGAAACACACGAGCGCAAGCTGTTGCAGATCATCCTGATCGGCCAGCCCGAGCTGCGCCAGCAGCTGGCCCGTCCGGACCTGGAGCAACTGGCGCAGCGCGTGATCGCGCGTTACCACCTGGGCGCCCTGAGCGAAAGCGAAACCCGCCAGTACATGCAGCACCGGCTGGCGGTCGCCGGCCTCAACGGCCCCTTGCCGTTCGACCCGGAGGCGGTCGCCAGCGTGCACCGGCTCGCGCGCGGCGTACCACGGCGCATCAACCTCCTGTGCGACCGAGCCCTGCTCGGGGCCTACGCCAGCGACCGGCACACCGTCGATGCCGGCATCGTCGAGCGCGCTGCGAGCGAGGTGTTCGAGTCGGAGGCGCCGCCGGAGCCCGCAGCCCCTGCCCCGCGAAGCGGTGTGTCGCCCTGGCTGGCCCTGGGGCTGGGTGTCGTCGGCGGCATCCTGGTGCTGGCCCTGGCGCTGCTGGCGCTGTGGCACAAGCCCGATCTGCTGTCCGGAGCCACCGGTCAGGCCCCTGCCGCATCGGCCACACCGCCAGCGGACACGTCCCCCACCCTCCCCAAACCGGCCATCGAGGCCGGCTCGCCCGTCGCCGGCGAAACGACCTCGCCCGTCCAGGTCGTGCTGCCGCTGCTGGAGCGACTCCCGGCGCAGTCCGAGTTGCTGCCCAACGAGCGCGCCGGCTGGCAATCGCTCGCCGGCCTCTGGAACACCCACCTGAGCAGCGAAGACCCCTGCGCCGAAGCGGCTGGGCTGGGTCTGCAGTGCTTCCGAACCGACCGCATGACCCTGCACGGCCTGCGCCAGCTTGATCGCCCGGCGATGTTGAAGCTGCGTCTGCCCGACGGCACGGCCTCCGTCCTGCTGGTCAGGCTGGATGGCGACAGCGCCACGCTGCAGGCCGCCGAACAGCGCTGGCGTGTGACCTTGCCGATGCTGCAGGACGCGTGGAAGGGACACTACGCCACGCTCTGGCGCACACCGCCGGGCAGTCGTGGCCACATTGCCAGCGTGTCCAGCGGACCGGCTGCACAGTGGATGGACGACCAGCTCCAGGCACTGGAAGCGAGCGGGCGCATTCCCCCCGCGGGCACCGGCTTCGCCAGCCGCGTGCAGGCCTTGCAGAGAAGCCAGGGCATTGAACCGCGCGGCGCGGCCACCCCCCTGACCTTCATGCAGGTCAACCGGCTCGCCGGGGTGGACGAACCCCGGCTGAGTGCCCCCTGAAAGCCGGAGCACGCCCGCATGTCCTACATCCTGGATGCCCTCAAACGTGCCGAAGCCGAGCGCGAACGGGGCCGGGTGCCCGGCCTGCACAGCCAGGCCAGCCCTGCGCCGGAAAGCCGGGCCGAGCCACCCCAGGCGCCGCGGGCACCCGCCCGGTGGTCCCGGCTGCTGCTGGCGGCCCTGCTGGTCATGGCCCTGGCCGCGCTTGCCTGGGCGCTCCGTTCGCCCCTCCGCGACACACCCGCGTCCACGCCCGCATCGGCCCCCCCGAGCGCCTCTGCCACAGAGCCAACGCCCGTGGCCGCGCCGGTCGCGCCCACGCCCGATGCACCCGTGACCACCCCGCTGCCGGTTCGTGCGCAGCCGATCCTGGCACCGCGCGCACCGTCGGCTCCGCCGGCACCGGCGGCTCCCGCACCCACCGCTGCCCAGGCTCCAGCCACGGGGCGCGATGTGCACAGCTTTGCCAACTTGTCAACGGAGCAGCGCGCGCAGTTGCCCCAACTCAACATCAGTGGCGCCAGCTACTCCGAGAACCCCGCCCATCGCCTGCTCATCATCAACGGACAGATCGCCCAGGAAGGACAGGAAGTCGCGCCGGGTCTGGTACTTGAGCAAATCGGTCTGAACGAAGCCGTGCTCAACCACCGAGGACTGCGCTTCCGGATCGGCTACTGACGAGCCCCATGCGACGACCCGTGACGGTCACCCGGCAAATGCCCGCCCCCCTGATAAAACCATGACCGATGTGCAGCCCTTCACCGTATTGGTCATCCACAACCTGCGCCAGGACATCGCCGGGCAGCCCTGGTTGCGCGACCTGAGCTTCGACCTGCCGCCCGGCCTGAGCCTGGTCACCGGTGAAGACGGCTGTGGCAAAAGCAGCCTGCTGCGCCTGCTGGCGGGCGACCTGACGGCCGCTGCAGGCACCATCGCGCTGTCAGGCAGTACCCTCACACCGCGCGATGCGGGCTGGCGCGAGCAGGTGTTCTGGATCGACCCGCAGACCGAGGCGCACGACGCGGTTCGCGCGGGCGATTTTCTGGACAGTCTGCGCCAGCGCCACCCCCGATGGTCCACCGAAGCCGTGGCCGATCTGGTCGATGGCTTTGCCCTCGGTCCGCACCTGGCCAAGCCGCTGTACATGCTCTCGGCCGGCAGCCGGCGCAAGGTCTGGCTCACGGCGGCCTTCGCCGCCGGCACCGCCGTCACCCTGATCGATCAGCCCTTCGCGGCACTGGATGGCGCGGCCAAGGGTTTCCTGCGCGAACTGCTGCAAGAGGTGGCAGAGCACCCGAGCCGGGCCTGGGTGATCGCCGACCACGAAGCACCGCCGGGCATCCCGCTGGCGGCCACCATCCGCCTGTGAAACCCCGCACCGTCAACTACCTGGGTGGCTACCCGCAGACCCTGCAGGACCAGGCGGCCGATCTGCTGGCGCAGGGCCGCCTGGGCGAGGTGCTGCTGCGCCGCTACCCGAAAGCCCATGACCGGCGCAGCGACCGCGCCCTGTTCGAGCATGTGCAGGCCCTGCGCAGCCGACACCTGCGCGGTGCCGATCCGGTGCACAAGGTCTGCTACGACAGCAAGCTGCAGGTGCTGCAGCACGCCCTGGGCACGCACACCCGGCGCTCACAGGTGCAGGGCAGCCAGCTCAAGGCGCGGCGCGAGATCCGCATCGCGACCGTTTTCCGCGAGGCGCCACCCGAGTTCCTGGACATGATCGTGGTGCACGAGCTGGCTCACCTCAAGCACACCGAGCACGACAAGTCCTTTTACCAGCTGTGCACCCACATGCTGGCCGACTACCACCAGCTGGAATTCGACGTGCGGCTCTACCTCATGCACCTGGACGCCGCCGGCCCGCTGGCCTGGGGCTGAACGCTGCGGCGGCCTACTTGCCGCCCAGGCCCATCGCGCGCGAGATCACCTCTTTCATGATCTCGTTGGTGCCGCCGTAGATGCGCTGCACGCGCGCGTCGGCGTACGCACGCGCGATGGGGTATTCCCACATGTAGCCGTAGCCGCCGTGCAGCTGCAGGCACTCGTCCATGACCTTGCACTGCAAGTCGGAACACCAGTACTTGGCCATGCTGGCGGTGGCCGTGTCGAGCCTGTCCTCGCACACCAGCTCGCAGCACTTGTCCACGAACACGCGCGCCACCTGCACCTCGGTCTGCAGTTCGGCCAGGGTGTAGCGGGTGTTCTGGTAACTGGCCACCGGCTGCCCGAACACCTTGCGGTCCTTCACGTACTGCACCGTCCAGTCGATGGCCGCCTGGGCCGCGGCCACGGCACCGATGGCGATCTGCAACCGCTCCCAGGGCAGCTGCTCCATCAGGCAGATGAAGCCCTTGCCCTCGAACGCCGCGCCGCCCAGCAGGTTCTCGGCCGGCACCTGCACGTTGTCGAAGAACAGCTCGGAGGTGTCCTGCGCCTTCATGCCCAGCTTCTTCAGGCGCTTGCCTTTGCTGAAGCCGGGCATGCCCTGCTCCACCAGCAGCAGGCTGGTGCCCTTGGCGCCGGCGGCCGGGTCGGTCTTGGCGACAACGATCACCAGATCGGCGTGCCAGCCGTTGGTGATGAAGGTCTTGCTGCCGTTGAGCAGGTAGCTGCCGTCGGCCTGCCTGATGGCCGTGGTCTTCACGCCCTGCAGGTCGCTGCCCGCAGCGGGTTCGCTCATCGCGATGGCCCCCACCATCTCACCGGTTGCCAGCAGCGGCAGGTACTTCTTCTTCTGTTCTTCGGTGCCGTAGTGGAGGATGTACGGCGCCACGATTTCGCTGTGCAGGCCGAAGCCGATGCCGCTGACGCCGGCGCGCGCAATCTCCTCCATCTGCACCACCGAGTACAGCTTGTCGGCCCCGGCGCCGCCGTATTCCTCGGGCATGGTCATGCAGAGGAACCCATTGGCCCCGGCTGCGCGCCAGACGTCGCGGTCCACATAACCCTGCTCTTCCCAGGTGTCGTGGAACGGCGCCACCTCCTTCTCGACAAAGCGGCGAAAGCTGTCACGGAAAGCCTCGTGGTCGGCGTTGAACAGGCTGCGGTCGATCATGGTGTCACCTGGCGGACGGGTTGGAGGGGTCGAGCCGGTGTGCAGGCTCCACAAAACTCTATATTGCAAAGGCCGCCGGGGCCACCGGCCCCCATCACACAGGAGACACCATGCCAGAAGCCTTCATCTACGACGCCATCCGCACACCGCGCGGCAAGGGCAAGAAGGACGGCCGCCTGCACGAGGTCAAGCCGGTCAACCTGCTGGCCGGCCTGCTGACCGAACTCCAGCGCCGCAACGATCTGGACACCGCCGCGGTGGACGACGTGGTCATGGGCGTGGTCTCGCCGGTGGGCGAACAGGGATCGGTGTTGCCCAAAGTCGCCGCGCTCAAGGCCGGCTGGGACTGGCGCTGCGCCGGCGTGCAGCTCAACCGTTTCTGCGCCTCGGGCCTGGAGGCGGTGAACATGGCGGCGATGAAGGTGAAAAGCGGCTGGGAAGACCTGGTGGTCGCCGGAGGCGTGGAAAGCATGAGCCGCGTGCCCATCGGCTCGGACGGCGGCGCCTGGGCCCAGGACCCGGAGACCAACAGCGCCACCCTGTTCGTGCCGCAAGGCATCGGCGCCGACCTGATCGCCACGCTCAACGGTTTCAGCCGCGCCGACGTGGACGCCTTCGCGCTCGAATCGCAGAAGCGCGCCGCCGCCGCCCGCGCGGCCGGATACTTCGACCGCTCGGTCGTGCCGGTCAAGGACAAGATGGGCCTGACCATCCTGGACCAGGACGAGTTCATCAAGCCGGGCACGACGATGGAAGGTCTGGCCGGTCTCAAGCCCGCCTTCGAACAACTGGGCGCCATGGGCTTTGACGCGGTGGCGCTGCAGCGCTACCCGCAGGTCGAGCGCATCCACCACGTGCACCATGCGGGCAATTCGTCCGGCATCGTGGACGGCGCTGCCGCCCTCCTGATCGGCAGCGAAGCCGCGGGCAAGACGCACGGTTTCACGCCGCGCGCGCGCATCGTCTCGGTCGCCCTCTCCGGCGCCGACCCGACCATCATGCTCACCGGCCCCATGCCCGCCGCGCGCAAGGCGCTGGCCAAGGCCGGCATGTCGATCGACCAGATCGACCTGTTTGAGGTCAATGAAGCCTTCGCCGCCGTGCCCATGAAGTTCATGCAGGAAATGGGCGTGCCGCACGAAAAGGTCAACGTCAACGGCGGCGCCATCGCACTGGGCCACCCGCTGGGCGCGACCGGGGCGATGATTTTGAACACCCTGATCGACGAGTTGCACCGGACCGGCGAGCGCTACGGCCTCGCGACCCTATGCGTGGGCGGTGGCATGGGCATCGCGACGATCGTTGAACGCGTCTGATCGAAAGCGGAGACCACGAACATGATCACCAAGACCATCCGCTACGAGCTGACCAACGCTGCATTCGGAACTGTGGCGACCATCACCTTCGACGAGCAGGACTCGCCGGTCAACACCATGTGCCTGCAATGGCAGGACGACCTCGACGCCATCGCGGCCCGGGTGGTGCAGGACAAGGCCCAGCTCAAGGGCATCGTGCTGGCCTCGGCCAAGAGCACCTTCTTCGCCGGCGCCGACCTCAAGGGCGTGATGCGCTCGACCGAGGCCGACGGCCCCCGGGTGTTCAAGGAAATCGAGCGCATCAAGAAGAACTTCCGCACCATCGAGACGCAAGGGGTGCCGGTCGTGTCCTGCCTCAACGGCGCGGCGCTGGGCGGCGGCTGGGAAGTGGCCCTGGTCGGCCACCACCGCATCGCCGTCCACAACCCCAGGATCCAGTTCGGCTTGCCCGAGATCACGCTGGGCCTGATTCCCGGCGGTGGCGGCATCACCAAGATGACGCGGGTGCTGGGCCTGGTGGCGGCCCAGCCCTACATCCTGGAGAGCAAGCTGTTCGGCCCCGAGGAGGCGCTGAAGATCGGGGTGGTGCACGAACTGGTCGCGACACCCGAGGAGCTGCTGCCACGCGCCCTCGCCTTCATCGAGTTGGCGCAAGGCAAACCCGAAGCCGCCCAGCACGTCTGGGACCGCAAGGATTACAAGATGCCCGGCGGAACGCCGAGCAACCCCAAGATCGCGGGCATGCTGAGCGTGGCACCGGCCCTGCTCAAGCAGAAGACGCGCGGCCTCTACCCCGCGCCCGAGGCGGCGCTGGCGGCGATGGTCGAAGGCGCGATGGTGGACTTCGACACCGCCATGCGCGTGGAGAGCCGCTACCTGGCCGGGCTGATGACCGGCAACGTGGCGCGCAACATGATCAACACCTTCTTCTTCAACATGAACGCCATCAAGGGCGGGCAGTCGCGGCCGAAGGATGTGCCGAAGTACCTGCCCAAGAAGGTCGGCATCCTGGGCGCCGGCATGATGGGCTCGGGCATCGCCTACGCGCAGGCCACCCGCGGCATCACCACTGTGCTCAAGGATGTGAGCGTCGAGGCCGCCGAAAAGGGAAAGTCGTACTCCACGAAGCTCACGCAGAAGCGGGTCGACAAGGGCCAGATGTCGGTCGAGAAGCAGCAGGGCATCCTGAACCTCATCACGCCCACCGCCAGCGCTGCCGACCTGAAAGGCTGCGACCTGATCATCGAGGCCGTGTTCGAGCAGCGCGAGCTCAAAGCCATGGTGACCCAGGAAGCCGAGCCCATGCTCGCCGAGGGCGGTTTCTTCGCCAGCAACACTTCCACCCTGCCGATCGCCGGCCTGGCCCAGGCCAGCCGCGATGCGAAGAAGTTCGTCGGCATCCACTTCTTCAGCCCGGTGGACAAGATGAAGCTGGTCGAGATCATCCGCGGCAAGGACACCGACGACGAGACCATCGCCCGCGCCTACGACTACGTGCAGGCCCTGGGCAAGCTGCCCATCGTGGTGAACGACGCACGCGGGTTCTACACCAGCCGCACCTTCGGCACCTTCGTGATGGAAGGCGCCGCCATGCTGGGCGAAGGCATCCCGGCACCGGTGATCGAGAACGCGGCCATGCAGGCCGGCATGCCGGTTGGCCCGCTGGCGGTGCTGGACGAGACCGCGCTCTCGCTGTCGGTGCACGTGCTGGAGCAGACCCGCATCGACTTCCAGAAGGAAGGCCGGCAGTACGTGGCAACGCCGGGGGAGACCCTGGTCGAACGCATGGTCAAGGAGCACCACCGCAGCGGCCGCGCGGCCGGTGGCGGCTTCTACGACTACCCCGAAGGCGGCAAGAAGCAGCTGTGGCCCGAACTGAAGACCCTGTTCGAAAAGCCCGGCGTCGAGTGGAACCTGCAGGACATCCAGGACCGCCTGCTCTACCGCCAGGCCGTGGAGACCGCGCGCTGCCTGGCTGAAGGGGTGCTCACCAGCGTGCACGACGGCAACATCGGCTCGATCTTCGGCATCGGCTTTCCGGCCTGGACCGGCGGCGCGCTGCAGTTCATCTATGGCTTGGGGCTGGAGGCATTCGAGGCCCGCTGCGCGGAACTGGCCGTGACATACGGCACCGGTTTCGCGCTCAGCGACACCGTCAAGTCAGCCATTCGCCAGTATCGGCCGACATACTGACAGACCTGTTTTCACCACCCTCACCTGTACCCATGAAACGACTTGAAGGCAAGATCAGCATCGTCACCGGCGCGGCGCAAGGCATTGGCCTGGCCACCGCGATCAAGTTCGCGCGCGAAGGCGCCACCGTCATCGTCTGCGACGTGAAACAGGCGGCGGTGGACGAGGCTGTGAAGCAGTGCCAGGCCGAAGGCGCCACCGCCGTGGGCTTCGTCATGGACGTGACGCAGCGCGAGATGGTGGATGCCGTGGTGGCCCAGGTGAAGGAACGTTTCGGCCGCATCGACGTGCTGGTCAACAACGCCGGCATCACCAAGGACGCCCGCCTGCAGAAGATGACGCTGGAGCAGTTCGACCAGGTGATCGACGTCAACCTGCGCGGCGTCTTCCACTGCGCCCAGGCGGTGGCCGACACCATGGTGGCCCAAGGCCGCGGTGTGATCCTCAACGCTTCGAGCGTGGTTGGCGTTTACGGCAACTTCGGCCAGACCAACTACGCCGCCACCAAGTTCGGCGTGATCGGCTTCACCAAGACCTGGAGCCGCGAACTCGGCCCCAAGGGTGTGCGCGTCAACGCGGTCGCCCCCGGCTTCATCGCCACCCCCATCCTGGGCACCATTCCCGAGAAAGTCATCCAGGAGATGGAGCACCGTGTGCCGCTGCGCCGCCTGGGTCAGCCCGAAGAGATCGCCAACGTCTACGCCTTCCTGGCCAGCGACGAGGCCAGCTATGTCAACGGCGCCGTGCTCGAAGTTTCCGGAGGCATGACGGTTTGAGTCCGGTCATGGAGGACGGCGCCAACCGGCCCCGCTCACGCGCCGACCTGTTCTGGTCCTTCACCTGGCTGGCGCTGCAGGGCTTCGGTGGTGTGCTGGCTGTGGTCCAGCGCGAACTGGTCGAAAAGAAGCGCTGGATGACCCGAGAACAGTTCGTGGAAGACTGGGCGGTCGCGCAGATCCTGCCCGGCCCCAACGTGGTCAACCTCTCGCTGATGATCGGCGGGCGCCACTTCGGCCTGTCAGGTGCCATGGCCGCGCTGGCCGGCATGCTGGCCGCACCGCTGGTGGTCGTGCTGCTGCTGGCCGCGCTCTACGGCAGCGTGGCCGACACGGCGGCGGCCCAGGGCGCCCTGCGTGGTATGGGCGCGGTGGCGGCCGGGCTGATCACCGCCATCGGTATCAAGCTCATCGCGGCGCTGGACAACAACGCCATGGGGCTGGCGGTGTGCATCACGCTGGCGGCGGCCACCTTTGTGGCGATCGCGCTGCTGCGCTGGCCGCTGGCCTGGGTGCTGCTGGGCATTGGTGGCGGCGCCTGCGCCTGGGCGTATCACGTGCTCGGCCGTGCGGAGGCTGCCCGATGAGCATGGCCCCCACCCTGGCCAACTGGCTGGACCTGTTCACGCATTTCGCGTCGTTGTCGCTGCTCGCCGTGGGCGGCGCCATCACCACCGCACCCGACATGCACCGCTACCTGGTCGACCAGCAGGGCTGGATCAGCGACGCGCAGTTCAGCTCGTCCATCGCCCTGTCGCAGGCCGCACCCGGCCCCAACGTGCTGTTCGTGGCGCTGGTGGGCTGGAACGTGGGGCTCAATGCCGGCGGCGGTCCCGCCGCCGGTGCCATCGCCTGGGGCATGGCCTTGCTGGGGGTGCTGGTCACCATGCTGGCCATCATGCTGCCCTCGTCGGTGCTGACCTACACCGCCACCCGCTGGGCCCACCACAACCGCGAGCTGCGCGCCGTGCGCGCCTTCAAGACCGGCATGGCGCCCATCGTGATCGCGCTGCTGATCGCCACCGGCTGGCTGCTCAGCGCCGTTCACGACCAGCCTTCTCGCGACTGGCCGCTGTGGCTGCTCACGGTCTGCGCCACCCTGCTGGTGTGGCGAACCAAGCTCCACCTGCTGTGGCTGCTGGGTGCCGGCGCTGTGCTCGGCGCCCTCGGGCTGGTGTGATCCAGCTCAGCGCGGGTTCTCGAAGAACACCGCGTTGCTGTAGTCGCTGATCTCGAAATAAACCTTTTTCTCGCCCTCGTCGACCTGCATGTTCAGGTTCTCGTCGAGCACACCGTAACCGTAGCGGTAGGCGCGGGGCAGATTGTCCGTGGTGCCCAGGGCGGTGCTGATCTTGTCGATCTTCAGGAAGCGCCGCACCACCTTGTCACCCGCATAGACCTCCAGCACGCCGTTGGTGCCGGTCCAGTTCTGGATGCCGCGGCTGATCTGGTTCTGTTGTTCCTGCGTGCACGCGGCCAGCAGGCCAGCCGAGAGGCAAAGGGCCACCAGTGCCAGGCGGGAGATGTTCGGGTTGTGCATTCAATCCTCCAAGAGTGATGGCAGGCATTGTGCCGCGCGTTCGCGCAGGCAGTGGTCGGCCACCGGGTCCAGGTCGGTCGGCTCCGGGTTGACGATGACCACGCGGGCGCCGCGCTGGTGGGCGCCCAGCGCCAGACCGGCGGCCGGATACACCACGCCCGATGTACCGATCACCAGCATCAGGTCGCAGCGCTGCACCGCAGCTTCGGCGGCGTCCAGCGCCGCCTGGGGCAGGTGCTCCCCAAACCACACCACGGCCGGTCGCCGCAGGTTGCCACACACCGGGCAGCGCGGCGGGTGGCCGTCTTCCAGCGTGTCCTCCGAGCAGCAGACCCGCGGCGCATCCAGCCACCGGTCCTGCAAGATGCTGCCGTGCAGCGCAATGGCGTCGTGGCTGCCAGCCCGCTGGTGCAGGCCGTCCACGTTCTGGGTGATCAGGCTCAGGCGACCGAGCTGCCGCTGCGCAAACCGGGCCAGCGCCAGATGCCCGGCATTGGGCTGGACCCTCGCGATGGCCTCGCGGCGGAACTGGTACCAGTCCCAGACCCGCTGCGGGTGGGCGCGAAAGGCCGATTCGGTGGCCAAGTCCTGCGGGTTGAACTGCGCCCACAGGCCGGTCTGCGCATCGCGGAAGGTCGGCACGCCCGACTCGGCGCTCATGCCGGCGCCGGTCATCACCGCGATGTGGCGCGCTTCGCGAATCCAGCCGCGCACCGTGTCCATGGTCAGCCGCGCTGGCGCAAGGCTTCGTACAGGCAGACGCCGCTGGCCACCGACACGTTCAGGCTCTCGACCGCGCCCTTCATGGGCAGGCTGACCAGTTCGTCGCAGGTCTTGCGGGTGAGCTGGCGCATGCCATCGCCCTCGGCGCCCAGCACCAGCGCCACCGGACCCTTGAGGTCCATCTGGTAAAGCGTCTTGTCCGCGTCGCCGCTGGTGCCGATGACCCAGATGTTGCGTTCCTTGAGCTCGTTCAGGGTACGCGCCAGGTTGGTCACCATGAAGTACGGCATGGTCTCGGCCGCGCCGCTGGCCACCTTGGCCACGGTGGCGTTGATCCCCACCGCGTGGTCCTTGGGCGCGATCACCGCATGCGCACCGGCCCCGTCGGCCACGCGCAGGCAGGCGCCCAGGTTGTGCGGGTCGGTCACGCCGTCGAGCACCAGCAGCAGCGGCGGAATGCCGGCGGCGTCCAGCTGTTCCAGCAGGTCGTCCAGCGACCGCGCCTGTTCGACCGCGTTGACCCGCGCGGCCACGCCCTGGTGACCGTGGCTGCCGGCCAGCTTGGCGATGCGCAGGCCATCGGCCTCGATCAGGCGCACGCCGGCTTCCTTGACGCGGTCGAGGAACTGCCGCATGCGCTGGTCGCGCCGGGTCGGCTCGTAGTAGACCTCGATGATGGATTGCGGCGCCGTTTTCAGGCGCACGCCGACGGCATGGAAGCCGAACAGGACTTTGGGGGAACTCATCCCCCGATTATCAAGCCGCCGCGTCGGCCGGCTCGGCCACGCGCCCGGCCTCGATGGTGATGCGCCGCTCGCAACGGGCCGCGATGCCGCGGTCGTGCGTGACCAGCACCAGGGTCGTGCCCTGCTCACGGTTGAGTTCGAACATCAGTTCCATCACCCGCTCGCCGGTCGCAAAGTCCAGGCTGCCCGTGGGCTCGTCGGCCAGCAGCACAGCCGGCTGCACCACAAACGCCCGCGCCAGCGCCACGCGCTGCTGCTCACCACCCGACAGCACCTTGGGGTAGTGACTCAGGCGCTCGCCCAGGCCCACGCGCTGCAACATGGCGGTCGCGGCGCTGCGCGCGTCGCGCCGGCCAGCCAGTTCCAGCGGCAGCATCACGTTCTCCAGCGCGGTCAGATTGCCCAGCAGCTGGAAGCTCTGGAACACGAAGCCGACCTTCTGCGCCCGCAACGCGGCGCGCTGGTCTTCGTCGAGTGCAAAGAGATCGGCCCCGTCGATGTGAACCGTTCCCTTCGACGGCGTGTCCAAGCCGGCGATGATGGACAGCAGGGTGCTCTTGCCCGAACCCGAAGCGCCGACGATGGCGGCGGTTTCCCCACGGGCCAGCGAGAAGTCGATGTCGCGCAGAATGTCCAGTGTGCCGGTGGCGTCGCTCACCGACTTGAACACATGCTGCACCTGGATCATCGGGCCGGTGGGGGTGGCGGTCATGAAGAATGAAATGAAGGAAAGGAAAACGGGTGGATCGACGTCACTTTAACGCCCTGCTCTGCGCGGCCGGGTTGCTGGGGTCTTCCGTGCGTGCACAGCCCCAGACGAAAAAGGAAGTCGTGGTGCTGATCGTGGGCGACTCGCTGAGCGCCGAGTACGGCCTCAAGCGCGGCAGCGGCTGGGCCGCCCTGTTGCAGGAGCGGCTGACACGGCAGAAGGTTCCCGCCCGCGTGGTCAACGCCAGCGTCAGCGGCGACACCACCTCGGGCGGCCGCTCACGCCTGCCGGCCCTGCTCCAACAACACCGGCCGTCGGTGGTGGTCATCGAACTGGGCGGCAACGACGCGCTGCGCGGCCTGCCCCTCAACATGACACGCGACAACCTCACCGCCATGGCCCGGGCGGCGAAGGAAGCCGGCGCCAGGGTGCTGCTGGTGGGCATGGAAATGCCGCCCAACTACGGCGCCAAATACGCGCAGGAATTCCGCGAGGTGTTCAGCACCGTGGCCAAGGCCGAAAAAACCGGCCTGGTGCCCTTCTTCCTCAAAGGCGTGGCCGACGGACCGGAGCCGCTCAAGCTGTTCCAGGCCGACCGCATCCACCCCAACGAAGCCGCCCACCCGGTGATGCTGGACAACGTCTGGCCCGAGCTGCGCAAGCTGCTGCCCCGATAGGCTGGTCAAGCATCGAGGCGTTCGCTACCATTTGCAAATCCAAAATTCAATTTCGGATTTGCAATGATCCCCCGCGATGCCGCAGCCACCCTCCAGCGTCTGGCCAAGGGCTTTCCCGTGCTCGCGCTGACCGGTCCGCGCCAGTCAGGCAAAACCACCCTGGCCAAGTCGTTGTTCCCTACCAAGCCCTACGTCTCGCTGGAAAACCCGGAAGAGCGTGAATTTGCCGACCTGGACCCCAAACGCTTTCTGGCCCGCTTCCCGCAAGGCGCCGTGCTCGACGAAGTTCAGCGCTGCCCGGCCCTTCTGTCGTGGTTGCAAGACTTGGTGGATGACCGCCGAGCCATGGGCGACTTTGTCGTCACCGGATCGGCCCAGTTCGACCTGATGGCCGGCATCACCCAGTCACTGGCGGGTCGTGTCGGTCGGGTCGAACTGTTGCCCCTGAGCGCACACGAACTGGCAGGCGCCGGCCTGCTGCCCGACAGCCTGGAGCAAGCCCTGCTGCAAGGCGGCTACCCCGCCCTGTATGACCGGCCCGTGGCGCCCGGTGATTGGTTTGCCAACTACCTCGCCACCTATGTGGAACGCGACGTGCGCCAGCTCGTGGCCGTGCGCAACCTGGGCCAGTTCCAGACCTTCGTGCGCATGTGCGCCGCCCGCACGGGGCAGTTGCTCAACCTCACCGCCCTGGGGGCCGACTGCGGCATCAGCGCCGTAACCGCCCGGCACTGGCTATCGGTGCTGGAAACCAGCTACATCGTCACCCTGCTGCGCCCGCACCACCGCAACTTCGGCAAGCGCCTGGTCAAGACGCCCAAGCTCTACTTTCTGGACGCTGGCCTGGCCGCCTGGCTCATGGGCATCCGCGACGCGACAACGCTGCAAACACACGCCGCACGCGGCGCCCTGTTTGAAACCTGGGTCATTGGCGAACTGCACAAACAGCGCCTGAACCAGGGTCTGCCGCCAGACCTGCATTTCTGGCGCGACAGCACCGGTCACGAAGTGGACGTGCTGATCGACCGCCCGGAGGGACTGCAACCTGTGGAAATCAAGTCCGGCACCACCTGGGCCAGCGACTGGCCCACCGGCCTGCGCAAGTGGCAGCAGATCGCTCAAGCCCCGGTGGAAGGCGGCCCCATGCCCCAGATCGTCTATGGCGGCAGCGCCAGCCACGAACGGCAGGACCACATGCTCTGGAGCTGGCGCGACGCCCCGCAGTGGGCAAACCCCGCCCTCCCCGTACACCAGGGCTCCGCCTCCCGATAATCCCCGCATGCCCGTTCACACCCTGCCCGCCACCGAAGCACTCACGCGCCTGGCCTCGTTCGACGCCATCATCGACGCCCGCACCGAAGACGAGTACACGCTCGACCACGTGCCCGGCGCCATCAACTGGCCCACGCTGGACAACGCCGAGCGCATCACCATCGGCACGATGTACAAGCAGGTCAACGCTTTCGAGGCCAAGAAGCGTGGCGCCGCGCTGTCGGCCCGCAACATCGCCGCCCACATCGAACGCGAGGTGCTGGACAAACCCAAGGGCTGGAAGCCGCTGGTGTACTGCTGGCGCGGTGGCAACCGCAGCGGTGCCCTGGCCACCATCCTGGGCGCCATCGGCTTCCAGGTCACACTCATCGAGGGCGGTTACAAGGCCTGGCGCAGCGCCCTGGTGGACGACATTCCCCGACTGGTGCAGCGACTGAAGTACCAGGTGGTCTGCGGCCCCACCGGCAGCGGCAAGACCCGCCTGCTGCAGGCCCTGGCCGCCGAAGGCGCACAGGTGCTCGATCTGGAAGCCCTGGCCAACCACCGCAGTTCGGTGCTGGGCCATATCCCCGGGGTCGAACAGCCCAGCCAGAAGCGTTTTGACAGCCTGATCTGGGACGCCCTGCAGCGCTTCGATCCGGCGCGCCCGGTGTTCGTGGAAAGCGAAAGCAAGAAAGTGGGCAATGTGCGCGTGCCCGACGCCCTGATCGAGGCGATGCGCGAAAGCCCCTGCATCGACCTGCAACTGCCCGACGCGGAGCGTGTGGCACTGCTGCTGGAAGACTACGACTTCTTCGTCAAGGACCCGGATTTCTTCTGCCAGCGACTCGAAGCACTGACCGAACTGCGCGGCAAGGCGGTGGTGGGGGAATGGATCGCGAAAGTGCGATCAGGCCAAACGCCCCAGGTGGTGCTGGACCTGCTGGTGCAGCACTACGACCCGCTGTACACGGCATCGATCCAGCGGAACTTCAGCCAGTACGGGACAGCAACGACCTGTTCACTGGACAGCCGCAATCCCTCGGCCATGAGCAAAGCCGCCCGTTCGCTCGCTGGCCCGGAACACTGACCCACAGCCTCAATCGGCACTGGCGTCGCTACCGGACGCCCCCTCGCCGGGTTGTGCGTCGGTTTCGCCAGCCGGCTCGTTGTCATGCTCGTCGCCGTCACCCGACGCCTTGCGTTCAGCCTTGGCCTTGAGCTTTTCGGCCTTTTTCTGCTTCTTGGCCAGCTCCCGCTGGCGTTTCTCGTATCCGTAGTTGGGCGTGGCCAAGGCGGTGTTCCTGCAATGGTTGAAGAAGGGTCAGGACCCGAGTGTAGCCAGCGCCTGAGCCAGATCGGCCTGCAGATCGTCCACGGCTTCCAGACCGACCGCAAAACGCACCAGCCCACCCCTGTGCTGCCATGGCCGGGTTCGGATCGCCGACACATCGTAGGGTGCGCACAGGCTGAGCGGGCCGGCCCAGCTCCAGCCCAACTGGAACAGCCGCAGGCTGTCGCAGAAGGCGTCGATCTGCGCCTGGCTGAAGCGCTCCTCGAACACCACACTGAACAGGCAGCCGGCGGCCCGCGCGTCACGCTGCCAGGCGGCATGGCCGGGCGATCCGGGCAAGGCCGGGTGCAGCACCTGCACCACGCCGGGCTGGTCCTGCATCCAGCGGGCCAGTTCGCGGGTGGCGGCGTCTTGTGCGGCGTAGCGCAGACCGATGGTCTGCAGGCCGCGCAGCACCAGCTCCACGTCGTTCGCGCCCACGCCCAGGCCCAGGCGCATGTGCGTCAACAGCAGTTGCTGGTGCAGCGTCGCGTCGCGGGTCACCACCGACCCCATGAGCACATCGGCTCCGCCACTGGGGTACTTGGTCAGTGCCTGCATCACCACGTCGGCGCCCAGATCGAAGCCGTTGAAGGCGATGCCCGCACCCCAGGTGTTGTCGAGGGCGGTGATGACCGGGCGCTCACGACCAACGTTGGCCTCCCGCACCACCGCGGTCAGCGCGGGCAGATCGGGGTATTCCAGCGTGATCGAGCCGGGCGCTTCCAGCCACACGAGACGCGTGGCCGGGGTGATCTGCGCTTTCAGGTCAGTGGGGTCCTGGGGGTCGTAGAAGCGGTGGTGGATGCCCCAGCGCCTGAGCTCGACACCGGCGAAGGCCTTGTTCGGTCCGTAGGCGTTGTCGGGGATCAGCAGCTCATCACCCTGTTGCAGGAAGGCCATGTCCACCACACTGACGGCCGACAGGCCGCTGGGGGCCAGGACACAGAAGCGCCCGCCTTCCAGCGTGGCGATGCGCTCTTCCAGCGTGAAACTGGTGGGCGTGCCGTGCAGGCCGTAGGTGTAGCCACTCTTGTCCTTCCACTCCTGCGTGCGCAGGGCGTGGACGTTGGGAAAGATGACGGTGGACGCCTTGTGCACGCCGGGCGCGACGGCGTCAAAGCCCTCCGGCGGGCGATAGGGGTGGTGAATGAGCTGGGTGGCGAGATCGCTCACAGCTTCCACTTTTCCAGGAGCTGCGCCGGCCGCATGGCGTCATAACTCTCGAACGGCTGGTGGATCCAGGGATTCGTGGGCAGGTACTCGACCGAGTAGTCGGGCGTGAACACCGACACCTGCTTGGTCCAGATCACCGCGCTGCGCAGCTCGGTGATGGGCTTGTAGTGGTTCTTGAGCGTGTCGATGACCGCACGCAGCGTGTGACCGGAATCGGCCAGATCGTCCACCAGCAGCACCTTGCCCGCGATCTCGCCCTTGGGCGTGGTGATGTAGCGCGCAATGTCAAGATTGCCCTGCTCGGTGCCGGCGTTGGCCCGGTAGGAGCTGGTGGACATGATGGCCAGCGGCTTGTCAAAGATGCGCGAGAGGATGTCGCCCGGGCGCATGCCACCCCGCGCCAAGCACAGGATGGTGTCGAACTCCCAGCCCGACTGGTACACCTTGAGCGCGAGTTTCTCGATGAGGTTGTGGTACTCGTCGTAGGAAACGTAGAGGTGTTTGCCGTCTTCGGTCAGCATGCTGGCTCCGGGTGGGATGGTGGTTCTGGATTCTGACTCAGCGCCTTTGCACGCGGCATCAGGCGTGGTACGGATGCTGGATCAGGATGGTGTGGTCGCGGTCCGGGCTGGTGGACACCACGTGGATGGGCACGCCGGTGGTTTCCTGGATGCGGTCCAGGTACTTCTGGGCGTTGACGGGCAGGTCTTCGTAGCGCGTGGCACCCACGGAGGTTTCGGTCCAGCCCGGCAGGGTTTCGTAGATGGGCTTGCAGCGCGCGATCTCGTCGGCACCGGCGGGCAGGATGTCGATGACTTCACCGTCGAGTTCGTAGCCCGTGCAGAGTTTGAGTTCGGTCAGGCCATCCAGCACGTCCAGCTTGGTGATGCACAGGCCGGTCAGGCCATTGACCTGGGCCGAGCGCTTGAGCAGCGCAGCGTCAAACCAGCCGCAACGGCGCGAACGGCCGGTGGTCACGCCCTTCTCGGCGCCCACGGTGCTCATGTGCCAGCCCGGCGTGCCTTCCTTTTCCCATTCCAGCTCGGTCGGGAAAGGGCCACCGCCGACGCGGGTGCAATACGCCTTGGTGATGCCCAGCACATAGTGCAGCAGGTTGGGGCCGACACCGGCACCAGCGGCGGCATTGCCAGCCACGCAGTTGCTGGAGGTCACAAACGGATAGGTGCCGTGGTCGATGTCCAGCAGCGTGCCCTGGGCGCCTTCGAACAGCAGGTTCACACCGGCCTTGTGCGCATCGTTGAGCTCGCGCGAGACGTCGGCGATCATGGGCTTGAGCTGCTCGGCCTGGGCCATGGCTTCAGCGTACACCGGCTCGAACTGGATCTCGCCGTCCTTCATGTAGGACAGCGTCTTCTCGTCCCAGGCCATGTCGGCCGAGTGCAGCCAGGTCTTGAGCACGTGGTTGTGCAGGGCCAGCAGCTCGCGCAACTTGGTGGCGAAGCGCTCGGGGTACTTCAGGTCCATCACGCGCAGCGCGCGGCGGGCGATCTTGTCTTCGTAGGCGGGACCGATGCCCCGGCCGGTGGTGCCGATCTTCTCGGCGCCGGCCTTGACCTTGGCGGCTTCACGCGCCACGTCGATGGCGGCGTGGAAAGGCAGGATCAGCGGGCAGCCCTCGCTCACGCGCAGACGCGACCGCACTTCGACACCAGCCTTCTCCAGGCCCGCGATTTCCTCGAACAGCTTGCCCACCGACAGCACCACACCGTTGCCGATGTAGCACTTCACGCCGGCGCGCATGATGCCGCTGGGGATCAGGTGCAGCGCCGTCTTGACGCCATTGATCACAAGGGTATGGCCCGCGTTGTGGCCGCCCTGGAAACGCACCACGCCCTGCGCGGTTTCGGTCAGCCAGTCGACCAGCTTGCCTTTGCCTTCGTCACCCCACTGGGTACCGACCACCACCACGTTGCGCCCGGGGACCGCGGCGCTGCTGTTCTTCGTCATCTGCTGATTCCGTTCAGGGGAGAGAAATTACAGGTTCTTCAGGATCCAGACACCGCCCTCCGGCGGTACCTGCACGAGTTCGCGATCACAGTCGAACTCGTCCACTTCGTGTTCATGACCAGGCAGCACGCACACCACGGTATTGCCGGCCGCACGCAGTTGGGCGATGGCCTCACGCAGACCGGCGTCCATACCCCAGGGGGCGCGGATGGCACCTTCGAGCGGACGGGGTGCCACGGCCGACACCAGTTCCTTGAGGTCCAGACTGAAGCCGACCGCCGGGCGCTTGCGGCCGAACACCGCACCCACCTCGTCGTAACGGCCGCCACGGGCCAGTTCCACCGCCTCGCCCTGCCGCCCGTGGGCGAACACGGCGAAACGCATGCCGGTGTAGTAGGCATAGCCACGCAGGTCGGCCAGGTCGATGGACACGTTCATGTCCTGCACCTGGGCCGCCAGCCAGGCCAGGCTGTCAAGAGCTTCGGTCAGCGCGGCCGACGGAGCCAGGGTCTGGCGGGCCCGCTCGATCACGTCCACACCACCGAACAGGCCGGGCAAGGCACACAGGTCGGCGCACACCCGCGCGGGCAGACCGGCTGCCAGGGTCTGCAGCGCCGCCACGTCCTTGCTGGCCAGCGCCGCATGAATGGCCTGTTCCTGCGACGCATCGAGGGCCACAGGCGCCAGCACCGCGTCGATCACGCGCACATCGGACATGTCCAGTTGCAGGCCCTGCACACCCGCCTGCGTCAGGCAGGCGCGCGCGAGTTCCAGCGTTTCCAGATCGGCTTCCCGCCCGGCATGACCGTAAATCTCGGCACCGAACTGCAACGGCTCGCGGCTGGCAAATGCGCGATCGATGCGGGTGTGCACCACCGGACCGCAATAGCTCAGGCGGGCCACGCCCTGGCGGTTGAGCAGATGGGCGTCGATGCGGGCGACCTGGGGCGTGCTGTCGGCGCGCAGACCGAGGGTACGACCCGACAACTGGTCCACCAGCTTGAAGGTCTGCAGGTCCAGCGCTTCACCGGTACCGGTCAGCAGGGATTCCAGATGCTCCAGCAACGGCGGCATGACCAGCTCATAGCCATAGCCACGAGCGGTATCGAGCAGGGACCGGCGGAGTTCCTCGATGTGGCGAGCCTCGGAAGGCAGGACATCGGCAATGTGGTCTGGGAGAACCCAGGCAGACATGGGCATGTGGGGAGGCTTTTAAAAACCGGATTTTACCGGGGTACGGGAGCCGTCCCGTCATGGACGGAGCGGATCAGGTCACCGCCCACCAGAGCAGCAGGCCGCTGAGCACGCAGAGCAGGCCGAAGAAACGGATCTGCCCGTCCTGCAGCCTGAGCATTTCCGTGAAGATGCGCCGCCAGGCGGCCGGCGCGATGAAAGGCAGAAGACCCTCGAAAACCAGCACCAGTGCCAGCGCCGGCCAGATCAGCTCGCCCATGACGAGCGGACCTTACTTGCTGCCGGCACTGCGCATGGCCTTGAAGAATTCGGACGACGGGTCCACCACCATCACGTCGCCCTTGCTGCCAAAGCTGCTCTTGTAGGCGTCCAGACTGCGGTAGAACTGGGCGAACGACGGATCCTTCCCGAAAGCTTCGCCATAGATGGCCACCGCCTTGGCATCGCCTTCACCCTTGACGGTCTGGGCCTTCTTGTAGGCCTCGGCCACGATCACTTCGCGCTGGCGGTCGGCATCGGCGCGGATCTTCTCGCCTTCGGCAAAACCGGTGGAGCGCAACTCGTTGGCCACACGCTTGCGCTCAGCCTCCATGCGCTGGTAGACCGATGCCGTAATGCTTTCGGCGTAGTCCACGCGCGTGATGCGCACGTCCACCACGTCCATGCCCCAGGGCTTTTCGGCGCCGCGCACGGCTTCGAGCACTTCCTTCTTGACGTCTTCCATCAGCGCCTCGCGCCCGGTGGCCAGCAGCTCCTTGAGGGTGCGCTTGTTCACTTCCTGCTGGAAGGAGTTGCGCACCACACGGTTGAGCTGCAGGGCACCTGCGCCTTCGTTGAGACCCACGTTGCGGATGTAGGCCTGTGGATCGCTGATGCGCCAGCGCACGTACCAGTCGATGACCACGCGCTGCTTCTCGGCGGTCAGCGTGGGTTCTGTGTCGTTGCTCTCCAGCGTCAGCAGACGCTTGTCGATATACGAGACGTTCTGGAACGGCGGCGGCAGCTTGAAGTTCAGGCCCGGCTCGGTGACGACCTGCTTGATCTGGCCGAGCTGGAACAGAACGCCGAACTGGCGCTGGTCGACGACAAACAGCATGGAGCTGGCGAGCGCCAGGGCCACCAGCAGAGAGGTGATGACAAAACCCAGTTTGTTCATGTTCGTTCCCGGGCTCAGCGGCTGTCACGCTCACGCGAGCGGAGGTTGTTGTTCGGAGCGGCGGCCGGCGCGGTCACACCGGCCGGTGACGTGACGGGCGTCTGCGGCGCTGTGGCCGGCAGAGGCGCACCTTGCGCGGTCATCTGCATGATCTTGTCCAGCGGCAGGTACAGCAGGTTGGAACCCGACTTGGCGTCCACCATCACCTTGGTCACGTTGGTGTACACCTCTTTCATGGTGTCCACATACATGCGGTCACGGGTCACTTGCGGCGCTTTCTGGTACTCGGTCAGGATGGAGCGGAAACGCTGCGCGTCACCCTCTGCCTGTGCCACGATGCGCGCGCGGTAGCCTTCGGCCTCCTCGTTCAGACGCGAGGCGGCCCCGCGTGCGCGCGGGATCACGTCATTGGCATAGGCCTGTGCTTCGTCCTTGGCGCGGTTGCGTTCCTGTCCGGCCTTGAGCACGTCGTCGAATGCCGCCTGCACCTGCTCGGGCGGGCGCACCAGCTGCAGGTTGACGCTCTCGACAGCGATGCCAACGCTGTACCGGTCCAGGATGGTCTGCATGAGGTTGCGCACACGCGGCGCAATCTGGTCCCGTTCTTCGACCAGTGCGGCGTCCATCTTCATCTTGCCCACCACCTCGCGCACCGCGGTTTCGGCAGCCTTGATGACCGCGCCGTCGGGATCACGGCTCTCGAACAGGTAGGCACGCGCGTCGTTGAGGCGGTACTGCACCACGAACTTGATGTCGACGATGTTCTCGTCCTCGGTCAGCATGGACGACTCGCGCAGGCCGGTGGCCGGCACGATGGCATCACGCCCCACGTCCACCGAGCGCAGCTGGGTGACGAACACGGTCTCGTGGCGCTGCACCGGATACGGCAGGCGCCACTGGAAGCCGGCACCGACAGTACTGTGGTAACGGCCGAACTGCGTGATGACGGCCTGCTGGCCTTCCTGCACGATGAAGAAACCCGTGCCCAGCCAGATCAGCACGGCGACACCGGCGATCAGGCCGACACCGATGCCCGTGGTCTTGGGGCTGGGGTTGAAGCCCCCTTGCCCGCCACCCATGCCCGGGCCCCCACCGCCGCCCTTGCCGCCGAACAGGCCGCCGAGCTTGCGGTTGAAGTCGCGCCAGAGTTCATCCAGATCCGGCGGCCCCTGGTTGGGACCTTGCGGGCGCTGCGGGCGGCGGTTGTCGCCGCTGTCGCCGGCGCGATCCCCTTCGCCCTCTTCCCCTCCCCGCCCCCAGCGGGGATCGTTGAGGTTGAACATGCCGGCCACGCGGCTGCGCAACCGCGCCGGAAGACCCTGGGTGGCCCGTTGCGGGGACGACGATTGCTGCATCACATCCATAGGTGTCGAGGATCTTTTCGGTTCAAAACCATCACATTGTGCCCAATCACGCAGAGGCCTCGTCTCCGTGGGGAGACGCCCCAGAGGTATCCGCCTCCTGCGGTGCACTGGCGACCACGCATTCGGCCAGCAGGCGCCGCAATTCGGCCACGCCGGCACCAGATCGTGCACTCACGAAAATCCGAGGCACCGACTGCCCTTCAAGTTCCATCACATCACGCAATACGTGTGGAACCGAGGCCGGATCCATGGCATCGAGCTTGTTGAACACCAGCACCTGCGGCACGTTCTCTGCGCCGATCTCGCGAAGCACGCCCATCACCGACGCGATCTGCTCCGGGTGCGCCGGATTGGAGGCATCGACCACGTGCAGCAGCAGGTCGGCATCCGCCGCCTCCTGCAAGGTGGCCGCGAAGGCGTCCACCAGCCCGTGTGGCAGGTCGCGGATGAAGCCGACCGTATCGGACAGCGACACCGAACGCCCAGCCTCACCGAGGTACAACTGACGGGTGGTCGTGTCCAGGGTGGCAAACAGCTGGTCCGCCGCATAGGCCCGGGCCTTGACCAGTGCGTTGAACAGCGACGACTTGCCGGCGTTGGTGTAACCGACCAGCGAGATCATGAAGGCGTCGCGGCGCTCGCGCTGGCGGCGCTGGGTGGCACGCTGCTTCTTGACCTTCTCCAGCCGTTCCTTGGTCCGCTTGATGGCGTCGGCGATCATGCGTCGGTCCAGTTCGATCTGGGTTTCACCAGGCCCGCCGCGCATGCCGATACCGCCACTCTGGCGCTCCAGGTGGGTCCAGCGGCGCACCAGCCGGGTCGACAGGTATTGCAGCCGCGCCAGTTCCACCTGCAGCTTGCCTTCATGGCTACGGGCGCGCTGGGCGAAGATCTGCAGGATGAGCAGCGTCCGGTCGTTGACCGGCAAGCCCAGGGCCCGTTCGAGGTTGCGCTGTTGTGCCGGACTCAGCGCCTGGTCGAACAGCACCTCGCTGGCACCCGTGCTCTGCGCCAGCATGCGGATCTCGTCCGCCTTGCCGGAACCGACAAACAGCGCCGGATCGGGTGCCCGGCGCTTGCAGCTGACCCGGTCGGCCACAGCAAAACCAGCGGTCTGTGCGAGCAGGCCGAGCTCCTGAAGTTCAGCGTCGTAATGGGGCAAACCGAAATCCACCCCGACCAGGATGACCGATGGGGTGGAGGTTTGCGAGGAGGCGTCTGGATTCAAATCTGGCGGCCCCCGCCGCTGCCGTGAGGGACACGGCAGGGAGGATGGACCGTATCAGGAGGCGGCGGAGTCGTCGCCGGTGCTGACGGAGAACTGCACCGGGCGCCCCGGCACGATGGTGGAAATGGCGTGCTTGTAAACCATTTGCGTGACCGTGTTGCGCAGCAACACCACGTACTGGTCGAAGGACTCGATCTGGCCTTGCAACTTGATACCGTTGACCAGGTAGATGGACACCGGCACGTGTTCCCGACGCAGCTGGTTCAGGAAAGGATCTTGCAAAAGCTGGCCTTTGTTATTGCTCACGATATGCTCCGTGTTCAAAAAAAGTTAAGAGGGGATGAACCATACCACAGGCGCCGATCCGGCGACCGGGCCCAAGGCTCAGTCCGTTTCCTTGAAAGGGTTGGCCGAGGTCTTGAATTCGATTCGCAGGGGTGTGCCCACCAGATCAAAAGCTTTGCGGAACCGTCCCTCCAGGAAACGACGGTACACCTCGGGCACGTTTTCAAGCGAATTTCCGTGGACCACGATCACCGGCGGGTTCATCCCGCCCTGATGGGCATACCGCATCTTGGGCCGGTACATGCCGCCCTTGGGAGGCGCCTGAAAGGCCACGGCCTCCTGCAGCAGGCGGGTCAGCTGGGGGGTGGGCATCTTGCGCATCGCTGCGGCGCGGGCCTGGTTGATGGACTTCCACAGCGGGGCCAGGCCCTGCCGCTTCTTGGCAGAAATCAGGTGCAGGGAGGCGAACTTCAGGAACGACAGGCGGTTTTCGATCTGGCGCTCGACCTGCTGGCGCTGGTACTCGTCCACCGCGTCCCACTTGTTGATGGCGATCACCACCCCGCGGCCGCTTTCCAGAATGTAGCCCGCGATGTGAGCATCCTGGTCGGTCACCCCCTGGGTCGCATCCAGCAACAGCAGCACCACATGGGCGCTTTCAATCGCCTGCAGGGTCTTGACCACCGAGAACTTCTCGATCGCCTCGAACACCTTGCCCTTGCGACGCAGACCGGCCGTGTCGATCAGCTCGTACTTCTGGCCGTTCTTCTCCAGCGGCACGGTGATGGCATCCCGGGTGGTGCCCGGCATGTCGAAAGCCACCAGGCGTTCTTCGCCCAGCCAGACGTTGATCAGCGTGGACTTGCCCACATTCGGACGCCCGGCCACCGCCAGCCGGATGACGCCTTCGTCCTCGGGCGTTTCATCCTCGTCCTCGTCGGCCCAGCCGGGAATGGCATTGAGGGCCGATTCCAGCATGGTGCGCACACCTTGCCCGTGGGCACTGGACACCGGCAGCACTTCCCCCAGACCCAGTTCGTAGAACTCGACCAGCTGGGCCCCCTCCTTCATGCCTTCGGCCTTGTTGGCCACCAGCAGCGTGGGCTTGCCCAGGCGGCGCAGGTAGTCGGCGATGTCGTGATCCTGGGCGCTCAGGCCGCCGCGGGCATCGACGACGAAGATGACCACATCCGCCTCGGCCACGGCCTGGCGGGTCTGCTTGGCCATTTCCTTGTAGATGCCGGATTCAGCCGTGGGCTCGAAGCCCCCGGTATCGATGACGATGTACTCACGCTTGCCCAACCGGCCGTTGCCGTAGTGGCGGTCACGTGTGAGGCCGGCGAAGTCGGCCACGATGGCGTCGCGCGTGCCCGTCAGACGGTTGAACAGCGTGGACTTGCCCACATTGGGGCGGCCCACCAGGGCGATGACGGGTTTCACGAAACGCTACCTTTCCAAAACCGGCCCCGAACGGGGCCAGCCATCATTGTGGACGCCAGGCGTAGACGCCGCCATTGCGCGTCTGGACCACCAGGGAGGACCCCGCAAGCAGCGGGGCACCGTTGATGGCGGACCCGTCGGTGCTCAGACGGGCCATCTCGCTGCCATCTTCGCGCGAAAGCAGGAACACCAGACCGGCTCCGTCGCCGACGGCGAGCACGCGACCGAGCGCGGTCGGCGCGGACAGTTCGCGGTGCTTGAGACGGTCCAGCGACCAGCCCGCTTCACCGCTGCTGCGCTGCCAGGCCAGCACGCGACCGTCGGCCTCGGTGGCGAACAGCAGCCGGTCATCGCCTCCCAGTCCGGTGGCACCAAGCGCCGACTTCGACCACAGCAGATTGCCACGGCTGGCATCCACGCAGCCGACGGCACTGGCATAGGCCCGCACGCAGACGCTGTTACCCACCCGACTGGCGGGACCGGTCAAATCCACCAGGCGCTCCACCTCGTTGGTGCCGCGCGCCGTGGCGATGGGGGTTTCCCAACGGACGGCGCCACTGAGCGGGTTCAGTCCAGCCAGGCGACCTGCGACCCCTGTCACCAGGGTGTCGCCCACCGCGAGCAGCACGCCGGGCTGGCTCAACACCAGGGGTTCACCAGAGCGCGACTGGTTCCACAGCCGCCGACCGGTTTCTGCGTCGTAGCCGGAAATGCTGCGGTCCGCAGCCTGCACGAAAATGCGTCGGCCAGCCACCAGCGGTTCGGTGTAGACACTGGCCGACAGGCGCTGGCGCCAGATCACCTGGCCCGCACGCAAGGCAACCAGCTCGTTCTGGCGCGTCACCACGGCCGCCACGTCACCGTCAAAGCCGATGCCGGCCTGGATGGGAGACGCAAGTGCAGCACGCCAGACTTCGCGGCCCGACTCGGCATCCAGAGCAACCACGCTGTTAGCCGCACCGGCCACCAGCACCCGATCTCCGACGACACGCGCGCTGACACCGACCGGAGGCACCCCCACCTGGGCCGACCAGACCAGACGCGTGCCCATGAGAGACGCCGCGGGGCCCAGCTCAGCAGGGCGGGGTTTGGCCGGGCTGGACGAGCAGGCGCTCAGCACGCCCAAGGCGCAGGCCAGCAGCGAAAGGCGCAGCAAACGGGAATACGGCATGTTCAGCGGTTGCCTTCGACGGTTTTGGTCAGACTCGCGGTGTCCACGCCCAAAGCGGCCAGCTTGATGCCCACCAGTTGCCGGTAGTCGGCACGGTCACTGAAGCCGCGCCAGGCGGCTTCGTACTGCTGGCGTGCTTCTTCACGCTTGCCCTGGGCCATCAGCACATCGCCGCGACGATCTGCCGCCAGCGGCTCAAAGGCTGCGGGCATGCGCGCTTCGAGCGTCTTGAGGGCTTGGTCATAGGCCTTGGTTTCCACATCGAGGCCCGCCATGCGCAGACGGGCAACAGCCTGATACCCCTCGTCGCCCGACTTTTCGCTGACCCATTGCAGCGCGGCGCGCGCGGCATCGGGCTTGCCGGTTTCATCCAGTGTCTTGGCGGCCATCAGGGCCGCCTGCGCCGAGAAGCTGCTGCCACCGAAGCGGCTCTGCATTTCGGACAGGGCACGGGTCAGCTTGTCGGCATCGCGGGCCACCGCCGCACGCTCGACCTCGTCGAACAGGGCCGAGGCCTTCTGCGACTGGGTGCGCTGCCACCAGTTCCAGCCGTTCCAGGCTGCCACTGAGCCGAACGCCACGATGAGCACCCAGGTGATGAGGTTGCCATACTGGGCCCAGAAGTGTTTGAGCTGGTCGAGCTGTTCCTGCTCTTCAAGGTCGAGATGCTTGGCCATGTGCTTGAGGATTTTGCGAAAGCGGGGATTGTAGGCGGGGGGGCTTGTACAGCTCAGGCACTGCGCAGTGCGCCTGCCCATTCCGCAGCGGCGTTCAGCGGCCGCAGAGTCTGGACGGCGGGCGCATCGCCGACCGGGGACGCGCGCAGGGGCTTGACGGCCACCATGCCCTGCGCCAGTTCCTGCTCGCCAAAGATCAGTGCAAAGCGGGCGCCACTGCCGTCGGCCTTCTTGAACTGCGACTTCATGCTGCCCATGCCCTCGGCGCTACCGGCATGCATCTGAACGTTCACACCTTGACGGCGCAGCACGCGCAGCAGCTTCATGACCTGCGGCAGTGCCGCCGCATCGGGCACCACGGCGTAGGCATCGGGCGCCGGTTGCGCGGGCAGCTTGCCCTGCTCTTTCAGCAACTCGAGAATGCGCTCCATACCCAGCGCCCAGCCCACGGCCGCCGCGGCCTTGCCACCGATCTGTTCAAACAGGCCGTCGTAGCGGCCACCGGCGCAGACCGTGCCTTGCGAGCCCAGCTGGGTGGTGACGAACTCGAACACCGATAGGTTGTAGTAGTCCATGCCACGCACCAGACGCGGGTTGATGCGGTAGGTGATGCCCTGCGCATCCAGCAGCGCCCGCAGCCGGTTGAAGTGGTCCAGCGAGGCTTCTCCGAGGTGGTCCATCAGACGCGGGGCAGCATTCACCAGGTCCTGCATGGCCGGGTTCTTGGTATCCAGGATGCGCAGTGGGTTGCTGTGCAGGCGGCGCCGGGCGTCCTCGTCCAGCTGGTCAGCGTGGGACTCCAGGTAGGCGATCAGCGCCTGCCGGTGCGCCAGTCGTTCGGCCGGCTGACCCAGGCTGTTGAGCTCCAGCTCGATGCCTTCCAGCCCCAGCTCGGCCCAGAGGTCGCAGGCCAGCACGATCAGCTCGGCGTCCACGTCCGGTCCGGCGAATCCCAGCGCCTCGGCACCGAACTGGTGGAACTGGCGGTAGCGGCCGCGCTGCGGACGCTCATGCCGGAACATCGGACCCATGTAATACAGGCGCTTGCCGCCGTCGTACAGCAGCGAATGCTCCACCGCCGCGCGCACCACGCCGGCGGTGTTCTCCGGCCGCAGGGTCAGCTGCTCGCCGTTGAGCCGGTCTTCGAAGGAATACATCTCCTTCTCGACGATGTCGGTCACCTCGCCCAGGCCACGGATGAACAGCGCGGTCGGCTCCACGATGGGTGTGCGCAGATTGCGATAACCATAGCGCTGCATCAGGGTGCGCAGCTTGTCTTCGAGCCACTCCCAGTGTGCAGACACGGGAGGAGCAATGTCGTTCATGCCTTTGACGGCACTGAGTTTTTCAGCCATGAGGTATGGGTCGGCGTCGGGTATGGGCTCAGCCCGCCGCACCGAATCGTTTCTGGATGTACTGGTCGACGATCTGCTGGAACTCGGTCGCAATGCCCTCGCCCCGCAACGTCATCGCTTTCTGACCGTCGATGAAGACCGGCGCTGCCGGTGCCTCGCCGGTGCCGGGCAGGCTGATGCCGATGTCGGCATGCTTGCTCTCGCCCGGCCCGTTGACGATGCAGCCCATGACCGCCACCTTCAGGCCCTCGACGCCGGGGTACCGGCTGCGCCAGACCGGCATCGACGCGCGCAGGTAGTCGTCGATCTGCTTGGCCAGTTCCTGGAAGGTGGTGCTGGTGGTGCGGCCACAGCCCGGGCAGGCGGTGACGCTGGGCACGAACACGCGCAGCCCCAGCGATTGCAGGATTTCGGAGGCGATCACCACCTCCTGCGTGCGGGCTTCCCCCGGTTGCGGTGTGAGCGAGACGCGGATGGTGTCGCCGATGCCCTGCTGCAAGAGCACCGACAGCGCAGCGGCCGAGGCCACCGTGCCCTTGGTGCCCATGCCGGCCTCGGTCAGGCCCAGGTGCAGCGGGTTGTCGCAGCGCTGCGCCAGTTCCTGGTAGACAGCGATCAGGTCCTGCACACCGCTGACCTTGCAGGACAGCGTGATCTGCTCGCGCCGCAGGCCCAAGGCCTCGGCCTGCGCAGCCGATTCGAGCGCCGAGGTGATCAGCGCCTCGTACATGACCTGGCGCGCTTCCCAGGGCTGGGCCCGCTGTGCGTTCTCGTCCATCAGCCGAGCGAGCAATTCCTGGTCAAGGCTGCCCCAGTTGACGCCGATGCGGATGGCCTTGTCGTGGCGCGCGGCAATCTCGACCATCTGGGCAAACTGCCGGTCGCCCTTCTCGCCCTTGCCCACATTGCCGGGGTTGATGCGGTACTTGGACAGCGCCTCGGCGCAGGCCGGGTGGTCGCTCAGCAGCTTGTGGCCGTTGTAGTGGAAGTCGCCGATCAGCGGCACGCTGATGCCCATGCGGTCGAGCTGTTCGCGGATGTGCGGGACGGCCGCGGCCGCTTCGTCGTTGTTGACCGTGATGCGCACCAGCTCGGAGCCGGCCAGGGCCAGTTCCTTGACCTGGATCGCGGTGCCGATGGCATCGGCGGTGTCTGTGTTGGTCATGGACTGCACGCGCACCGGCGCATCGCCACCGACCGTCACGCGGTTGGAACCCCACACCACCGCCCCCTGCAGCGAGCGGCGGGGCTTGGCTTCACCCAGAGGCACAGGCGTCTGGCCTGCAGCAGAGCGCACGACGGCATCCATGATCAACGCACCTCGAAACGCGCCACGCTGTTGCGGGCATAGGGCGCAATGTCCATCGCCTTGCCACGCACGCTGACCTGGGCCACATCGGCACGGCCGATGACCACCGAGTACGGCGGCGCTGTGGAGAAATCCAGAACGTCACCGGCCTTGAGCATGCGCTGAACCACGGTGCTGCCCTGGCCATTGACCACCTCGACCCAGGACTCGCCGCTGACCGCGATACTCAGCACGGCGGTCTGTGACGGCGCCGCAATGGCGACGGTGGGCGTTGACACCTGAGACGAGGACACCGCGGGCGTGCCTGCCGAAGCGGCACTGGCAACCCCGGGGGTACCTGCGGCGTTCGGGGCCATCAGGGGGGCGGTTTCGTTGGCGGCCGGCGCAACCGGCTGAGCAGGCTCCACCACCGGGGAAGCAGGTTCCGCCGCAACGTTCGTCGCGGTGGCCCCGGAATCAGGCTGTGCCGTGCCGGGCGGCATGAGGGCTTCGGGCTGCGATCCGTCACCGCCGGGCATGAGCAGCAGCACCAGCGCCGCGAGCAGCACAGCAATGGCTGCGAGCACAGCAGACCGCGAAAGCCAGCCGGCCGGATGGAATGGCTGCCGGTCGTGTACGCCCTTGAAGGGGGCATTGATGGAAGCGTTCACCTCACCCAACTGCGGTCCCGGCGCGGCAGGAATCTGCTGCAACACGGGAGCCGGATCAACCTTGAGCTGGCGACAGGCACTGGAGGCCAGCGCACGGGCAAAGGTCATGTCCGGCAACTCTTCGTAACGGCCGGCCTCCAGGGCTTCGAGCTTTTTGACCGGCACCTTCAGGGCTGCAGCGAGCGCCGCGATGTGCAGGCCCGACGCCTCGCGCGCCTGACGCAGCAGCGACAAAGGCCCAGCGACCTGGGTCATCGGATCATCACTCATCGAAGGCTCCGCGCTGGAACGACTCCAGCTGACGCGACTTGGGGTAGCGCCGGTTGAGTTGCTGGGCCAGTTGCTCCATGGCCTCACTGTTGTTGAGGCGGCGTTCGACCTTGATGCCCAGCCACAGTGTCTCGGCGTTCGCCAGATCCGAGTTGTTCAGACGGCGGATGTAAAACTGTGCCCGGCTGTAATCACCCCGGCGGTAGAGCAGAGAAGCCAGGTTGTATCCACTGATGGGGTTCGATGCATCCAACTCGAACGAACGGGCAAACGAGGCCTCCGCCTCGGCCAGCTGCCCCATACGGGTCTGGCAGATCCCCTTGGCCATCAGCGTCTTGGCCTGTCCGCTGTAGACCGGGCTGGCGAGTGCACGAATGAACAGATCCAGGGCTTCGGCATGTCGGCCTTGCTGGCAGACAAACCAGCCATAGTTGTGCAGCGCGTCAGGGTCCCGCGGGTTGATCTGCAGGGCACGGCGGAAACTGTCTTCGGCCAGTGCCCGGTCGTTCAGGCGCATGTACACCAGACCGCGCATCACGAAAGCCGCCCCATAGGTCGGGTCGGCCGCCAGCGACTGCTTGATCTCGTCCAGCGCGACGGTGGTTTGGCCCTGTTCAAAGTAGTTCGACGCCAACTCCAGACGGATGCGCGCACGCTTGCGGGCCTCGGGCTCGTCCGATTCGGTCACCGGCTCGGTCCTGCTGGTGCCACTGGCCGAGGAGGCTGCCGTGCCTGCGCATCCCTGCAGGCTGCCCAGCCCCAGCACGAACAACAGCCCCAGGCCCGCCCACAGCGTATGACGAACCCAGGATGAGCGACGGTCGGTGACGGTCGGTGATGGGGTCATGTCTGCGTTTCCTTGTGGGTGTTCGGGACCGGAGCCACGAAGCGTACGGGTTGCTCGTTGCGCCGCTGCGCCAGACGGCGAGCCGCATCGGTACGGTCAAGCACGTCGCCAGCCAGCTGGCCGCAGGCGGCGTCGATGTCATCCCCGCGCGTCTTGCGCACGGTGGTGACCACACCGCCTTCGTTGAGGATCTGGCCGAAACGCAGCACCACCGAACGGGGCGAGCACTTCAGACCCGAGTCCGGGAAGGGGTTGAACGGAATCAGGTTGATCTTGCAGGGCACACCCCGCCCGGCGTGGCCACGCACCAGATCCAGCAGCTGCTGCGCGTGCTCGGGCTGGTCGTTCACGCCGTCGAGCATGCAGTACTCGAAGGTGATGAAATCGCGCGGCGCGGACGGCAGGTAGCGCAGGCAGGCGTCCAGCAGTTCGGCGATCGGGTACTTGCGGTTGAGCGGCACCAGCGAATCGCGCAGAGCGTCGTTGGGCGCATGCAAGGACACGGCCAGCGCGACCGGACAGTCCTGGGCCAGGCGGTCGATCATGGGCACCACGCCCGAGGTCGAGACCGTCACGCGGCGACGCGAAAGGCCGTAGCCATGGTCGTCCAGCATCACCCGCAGGGCCGGCACCAGTGCGCCGTAGTTCTGCAGCGGCTCGCCCATGCCCATCATCACCACGTTGGAGATGACACGCTCGCGGGTGTTCAGGTGCTTGCGCAGGAAATGTTCGGCATGCCAGAGCTGCGCCAGGATCTCACCGGTGGTGAGGTTGCGCGAAAAGCCCTGGTGACCGGTGGAGCAGAAGCGACAACCGACGGCACAGCCGGCCTGCGAGGAAATGCAGAGCGTGCCACGGTCGTCCTCGGGAATGAAAACGGTCTCGACGGCGTTGCCGTCGCGCACATCGAACAGCCACTTGATGGTGCCGTCGGCCGAGTCTTGGCGCGAGAGCACGGGCAGATCCTCGATGGTGCAGACCGCGGGGAGCTTTTCGCGCAGGCTCTTGGCGAGATCGGTCATCTCGTCGAAGCGCGCGGCTCCTTTCTGATGGATCCAGCGGAACAACTGGACGGCGCGGAAGCGCTTTTCGCCCAGCTGTTCGCAAAAGGCGGCCAAGCCCTCGAGATCGAAATCGAGCAGGTTGACCGTCATGTCATGGTGTTCGCGCGGATCAGCGCGAGTACACGTTCATGCCGGGGAAGAAGAAGGCGACTTCCACAGCGGCGGTTTCAGGAGCGTCGGAGCCATGCACGGCGTTGGCGTCGATGCTGTCGGCGAAGTCGGCGCGGATGGTGCCGGGAGCGGCCTTCTTCGGATCGGTGGCGCCCATCAGGTCGCGGTTCTTGGCGATGGCGCCTTCACCTTCCAGCGCCTGGATCATCACCGGGCCGGAGATCATGAAGCTCACCAGATCCTTGAAGAAAGGACGCTCCTTGTGCACGGCGTAGAACTGTTCGGCCTCGCGCTGGGAGAGGTGAACCATCTTGGCGGCCACAACCTTCAGGCCGGCGGCTTCGAAACGGGCGTAGATCTGGCCAATCACGTTCTTGGCGACGGCGTCGGGCTTGATGATGGAGAGGGTGCGTTCGATGGCCATGGTATTCCTTGAATTGTTGGAAAAAACAGATTCTTGCGACGTGCCGCAAAGCTCTTGATTCTACATTGACCCGGTGAATCTTCCGGGGTTCCAGGACCGGTCAGCGACCGCCGCTGCGCCGGCGGCCGGCCGGCTTGCCGCCCATGCCACCCGGCCGCTTGCCCGCCTGCTCACGCTGTCGCTGGACCGCATCCTGGCCGATGTAGCCATAGGAGGTCTTCATCGGATCCGGTTGACCGCCGCCCTCCCCGCGCCCCGCCCCGCCTTTGCCGGGTCGCGTCTTGTTGCCCGTGGGCGCGAACATGCTGCTGCGCCGCACATCCGGCGCCTCGCCGCGGCTGCCCGCCGGATTGCCGTAGGACCGGCCACCGCTCTTGCCAGCCGCACCGGACTTCGGCCCGGCCTTGCCACGCAGCGGCCCTGGGCGTCCGGCAGGCCGCGGGCCGCGCTCTGCGACCGGCATGCCAGCCGCCGCAGTCAGACGGGCGATGTCGCGCTCGTCCAGTTCAACCCAGACCCCGCGCTTGAGGCCACGCGGCAGCATCATGGCGCCGTAGCGGATGCGGATCAGGCGGCTGACGGCATGCCCGACCGCCTCGAACATGCGGCGCACCTCGCGGTTGCGGCCTTCGCCGATGGTGACGCGGTACCAGCAGTTGGCACCCTCCCCGCCCCCGTCCTCGATGCTGGCGAACTGCGCCATGCCATCGTCGAGCTGCACCCCGTCGAGCAGGCGCTGCTTCTCTTCGTTCGAGAGCGCACCGAGCACGCGCACCGCGTATTCACGCTGCAGCCCGAAGCGCGGGTGCATCAGCCGGTTGGCCAGTTCGCCCGAGTCGGTGAGCAGCAGCAGGCCTTCGGTGTTGAGGTCCAACCGGCCGACCGACTGCCACTTGCCCTGGTGCAGGCGCGGCAGGCGACGGAACACGGTGGGCCGGTTCTGCGGGTCGTCGTGCGACACCACCTCGCCGGCCGGCTTGTGATAAGCGAGCACGCGCGGGGGCGGCGGCGTCATGCGCACCCGCACCGGCTTGCCGTTGACCTTGATCACGTCGCCGTACTGGATGCGCTGGCCCACGTGGGCCGGTTCGCCGTTGACGGAGATACGACCCTCCAGGATCAGTTGCTCCATCTCGAGTCGCGAACCCATGCCGGCCTGGGCCAGCACCTTGTGCAGCTTGGGCGACTCGGCCTGCGGCGCGAGCACGCGCTTGGTCGGCAGGGGCAGGTCCTGCGCCTGTTCGGCGTCGAACGCGCCGCTGACGACGTCGTCAAACCGCAGATCGGACGCATGAACCGCAGGTGGGGCCACGGCTTCAGTCGCCGGAGTGTTCAGGTTCTGGCCGTCCTCGTGCGAGTCAGACCGGGTTTTCTTCGGGTGCGGCACCGTTGTCATGGGAGTCCTGTGGCGCCGCAGCGGGCGATGGTTCGTCAAAAGAAATGGCCTGCGTGTGCGGGTCGGTTTCCGGTAAGTGCACCGGTGTTTCGGCATCGCCCGCTTCGGCCTGCAGACTGCCGGCCAGGGCTTCGAAGTCCAGTCGGCCCAGCGCCGATTCCTGAACGTCGCTGCTGTCCAGCGGCGGCAACTGGTCCAGCGAGGCCAAGCCCAGATCGTCGAGGAACTGGCGTGTGGTCGCAAACAGGGCCGGACGGCCCACGGTCTCACGGTGGCCGATGACCTCGATCCAGCCCCGGTCTTCGAGCTGCTTGAGGATCAGCGAATTGATCGTCACGCCCCGGATGTCTTCCATGTCGCCCCGTGTCACTGGCTGGCGATAGGCAATGATGGCCAAGGTTTCCAGTGTGGCGCGGGTGTAGCGCGGCGGCTTTTCGGGGTGCAGGCGATCCAGGAAAGGACGCATCTCGGGCCGACTCTGGAAGCGCCAGCCGCTGGCAACCGACACCAGTTCCACACCGCGCCCCGTCCATTCCAACTGCAGATCCGACAACAGGGTCTTGATGGTGTCGGGTGACAGTGCGCCGTCGAACAACACCCCCATGTCCCGAACGGTCAGGGGTTGGGTGGCGCAAATGAGGGCCGTCTCGAGGACGCGCCGGGCATCCGTGGTGTTCATGAGAAAAATGTCAATGTCCGGCGGGCCGGAGCAAAGGAATGGGCCGCGGGGGCCGCCGCTCGCAGCGGAGGGCTTGGAGAACTCGTCCGATCAGGCAAAGCGGACAACAATTCGCCGGAGACGCCGCGCCGATCACGGCGGGGGCAGGTCAGGCTGAAGGCACGCCATTGTAATGGAGCCCCGCTTGAACAAGGGCCTCTTGCAGGTCATCGGGCAACGGGGCTTCGAACTGCAGCGCGGTCCCGTCTACCGGGTGCAGCAGGCGCAACCGGAACGCATGCAGGGCCTGACGGGTTAACCCAAAGGCCGGTTTGCCGCCATACAGTTCGTCGGCCACCAGGGGATGCCCCAGCCAGGCCATGTGCACGCGGATCTGGTGCGTGCGTCCGGTGTGCAGGCGGCAAGCCACCAACAGGTGCTCGGAGCCGCGCTCCAGCAGGCGAATCGTGGTCTGCGCTACCTTGGCACCACTGGCATCGGCGGGCAGCACGGCCATGCGCAGGCGGTTGCGCGGATCCCGCCCCATGGGCTGGTCGACGCGGACCTCCACATCCCCCCGCCAAACACCATGGGCCAGCGCCAGGTACTCGCGCTGGACCTCGCGCGCGGCAATGGCTCTCACCAACGCCTCCATGGCCAGGCGGCTCTTGGCCACCAGCATCAGCCCAGAGGTGTCCTTGTCCAGCCGGTGCACGATACCGGCGCGGGGCAGCGATGCCGCCCCCGCATGGTGGGCCAGCAGACCATTGAGCAGGGTGCCACTCCAGTGTCCCGGTGCCGGATGCACCACCAGCCCGGCCGGCTTGCGGATCACCAGCAGGTGGGCATCCTCGTGGACGATGTCCAGCGCCATCGCCTGCGGCACAAAGGCCATGGCCTGCGGCGTTGGCCGCAACTCGACCTGCAGAGCATCGCCCGCCTTCACCTTCTGCGCTGGCTTGCGCACCGTCGCGCCATTCCACAGCACCGCCCCATCGTCCAGCAACTGCTGCAGGTAGGACCGTGAGAACTCCGGGATCTGGGTCGCCAGGACCTTGTCGATCCGCCCGCCGTGCAGATCCGCCGGCACCACGCAGTGCCGGGTCTCGGTTTCGGTCGCCCAGTCTTCCTGCTGCAGACCCGTCTCGACCGCCGCAGCCTCGTCGATTACCCCGGTCGATATAATTTTTGAAGTCAATCCTGTGTCCCCGTGGATACCCCGAAGAGAAAAAGGCGCCTTGATGCTTGTTCACCGATTATCGGCCGTGGCCCTGTCTGCCCTGGTCAGCGCATGGGCGCTCAGCGGCTGCAACACCACCCCGGTGGACCAGACGGCCGGCTGGAGTCCCAACAAGCTCTACAGCGAAGCGACCGACGAGCGCAATGCCGGCGCCTACGAGAAGGCCATTGCGCTGTACGAAAAACTCGAAGGCCGCGCCGCTGGCACGCCGCTGGCGCAACAGGCACAGCTCGACAAGGCCTACGCACAGTACAAGTCCAGGGAGCCGGCTCAGGCGCTCTCCACCCTCAACCGTTTCATGCGACTGCACCCGGCCAGTCCGGCCATGGACTATGCGCTCTACCTCAAGGGCCTGGTCAACTTCAACGACAACCTGGGCCTGTTCGGCTCGATCGCTCGCCAAGACCTGTCCGAACGCGACCAGAAGGCAGCCAAGGAGTCGTTCGAGTCCTTCCGGGAACTGGCCACACGATTCCCGGACTCGCGCTACACGCCCGATGCGCGCAGTCGCATGGCTTACATCGTGAACTCGCTGGCCCAGTACGAAGTGCACGTGGCTCGCTACTACTTCCAGCGCAAGGCCTACGTGGCCGCCATCAGCCGTGCCCAGCAAGCGGTGGCCGACTACCCGCAGTCCCCGGCTCTGGAAGAAGCGCTTTTCATCCTCACTCGCGCTTACGATGAACTGGGCATGGTGCAGTTGCGTGACGATGCCCGCCGTGTCCTGACGGCCAACTACCCGAACAGCGAATTCCTGACCAACGGCTTCAAGAGAGACGCCGACCCCTGGTGGAAGCTCTGGTAAGAAGACCCGAGCGGTACGCTACCTGCCCACGTGCTCACGATTGAACTCCAGACCTGATCCAGGTCCAACCAGCGAAAAGCAACATGGCCAAAGGCTACCGCATCCACGCCTCGACCGGCATCCACAGGGGAGACCGGGAATACCAGCAGGATCAGGTCTGCCTGCTGCACCACCCGCGCCACACGGGCTGCCTGCTCGCGGTGGTGGCAGACGGCATGGGCGGGCGCAGTGGCGGGCGCAAGGCATCCGATCAGGTGATGCTGACCGCACGCCAGCTGTTTGACCGCTACGACCCGGAGACCGATGACCCGTCGGCCACGCTGCGGCAGATCGTGGAGGAGTCGCACCTGGTGATCAAGCTGACCGCGGTGTCAGCCGAACAGGAACCGCACAGCACCATCGCGGCGTTCCTGATCAACCCCGCCGGTGACAGCCACTGGATCCACGCCGGCGATTCGCGCATTTATCACTTCCGCAACGGCCGGATGGTGTTCCGCACCATGGACCACTCCTATGTGCAGACCCTGGTCAACCAGGGGGAGATCAGCGAGGAAGAAGCGCTGGACCATCCGCATTCCAACATCCTGATGGGCTGCCTGGGAACCGACAACGAACCGCCCGTGGACATCCATGTGACGCCCCAGATCGGCCCAGGCGACGCTTTCATGGCCTGCAGCGACGGCGTGTGGCATTACTTCACGGCGGACGAACTGGCCAGCACCATTGCCATGCTGTCGCCCCGCGAGGCCTGCGAGTTCCTCATCCAGAAGGCACGCTCCCGGGCCAAAGGCATGGGAGACAACATGTCGATGGTGATCGTCAAGCTTGATCCGCTGAAGTAACCCCCGCCGAGTCACCCGCTGCAGCCGGGGCCGACCTCAAGTCAGTCCGGTGTCCACCGTGCGGTGTTCCAGCGCCAGATATTCGGCCGATTGCATCTCTCCCAGCCGGGAAACCGTGCGCGGGAACTCATGTGCCATGGGCCCTTCCGTGTACAGCTGTTCGGGCGGCACGGCGGCCGACATGACCAGCTTGACCCGACGGTCGTACAGCACGTCGATCAACCAGGTGAAGCGTCTGGCCTCGGACGCCTGACGCACCGCCATTTGCGGCACACCCGACAACAGGACCGAGTGAAACTGCGAGGCGATCTCCAGATAGTCGTTCTGTGAGCGCGGCCCACCGCAGAGGGTCTGGAAGTCGAACCAGATCACGCCACCCGCACGCCGCCGGGACCGGATTTCCCGCGACTCGATGTGCATGACGGGATCTTCGTCATGGGCTTCGGCCAGCTCATTGAAAGTCCTGTCCATCGCAGCATCGGCAGCCGCCCCCAGAGGACAGTGGTAAAGCTCGATGTGCGTCAGCGTGCGCTGGCGGTAGTCGGTTCCGTTGTCGACGTTGATGACTTCGAGCTTCTGCTTGAGCAGCTCAATGGCCGGCAGGATGCGGTCGCGGTGCAGTCCGTTGGGGTAGAGGCCGTCCGGGTGGAAGTTGGACGTGGTGACGAAGCCGACCCCGGCCTTGAACAGCGCATCCAGCAGCCGGTGCAGGATCATGGCGTCGGTCACGTCCGCGACGTGGAACTCGTCGAAGCAGATCAGCTTGTAGCGCTCGGCGATGCGCCGCCCCAGCTCGTCCAGCGGGTTCACCGTGCCTTGCAGATCCCGCAGTTCGCGGTGCACTTCCCGCATGAATTCGTGGAAGTGCAGCCGCGTCTTGCGCTTGATCGGAACCGCGTTGAAGAAGCAGTCCATCAGGAAGCTCTTGCCGCGCCCCACCCCGCCGAACATGTAGACCCCGCGCGGAATCTCGGGGTGGACGAACATCTTCTTGAGCGCATTCGAGCGCTTCTGCTTGTAGTTCGTCCATTCCAGGGCACACCGCTCCAGCGCGGCGATGGCGCGTTGCTGGGCGGGGTCGGTGGTGTAGCCGCGCTGCTTCAGCTCGGCTTCATAGGTGCTGCGGACCGACAAGGGCGAACCCGGATCAGAAGTTCAGCGTGCGCTTGTCCACGGCCAGGGCCGCTTCCTTGGTCGACTCGGAGAGCGACGGGTGCGCATGGCAGATGCGGGCAATGTCTTCGGCCGAGGCCTTGAACTCCATCGCCATCACGGCTTCGGCGATCAGCTCGGACGCCATCGGGCCGATGATGTGAACACCCAGGATTTCGTCGGTCTTGGCGTCGGCCAGGATCTTGACGAAACCGGTGGTGTCACCCAGCGCACGCGCGCGGCCGTTGGCCAGGAACGGGAACTGGCCAGCCTTGTAGGCCACGCCGTCCGCCTTGAGCTGCTGCTCGGTACGGCCGACCCAGGCAATTTCCGGGCTGGTGTAGATGACCCAGGGGATGGTGGCGAAGTTGACGTGACCATGCTGGCCCGCCATGCGTTCGGCCACCGCAACGCCCTCTTCTTCCGCCTTGTGCGCGAGCATCGGGCCACGCACCACGTCGCCAACCGCCCAGACGCCGGGCAAGTTGGTCTTGCAGTCGGCGTCGACCACGATGGCGCCGCGCTCGTCCAGCTGCAGGCCCACAGCTTCGGCGTTCAGGCCGATGGTGTTGGGCACGCGACCGATCGAGACGATCAGCTTGTCCACGTCCAGCGTCACCGCCTCGCCCTTGGCGTTGGCGTAGGCCACCGACACACCTTTCTTGCCGTTCTTGATCTCGCTGATCTTCACACCCAGCTCGATCTTCAGGCCCTGCTTGGTGAACACCTTCAGGGCTTCCTTGGCCACGCCCTCGTCGGCCGCACCCAGGAAGGTCGGCAGCGCTTCGAGGATGGTGACCTCGGCACCCAGGCGGCGCCAGACCGAACCCATTTCCAGGCCGATCACGCCCGAGCCGATCACGCCCAGCTTCTTGGGCGTGGCGCCCACGCGCAGCGCGCCGTCGTTGGACAGGATGTTGACCTCGTCGAACTCGGCGCCCGGCAGCTGGCGGGCGTTGGAACCGGTGGCGATCACGACCTGCTTGGCCGCAATCACCTCTTCGGCAGCACCCGCCACCTTGATCTGGTAACCACCGTCGGCAGCAGCCACGAAAGAGCCACGGCCGTGGAAGAAGGTGACCTTGTTCTTCTTGAACAGGTACAGGATGCCTTCGTTGTTCTGCTTCACGACGCCGTCCTTGCGGGCGATCATCTTGGCCACATCCATCGTCACCTTGCCGGTGCTGATGCCATGGTCGGCGAAGTGGTGGTTGGCGTGCTCGAAATGCTCGGAGGACTGCAGCAGCGCCTTGGACGGGATGCAGCCGACGTTGGTACAGGTGCCGCCGGGAGCGGGGCCGCCAGCGGCGTTCTTCCACTCGTCGATGCAGGCCACCTTGAAGCCGAGCTGGGCCGCACGGATGGCAGCGATGTAGCCGCCGGGACCGCCGCCGATCACGACGACGTCAAATGCTTGGGACATGATTTCTTATCCTGAATGGGGTTGGACAAACGCCCCCGAAGGGGCGTCTGCAAAGTCACTGGTCGATCAGATGTCGAACAGCAGACGGGCCGGGTCTTCCAGCGCTTCCTTCATGGCCACCAGGCCCAGGACGGCTTCACGGCCGTCGATGATGCGGTGGTCGTAGGACATGGCGAAGTAGTTCATCGGGCGCACCACGACCTGGCCGTTTTCGACCATGGCGCGGTCCTTGGTGGCGTGCACGCCCAGAATGGCCGACTGCGGCGGGTTGATGATGGGGGTGGACATCATCGAACCGAAAGTGCCGCCGTTGGAAATCGAGAACGTGCCACCGGTCATGTCGTCGATGCCCAGCTTGCCATCCTTGGCCTTCTGGCCGAATTCGGCGATCTTCTTCTCGATGTCGGCGAAGCTCATCTGGTCGGCGTTGCGCAGGATGGGCACCACCAGACCGCGCGGCGAACCGACGGCGATACCGATGTCGAAGTAGCCGTGGTAGACGATGTCGTTGCCGTCGACCGAGGCGTTGAGGATCGGGAACTTCTTGAGGGCATGCACGGCCGCCTTGACGAAGAAGCTCATGAAGCCCAGCTTGACACCGTGTTCCTTCTCGAACTTCTCCTGGAACTTCTTGCGCATCTCCATGACCGGGGCCATGTTGATTTCATTGAAGGTCGTCAGGATGGCATTGGTCGACTGCGACTGCAGCAGACGCTCGGCCACGCGGGCGCGCAGACGGGTCATCGGCACACGCTCTTCCGGACGGTCACCCAGGTCGGGCGCCACGGTGGCGACCTGCGGCAGCACCTTGGTGGGTGCGCCGGTGGGGATGGCGACGGGAGCGGCGACGGCCTTGGGCGCGGCAGCAGCGGCCAGCACGTCCCCCTTGGTCACGCGGCCGTCCTTGCCGGTGCCGGCCACAGAGCCCGGCGCCATGCCGGCGTCGGCCATCAGCTTGGCGGCGGCGGGCATGGCCACACCAGCTTTGCCGGTGGAGGCTGCTGCAGCAGCAGCCGGGGCAGCAGCCACCGGAGCCGGCGCAGCCGCAGCGGGCGCCGCAGCAGGAGCAGCAGCACCGGCCACCGCGGCGGTGTCGATCTTGGCGATCAGCTGATCGGCGGCGACGGTCGCACCATCGCCTTGCACGATCTCGACCAGCACCCCACTGGCGGGGGCCGGACATTCGAGCACCACCTTGTCGGTTTCGATCTCGATCAGGATTTCATCGGCGGTGACGGCCTCACCGGCCTTCTTTTTCCATTGCAGCAGGGTGGCTTCGGCCACGGATTCGGAGAGCTGCGGAACCTTGACTTCTACGATTGCCATGTTTGTTCTACCTGTGGGATGTCGGGTGGCGCGGTCCAGGGGCGGCCCCGGCATTGACGCCGGGGCGCAGGCTCACCACGCCGTGAGGTTTACTTGGTGAGGATGAAGCCCTTGAGCTTGGAGAAAGCCGCCTCGATGAGGGCCTTCTGCTGGTCCTGGTGCAGGTGGGCGTAACCCACGGCCGGCGATGCCGATGCCGCACGACCGGCGTAGCCCAGCTTCTGACCGTCGAGCATGTTCTCGTGCACCTGATGCTGCACGAAGAACCAGGCCCCCTGGTTCTGCGGCTCGTCCTGGCACCACACGATGTCGGTGGCGTTCGGATACTTCTTGAGTTCGGCACCAAAGACCTTGTGCGGGAACGGGTAGAGCTGTTCGACACGGATGATGGCCACGTCGTCGGCCCCCTTCTCCTCGCGCTTCTTGACCAGGTCGTAGTACACCTTGCCCGAGCAGCAGATGACGCGCTTGACCTTGTCGGCCTTCTTCACCACGGCCTCGTTCTGCTCCGGGATCACGGTCTGGAAGCCGCCTTTGGTGAACTCGGACAGCGGAGACGTGGCGTCCTTGTTGCGCAGCAGGGACTTGGGCGTGAAGATCACCAGCGGCTTGCGCAGGTTGCGCACCATCTGACGGCGCAGCAGGTGGAAGATCTGGCTGGCGGTGGTGGGCTGGCAGATCTGCATGTTGGTGTCGGCCGCCAGCTGCATGAAGCGCTCGACGCGGGCCGAGCTGTGCTCGGGGCCCTGGCCCTCGTAGCCGTGCGGCAGCATCAGCGTCAGGCCGTTGGCGCGACCCCACTTCACTTCGCCGGAAGCGATGAACTGGTCGATCACCACCTGGGCGCCGTTGGCGAAGTCGCCGAACTGGGCTTCCCAGATCACCAGGGTATTCGGGTCGGAGCCGGCGTAACCGTACTCGAAGCCGAGCACCGCCTCTTCGGACAGGATGGAGTCGATGACCACGAAGGGGGCCTGACCCTCGCCCACGTTCTGCAGCGGCACATACGTGCCCACGTCCCACTTCTCGCGGTTCTGGTCGTGGATCACGGCGTGGCGGTGCGTGAACGTGCCCCGGCCGCAGTCCTCACCGGAGAGGCGAACCGGGTAACCCGAGGCGACCAGCGAGGCGAAGGCCATGTGCTCGCCCATGCCCCAATCCACGTTGATGTCGCCCCGGCCCATCGCGGCGCGGTCGTCGTACACCTTCTTGACCAGCTGGTGCGGCGTGACGGTGGCGGGGATGGTCGTGATCTTCTCGGCCAGGCGCTTCCACTCGGCCAGCGGGATGGCGGTGTCGGCCTGGTCGGTCCACTTCTTACCCAGGAAAGGCGACCAGTCCACGGCGTACTTGCTCTTGAAGTTGGTCAGGACGGGGTCGACCGTGTGCTTGCCGGCGTCCATGGCGGCACGGTAGGCCTTGACCATGTCGTCGCCCAGCGACTCGCCCAGGCCTTGCGCGGCCAGCTTGTCGGCGTACAGCTTGCGCGTGCCGGGATGCTGGGCGATCTTCTTGTACATCAGCGGCTGGGTCAGGCTCGGGGTGTCCTGCTCGTTATGGCCCAGCTTGCGGAAGCAGATGATGTCCACGACTACGTCCTTGCGGAAGGTCATGCGGTATTCCAGCGCCAGCTGGGTGGCCAGCACGACGGCTTCCGGATCGTCGCCGTTGACGTGCAGCACCGGCGACTCGACGCCCTTGACGATGTCGGTGCAGTACAGCGTGGAGCGCAGGTCGCGCGGGTCGGAGGTGGTGAAACCGATCTGGTTGTTGATGATCAGGTGCACCGTGCCGCCGGTGGTGTAACCACGGGTCTGGGCCAGGGCCAGGGTTTCCTGGTTCACGCCCTGGCCGGCAAAGGCGGCGTCACCGTGCACCAGCACCGGCAGCACCTGCTTGCCCAGCGGATCTCCGCGGCGGTCCATGCGAGCGCGCACCGAGCCCTCGACCACCGGGTTCACGATTTCCAGGTGCGAGGGGTTGAATGCCAGGGACAGATGGACCGGGCCACCGGCGGTGGTGACGTCGGAGCTGAAACCCTGGTGGTACTTCACGTCACCGGCGGGCAACTCTTCGGGCGCAGTGTGGTCGAACTCGGCGAACAGGTCCTTGGGCATCTTGCCCAGGGTGTTGACCAGCACATTCAGGCGGCCGCGGTGGGCCATGCCGATCACAATTTCCTGCACGCCTTGGGCGCCGGCCTGCTGGATCAGCTCGTCCATGGCAGCGATGAAGCTCTCGCCACCTTCGAGCGAGAAGCGCTTCTGGCCCACGTACTTGGTGTGGAGGAAGCGCTCCAGGCCTTCGGCCGCGGTCAGGCGGTCGAGGATGTGTTTTTTCTTCTCGGCGTTGAAGGACGGCTTGGAGCGGATGGTCTCCAGCTTTTCCTGCCACCAGCGCTTCTGGTTCTGGTCGGTGATGAACATGTACTCTGCACCGACGGTGCTGCAGTACGTCTCGCGCAGCGCATTCAGCAGCTCGCGCAGCGTCATCACTTCCTTGCCGAAGAAGGTGTTGCTGGTGTTGAAGACGGTTTCGTAGTCAGCGTCAGTGAAGCCGTAGAAGGCCGGGTCCAACTCAGGGATGTGGTCCCGCTCGGTGCGCTTGAGCGGATCCAGATCGGCCCAACGGGAACCCACGTTGCGGTAAGCGGCGATCAGCTGCTGGACCGCGACACGCTTGCGACCAAGCTCGGAGTCGGCACCGGTGGGCTGGATGGCACGGGCGGCACCCTGCTTGGCCAGTTCGGCAAACGCGTTGATGACGGGAAGGTGGGGAACATCGCGAGCGTCCGAGCCATCGACAGCCGGAACATGCTGCAGGGCATCGAAATAGTCGCGCCAGTTGTCTGGCACGCTGCCCGGGTTCTCCAGGTACTTTTCATACATCTCTTCGACGTACGGGGCGTTGCCCCCGAAGAGATACGAGTTGCTCTTGTAAGCAACGTAGACGTTTGTCTCGCTCATTGATCCGCTGACCTCCGTTTCCCTCAGGGAAACATTAGCTGGTTGAAAAACCTTCCGCGACACGGCTGGACCGATTGGCGGATGCGACAGTGACTGTGGAAGGACCTGACTGCAACGCCGGATTGTGACAGCTTGCGGACGCACAGGCGAGCAAAAACTGCGCACAACACCGAAGTGTGTTGCGCGGCAACCCACAGAAGTCGACGGGGGTCCCGCCGAGGCGGATTTGGATCAGTGCCCGGCAAGCGCCGGCGAACCTCAGGAGACGATGCGCGGAGAAAGGCGCTCGGAGGCCGGCACGGCGCTGGGCTCGTCCATCTCGATGGCAATCTGGGTGCAGACCGTGCGGCACAGGGTGACCGCCTTTTCGCTCTGGACGCGGTAGATCACCTGGGTGCCCTCCTTGCGCTTGGCCAACACCCCGGCCCGATACAGCAGGTTCAGGTGTTGCGACAAGTTGGGCTGTGTGGTGTCGATCTCCTGCAGCAACTGGGAGACAGACTTCTCCTTGTCGCACAACGCACTGAGGATCCGCAACCGCATGGGCGTAGCCAGCACACCGAAGAGTTCGGCAGCCATCTCAAAGACGCGAACTTTTTCCACGCTGGCATTGGGATCGATCATCTGGTCCATGGCACCACACTTCTTTCTCTATATAAGCATGGATGATACGCAGAAAGTCTCACATTGATCAATGCTCAACCGCGTTGACCTTACACGATACCGACATCAGACAAAAAAATGCCCGGCGAGGCGCACAAGCCAGTGCCGGGCACTCACGGTGCCAACCGATGGTACCGGAGAGCAATCAGGCCTGCAGATCCTTGATCTGCTGCAGCGCCGCCGGATCGTCCATCGTGGTCAGATCGCCAGGATCACGCCCCTCGCAAACCGCCTGGATGGCACGGCGCAACAGCTTGCCGGAGCGCGTCTTGGGCAGGACGGTGACAAAACGCACCCGTGCCGGCCGAGCCACCGCACCAAGCTGCCCATCCACCAGTTTCATGATGTCGCCTTCCAGACGCAGTGCGTCCGCATCGCTGGCCGCCTGGCTGGGGTCTTTGAGCACGGCGAAGGCTACAGCCACCTGCCCCTTGAGCTGGTCGGCCACGCCCACCACGGCCACCTCGGCCACGTTCGGGTGACTGGAGATGCTCTCCTCGATCTCACGGGTGCCCAGGCGGTGACCGGCGACGTTGATCACATCGTCGGTGCGCCCGAGGATGAAGAAGTAGCCGTCGGCGTCCTTGATGCCCCAGTCAAAGGTCGAGTACATGACCTTGTTGTGGATGCTGGACCAGTAAGTCTTGACGTAGCGCTCGTCGTCGCCCCAGACCGTCTGCAGACAGCCCGGCGGCAACGGACCTTCGACGGCGATCACACCCTTCTTGTTGGGCTCATGGATTTCCTCACCGGTCGTCTCGTCGATCAGCTTCACGTCGTAGCCGTAGACGGCCTTGCCGGGCGAACCGAATTTGGTCGGCGCCTCTTCCACACCGTTGCAGATGGCCATGATGGGCCAGCCGGTTTCGGTCTGCCAGTAGTTGTCGATGATGGGCTTGCGCAGGGCGTCGGCGATCCAGGTGGCGGTCGGCTCGTCCAGCGGCTCCCCGGCCAGGAACAGGGCTTTGAGGCTGGACAGGTCGTACTTGGTCAGGTAGGCCGGATCCTGCTTCTTGAGCACGCGGGCCGCCGTGGGGGCCGAGAACATCACCGAAACCTTGTACTTCTCAACCAGGCTCCACCAGATGCCCGCATCGGGCCGGATCGGCAGGCCTTCGTACATGATGGTGGCCATACCGTTGATCAGCGGGCCGTAGATGATGTAGCTGTGGCCCACCACCCAGCCGATGTCGGAGGTGGAAAAGTAGGTCTCTCCCGGGTTGCCCATGTAGATGTGCTTCATGGACGCGGCCAGCGCCACGGCATAGCCGGCCGTGTCGCGTTGAACCCCCTTGGGCTTGCCGGTGGTGCCGCTGGTGTAGAGGATGTAGCTCGGGTGGGTGCTGTCCACCCATTCGCAGGGCACCTGCGCGTCCATCAGACGGGCCCGCTCGGTGGCGTAATCCACGTCACGACCGGCGACAGGCGCCAGATCGGCCAGGCCGCGGTTGACCATCAGCACCTTGGCAGGCTTGTGGGTCGAGAGGCTGATGGCTTCGTCCAGCAGGTGCTTGTAAGGCACGACCTTGCCGCTGCGCATGCCGGCGTCGGCGCTGATGATGGCCACGGGCTGTGCGTCGTCGATGCGACTGGCCAGTGCATGGCTGGCGAAGCCGCCGAACACCACGGAGTGGATCGCACCAATGCGCGCGCAGGCCAGCATCGCAAAGCAGGCCTCGGCGATCATCGGCATGTAGATCAGCACACGGTCACCCTTGGTGACGCCCAGGCCCTTGAGGACGGCCGCCATGCGGTTGACCTCGGTGTGCAGCTCGCGGAACGAGTAAGCCTTCTCGGTGTCGGTTTCGGTCGAGACGAAGATCAGCGCGTTCTGGTCGGCGCGGTCCTTGAGGTGGCGGTCCACCGCGTTGTGGCACAGGTTGGTCTGGCCACCCTCGAACCAGCGGGCGAACGGCGGCTTGTCGTAGTTGCAGACCCGATCAAAGGGCTTGTGCCAGTCCACCAGTCGGGCCTGTTCGGCCCAGAAAGCGTCGCGGTCTTCGATGGAGCGGCGGTGAAATTCGGCGTAGCCCAGAGCTTGGCTCATGTCTGTCTCCTGCACGGTGGACGGTGGAACGGCACAAAGCCGCCGGCATGGTGACGATGCCCGCGGCGGACGATTATGAATTCATAATTATGGCAACCAGTCTTGCGACAGACTGACGGCTCGCAGCATCGCGGGGCCTACTTGATGAGCGATTGCACCTCTCGAAAGGCCGGATGTTCGGCTGTGCGCAGCCATTCGAAGGCCACCATCTCGGTGGTGACCAGTTCGGCGCCCGCCCCGGCCAAGCGGTCGAAAGCAGCGTCACGGTTGCGTTCGGTGCGCGAGCCGCAGGCATCGGTAACCACCCATACGTCAAGCTCCTGCTCGATCAGTTCCAGCGCGGTTTGCAGCAGGCAGACGTGGGCTTCGCACCCAGCGATCACCACCATGGGGCGCTCAGGCTCGGCGGGCGCTGCGGTCTTCTGCAGGTGCCGGGGCAAGCTGCGCGCATTGCCGCCACTGGCGGCCCGTGCAGGCGGACGCAGCAGATCCAGTAACCCGGCGGCCACCGCGCTGAAGTCCATCTTGGCCAGGGTCTTGCGGCAATGCTCGCGCAGCACCGGGTCGTTGGGCCCGAGCTTGTCCGGGTTCTGTTCGGTACCCCACACAGGCACCTGCATCTGCCTGGCGATACGGGCCAGGCGCTGGGCATTGGCCAGCACCAGCGGCGCCTCGTGAATGGCGGGCATCAGCCGGCTCTGGTAGTCCACCAGAACCAATTGGGAATCGTCGGCGTCGAGCAACATGGGAGGATCTTCTGTTTGGTGAGCTGTGAGGGCAGCGATTGTGACAAAGCCCGTCAGCGCCCGAACAGGTCCCGCTGGGAGCGAGCCGGACCATCCTGCACGAGGCCTGAGGCGGACAGCAATGGCTGCAGCCCTTCGACAAAGCGCTCCTCCAAAAAGGCGGCGTCGGTGCGGTGGGCATGCAGAACCAGAAGTCCTGCGCCTCGAACCAGACTTTCTTTTTGCAACCAGGAAGCTTGATCGGTCGAAAGTCCCGCGGCATGCAAGGCATCGCGGCACAGTGCCGTCGCATCACACAATTGCTCGAGCAGGTCGGGCGCATCGTGGATGGCAACGTCACGTCCCTCCGAAACCGTCAGAAATGGCGTGGCAACCGGCTGGTCCACAGCCAGCAAGATGCGCCACCGAACCGAGTCCCCGGCGAGCCAGCGCCACCAGGCCTGACTGAGCTGAAGAAACACGGCCACACGGCCCTCGCCGTGATCGGCGGTCGCGGCAGGCGCGCCGCTTCGCTCCCGAAGCATGGAGCGCCTCTTGGGCACCGATTGCTGCAACTCATGGGTCAACTGCTGCAAAAGGCGATCGCGCAAGGCCTGGAGGATCGCCGCCTTGCCATCGAAGTAGGCATAGAGCGCTCCCGCGGTGTAACCCGCGCGGTGGCCCAGTTCGCGCATGTTGAAGCCCTGCAATCCGACTTCCTGGAACAGGGAAAAGGCGGCATCCAGCATCTGTTCGCGCCGTTGTGCTGCTTGCTGCGCCTGACGTTGGCGCCGGCGATCACCGCGCAACAAATCGCGGCTCGCCTGCGTCTTGGTCGGAACAATGGCCAGCTCATCGAACGCAAGGCTGTTACTTCTTACGCGGTCAGACGAATTGCTCATGTCAGATCAATTGAACAAAGTTCATTTGCATGATTTTGGTAACCACTCAATCCGCTGTCAATGCAACGGAGGCACCGCTCCTGGCGCGCAGGCCCTCCACGATGAATCGATCGATGCGCTGCAACACAAGAAAGAAACTCGTCGGCAAAACAGGATTTTTTCCTCAGTAAATCAAGGACTTTCATGATCCTGCTCACTTGACCTGTATACAGTTTGCGGCTAAGGTCCGTGCATGAGGTCTTTCCTGTCCGCGCTTGTTCTCAGCAGTGCTGCCGTTTTGTGCCATGGGGCACCGAACAACGCTCCGGAGGAGCAACCGGACAGCTCGATTGCCGACAGGGGTTTGGTGGGCCGATTGGGAGACCACCTGCAAAGCGCCCGTGACAATGTCAGTACAACGGCGTCCCACCTGGTCACCAACGCCATGGGTTTTTTGGGCGTACCGTACAAATACGGGGGAACGAGCGTCGAGTCGGGGGGATTTGATTGCAGCGGCTTCGTACGGGCGGTGTACGAAAAGTCGATCGGGCAAGTCCTCCCACGACGGGCCAGTGAGCAGGCCGCCAACACCGAAACGATCGACCGCAACGATCTCAAGCCCGGCGATCTGGTGTTTTTCAACACCATGCGACGCACCTTCAGCCATGTCGGCATTTACGTCGGTGACGGGAAGTTCATCCACGCGCCACGCAAAGGGTCGCACGTTCGCATTGAGGACATGCGAAACCGCTACTGGCAGGCAAGGTTCAATGGTGCCCGTCGTGTCGTTCAACCGGACGCTCAGGTGTTGAACCAGAGCCCGTCCGCGACCACTACCCTGCCCTGATCCCGTAGCGAGACGTCGTCAGCGCAGATTGCCCAGATACTCGGCAACCGCGTTGACTTCGAGGTCTGACATGCGGCCACTGACGAACTTCATCGTGACGGTGTCGTTGTTGCGTTCCTGCTGGTGGAAGTTGCGCAGCTGGTTGGCGATGTAGACGGGATGCTGCCCGGCAAGGCGGGGCAACTGCTGTGAGCCTTGGGCGCTGACGCCATGACACGACTGGCAGGCGGGCAATCCGGCATACACGTTGCCACGCTGGTACACGAACGCCCCGACCGCCACCAGCTGCGGATCATCCGAAGGCGTGTAACCGGCCTTCTGGCGCGAGTAGTAGCTGGCCAGGGCACCAATCATCGCGTCATCCATCAGCTTGACCTTCTCCTTCATCATGGGGCTCTTGCGGGCGCCAGTGGCGAAGTCCTTGAGTTGCTTGACCAGATACACCTCGTTCTGCCCGGCCAGCCGTGGGAAGTTGGGCGCGGCGCTCTGCCCGCTCGGACCATGGCATGTCGCGCAGTTCTCGACGGCAAAGCGCTCGGCAGCGGCGAGCGTGGCTTCGGCAGACTGGGCTGATGCTGTACCCGCCATCCCCAGGCACACCGAAGCCAGCAACACGGCATTCACGGAAGCCGGGAGCACTCTTTGTGAAGGCATCTTTTCCATACGGGTCTCTGTTCAAGGGTGTTGATCGGGCCATTGTGGTTTTCAGCTGGCGAAAAGTGCTTGACCCACATCAAATAAGAAACGTCGAATATTCGGATAACAAGAATCCTCTGCACTGAATGGCTGCCGGGTGAAAATGTTGTAAAAAGTTTTACCTTCGACCCATCGACATGAGCAACCCGGATCGGCCCCAAACCGTCTCAGAACCGCCCGCCACCAGCAGCACAACACGCGTCACCGATGCGTCGTGGCATACCCTTGGTCCTGCGCCGCGGATCGAGTCCCTGTTGTCCGGCGTCGGAAGGCCATCAGGCAGGGACCGCCCTCCGATTGATGTGCTGGCCTCCCTCAGAGCAAGGGCACTTCCAGCACCCGCCCGTCTGCGTTGGACGGTGTATGCCTGGGTCGCCCTGCCCTTGGTCGGCCTGATGATCTGGTGGCTGACGCCGAACGAACAACACCCGCCTCGGTTGAAAGCACCACCGCTGGCAGTGGTGCACGAAAGCACGAACCGGGTGGTGGTGGCTGCGGCACCGGAGGTCCCCTCACCCGACGAAGGGGCTACGCGGGCACCGAACACCCTCCAGACCGCGCCTCCTTCGCCAACGGAGGCCAAGCCGTCACAGTCCCCTGAGCCGGCTCCGGCCGAGATTGAACAGACTCTGCAGCTGCGCGTTGACAGCTGGCGCCATGCCTGGGCTGCCCGAGATGTCGACGCCTATCTGTCCCACTACAGCCCGCAGTTCAAACCCGTGAAGGAACGGGATCGGCAGACCTGGGCAGGCAACCGGCGCCGTGTCATTCTCAGCCGCCCGGACATCAAACTGAGGGTCAGCGAGCTCCGGCTGGAGCAACTGGATACCCAAGGCTGGCGGGCTTACTTTCTGCAGGACTACACATCCGGCACCTATGTGGAGAAGCAGCAGCCCAAGATCCTCGAATGGAGATGGGAAGACGGCCAATGGCTCATCACCGCTGAACGCACCCCACTCTGAATCCACAAGGGACCAATGGTTATTGCAGATGAACAACACGAGGCCGCGCTCATCACAACGTTTCATTGGGAATGAATCGCATCCTCAAAAGTGCATCACATCGAAGATGGCAGACCCCACCCGAACCCAAGAATGGGCCATGCTCACAAAACCTCTTTGGCCTTCAACGGTTTTCCGGCGAGCGTCGGGCTTCACACCCGTGTCCGGGAATGGACTGATAAAAGTCATTCCCATTCTGATATGACCTCGGACTGCTCTGCTTTCCCCCTTCCCGCGCGAAGCCTCAGCACCGCCAGCCCGACCCAGGTGGCAAGGCGGAAAAGGACATGGCTTTTTTGACGCCCAGTCACTAGGCTTACGGACCTGTCCGACCCCGCCACGCGCCACCCATGACCCGTCATCCCGCATTGTCCGATACCGCCCAAGACAGCCTGAACGAAGACACCACCAAAGCCTGGATCGAGATCTTTTCCGTCACCCCGCAGTTGGTCCGGGAAGTTGTGGCCGAGGTGGTTCGGGAAGGTGCCACGACCCTGACCGAGAACTTCTACACACGGATGATGGCCCACCCCAGAGCGGCGACCTATCTGGACCAGGAACGGGTGCAGAAGCGCCTGCGCGCCACGCTGTGCACCTGGATGACCGAACTGTTCGGTACCCTGGATGCACAACAGATTCCGGATGCGATCGAGCGCCAGTTGCAGGTCGGCGTGGTGCACGCACGCATCCGCCTGCCGCTGGACCTGATGTCGGCCGGCATCCGCATTCTCAAGCGGGGCATTCGCCGTCGCATCGATTTCACCGCGCTGGACGCCGCTGACCGGCTGGTCGCGCACACCTATGTGTCCGATCTGCTGCACCTGGTCGATGGCCTGATGAACCAGGCCTACATCAGAGACATCCAGGCCGTGGCCCGGGCTGATGAGGCGTATCGCCAGTTTTCCAGTAAACGCAGCATCGCGCTGGAACGCAATCACCAGCGGGCCGCCTTGTCGGAGTGGGCCGAGGCGCTCCTGATGGCGGCCTGGCGCCAGGGGGCCTCCTTGCCCACGCTGCGGGATTCGGAGTTCGGTGTCTGGCTGCACCACAAAGGCCGTGTGGTGTTCGAGCACGCGGACGAGCTGCAGTCCATACAGGCCGCCGTCGATGCCATGGATGCCCAGCTGCTGCCACGGCTGCGCGAGGCCGGGGATGATCGGGCTCGCATCGACAACACCCTCGCCGCGATCAAGCAGTTGCTGGACCTCATCCGGCTCAAGCTGCAGTCCCTGTTTGAAACCGTCATGGCCCACGACGAGGGGCTGGACCCGGAAACGCAGTTGCCGGACCGGCGCCACCTGCCCGCCACCCTGATGCGCGAGATGCAGGCGCACCAGCAGAGCGGACGGCCCTTCTGCCTGCTGCTGATCGATCTGCAGTTTCCGCGACTCAAAGGGGTTCAGCATGCGGGTGCACTCAACCGGCTGCTGCGTGCTGCCATCCAGGCTGTTTCCGAATGCGTGCGCACATCCGACCAGCTGTTCCGGTTCGACGAACACCGGCTGATGCTGTTGGCCGTGGAATGCAGCCGGGCCAAGGCCGCCGAGATGGGGGCCAGTCTCTCAGAGCATTTGCGCCATGCCATACAGACCGGGAATGTCCAGGGCAGCTGGACGCCCGTGAGCCCCAGCATTCACATCGGCGTGGCCGAATTCGACCAGCACCCGGACTACCTGTACTTCATCCAGCGGGTGGAGACCGCATTGGCAGAAGCCATGAGCGACCGGCGCTCACGCATCGCGCTGGCCTGAGCGGGGGGCAGCCTTCACGCGGGTCACCGAAAGGCGCCTCGCCCCTCCTGTCGCTCGGGCAAGGCGATGCAGAAAGAAGCACCCTTTCCGGGTTCGCCATGGGCTGCGATCTCGCCACCGTGGCGGTGCACGATGCGCTGCACGGTGGCCAGTCCAATGCCGATGCCGGGGAACTGCTCCTCGCGGTGCAGGCGCTGGAAAGGCTGGAACAGGCGATCCGACTGGCTCATGTCAAAGCCGGCGCCATTGTCCGACACACAGAATCCCTGAAGCCCGTTGAGTTCTCCGGTGTGCACGCGGATGCTGGGCGACGGCACTGCGCCGGTGTATTTCCAGGCGTTGTCGATGAGGTTGGTCAGTGCCGCCGTCAGCATGCGTTCATCGCCTTGGGCGACCAGGCCGTCTTCCACTTCCACCGCCACAGGCCGCCCTGTTTCGTCCGCCAGTTCCGCGAGCCGGCGCCGTGCCAGCGCCGACACATCCACCTGATCGTGCCGCAGCTCACCCCGGCTGCTGCGTGACAGCGCCAGCAGGCCCTCAATCAACTCGCCCATGCGGGCAGCCGCCTGGGCGATGCGGTCGAGATAGACCTTCGCAGGCCCCTGGAAGACGCCCCCGAAATCCTCCTGCAGGGCCTGAGAAAAACCGTTGAGCGCACGCAAAGGCGCGCGCAGGTCGTGAGACACCGCATAAGCGAAGGTTTCCAGCTCCCGGTTGGCGGCACTGAGTTCGGCGGTGCGCTCGGCCACCCGAGCCTCGAGGGTGGCATTGATCTCGCGCAACTCGGCTTCCGCCGTCTTGAGTGCATCGATGTCGGTGTGGGTACCCAGCATGCGCACGGGCTTGCCGTCGACCGTCCTTTGTTCGATCTGCCCCAGCGACAGGATCCACTTCCAGTTCCCGTCCGCTGTGCGCAAGCGGTACTCCACCCGGTAACTCGGCACGCGCCCGGCCAGGTAGTCATCCAGCCGGCCCGACACGGCCAACCGGTCGTCCGGATGAAGGCGTTCGCGCCAGGTGTCGAGCGTTTCACGGAAACCCGTCGGGTCGTATCCCAGCATCACAGCGTACTCCGGGCTCACCGTGGTCTCGCCCGTTGTGATGTCCAGGTCGTACATCCCCTGGCTGGCGGCGGACAGCGCCAGCCGCAACCGCTCCTCACTGTCGTGCAGGGCTTCTTCGGTGGCCATGCGTTCGGTGATGTCGCGCGAGATGCCGAACGTACCGTGAACGCGGCCGACCGCATCCCGCAGCGGGCCCTTGGTGGCCAGAAACACCCGCACCCCCAGTGCGGTGTTCAGGCGCTCTTCATGGGTCTGCGTCTGCCCGGATGCCAATACACGCTGGTCGTTGGCCCGGATCTGCGCCGCCTGATCGGCTGGAAAGGTCGCCGTGTCGTCCAGCCCCAGCAAGGCGGCAGCGGATTGCCCCATGTAGCGGGCCGCTGCTGCGTTGACCAGCAGGTAACGGCCCTGCAAGTCTTTCGCAAAAATCGCATCGCTGGAGCTTTCTGCAATGGCCGTCAGCAGTTGCTGGGCTCGAGTCTTCTCATCGGCCTCCGCCCGTTGGCGCTGGTTGGAGGCGTCGAGCTGCCCGATCAGTTGCCGCACCAGCACATACAGCAGCAAGGTGGTCACCGCCACAAAGAACCAGCCCTTGAGCATGCTGGCCTCCACCAGGGCTTCCGGATCGCGGAACAGCAACCCCATGGCACGGTCGGACAACAGGATCCACAAACCGGCAAAAACGGCATACACCAGCGCTACGCGCAAGGCGCCGCGCGTCAGCGCTGAACGGGTGGTTTCGGGCGTGCTCATGTAGACCGGGCCGGCTGGAATAACAACCCGTATTGTGGTCAAAGTACATCCCTGCCTCGGAACCGGCCTCCGGCCCGCGCAATCCAGCCGCACAAGTTGGGGTTCAACCCAAAACACCACCCATCAAACCGGATCGACCACGGTGGCACCGCTGGCGGTGGCCCGGATTTCGTGCAGCAACCCCGGCAGCATGTCCAGCATCCGCTTGGCCAACTGGCCGGGTGGATGCGATTGGGCATGGTAGGCGTAGAGCGGGATATAGGGGCAATCGGGCAGCTCGACCGCCACCATGTTCTGGGCATCCAGCTGGTGGGCCGTCAGAAAGTCCACCACCGTCCACCCCATGCCGCGGCGTACCAGTTGCACCGCCAGGCGCGAGGTTTGCACCTGAAACATGCACTGCCCCGACTGCAAGCCCATGCGCTGCGCCAAACCATCGACCACGGGGCGGATCGGGTCTTCACCCACCAGAGAAATCAGCGGCACTTTGGAAAAGAAACCATCCCTTGTCTGGTGTGGGTTGCGGGAGAAGCGCTGCCAGATGTCACGGGTGGTGACCAGGTAGGTGGGCGCGCTGATGAGCAGATCGCTGACCACCTGTGGATTCACATGGCTGTAGTGCCCCAGGCAAAAGTCCACCGTGCGGCTGAGCAGAAGACCTGACATCTGGTCTTGATTGACGGTCCGAACCTCCACCTCCACCCGGGGGTGAAGCGCGGCATGCCGCTGCAAGACAAACGGCAGCAATTCATGGGTAATGGCCGGGATGGCAGCCAACCGGACCCTTCCGGCGTCGGGCCGCCCCAGGTTGGTGGCGATCTGCCGCAGGTGATCCAGCTGCCGGTGCACCGGGGCCGACTCCTCGAACAACACCCGGGCCTCCGGCGTGGGCACCAGCGCCCCTTGATGCCGGGTGAACAGCTTGAACCCCAGCTGCAACTCGGTATGGGTGATGATTTTGCTGACCGCCGATGGCGTCACACACAAGAGCTTGGCCGCACTGCTCATGCTGCCGCTTTGCATCACCGCCTGGAAAGCCTCCAACTGGCGCAAGTTCATCTGCTGCGTCCCCACCCCGACCATCGTTACAGGGTTTTCACCGTGTGAGCTTACCTCACACCCCCCCTGTGACTTTTCAGTCCGACAACCGGGGAGCGACTCCTAGCATACGCAGCTGTTCGAACCCCATGCGAACAACAACCCAGCACAACTTGGAGACTTTTTCGTGAACATCCTGTCCCCCTTGAAACGCTTTTTGGCTGCCGTGGGCTTGTCGGCCCTTGCCCTGGCGTCACACGCCCAGTCCGCCAAGCCCCATGTGGTCGTGTTGGCCACCGGTGGCACGATTGCAGGCGCGGGTGCATCTGCCGTCAACAGCGCCACCTACGCCGCCGCCAAAGTGCCGGTCGACAAGCTGCTGGCCGGCTTGCCCGAGCTGGGCAACGTGGCCGCGGTGACCGGTGAGCAGGTGTTCCAGATCGCTTCCGAGAGCTTCACCAACGATCACTTGCTGACCTTGGCCCGCCGCGTGTCGGCCCTGACGAAACAAGACGATGTGCATGGTATTGTCATCACCCACGGCACCGACACCCTGGAGGAAACCGCTTACTTCCTGAACCTGGTGGTGCGCACCGACAAGCCCGTGGTGGTGGTCGGCTCCATGCGCCCGGGCACCGCGTTGTCGGCCGATGGCGCACTGAACCTGCTCAACGCCGTCACCGTGGCCGCCAGCAAAGATGCCCGGGGCAAAGGCGTCATGGTCACCATGAACGACGAAATCCAGACCGGTCGCGATGTGCACAAACAGATCAACATCAAGACCGAAGCGTTCAAGAGCCAGTGGGGTCCCCTGGGCATGATCGTGGAAGGCAAGAACTACTGGTTCCGCGCCCCGGTCAAACGCCACACCACCCAATCCGAGTTCAACATCGACGACATCCGGTCGCTGCCTCAGGTGGACATCGTGTACGGCTACGGCAACATGAACGCCGTGGGCATCGATGCTTACGGCAAGTCGGGCGTCAAGGCGCTGATTCACGCCGGCACCGGCAACGGCTCGGTGGCCAAGCCGGTGGTGGACAACCTGCGTGCCCTGCGTAACCAAGGCGTGCACATCATCCGCTCCGCCCGCGTGCCCGATGGCTTTGTGTTGCGCAACGCCGAGCAACCCGACGACCAGTACGACTGGGTCGCAGCCCATGACCTGCGTCCGCAGAAAGCCCGCATCCTGGCCATGGTCGCCCTGACCAAGACCAACGACACCCGGGAACTGCAGCGCATCTTCTGGGAATACTGATCCCCCACGGAGGGGCTTCCCAAGCGCCAATGGGACCGGAGAGCGTCCTGCGCTGACATCTGTTTGAAAGGCCCCTACCCCGGGCCCATGCAAAAAGGCGAGACCCACAAGGTCTCGCCTTTTTTGTTCTGAGGGGGTGCGCAGAGCAAACCCGAACACCGGGTCGCGCTGTGCGCCGTGGCGGCAGCCCGGAGCGAGGTGCCGCGGTCCGTTTACTTCTTCGCCGGCGGCAGGTCGGTACACGACCCGTGCGCCACCTCCGCCGCCATGCCGATGCTCTCGCCCAGCGTAGGGTGCGGGTGGATCGTCTTGCCGATGTCCACCGCATCGGCGCCCATCTCGATGGCCAGCGCGATCTCGCCGATCATGTCGCCCGCGTGGGTGCCCACGATGCCGCCGCCGAGGATCTTGCCGTGACCATGCGCCTCGGGCGAGTCGTCGAACAGCAGCTTGGTGAAGCCTTCGTCGCGGCCGTTGGCGATGGCGCGGCCCGAAGCCGTCCAGGGGAACAGGCCCTTCTTGACCTTGATGCCCTGGGCCTTGGCCTGATCCTCGGTCAGGCCCACCCAGGCCACCTCAGGGTCGGTGTAGGCGACGCTGGGGATCACGCGGGCGTTGAACGCAGCCGCGGCCAGCTCCGGGTTGCCCTGCAGTTCACCGGCGATGACTTCCGCCGCCACGTGCGCCTCGTGCACCGCCTTGTGCGCCAGCATGGGCTGCCCCACGATGTCACCGATGGCGAAGATGTGCGGCACGTTGGTGCGCATCTGGATGTCGACGTTGATGAAGCCGCGGTCGGTCACGGCCACGCCAGCCTTGTCGGCGGCGATCTTCTTGCCGTTGGGTGTGCGGCCCACGGCCTGCAGCACCAGGTCGTAGGTGCCTTCGCTCTTGCTGCCGTCCAGGCCCTCGAACTGCACCTTGATGCCTTCGGGCGTAGCCGTGGCGCCCACGGTCTTGGTCTTCAACATGATGTTGTCGAAGCGGCCCTTGTTCATCTTCTCCCAGACCTTGACCAGGTCGCGGTCGGCGCCCTGCATCAGGCCGTCGAGCATCTCG
>CAZJZD010000013.1:79714-94300 GCA_964550405.1 uncultured Hydrogenophaga sp. | reverse complement strand
ATCTTCTTCACCCAGGTGTTCCGCGACGGCTTCTTCCACGCCGACATGCACCCGGGCAACATCCAGGTCAGCGTCGATCCGGCCACCTTCGGGCGCTACATTTCGCTCGATTTCGGCATCGTCGGCACGCTGACCGAGTTCGACAAGGAATACCTGGCGCAGAACTTCACCGCCTTTTTCCGCCGGGACTACAAGCGCGTGGCCGAACTGCACATCGAAAGCGGCTGGGTGCCACCGGAGACGCGGGTGGACGAGCTGGAGTCGGCCATCCGGGCGGTGTGCGAGCCGTATTTCGACCGCCCGCTGAAAGAAATTTCGCTGGGCATGGTGCTGATGCGTCTGTTCCAGACCTCGCGCCGCTTCCATGTCGAAATCCAGCCCCAACTGGTGCTGCTGCAGAAGACCCTGCTCAACATCGAAGGTCTGGGCCGTGATCTGGACCCTGAGCTGGACCTGTGGAACACCGCCAAGCCTTTCCTGGAGAAGTGGATGCTGGAGCAGGTCGGCCCGCAGAAGCTGCTGCAGCAGCTCAAGGCCGAAGCGCCGCAGTACGCCAAGCTGTTGCCAGCGTTGCCGCGCCTGCTGCAGGACTATCTGCAGCACCGGCCGCACCAGCTGCGCGCCGAACTGGACCAACTGTTGGCTGAGCAGCGCCGTACCAACCGGCTGCTGCAGGCCATCATCTACGGCGGCATTGGCTTCGTGCTGGGGCTGATCGTCACCCAGCTGCTGTTGCGCATCCGTATCTGGTGAGAGGGGCTGGTTGGCGACCGGCTCTTGAAGGTGCGGCCGGGACGCCCCACCTATAATGACCGGTTTTGTTCAACTTCCCGGTGAGCCCTGTTTTTGCACCGCTGCGGTGCATTCCGGACCTTCCGGGCCGGGGTTGCCGGACCATTCCACCGTTCACGCCATGCCGATCTATGCCTACAAGTGCGAGTCCTGCGGCCATGCCAAGGACGTCCTGCAGAAAATCTCCGACGCGCCGCTGACGGAATGCCCCGCCTGTGGCGCAGCCACCTTCAGCAAGCAGCTGACCGCCGCCGGTTTCCAGCTCAAGGGTTCGGGCTGGTACGCGACCGACTTCAAGGGCAGCGCCGGTGGCACCGCTGCCGCCGCGACCACCGGGACGGCCACCGCCGCCGCCGAGTCCAAACCCGCCGAAACCGCCAGTGCCGCACCGTCCACTCCGTGTGGTGGCTCCTGCGCCTGCCACTGATCCGAACCGAAAGACCTGTTCGTGGCAAATCTGCGCAAGTGGCTGTTTTCTGGCCTGCTGGTCCTGGTGCCCCTGATCATCACCCTCTGGGTGCTGGACTGGGTCGTCTCCACGCTGGACCAGACCTTGCGCATCCTGCCCGGTGCCTGGCAGCCGGACCAGCTCTTCGGACGTCACATCCCGGGCTTGGGCGTGATCTTCGCGCTGGTGGTTCTGCTGTCCATCGGTGCCATGGCCTCCAACATCATCGGCAACCGGCTGGTGAACTGGTGGCATGCGCTGCTGCACCGCATCCCGGTGGTGCGCTCCATCTATTCGGGCGTCAAGCAGGTCTCCGACACGCTGTTCTCCGAAAAGGGGAATGCCTTTCGCAAGGCGCTGCTGGTGCAGTGGCCGCACGAGGGCATGTGGACCATCGGCTTCCTCACGGGTACGCCGCAAGGCGAGGTCCAGCAGCTGCTGCGTGCCCAGCCGGGCAGCGCCGCCGACGAAGCCTTTGTCAGCGTGTACGTGCCCACCACGCCCAATCCCACGGGCGGCTATTTCGTCATGGTGCGCGCACGCGATTGCGTGGAACTGCAGATGTCGGTGGACGAAGCCCTGACCTACGTCGTGTCCATGGGCGTGATCGTGCCCGGCGGACCCAAGAACCCCAACCTCAAGGTGGCTGCCACCGCAACCGCCTGACTCCCGTGGCTGCCTCCGTGCTGCCCGCCTGCTGAAAGAAGAACCGATATGGCCATGCGCTCCCACTATTGCGGTCTGGTGACCGAGGCCCTGCTGGGCCAAACCGTGCAACTCTGCGGCTGGGTCAACCGCCGCCGTGACCACGGTGGCGTGATCTTCATCGACCTGCGCGACCGCGAAGGTTATGTGCAGGTGGTCTGCGATCCGGACCGTCCGGAGATGTTCAAGACCGCCGAGGACGTGCGCAACGAGTTCTGCGTGCAGGTCACCGGCCTGGTGCGCGCACGCCCCGCGGGCACCACCAACGACAAGCTCAAGAGCGGCCAGATTGAAGTGCTGTGCCACGAGCTCAAGGTGCTCAACCCCTCGGTCACGCCTCCGTTCCAGCTGGACGACGACAACCTGAGCGAAACCACGCGCCTGACGCACCGCGTGCTGGACCTGCGCCGGCCCTACATGCAGAACAACCTGATGCTGCGCTACCGCGTGGCCATGGAAGTGCGCAAGTTCCTCGACGCCAACGGCTTCATCGACATCGAAACGCCGATGCTGACCAAGAGCACGCCCGAAGGCGCGCGCGACTACCTGGTGCCCAGCCGCGTGCACGACGGCCAGTTCTTCGCGCTGCCGCAGTCGCCCCAGCTGTTCAAGCAGCTGCTGATGGTGGCCGGCTACGACCGCTACTACCAGATCACCAAGTGCTTCCGCGATGAAGACCTGCGTGCCGACCGCCAGCCGGAGTTCACCCAGATCGATATCGAGACCTCGTTCCTGACCGAGGAAGACATCCGCGCGATGTTCCAGGGCATGATCAAGACGGTGTTCCAGAACACCCTGGGCGTGGACCTGGGCGAGTTCCCCATCATGGCCTACAGCGAAGCCATGCACCGCTTCGGCTCCGACAAGCCCGATCTGCGCGTGAAGATGGAGTTCACCGAACTCACCGACGTGATGGCCGATGTGGACTTCAAGGTCTTCAGTGCGCCGGCCCAGATGAAGGGTGGCCGCGTGGTGGCCCTTTGCGTGCGCGGCGGCGCCGAGATGCCGCGCAGCGAGATCGACGCCTACACCGAGTTCGTCAAGATCTACGGCGCCAAGGGTCTGGCCTGGATCAAGGTCAACGAACTGGCCAAGGGCAAGGACGGCCTGCAGTCGCCCATCGTCAAGAACCTGCACGACAAGGCGATCGCCGAAATCCTGGCCCGCACCGGTGCGCAGGACGGCGACATCCTGTTCTTCGGTGCCGACAAGGCCAAGATCGTCAACGACGCCATCGGCGCGCTGCGCCTGAAGATCGGGCACAGCGCCCTGGGCAAGAAGAACGGCCTGTTCGAAGACCGCTGGGCCCCGATGTGGGTGGTGGACTTCCCGATGTTCGAGCACGACGAGGAAGCCGACCGCTGGACCGCCGTGCACCACCCCTTCACCGCCCCCAAGGACGGTCACGAAGACTGGATGGTCACCGCGCCCGAGAAGTGCATCGCCAAAGGCTACGACATGGTGCTCAACGGCTGGGAAATCGGTGGCGGCTCCGTCCGTATCCACCGCGCTGACGTGCAGCAGAAGGTGTTCGACGCGCTCAAGATCACGCCCGAAGAAGCCCAGCTCAAGTTCGGCTTCCTGCTGGACGCGCTGCAGTACGGCGCCCCCCCGCACGGCGGCCTGGCCTTCGGTCTGGACCGCATCATCACCCTGATGACCGGCGCCGAGTCGATCCGCGACGTGATCGCCTTCCCCAAGACCCAGCGCGCCCAGTGTCTGCTGACCCAGGCCCCGAGTCCGGTGGACGAGAAGCAGCTGCGCGAACTGCACATCCGCCTGCGCAACCCGGACGCGGTCAAGCCGGCCTGATCAGCGCTTCGGCTAGGATGAAAGGGCGCCTGCGGGCGCCCTTTTGTTTGGCCGCGCCCACATGCCTGCTCCCTTCAAGATCCCCCTCTCGGTGCTGGTGGTCATCCACACACCATCGCTGGACGTGCTGCTGATCGAGCGGGCGGCGACGCCGGGCTTCTGGCAGTCGGTGACCGGCTCGCTGGACGCCGAGGACGAACCGTTCGAGGTGGCGGCGGCGCGTGAGGTGTTGGAGGAAACCGGTCTGGACGTGCACGCGCCGGGCCACCGCCTGAGCGACTGGGGCCTGCAGAACACCTACGAGATCTACCCCGAGTGGCAGCACCGCTACGCGCCAGGCGTGTTCCAGAACACCGAGCGGGTGTTCGGTCTTTGCGTGCCGGCGCCGGTCCGCGTGACCCTGAGCCCGCGCGAGCACCGGGACCAGGTCTGGCTGCCCTGGCTGGAGGCGATGGACCGCTGCTTCTCGTTTTCCAATGCCGAGGCCATTTCCTGGCTGCCGCGCCTGGGGCGCGGAATCTGATGTGGCCAGTGGCATGATTTGCACATGACCACCATCCGCGTCGCGACCTACAACATCCACAAAGGCGTCCAGGGCCTGGGGCCGGCGCGTCGGCTGGAGATACACAACCTGGCACACGCGGTGGAGCAGTTCGACGCGGACATCGTCTGCCTGCAGGAGGTGCGGCGGCACCACCGCAAGCTGGAGCAGTACTTCACCCGCTGGCCGGACCTGGACCAGGCGGGCTACCTCTCGCCCGAGGGCTACGAGGCGGTCTACATCACCAATGCCATCACCCGACATGGCGAACACGGCAATGCCTTGCTCTCGCGCTGGCCGGTGCTGGGCAGCGGACACGCCGATGTGTCGGACCATCGCTTCGAGCAGCGGGGCCTGCTGCACGGACAGGTGCTGGTCGATGGCCACCTGGTGCATGTGGTGGTGGTGCACCTGGGCCTGATCCACGCCAGCCGCGAGCGCCAGGTGCAGCGACTGGGCGCTTTCATCGAGCGTGAGGTGCCCGAGCGCGATCCGCTGATCGTGGCCGGCGATTTCAACGACTGGGGTGCGCAACTGTTGCGGCCCATGGCCCACCTGGGCCTGCGCACCTTCGACGGCATCCGCCTGCCCACTTATCCGTCGCGCCTGCCGTTGCTGCACCTGGATCGCATCTACGCTCGCGGGCTGCAGCTGGTCTCGGCCCACGTGCCCCACGGTCGCGCATGGTCGCGCATGTCCGACCACCTGCCCCTGATCGCCGAGCTGGCCTTGTGACCGCGCCGGACCGCAACACGCCCCCGGACCCGCCGCGTGGCGGGGTGGGGCAGATGCGCAGCGGGCACCAGCTGCTCCTGCTGCAGGGCGGGCAGGACCTGTTCCCGGCCCTGGTGGAGGCCATGGATGCCGCCCGCCAGCTGGTGCATCTGGAGACCTACATTTTCGAGTTCGCGGGGGCGGCTCTGGAGGTGGCTCAGGCACTGGAACGCACCGCACAACGGGGCGTGCAGGTGCGGCTGGTGGTGGACGGTGTGGGCACCCCGGCCGTGCCGCCCGAGTGGCAGCGCCGGTTCGATGCCGCGGGCGTGAAATGGCGCGTCTACGCTCCACTGGGCCGGCTGGGTCTGCTCATTCCCAGCCGCTGGCGGCGCCTGCACCGCAAGCTCTGTGTGGTGGACGGCACCATCGGGTTCTGTGGGGGCATCAACATCATCGACGACCTGGACGACGTGGCCCTGGGCAAGCTCAGCGTGCCGCGGCTGGATTTTTCGCTGCGTGTGGCCGGGCCGCTGGTGGGCGACATGGTGGACACGATGGAGCAGCTGTGGTGGCGCCTGCAGGCGGTGCGCAGTGCGCGCCAGCGCGAGTTCAGGGCCGCCTGGGAGGCGCTGCGCGAGACCCGGCCGGTGGGGGATTTCTCGCGTCTGCTCGACAAGCTGGAGCAGCGCACGCGCGAGGGGTTGCGTGGCAGTGGCCGCGTGAATGCCGATGCCGAGGAGCAGGCAGACGCCACGCCACTCGCCATCGACGGGCCGCTGGGCGTGGACGACGCGAAAGCCGCCTTGCTGCTGCGTGACAACGTCGGCCATCGGCACGACATCGAGCGGGCTTACCTCAAAGCCATCGGCGAGGCCCGGCAGGACATCGTCATCGCCAATGCCTATTTCATTCCGGGACGCAAGCTGCGCCGTGCCCTGATGCTGGCGGTGCAGCGTGGCGTGCGGGTACGCCTGCTGTCGCAGGGACGTTACGAGAATTTCATGCAGTACCACGCGGCGCGGCCGGTGTACCAGAAGCTGCTGGCCGCCGGTGTCGAGATCCACGAGTACGCGCCCAGTGCCCTGCACGCCAAGGTGGCCGTCATCGATCGCCGCTGGGCCACGGTGGGTTCGACCAACCTCGATCCGTTGTCGCTGCTGCTGGCTCGCGAGGCCAATGTCATGAGCACCGACCGTCGGTTCGCTTCGCTGTTGCACGAGCGTTTGCAGGCCCTGCTCGAACGCGAGGGCGCCCGTGTCGACCTGCGGACGCTGGGGCAGCGTACTCGCTGGCAGCGGCTGGCCGACCGCCTGGCCTTCGGGCTGATGCGGGCGGTGCTGTTCCTGACCGGGCACCGTTACTGAAGTCCTGACGGTGTGCAGGGTTGGGGGCCGGTGTTAGCATGCCCCATGCTCATGAAGACCGACGCTGACATGACCCCTGCCAACGCCTCCACCACGGACGAAGGTGTGCCCGTTTCCGTGAAGATCCGGGAACGTCTGAAAGCCGCCCGCCAGCGCTTCCACTCCAACGACAACATCGCCGAGTTCATCCAGCCCGGCGAACTGGAGTTGTTGCTCGACGAGGTGACCGAGAAGATGCAGGGCGTGCTCGATTCGATGGTGATCGACACCGAACACGACCACAACACCGACAACACCGCGCGTCGCGTGGCCAAGATGTACCTCAAGGAGGTGTTCAACGGCCGCTATGTCAAGGGCCCGACGGTGACCGAGTTTCCCAACGCCGAGCACCTCAACGAGCTGATGATCGTCGGCCCGATCACGGTGCGCAGCGCTTGCAGCCACCACTTCTGCCCGGTCATCGGCCGCATCTGGATCGGCGTCATGCCCAACGAGCACACCAATGTGATCGGCCTGTCCAAGTACGCGCGACTGGCGGAATGGATCATGGGCCGCCCCCAGATCCAGGAAGAAGCCGTGGTGCAGCTGGCCGACCTGATCCAGGAAAAGACCCAGCCCGACGGCCTGGCCATCGTGATGGAAGCCAGCCACTACTGCATGGCCTGGCGCGGCGTGAAGGACATGGACAGCAAAATGATCAACTCGGTCATGCGCGGCGTGTTCCTCAAGGACTCCAACCTGCGCCGCGAATTCCTTTCGCTCATTCCCCGCAACTCCTGATTGTTCCCACCATGCTGGTACGCCTGCTCTACGTCAGCCGCGCGGTCGACAAGGACTGCTCCAAGTCCGCCATCGAGTCCATCCTTGAAGTCTCCCGTGCGCACAACCTGCACAAGGGCATCACCGGCGTGCTGTGCTACGGCGGCGGTGTGTTCCTGCAGGCCATCGAAGGCGGCCGCGACACGGTCAACGCGCTGTACAACCACATCGTCGAAGACAAGCGCCACACCGACGTGGTGCTGCTGCACTACGAAGAGATTTCCGAACGCCGCTTCGGCGGCTGGACCATGGGCCAGGTCAACCTGTCCAAGCTCAACACCTCCATCGTGCTGAAGTACTCGGAGAAGCCGGAGTTCGATCCGTACAGTGTCTCGGGCAAGGTTTCGCTGGCGCTGCTCGAAGAACTCATGGCCACGGCCAGCATCATCGGCCGAGCCTAGGGTATGAAGCCCCCACGCTCCGCCGCTGCGCGGGTCGCTGCCCCCCGAGGGGGAGCGAATTCAGCTTGGGGCGGCCCGGCGCTGAATTCCTGGCCCTCACGCTCAGCCGCTGCACGGGTCGCTGCCCCCCACGGGGGCTGTTTTGCCTTGGGGCGGCCCGGCGGCAAAACGGCTTCTTCGCATTGACCACCCTGCTGGGCTGCGATTTCAGCAGCTCGCCCTCCCGCCGCAAACCCATCACCCTGGCCGTTGGCCGGGCCGACCGAGGGCGGGTGCTGCTCGAACGCATCGAGTCCTTCGACACGCTCGACGCCTGGGCCGAGCGACTGCGCGACCCGGGGCCCTGGGTGGGTGGCTTCGATCTGCCCTTCGGCCTGCCGCGTGAACTGGTCGAGACCCTGGGCTGGCCCACCGACTGGCGTGCCTGCATGGACCACTACGCCGGCCTCAGCCGCGCTCAGATCCGCGACACCTTCGCGGCCTTCTGTGACGCGCGCCCTGCGGGCAGCAAGTTCGCTCACCGCGCCACCGACGGGCCGGCGGGGTCCAGCCCCAGCATGAAATGGGTCAACCCGCCGGTGGCCTTCATGTTGCATGCGGGGTTGCCGCGCCTGCTGGCGACGGGGGTGCACATCCCGCGTCTGCATGCCGGTGACCGGCAACGCGTGGCGCTGGAAGCGTACCCCGGACTGCTGGCACGCCAGGTGCTGGGTACGACCAGCTACAAGAGCGACGACAAGGCGCGCCAGACGGCCGACCGCCTGATCGCACGGCGCACGCTGGTGGAAGCACTGGAGGCGGGGCAGACCCCGCTGCTGCTGGCCAGCGGCCTGCGACTGAAGCTCAGCCATGCGCAGCGCGACGACCTGGCGGCTGACGCCAGCGGCGACCGGCTCGACGCGGTGCTCTGCCTGCTGCAGGCGGCCTGGGCCCAGAAGCGCCACGAAGGCGGAGACGCCCACTACGGATTGCCCCTGTGCGATTCGCTGGAGGGGTGGATCGTGGGGGCGTGAAACCCCTGCCTTGCAGGGCTTCGACCAAGACCGTAAGCTGCGCGGCAGTCGAGGAGATTTGTGCTCATGCAGCAGGCCCTGCAGTCTGATGTGATCCTGCGTCCGGAAACGGCGGGCGATGCCGCGGCCATCCGGTCCGTGATCGAAATGGCTTTTCGCGAGCAGCCGCACAGCCGGCAGACCGAAGCACGGGTGGTGGATCGCCTGCGGCAGGCGGGTGGCATGTCGCTGTCCCTGGTGGCCCAACGGCCCGATGGGGTGGTCGGCCACCTGGCCTGCTCGCCGGTGCAGATATCGGGTGATGCCCCTGGCTGGCACAGCATCGGGCCCCTGGCCGTGAACCCGGCCCACCAGGGGGCGGGTGTCGGGACGGCGCTGGTCTGGCATGCGCTGCGCACCTTGCGCCAACTGGGGGCTGCCGGTTGCGTGGCCCTGGGCGAGCCGGCCTACTTCGGGCGCTTCGGTTTTCGTTCCACGCCCGCCTTGCGCTTGCCGGGCGCGCCCCATGGCTGTTTCCTGGTGCGGCCCTTCGAGCGCCTGACGCCGCTGGGTCTGGTCAGCCTGCACCCCGCGTTCGAACTCATCGAGCCCAGCGACTGGACCTTTCCCTGACCTGTGTCAGTCCTGGCGGGCCGGCCTGCGCCATACTGCGCGCCTGTCCGTTTCCCGCGGTGTCCTGCCGCCTGTTCTCCCGTGTCCGCATCCCCTTCTCCGGCTGTCGCCAAGCCGTCCGCCGCATCCCGCCATCGCCCGCATGAAGATGTGCAGGCCCTGCTCACGGGCACCCTGTTTGTGGCGCTCGGGGTGGTGATGTTCCGCGAATGTGGCTTGCTGACCGGCGGCACGGCTGGCCTGGCCTTCCTGCTGCACTACGCCACCGGCTGGAACTTCAGCCTGCTGTTCTTTCTGATCAACCTGCCGTTCTACGGTCTGGCCTTGCAACGCATGGGCAAGGTCTTCACCCTCAAGACCTTTGCAGCGGTCGGCCTGCTGGCGGCCTTTGCCGAGACGGTTCCGCTCTGGATCCACATCGACCGGTTGTCCACCGGGTTCGCTGCCGTTGCCGGTGGCCTGCTGATGGGCACCGGCATGCTCATCCTGTTCCGCCACCGCGCCAGCCTGGGTGGGTTCAATGTGCTGGTGCTCTGGCTGCAGGAGCGCTTTGGCTGGCGCGCCGGCCAGGTGCAGATGGCGTTTGACTGCACCATCGTGCTGGCGGCCTTTTCGGTGGTCGGCTGGCAGCAGATCGCCTGGTCGGTGCTCGGTGCCGTGGTGCTGAACATGACGCTGGCCATCAACCACCGGCCAGGCCGCTACATGGCGGTGTGACCTCGCACGGTCGCTGCTTTTTCACTCCGAACGTCCTGTAACCGCTCACGCCGTCCGTTGGACGTTGTGTCGGCTAGAATTCGTCCAATTACAAAAATGTGCAAAATGCACATTAAATGCTCGGTCGATCAGGATCGTCCATAAGGTTCCCTTAAAGGGCATCGTGGAAGGTCGGGCCAGCTGGGGGCACTGAGTCTGTTCGCGATCGGCGGCAGGCTCGGTGCCAGTGGAGGCGCCCGCGGGCGCGGGCGAACAGGAAGAGGGAATCGTCGTGAAGTCAGAAACCATGGAGGGCGTGGCCAGCCTGCTGGATCCGCCGTCCATCCTGCTGAGTTCCAGCCACCTGGCCCTGCCACCCGAGAAGCCGAAGGCGCGTGCGTCCGGGCTGGGCCAGGATCTGCTGGTGTACCTCGCCTTGGGGACACTGGTCTGGCTGGCCTGGTGGCTGAGCTCGCTGGAACTGTTCGAGGCCGGCGACGACGTGGGTTACTGGATCGGGGTGGTCGGTGGCGTCATGATGCTGCTGCTGTTCACCTACCCGCTGCGCAAGCGGTTCCGGTTCGCGCAGCGTCTGGGCAAGGCCAAATGGTGGTTTCTGGCCCACATGCTGCTCGGCGTCGGTGGACCCTTGCTGATCCTGGTGCACTCCGCCTTCCAGGCCCGCTCGCTCAACGCGGCGGCTGCGCTGTACAGCATGATCGTGGTCGCGCTCAGTGGCGTCGTCGGGCGTTTCATCTACAGCCGCATCAACCGCGGCCTGCACGGTGAACAGATGGGGTTTCTGGAGTTGCAGCAGCGCGCCGGCCTGCACCAGCGGGAGGCGCATTCCCGTTTGGCCTTCGCGCCGGGTGTGGAACGCAGGCTTCAGGCCTTTGGTGCGCAGGATCTGTCCCACCGGCCCGACCTGTTGGCCTGCCTGCGTCGTGTGTTCTGGCTGCCGGTGCGCCAATGGTGGACGTACAGGGTCTGCGCTGCCGAGTTGGACACCACGCTCGCACGCATGGCCGAGCGCGGAGGCTGGGATGCGAACAACCTGGCCAAGCGCCGTCATCTGGCCAGAAAGCTGGTGCGCCGGTACCTCAACGCCGTGGTCCGCGTGGCCCAGTTCACCGCCTACGAGCGGCTGTTTTCGCTCTGGCACGTCGCCCACATCCCGTTCGTCTACCTGCTCGTGATCAGTTCGATTGTTCACGTGATCGCGGTTCACGCTTACTGAACCGGGGGCAAGGTTGAAGTCATGGTCCGTCTGTCTTGCAACCCGTCATGCCCTTCGGGTGTGGAGGGTGTGCGCGCTGCTCGTGATCGGGCTGGGATGGGGGGGCACCGCATCCGCGCAGAACATCGAAACCCTGCTGGCGCCGGGCAAAGTGATCCAGGGGCACGCCAAGGTGGAAGAGGACTGTGCGCAGTGCCACGTGAAGTTCGACCGCAAGGCACAGGACGGGCGCTGCATGGCCTGCCACAAGGATGTGGGGGCTGATGTGAGGGCGCGCACCGGTTTCCACGGGCGGCTCAAGCCCCAGGCCTGCAACAGCTGCCACACCGACCACAAGGGGCGCGGGGCACAGATCGTCGAACTGGACAAAAAGCGCTTCGACCACACGCAGACGGACTACCGCCTGCGCGGCAAACACGAGAAAGTGGCGTGCGACGAATGCCATCAGGCGGGCAGAAAGTACCGCGATGCGCCGCTGGAATGCAACGCCTGCCACAAGAAGGACGACGAGCACAAGGGGAGCCTGGGCAGCAAGTGCGCCGACTGCCACAGCGAAGCCAGCTGGAAGGAAACCCGCTTCGACCACGACAAGAAGACCAAGTTTGCTTTGACTGGCCAACACGCCGACGCCGAGTGCGCCGATTGCCACAAGGACAACCAATACAAGGACACGGTCAAGACCTGTATCGGTTGTCACAGGAAGGAAGACGACAGCAGCAAGGGCCACAAGGGGCAGTACGGCGACAAGTGCGACAGCTGCCACGGCACCAAGGCCTGGAAGCCGTCGACGTTCAACCACGACGCCGACACCCGATACCCCCTGCGTGGCAAACACCGCACCACGCGCTGCAACGACTGTCACACCGGTCACCTGTATCGGGTCCAGCTGAGCCAGGACTGCTACGCCTGCCACAAGGACGACGACAAGCACAAGGAATCCCTGGGCAAGGACTGCGGCAGCTGCCACAGCGAACGGGGATGGAAGGAACCGGCCAAGTTCAACCACGACCAGACCAGCTTCCCGCTGCTGGGAAAACACGTGGATACCGAGTGCAAGGACTGCCACAAGAGCGCCATGTTCAAGGAGGCACCCAAGGATTGCTACAGCTGCCACAAGAAGGAAGACAAGCACGAGAGCACGCTTGGCCAAGCCTGCGGCGACTGTCACACCGAACGGGACTGGAAGAGCACCAAGGGCCGATTCGACCACGACCGCACCCGGTTCAAGCTGCGCAATGCCCATGCCGACGGCGTGCTCAAGTGCACCGCCTGCCACCAGGATCTCAAGAGCTTCCGCAAGACGCCGCAGGACTGCTACAGCTGTCACAAGAAAGACGACAAGCACGAGGGACAGCAGGGCAAGCAGTGCGAGACCTGTCACAGCGACAAGACCTGGAAGACCACGCGTTTCGATCACGCGCAGACGCGTTTTCCGCTCACCGGCAAACACCTGCCCGTCAAGTGCGAGAAGTGCCACGAGACTTCGCGCTTCAAGGATGCGCCCAGCGAATGCGTGGCCTGCCACCGCAAGGAAGACCAGCACAAGCAGCGGTTTGGCGAGGCGTGCGAGAAGTGCCACAACACCCGGGCCTGGGCCATCTGGGACTTCAACCACAGCCGCCGGACCGACTACCCGCTCGATGGCGCTCACCTGAAGGTGGCCTGCGAGAGCTGCCACACCCGACCCGCGACCAAGGGGCAGCTGGCGGCACCGGTGGGCGCGGCCTGCATCGGCTGTCACCGCAAGGACGACCTGCATGAAGGCCAGTTCGGCACGCGCTGCGAAACCTGCCACAGCACCGGCAACTGGAAGCCTGTGTCGGGCCGGATGAGCGGAGCCGCAATCGGACATCCGGTGGCCGGAACCGCGGACAACGCGCTGCGGCTGGGGTTCAGCAGTCACTTCCTGCGCAAGGGTCCGCCCGGGGCGACCGCATTCCACACAACGGGCGCCATGGGCGCAACACCCAGGGGAGCCACTTCATGAAGACAAGACGTTCTTGGGGATGGCTGCTGGCCCTGATGGTCCAGGTGCTCGCGGGCGCACTGCTGCTGTGTGGGGGCGCGCTGGCACAGACACCGGACAAGCCTGCGTTCGATCACGTTCGGACCGGCTTTCCGCTCAGCGGCGCGCACACCGCCGCGCGTTGCGAGTCGTGCCACGTCAGAGGGGTCTTCAAGGGCACGCCGCGGGATTGCGCCAGCTGTCACGTCAGCGGCGCGCGGCTTGCGCAGAACAACACCGTCCTACCTGCCCGACACCTGCCCACCAAGGCCAGCTGCGACACCTGCCACACCACCCAGTCGTTTGTCGGTGGACGCTTCAGCCACACCGGCGTCACGCCGGGAAGTTGCACCACCTGCCACAACGGGGCTGTCAGCGCAGGCAAGCCAGCCGACCACATCGTGACCCAGGCCTCCTGCGACAGCTGCCACCGGACCAGCGCCTGGCGGCCGGCAGCCCGCTTCGACCACGCGGGCGTGACCCCTGGCTCCTGCGCCACCTGCCACAACGGTTCTCGCGCCACCGGCAAGCCCGCGACGCACGTTCCCGTTCCCGCTGGTCAGGCGTGTGACGCCTGTCACCGGACAGGCTCCTGGAGCGGCGCCCGCGTGGACCATGGCAGCTTCAACGCAGCCACCAATTGCTCCAGCTGCCACAACGGCACCCAGGCCAGCGGCAAACCCGCCAGCCACGTGCCGACCACGGCCAACTGCGTGACCTGTCACAGCACCACGGCCTGGACCGGTGCGCGTGTGGACCACAGCAGCTTCACGGCAGCGACCAACTGCTCCAGCTGCCACAACGGCACCCAGGCCAGTGGCAAACCCGCCAGCCACGTGCCGACGACGGCCAACTGCGTGACCTGTCACAGCACCACGCGCTGGACCGGAGCCCGCGTGGACCACAGCACGTTCAACGCGGCCACGGTCTGCACGGCCTGCCACAACGGCACCCAGGCCAGCGGCAAACCCGCCAGCCATGTGCCGACCACGGCCAACTGCGTGACCTGCCACAGCACCACCGCCTGGACCGGTGCCAGGGTCGATCACAGCACCTTCACCGCAGCCACCAACTGCTCGAGCTGCCACAACGGCACGCTGGCCACCGGCAAGCCGGGCGCGCACCTGCAGACCACAGCCAACTGCGGCACCTGCCACAGCACCACGCGCTGGACCGGGGCCCGGGTGGACCACAGCAGCTTCACGGCAGCGACCAACTGCACGTCGTGCCACAACGGCACCCAGGCCAGCGGCAAACCCGCCAGCCACGTGCCGACCACGGCCAACTGCGTGACCTGTCACAGCACCACGGCCTGGACCGGTGCGCGTGTGGACCACAGCAGCTTCACGGCAGCGACCAACTGCTCCAGCTGCCACAACGGCACCCAGGCCAGTGGCAAACCCGCCAGCCACGTGCCGACGACG
>CAZJZD010000013.1:0-79614 GCA_964550405.1 uncultured Hydrogenophaga sp. | reverse complement strand
CTGCCACAACGGCACCCAGGCCAGTGGCAAACCCGCCAGCCACGTGCCGACGACGGCCAACTGCGTGACCTGTCACAGCACCACGCGCTGGACCGGAGCCCGCGTGGACCACAGCACGTTCAACGCGGCCACGGTCTGCACGGCCTGCCACAACGGCACCCAGGCCAGTGGCAAACCCGCCAGCCACGTGCCGACGACGGCCAACTGCGTGACCTGTCACAGCACCACGCGCTGGACCGGAGCCCGCGTGGACCACAGCACGTTCAACGCGGCCACGGTCTGCACGGCCTGCCACAACGGCACCCAGGCCAGTGGCAAACCCGCCAGCCACGTGCCGACGACGGCCAACTGCGTGACCTGTCACAGCACCACGGCCTGGACCGGTGCGCGCGTGGATCACAGCACCTTCACGGCAGCGACCAACTGCTCCAGCTGTCACAACGGCACGCTGGCCACCGGCAAGCCCACGGCGCACGTGCAGACCACCGCCGGTTGCGGCACCTGCCACAGCACCACACGCTGGACCGGGGCGCGTGTGGACCACAGCACCTTCACGGCAGCGACGGTCTGCTCGACCTGCCACAACGGGACGACGGCGTCGGGCAAGCCTGGCAACCACGTGCCGACGACGGCCAACTGTCTGAGCTGCCACAGCACCAGCGCCTGGGTGCCCAGTCGCTTCAACCACACCCAGGTCACCGTGACGGGGCAGTGCTCGACCTGCCACAGCGGGGCCTATCCGTCTGCGCCCGGCCGACCCGTCACCCACATTCCGTACCAGCTGGTGGCCGGCGTGGTCGCCACCAATTGCGACAGCTGCCACAAGGGTGGATTCACAGCCTGGACACCGGCCAGCTTCCACGGCAGCTTCTCGGTCAGCACGCAGTGCCACACCTGCCACATGGGCTCGTATTCGCCGGGTCAGCGTCGGCCCACCAATGCCACCCACAGCACCATCGTCAACGGCTGCGAAAGCTGTCACCGCTCGACCGCCAGCTGGCTGACGGTGGTGTTTGCCCACTCACCCGCGAACGCCGTGGGAACCGGCACCTGCGACACCTGCCACAACGGCAGTTCGGCCAAGGGCAAGCCGGCGACCCACATCCCGGTCACCAGCCCGACGGCGAAGTGCGATGCCTGCCACCGCTCCCAGTCGAGCTTTGCTTCCGCGGTGACCATGAACCACGGTGTGGTGACCACGATGGGCTGCAAGACCTGCCACAACGGCAGCTACACCTCCCAGGGCGCCACCGGGGCGCTGGCCAAGCCGGCCAACCACATCCCTGAGGCCCAGCTACTCAACGGCGCGGCCATGGACTGCAACGCCTGTCACGTGAACACCACCAGCTGGTCGGGCATGACCATGAACCACAACAACAGCATGGGCGGTGGCGCCGGCTGGTGCAAGGCTTGCCACGCCAGCGGCACCAGCTACCTCGGCAGCATGGAAAAGAAGTCGCTGACACACGAGAGCCGCTCCACCACGGCGACCGACTGCTCCGCGTCGGGCTGCCACCGGCCCCTCGGCAGCAAAGGTTCCTTGTTCCGCAACTGGGATTGACCCGTCGGTGGATGCGGACAGGCCCAGCCTGTCCGCGACCGCTGCGACCCCTTCACAAAACAACCGATCAACGATATGAGTGCGACCTTGCGACAACTGCTCACCCCGCTGGCCCTGGTGGTGCTGTCACCCGCGGCCATGGCCCAGCTGATCGAGGACATCGACTGGCGCCAGGAGGGGCCCCACGCGGTGGCCAACATCCGGTTCGTCACGGCGGTTCAGCTGCAGAAGGTCACGACCTCGCGCGGTGGCGATCTGGGACAGGCCTTCTATGCCGTGTTGCCCACGCGCGAGCGCATCCAGATGGTGGGCGCACAACGCAAGGTGCCCGCCGTTGCGGGACTGCCGGACATCACGGTGACCGATGAATCGGTCGGGCGCGGCGAACTCAGCCGGCGTCTGATCATCCGCCTTTCGAAGGCGGTGCCGTTCCGCATCCGCTCCGGCAAGGGCAACCGCAGCATCGAGATGGTGCTCACCGGTCTGGGCGATGCGGTGGCCAAGGCGGCCCCGGTGGCCAAGCCGCTGGCGCCCGCGCCCGAAAACAACTTCCTGATCACGCTGCAATCGTCCGCCAGCCCCGGCGAGCCGATACAGGCCTCGGTACCGGCCAAACTGCAGGACTACCAGACCTTCACCGCGCAGCGGACGGTGGACGGTCGCACGGTGTACGACATCAACCTGGGCTACTTCGCCACGCGGGCCGAAGCCGATGCCGCGCTGACGCTGGTCAAGCCGCGGTTTCCGCAGGCGGCGGTCGTGGCGGTCGGCGCAGCAACAGCGGCCGCGGCCGCATCACCCACCGCGCCCGGGACATCGGCGGTGGAGGTCGAAGCCAAGGCCAGCGAGCTGATGGCCGTGGCCCAGGCCGCGCTGGACAAGGGTGACACGGCCCTCGCGGTCGACGCCCTGGGGCAGCTGCTGTCCCTGCCACCCAACGCGCAGTCGCGCGCGGCGCAGGAACGGATCGGCATGGCCCGCCAGAAGGCGGGGGATACCGAGCGGGCACGCGCCGAGTTCGACACCTTCCTGGCCCTGTACCCGAACGGCGCCGACAGCGATCGTGTGCGGCAGGCGCTGGCTTCGCTGCCGGCCAAGGCCGCTGCACCGGCACCGGTGGCTGCCACCCCGGCCTCCAACTGGAGCGGCTCGGTCGGCGCGTTCTATTTCGGGGGCAAGTCCAAGGAGCGCAACCAGGAGTTCCAGGACTCGCCCATCAGCGGTCTGCCCGAGCTGGTGAGCGACAACACCATCTCCGACACGGACCTGGGGCAGTTCCAGACCAGCGTGGACCTGAACTGGCGCCGGCGTGACGCCGAGAGCGATTCCCGGTTCGTGTTCCGCAACGCCTACACCCACAACCTGGAGAACCGCGACAAGAGCAAGAACCGCCTGACCGCGCTCTACTACGACCGCAAGTCCCTGGTCAACGGCACCAGTTTCCGCATCGGCCGGCAGTCACCCGTGGGCGGCGGCATCCTCTACCGGTTCGACGGCTTGCAGGCCGGCTACACCTTCGCGCCCAAGTGGCGCGTCAACGCCGCAGCCGGGGTGCCCACCGACGACCTGCTGCAGACGCAGCGCAGCCTGTACAGCGTTTGGGTGGATGCCGAAGCGCTCACCAGCGAACTCAGCGGCAGCCTGTACGCCAACCAGCAGATGATCGATGGCGAAGTGGATCGCCGGGCACTGGGTGTCGAGCTGCGCTACTTCAGTGGTGGTGTCTCGGTCTCGTCGCAGTTCGACCACGACACGGTCATCGGCGGCCTGAACATCGCTTCGGTGCAAGGCACCTGGCAACTGCCCGACAACACCATCTTCAACTTCCTGTACGACCGGCGTGCCACGCCGCTGCTCTCGCTGGGCAACATCCTGTTCTTCCAGGACCCGATGCTGCCCACACCGGCCCAGCGCGTGCAGGACCTGCTGGCGACCACCAGCGTGGACGTGCTGCGCGAACAGGTCAAGGCGGTGACGGCTTACCAGAAGCAGGTGGCAGCGGGCGTGACCACGCCGGTCAACGCCAACTGGCAGGTCGGGGGGGACATCCGGCTGACCAACGTGGACGAGGTCAAGCCCGTGCCCGTGATCCTGCCCACCGGCCAGCCCAGCACCGGCAACCTCTGGAGCGTGGGCGGACAGCTGATCGGCAGCAACCTGTACTCGCAGAGCGATACCCACGTGTTCCTGGCCACGGCGCTCAAAGGACCGACCTACCAGGGCCTGCTGCTGTCGTACAACAACCTCACCTCGTGGGCGGACGGCTGGCGTCTGGAGCCTTCGCTGCGCTACTACCGCCAGACCGAGGACAGCACCAGCGTCAAGACCGAACGCTGGACGCCCGGCATGCGCGCCAGTCTCAAGCTGCGGCGCAACACCAGCGTGGAGTCCGAGCTGTCCTACGAAATGACCAAACGGAACGGCCCGCTGATCAGCGAGTCTTCCGATCGCCTGTACTACTACCTTGGCGCCCGATACGACTTCTGACGCGCCGGCACGGGCGCCCCTGTTGCAGGCGCGGGGCCTGGCCTGCCGCCGCGGGCGGGACTGGCTGTTCCGCGACCTGTCGTTCGAACTGCAGCCCGGTCAGCTCGTCTGGCTGCGCGGGTTCAACGGCAGCGGCAAGACCACGCTGCTGCGCACGGTGTGCGGCCTGGCGCGACCGGACGAAGGTGAACTGGTCTGGCCGGGTGACGCGCATCCGGGTGGCGCGGGGCGGGTGTATGTCGGCCATCTCAATGCGATGAAAGACGACCTCAGCGCCAGCGAGGCCCTGCAGTTCATCAGCCGCCTGCACGGCGGTGACGCCGGCATGGACCGCATCGGCCAGGCGCTACGCGAGCTGGGTGTGCACCACCGTCGTCATGCGCTGGTGCGCACCCTGTCGCAAGGGCAGCGCCGGCGGGTGGCGCTGGCCCGGCTGGCGCTGGAGACCCGTCCTGCGCTCTGGATCCTCGACGAACCCTTCGAGGCGCTGGACGCGGATGGCATCGCAGCCGTCCAGGCGCTGATCCGGGCGCATCTGGCGCGCCGTGGCGGTGTCCTGCTCACCTCCCACCTCGCGCTCGATGCGGGCCAGACGCCTTATTGCGAGCTGAGCCTGGACGGGAGTGCGCGCCCATGAGCAACATCCTGCTGACCGTCGCCGCGCGCGACCTGCGGCTGGCGGGGCGGCGGCGCATCGAGGCGCTGCTGCCGGTGGTGTTTTTCCTGGTGGCGGCCAGCCTGTTCCCGCTCGGGGTGGGGCCGGAGCCCGAGGTCCTGCGGCACATCGGTGGAGGCGTCGTCTGGGTCTGCGCCCTGCTGTCGGCCATGCTGTCGCTCAACGCCATGTATTCGACCGATCACGTCGACGGTTCGCTCGAACAGATGCTGCTGTCGCCGCGCTCGCTGGTGCTGGTCACGGCGGGCAAGGCCATCGCCCACTGGATGCTGACGGGGCTGCCGCTGATCCTGGCCTCGCCCATCCTCGGGCTGCTCTTTGACCTGCCCGCGCCGTCGCTGGGCGCCCTCACGCTGGGGCTGCTGCTCGGCACGCCGGTGCTCAGCCTGCTGGGCGGGGTGGGTGCGGCGCTCACCCTGGGGCTGCGCAGCGCCGGGGTGCTGATCCTGCTGCTGGTCCTGCCCTTGTGCATTCCCGTGCTGATCTTCGGTACCGGCGCCGTCGCGGCCGTGGATGCGGGACTGTCCCCGTCCGGGCACCTGTCGGTGCTGGCGGCCCTGTTCCTGCTCGCCGCGCTCGGCGCACCACCGGCCACCGCGGCCGCCCTGCGCATTTCGCTGGGATGAACCGAACCCCCGACCAAACACCGATGCGATTCTTCACCTTTGCCGCGCCCTCGCGCTTCTACCACCTCGCCGGGCTGCTGATCCCGTGGCTCTGGGCGGCGGCCGTCTTGCTGGCGCTCGCCGGCCTGTACGTCGGCTTCTTCGTGGCACCGACCGATGCCACCCAGGGCGAGGCCTACCGCATCATCTTCATCCACGTTCCCGCGGCCTGGATGTCCATGCTGCTCTACCTGGTGATGGCCGGCTGGGCTGTCGTGGGCTGGGCCTTCCACGTGCGGCTGGCGTCGATGGTCGCGCGGGCGATCGCCCCCACCGGTGCGATGTTCACCTTCCTGGCCCTCTGGACCGGCGCGCTCTGGGGCAAGCCGACCTGGGGGGCCTGGTGGGTGTGGGACGCGCGCCTGACCTCCGAGCTGATCCTGCTGTTCCTGTACCTGGGCTACATCGCGCTGGTGGAGTCGATCGACGACATCCGGCGTGCCGACAACGCTGGCGCCCTGCTGGCGCTGGTGGGCGCCATCAACGTGCCGGTCATCTACTTCTCGGTGCGGTGGTGGAACACCCTGCACCAGGGCGCTTCGGTGAGCATGACCGCCGCGCCCAAGATGGCCAGCACCATGCTCACCGCCATGCTGCTCATGACCTTTGCCTGCTGGGCTTACGCCTTTGCGTTGGTGTTCATGCGCACCCGCGCCATCGTGCTGGAGCGCGAGAGCGACGCCGAATGGGTCCGGCAGTTGCGACCCACCCATCCTGAAAGACATGCGAAATGAACTGGAACGGCAACGGCGATTTCTGGGCCATGGGGGGTTATGGCCTGTACGTATGGGGCTCCTATGGTGTGGCCGCGCTGGCCATGCTGCTGGAACCCCTGTTGGTCGCGCGGCGCCTTCGGCGCGCCCGCCGCGATCTGGACGCAACCGATGAAATGGAGTGATGCTTGAAACCCCGTCATAAACGCCTGGCCATTGCCGCCGGGGCGCTGTGCGCATTGGGTGTGGCCGCTGCGCTGGTGCTCAACGCGTTCAACAGCAACCTGGTGTTCTTCTTCTCGCCCAGCCAGGTGCAAGCCAAAGAGGCTCCGCAGGGCCGTACGTTCCGGCTCGGCGGGCTGGTCGAGCAGGGCAGCGTGCGGCGCGACGGCGTGAAGGTCAGCTTTCGCGTGACCGACACCGTCAAGACCATTCCCGTGGTGTACGAGGGCATCCTGCCCGACCTCTTCAAGGAGGGCAAAGGTGTCGTGGCACAGGGACAGCTGCAGGGCGGTGTGTTCCAGGCGAGCGAAGTGCTGGCCAAGCACGATGAGAACTACATGCCGCCCGAGGCGGCGGAGGCGCTCAAGCGCGCCGGACAGGGCGCCGGCGGCATGCCTTCAACCCTGGTGGTGGAGCAAAAGCCATGATTCCCGAAATCGGTCATTTCCTGCTATGGCTGGCCCTGGGCGTGGCCCTGGCGCAGGGCGTGCTGCCGCTGGCTGGCGCACAGCGGCACAACCCCGAGTGGATGGCGCTGTCCCGGCCGCTGGCGCGTGGGCTGTTCGTGCTGGTGGCGCTGGCGTTCCTGATGCTCGTGGCGTCTTTCGTGCGGCACGACTTCTCGGTGCTCAATGTCGCCTCCAACTCCAACTCCGCCTTGCCGCTGCCCTACCGCATTGCCGCGTCCTGGGGCAGCCACGAAGGCTCGCTGCTGCTGTGGGTGTTCATGCTGTGTGGCTGGATGCTGGCGGTCGCGCGCTTCAGCCGCAACCTGCCCGAGCCGGTGCTGGCCCGCGTGATGGCGGTGATGGGGCTGGTCGCCGCCGGCTTCCTGCTGTTCCTGCTGCTGACCTCCAACCCGTTCGAGCGCCTGGTGCCCGTGCCCGACGACGGGCGTGACCTCAACCCGCTGCTGCAGGACCCCGGCATGGTGTTCCACCCGCCGCTGCTCTACATGGGCTATGTCGGCTTCTCGGTGGCGTTCGCGTTTGCCATTGCGGCGCTGATCGGGGGCAACCTCGACACCACCTGGGCACGCTGGACGCGGCCGTGGACGACGGTGGCCTGGATGTTCCTGACCATCGGCATCGCGCTGGGCAGCTGGTGGGCCTATTACGAGCTTGGCTGGGGCGGCTGGTGGTTCTGGGACCCGGTGGAAAACGCGTCCTTCATGCCTTGGCTCATCGGCACGGCGCTCATGCATTCGCTGGCCGTGACGGAAAAGCGCGGCAGCTTCAAGTCGTGGACGGTGCTGCTGGCCATCCTGGCGTTCTCGCTCTCGCTGCTGGGGACCTTCCTGGTGCGCTCGGGGGTGCTGTCGTCGGTGCACGCCTTTGCCACCGACCCCACGCGTGGCCTGTTCATCCTGATGTTCCTGGCGGTGGTGGTGGGCAGTTCGCTGGCGCTGTACGCCTGGCGCGCGCCCAGCGTGGGCCTGGGTGCACGTTTCGGCCTGTTCTCGCGCGAGACCACGCTGCTGGGCAACAACGTGATGCTGGTGGTGGCCGCCGGTGCGGTGCTGCTGGGCACGTTGTACCCGCTGCTGCTGGACGCGCTGGGCCTGGGCAAGATCTCGGTCGGCCCGCCTTACTTCGACACCGTGTTCGTGCCACTGATGGCGCCCGTGCTGTTCCTCATGGGCGTCGGCCCCGTCACGCGCTGGAAACAGGCCGAGCTGCCCGGCGTGGCCCGGCGCCTGCGCTGGGCCGCGGTCGTTGCGGTGCTGGCGGCGCTGGGCGCCGGCTGGCTGGCTGGCCGCTTTTCGCTCGCCGCCACCGGCGGCTTCCTGATGGCGTTCTGGCTGGTGGCCTCGATCGCGACCGACTGGTGGGGCACGGTCCACCACCGCGGCGAGGGCCTGGCCGGTGTGTGGCGCCGCAGCCGGCAGTTGCCGCGCGCGACCGTCGGCATGATGGTGGCCCACCTGGGGGTGGCTGCCTTCTGCCTGGGGGTGACCATGGTGCGCACCTACCAGGTCGAGCGCGATGTGAAGATGAACGTCGGCGACACCACCACCGTCAATGGCTACACCTTCGCTTTCCGCGGTGCCATCGAGGTGCCCGGCCCGAATTACACCGCCATGCGCGGGCTGGTCGAGGTCACGCGCGACGGCCGGCCGGTGACCACCATGAGACCCGAGAAGCGCATCTACCGCGTGCAGCAGAACCCGATGACGGAAGCGGCCATCGCGCCCGGCCTGACGCGTGACCTGTACGTCTCGCTCGGCGAAGAGGTCGAAGGTGGTGCCTGGATCGTGCGCGTGTACGTCAAACCCTTCGTGGACTGGGTCTGGGGCGGCTGCCTGGTGATGGCGCTGGGCGGTTTGCTGGCCGCGTCCGACCGGCGCTACCGCGCACGGTCGCAGCGCGAAGCGTTGCAGCCCGCGGCGGTGCCGCAAGGGGTGGCGGCATGAAGCGGTATCTGAAATTTCTGCTGCCGCTGGCGGTGTTCCTTGGCCTGGTGGGTTTCCTGGCGGCCGGCCTCAAGCTCGACCCCAAGGAAGTGCCGTCGCCGCTGATCGACAAGCCGGCGCCGGCCTTCCAGCTCACGCGGCTGGACGACGCCAACGTCCGCATCGCGCGCGACGACCTGAAGGGCCAGGTCTGGATCCTCAGCGTCTGGGCGTCCTGGTGCGTGGCCTGCCAGGCCGAGCACCCCCTGCTGATGGAGCTGGCGGCCCGGAAGCTGGTGCCCATCTACGGGCTGAACTACAAGGACGAGCGCCTGGCCGGGCTGAAATGGCTGTCCCGCTACGGCGACCCGTACACCGCCTCGCTGTTCGACGAGAACGGCCGCGTGGGCATCGACTGGGGCGTTTATGGCGTGCCCGAAACCTTCGTGGTCGACCGCGAGGGCGTGATCCGCTTCAAGCAGATCGGGCCGCTCACGCCCGAGGTGATCCGCGACCAGATCGAACCCTTGCTGAGGAGGCTGCATGGTTAAGTGGTGGCTGGTGTTGTGCCTGTTGCTCGGTGGCGGGCAGGCCTTGGGCAACGAGGCCGCCCCGGCGGCGGCCGACCCGGCGCTGGAGGCGCGCATGCTCAAGCTCACCGCCGAGCTGCGCTGTCTGGTGTGCCAGAACCAGACCATCGCCGATTCGCATGCCGGCCTGGCGGTCGATCTGCGCAACGAGGTGCGCGAGATGCTGCGCAACGGGGCGACCGATGAGCAAATCCTCGAATTCATGACCGCCCGGTATGGCGACTTCGTGCTCTACCGGCCACCCGTCAAGACCACCACCTGGCTGCTCTGGTTCGGTCCGGCCGCCCTGCTGGCCGGTGGCCTGCTGACGCTGGGCCTGGTGCTGCGCCGTCGCAGCCGCCTGGACCCTGCTCAGTTTGAGCCGGACCCGCCCGAACCGGCTGGCAGCGTCCCTTCTTCCGATCCCACCTGAATCCGAACCTTCCCCCATGAGCCAAGACCTTTCGACCCTGCGCCGCCAGCTGGTGCAGTTGCAGGAACTGCATGCATCGGGCGTGCTGTCCGATGAGCAGTACGCCACCGCCCGCGCCGGGCTGGAGCGCCGCGTGGTGGAGCTGGTGCTCGCGGGCGCCACCGACGCCGCCCCCTCCGAACCCGCGCGCCCCCAGCCCTCGCGTCGCCTGCTGGTGACGCTCGGTGTCGGCGTCATCGCCCTGGCCGTGGCGGGTTACGCCTGGATGGGTTCGCCGGGGCTCTGGAGCACCGGGCCTTCCGCGTCCGCACCGGCCATGGATGGCGGTGCACCCGGGCAGGCCGTAGCGGGTGGACAGAAAGCACCGCACTCGACGTCCCAGGATCAGATCGCCGACATGGCCGACAAGCTGGCCCAGCGCATGCAGAACACGCCCGAGGACGCCGAAGGCTGGGCCATGCTGGCGCGCTCCTACAGCGTGCTCGGGCGTCATCCGGACGCACTGCTGGCCTACGAAAAGGCGGTGAAGCTGCGCAAGGACGATCCCAACCTGCTGGCCGACTACGCGGATTCCCTGGCGGTCAAGAACGGGCGCCAGCTGGCGGGCGAGCCGATGAAGTGGGTCGAGGCTGCGCTGAAGATCGACCCGAAGACCCCCAAGGCGCTGGCCCTGGCCGGCACCCACGCCTTTGACCGCAAGGACTACGCCGGTGCCGTGCGCCACTGGGAGCTGCTGGTGGCCACCGCGCCCGCGGACAGCAGCTTCGTGCAGCAGATCCGCTCCGGTCTGGAGGAAGCCCGCCAGCTGGGCGGTTTGCCCGCCAAGACCGCCGAGACCCCGGCCGCCGGCAGCCCCATGGCCCTCCCGGGGGCGTCGGTCAGCGGTACCGTGAGCCTGTCGCCGGCCCTGGCCAGACAGGCGGCGCCCGAGGACACCGTGTTCATCTATGCCCGCGCGGCCGAGGGCGGCATGCGCATGCCGCTGGCCATCCAGCGCCATCAGGTCAAGGACCTGCCGGTCAGCTTCACGCTCGACGACAGCTCGTCCATGTCGCCGGCGGCGCGACTGTCGGGGGTCAAACAGGTCATCGTCAGCGCCCGTGTGAGCAAGACCGGCCAGGCCATGCCGGCACCCGGTGATCTCACGGGCCAGACGGCGGCGGTGGAGGTCGGCGCCTCGGGTCTGCAGATCGAGATCAACGAGGCGGTGAAGTGAGCCTTTGAGAGCGTGGTCGTGGATTACAGCTATTTCTACTGGATCGGGCTCGGGCCCGTGGTGTGGCTCTACCTTCGTTTCCGGGCGCGACGGTCGGCGGCCGTGCTGGCCGAACTGGAGGCGGCCACCGCGCAGGGCCTGAACGAGCCACCCTCCCTGCATCCGGTGGTGGACCTGTCGCGCTGCATCGGGTCGGGGGGCTGTGCCAAGGCCTGTCCGGAACAGGCGCTGGGTATCGTGTCGGGCCAGGCCGTTCTGATCGCCGGCGGAGCCTGCATTGGTCATGGCGCCTGTGCACAGGCGTGTCCCATGGAGGCCATCTCACTGGTGTTCGGTACCGAAAAGCGCGGCGTGGACATTCCCCAGGTGTCACCCCGGTTCGAAACCAATGTGCCCGGACTCTTCATCGCAGGAGAGCTCGGGGGCATGGGCCTGATCCGCAAGGCGGCCGAGCAGGGGCGCCAGGCGATGGACCACATCAGGAAGCGCAGCGATGGCAGTGGCGAGCTGGATGTGGTGATCGTCGGCTGTGGACCGGCCGGGCTTTCGGCCGGCCTGGCGGCCATGCAGCACCGGCTGCGCTTCAAGCTGATCGAACAGGAAGACTCGCTGGGCGGTTCGGTCTATCACTACCCCCGGAACAAGATCGCCATGACCGCGCCGGTGAAGCTGGCCCTGGTGGGCAAGATGAGCTTCAGCGAGGTGCAGAAGGAACGTCTGCTGGCGTTCTGGCAGGGGGTGGTGGAGCAGACCGGGCTGCCGATTGCATTCCGGGAGCGCATGGAAGCGATCGAACCGCAGGGCTCGGGCTTTGTGGTGAAGACCAACCGGGGGCAATACAGCGCCCGCAGCGTGTTGCTGGCCATCGGGCGCCGTGGCACGCCGCGCAAGCTCGGGGTACCGGGCGAGGAGTCGCCGAAAGTGGTGTACCGGCTGGTGGATCCCGCGCAGTACGACGGCCAGGCGGTGCTGGTGGTGGGGGGTGGAGACAGTGCGCTCGAAGCCGCCATTGCACTGTCAGAGCGCCCCGGCACCGAGGTGGCGCTGTCTTACCGCAGTGCGGCGTTCTCCCGGGTCAAGCAGAAGAACCGGGAGCGCCTGGACGCGCAGCAGCAGGCAGGCCGGCTGCGCGTGCTGCTGGAGTCGCAGGTCCAGCGCATCGAGCCGGACCAGGTGCTGGTTCAGCAACGCGGTGAGTCGCTGACCTTGCGCAACGACGCCGTCATCGTGTGTGCCGGGGGCGAACTGCCCACCCCTTTGTTGCAGAAAATGGGGGTCCATTTTGAAACCAAGTACGGCACCGCATGAATGAACGTCCTGGGCCATGGGCTGCGCCACTGAATCGCTGTGGGTACCCCAGGCTCCGATCCGGCCTGTTGGCCGTCCTGCTCGGGTGCGCGCTGTTGCCGGGGGGCCGGGCCGCTGACCGGGTCTACGAAGCCCGTGTGACCCGCGTCTTCGATGGCGACACCCTGTGGGTCCAGCCCTTGCCCGACGGTCGCTACCGCAAGCTGCGACTGGACGGGCTGGATGCGCCGGAGATCTGCCAGGACGGGGGCGCGGCCTCACGCGATGCGCTGGCGGCCCGGGTGTTGCAGCGGGTGGTGACGGTGCACGAACGCGCCCGCGACGACTACGGGCGCGCCCTGGTGCGGCTCGAACACGGGGGTGAGGACGTGGGGTCCGTCATGGTGCGCCAGGGCATGGCCTGGTCCTACCGCTGGCGCCACAGCGACGGACCTTACGCACGGGAAGAGGCCCTCGCGAGGGATCGGAAGCAGGGGTTGTTCGCGGCGGGGTCACCGGAGAATCCCCGTGACTTCCGCCGCCGCCACGGACCCTGTCCGCTGCCGCCGAAACCCTGAAGCCTCAGCCGTGGACCGTTCCGCAGACCCCGCACCGCGGGTTGCGGGGCAGGCCGATGGCATTGAAAGCCATGTCGCGGCCATCGATCATCAGCAGCTGGCCGACCAGGCGCGAACCCAGGCCGGCGAGCAACTTGAGCGCTTCGGCCGCCTGCATCGTGCCCACGATGCCCACCAGCGGGGCGAAAACGCCCATGGTGGCGCAGCGGGTTTCCTCCACGCCGCTGTCTTCCGGGAACACACAGGCGTAACAGGGGCTGTCGCTGGCGCGCGGGTCGTACACGCCCAGCTGGCCATCCATGCGGATGGCCGCGCCCGAGACCAGCGGCTTGCCGTGCCGCACGCAGGCGCGGTTGATGGCGTGGCGGGTGGCGAAGTTGTCGGTGCAGTCGAGCACCACGTCGGCGTCGGGCACCAGCTCGTCGAGCAGAGCCGCGTCGGCGCGCTGCAGCACCACACGGACCTGCGGGTCGGGGTTGATGGCGGCGATCGCGGCGCGGGCCGATTCCGCCTTGGGTTCGCCCACCCGGTCCAGCGTGTGGGCGATCTGGCGCTGCAGGTTGGTGGCGTCCACGGTGTCGTGGTCCACCAGGGTGATGCGGCCCACGCCCGCACTGCCCAGGTACAGCGCCACGGGTGAGCCCAGTCCGCCGGCCCCGATGACCAGGGCGTGCGAGGCCAGCAACCGGGACTGCCCCTCGATGCCCAGATCGTCGAGCAGGATGTGGCGCGAGTAGCGCAGGAGCTGGGCGTCGTTCACGGGCGGGTCAGCGCTGGGCTCAGTTTTCTTTCTTCTCTTCGCTGCGCACGGTCAGGGTCTTGCTGACCTGCACCGGCTGGCCCTTGAGCTGCCGGAGCGCCTGCTGCAGCTGGAAGTCCTGTTCGCTGCCGAACTCGGGCACCAGGCGCTGGCCCGGGTTCTTCTTGGCTTCTTCTTCCAGCTTCTTGCGGGCCTGTTCACGCTCCTGCTCGCGGGTCTGCTCCGCTTCGCGTTCGGCATCGGTCATGGCGTGCGGTGCCTTGTCGGTGCCGTTGCCCAGGTGCTTGTTCAAGTCGGCTTCGCGGGTGCGCAGGGCGGCGAACAGGTTGCCCTCGGGCGTTTCGTCCACCATCACGTCGGGAACGATGCCCTTGGCCTGGATGGAATTGCCACTGGGCGTGTAGTAGCGCGCCGTGGTCAGCTTGATGCCGGTGTCCGGTCCCAGCGGGCGCACGGTCTGCACCGAGCCCTTGCCGAAGGTCTGGCTGCCCAGCAGCGTGGCCCGCTTGTGGTCCTGCAGTGCGCCAGCGACGATTTCGCTGGCCGAAGCAGAGCCCTCGTTGACCAGCACCACCAGCGGCACTTTCCTGAGCTTGCCGTTGGTGGCCTTGGTCAGGCGCGCAATGGGGTCGGTGCCGCCACGGCGCAGGTAGTGCTGCGGCGCTGTGGTGTAGGTGAACTTGCTGTCGGCCAGCTGGCCGTTGGTGGACACCACGGTCACGTTTTCGGGCAGGAAGGCGGCCGACAGGGCGACAGCCGCGTCCAGCAGGCCGCCCGGGTCGTTGCGCAGGTCCAGCACCAGACCCTTGAGGTTCGGATCCTGTTTGTACAGGTCTTCGACCTTGCGCGCGAAGTCCTCCACCGTGCGGTCCTGGAACTGTGACACCCGCACCCAGGCGTAGCCGGGTTCGACCATTTTGGTCTTGACGCTCTGGGTCTTGATTTCCTCGCGCGTGATGGTGACGGGGAAGCTGCGGTTTTCATCCTTGCGGAAGATGGTCAGCAACACCTTGGTGCGTGGCTCGCCCCGCATGAGCTTGACGGCTTCGTTGATCGACAGACCCTTGACCGCGGTGTCGTCGATCTTGGTGATCAGGTCGCCGGTCTTGAGGCCGGCCCGGAAGGCGGGGGAATCCTCGATGGGGGAGACCACCTTCACCAGGCCGTCTTCCATGGTGATCTCGATGCCGACGCCGACGAATCGGCCGGTCGTGCCCTCGCGGAATTCCTTGAAGGACTTCTTGTCGAAATACTGCGAGTGCGGGTCCAGGCTGGCCACCATGCCGGAAATGGCCTCGGTGATCAGCTTCTTTTCGTCCACCGGTTCCACATAGTCGGTCTTGACCATGCCGAACACCGCTGCGAGCTGCTGCAGCTCCTCGATGGGCAGAGGCGCCAGCGCGCCACGCGCCACCGCCTGGAACTGCACCGTGGTGAGGGCGCCCGCCACGGCGCCGATGGCCACCCAGCCGGCGATTTTCAGTTTCTGACCCATTGATTTCCCCACATCCATGACCGAGGCGGCGCAGAACCTTCTGCGCGCGCCCGACCGGTCAATATACCGCCTTGGAGGCGCGCGGCGCGTGCCGGTTCCTCAAGGCCGTCGCGCCTCTCAGGCCTTGCCCTGGCTGGCCACGGCGGCGGCGGCCTTGGCCGCCGCTTCGGCGTCGCCCAGGTAGTAGCTCCGGATCGGCTTGAGACCGGCGTCCAGTTCGTACACCAGCGGGATGCCGTTGGGGATGTTCACCCCCACGATGTCGGCGTCGCCGATGTTGTCCAGGTACTTGACCAGGGCACGGATCGAGTTGCCGTGGGCGGCGATCACGATGCGCTGACCAGCCTTGATGGCGGGCGCCAGGGAATCGTTCCAGCAGGGCAGCACGCGGGCGACCGTGTCCTTGAGGCACTCGGTCAGCGGGACCTGCTCGGGGTTGAGCTTGGCGTAGCGCAGGTCCTGGCGCTGGCCGCGCGGGTCGTTGGCCTCCAGGGCCGGCGGCGGAGTGTCGTAGCTGCGGCGCCAGATCAGCACCTGCTCGTCGCCGTACTGCTTGGCCATGTCGGCCTTGTTCAGGCCCTGCAGGCCGCCGTAGTGGCGTTCGTTCAGGCGCCAGTCCTTGACCACCGGCAGCCAGCTGCGGTCCATCTCGTCCAGGCAGTAGTTCAGGGTGTGGATGGCGCGCTTGAGTACCGAGGTGTAGGCGATATCGAATTCGTAGCCTTCGGCCTTGAGCAGCTTGCCGGCCGACATGGCCTGGGAGACGCCGGTGGGCGTGAGCTCCACGTCGGTCCAGCCGGTGAAGCGGTTTTCGAGGTTCCAGGTGGATTCGCCGTGGCGGATGAGGACGAGTTTGTACATGACAGCAGTGGTGCGTGAAGGGCAGGATGCATGGCCCGGAACCGGGCCACCGGGATGGCCGCAGCAAGGGACAGCCGGCCATTTTAGAATCCTCGACTCTTCTGAAAGGTTTGCCTGTGAGTTTCTTCATCGAAAACTGGACCCTGCTCCTCCTGGCCTTGGTCTCGGGCGGCATGTTGCTGTGGCCTGTGCTGTCGGGCACGGCCGGCGCCGGATCGCTCAACGCCACCCAGGCGGTGCAGCTGATCAACCGCGAAAAGGCCGCCGTGGTGGACGTCTGCAGCCCCGACGAGTTCGCGGCCGGTCATGTGGGTGGTGCCAAGAACGTCCCGCTCGGCGAGCTGGAAGCCAAGCTGCCCGGCCTGGTCAAGAACAAGGCCACGCCGGTCATCCTGGTGTGCGCCTCGGGCATGCGGTCGCGTCGAGCGGTGGCCATCGCCAAAAAGCTCGGCTACGACAACGCACACTCCCTCACGGGCGGCATGGGCGCCTGGCGCGCCGCCAGCCTGCCGGTCGAAAAGTCCTGAACCCAACGATGGAGTGCCCATGGCCCAGGTCAAGATCTATTCCAGCGATTTCTGCCCCTACTGCATGCGCGCCAAGTCCCTGTTGCAGGCGCGGGGTGTGACCGACTACGAAGAGATCGTGGTCGATGGCAAGCCCGACGTGCGGGCCGAAATGACCCGCATCACCGGTCGCACCAGCGTGCCGCAGATCTTCATCGGCGACACCCACGTCGGCGGTTGTGATGACCTGCATGCGCTCGACGGCCGTGGCGGCCTGCTGCCCCTGCTGCAGGGCTGAGGCCTGCCACAGGCTGCGGCGATAATCGCCGCGTGCCCGCTGAGGGAACAGTTTTCCCCGGCGGGCTTTTTCTTTGTCCGAACCAGTTGAAAGCCCACCATGTCCGACGCCACGCCCGTGTTCCAGATCCAGCGCATCTACCTCAAGGAAGCTTCGCTGGAGCAGCCCAATTCGCCCGCGATCCTGCTGGAGCAGGAGCAGCCTTCGGTGGACATCCAGCTGGGCGTTGAAGCCAAGCCGGTGGCCGATGGCGTGTACGAGATTGCCGTCACCGCCACGGTGCAGACCAAGATCCAGGACAAAACCGTGTTCCTGGTCGAAACCAAGCAGGCCGGTATCTTCGAAATCCGCAACGTGCCGGAAGAGCAGATGGGTCCCATCATGGGCATCGCCTGCCCGCAGATCGTCTACCCCTACCTGCGCGGCAACGTGGCCGACCTGATCCAGCGCGCCGGCTTCCCGCCGGTGCACCTGGCCGAGATCAACTTCCAGGCCATGTACGAACAGCAGCAGTCGCAGCAAATGCCCGCCACGGCCCAGTAAATCCCGTCATGAGAATCCTCGTGCTTGGCGCCGGGGCCTGGGGCACGGCCCTGGCCATCAACGCCGCCAGCCAGGGCGGCGGCCAGCGCGACGTGACGCTCTGGGCGCGCGATGCCGCCCAGGTGCAGGACATGGCCGCGCGGCGCGAGAACGCGCGTTACCTGCCCGGCCAGGGCCTGCCGCCCACGCTGGCGATCAGCCAGGCCGCGCTCGACGGACCGGATGCACCGCAGCACCAGGCCGACCTGGTGGTCATCGGCACGCCGATGGCGGCGCTGCGCGACATGCTGGTTGCCCTGCGCGGGGTCGCCGTGCCGGTGGTCTGGCTCTGCAAAGGCTTCGAGAGCGCGCAGTCCGGGGCGGGCACCGGCCTGCTGGGGCACGAGGTCTGCGCGGCGGTGGCACCACGGCTGAAAGCCGGTGTGCTCAGCGGACCGAGCTTTGCACAGGAGGTGGCGCGTGGCCAGCCCACCGCTCTCGTGGCGGCCAGTGAGCACGCCAGCGTGCGCGATGCCCTGGTGGCCGCTTTCCACGGTCCGACGCTGCGCGTCTACGCCAACAAGGACATCGTCGGTGTCGAGGTGGGGGGTGCGGTCAAAAACGTGCTGGCCATTGCCACCGGCCTGTGCGACGGGCTGAATCTGGGCCAGAACGCCCGCGCCGCGCTGGTTACCCGGGGTCTGGCCGAAATGTCGCGGCTGGGTCTGGCGCTGGGTGCGCGCTCCGAAACCTTCATGGGGCTGTCCGGTCTGGGCGACCTGGTGCTGACCGCCACTGGTGACCTGTCGCGCAACCGCAAGGTGGGCCAGTTGCTGGCCCAGGGCCTGACCCTGCAGCAGGCGGTGCAGTCGCTGGGCCATGTGGCCGAAGGCGTGTACAGCGCGCGTACCGTGGTGTTGCGCGCGCGCACCCTGGGTATTGAAATGCCAATCAGTGAGGCGGTGGTGGCCTTGCTGGATGGGCACCTGAAGCCCCAGCAGGCGGTGGCCGTCCTGATGGGGCGCGATCCCCGGGACGAGCGCGTCTAGATCTCGAAGTTGTCGATCAGCCGGGTGCTGCCCAGGCGTGCGGCGCCCAGCACCACCAGCGACTGCGGCGTGACCGCGTCCTGTGCCGTCGGCGGCTGCAGGTCGGCGCGTCGGCGCACCGTCAGGTAGTCCGGCCCCCAGCCACGCAAGGCGAGGGCGCGCATGGCGTTGGCTTCCAGCCCCTCGCGCTTGTCGGGCAACGAGCCGGCGGCGGCCAGCGCATCGCGTGCCAGCGCGCGCAGTGCCAGCGAGAGCTGCACCGCCTCGGCTCGCTCGGTCTCGCTGAGGTACCCGTTGCGCGAACTCAGGGCCAGGCCGTCCGCGGCGCGCTGGGTCTCGCCCGCGATGATCTGGATCGGCATGGCGTACTGCTGGACCATGCGGCGGATCACCATCTGTTGCTGGTAGTCCTTCTTGCCGAACAGGGCGTAGCGCGGGCCTTTGGCGTCCGAGAAAACGCACTGGAACAGTTTCATCACCACGGTGCAGACGCCGATGAAGAACCCGGGCCGGAAATGGCCTTCCAGGATGTCGGCCAAGTCCGATGGTGGCTGCACCTTGTAGACCTGCGGCTCGGGATAGAGCTCCTTCTCGGACGGCGCGAACACAACGTCGCAGCCGGCCTGTTCGAGCCGCGCGCAGTCGGCCTGCAGGGTGCGCGGGTAGGTGTCGAAGTCCTCGTGCGGTGCGAACTGCAGCCGGTTCACGAAGATGCTGGAGACCGTCACGTCGCCCATGGGCTTGCCGGTGCGCACCAGCGCCAGGTGGCCGTCGTGCAGGTTGCCCATGGTGGGCACGAACACCGGGGAGTTGAACGGTTGCAGCACCTTGCGCAGGTCTTCGATGGTGTGGACGAGTTGCATGAGGCGTGATGGGTTGGTCGGCCGGAGGCTGGATTATCGCCAGCCCTTCAGGGGCGGGCGTTGACGTGGTGGACGGCTTCGCCGAGCGAGCGCGCACCCGGCGCGGCCGTCTGCAGGCCCCAGCCCACGGCCGCCAGCAGCAGGGCGGTGAGTGCGAAGGGCAGGGCGGTTTTGCGCAACGCGGTCGACACCCAGTGGCGCCGTTCGATGCCGCGCAGCCGGTGGTACAGCGTGGCCGACAGGGCGCCGTCGAGCAACAGTTCGGCCAGCAGGGTGGGGGCGCTGTAGACGACATACAGCGACGACAGGGCCAGCCCCGCGGCCAGTGCGATCAGCAGCAGCGGGATGGCGAACTCGTCGGCATCCCCCAGGTCGCTGACGGAGCCGATGCCATCGAGCGGACCGGGCGTGTCGGTTGCGCCGCTGTGCACACGCACCGGCGGGCTTTGCATCAGGGGGTGCGCCCGTGCCGGCGCGTCAAAGGACGCACTGGCGCCGCCGCCGCCGAATTCGCCGCCCTGGCCCGAAGACCAGGTGGGGGCGTGGCGCGCGCCGGCTGGCGTCGGGTCCAGATCCGACAGGTTGATGCCGGGGTCGGGGAGGTCGGCCCAATCGTCGGCTTTCGTGCGCAGCCACAACCAGAGCAGCAGCAGGAACACGCCGTAGGCCATCAGCAGCGCCAGGGGATACCGCAAGGCCATGCTGTCCAGCCCGGCCCGCAGCAAGAGAAACGATGCCAGCAGGCCGGACCCGCCGGTCAGCGCGACCAGCAGCGTCATCTGGCTGCGTGGCCAGCCGTGGGTCTGCAGGTCGTGCCGCAGGCGCCCGACCGCATCGTCGCGCGATCGGGGGATGTCCACCGGACGCTGCGGCTTCACCAGGCGTGCAGGGCGTCGTCCGGGAAACTGCCGTCCTTGACGGCGGCCACGTAGGCGGCCATGGCGTCGCGCACGCTGTCGGCGCCGTCCATGAAGTTACGCACGAACCTGGGGTTCTTGCCCAGGTTGATGCCCAGCATGTCGTGCATCACCAGCACCTGGCCGGCCGTGCCCTTGCCGGCGCCGATGCCGATGGTGTGGCAGGTCGGCAGGGCGGTGGTGATGTCGGCCGACAGCACGGCGGGCACCATCTCCAGCACCAGCATGGTGGCGCCGGCATCCTGCAGTTCCTTGGCGTGGGTGCGCAGGGTGCGGGCGGCCGCGTCGTCGCGACCCTGCACCCGGTAGCCGCCCAGCGAATGCACGGTCTGCGGTGTCAGGCCCAGGTGGGCACAGACCGGCACGCCGCGTTCGACCAGAAAGCGCACGGTCTCGGTGGTCCAGCCACCGCCCTCGAGCTTGATCATGTGGGCACCCGCATGCAGCAGCTGCGCCGCGCTGCGCATGGCCTGCTCTTTGGACTCGTGGTAACTGCCGAACGGGAGGTCACCGATGACCCAGGCCGTGCCTTGCACGCGCCGCAGGCCGCGCACCACGCTTTCGGTGTGATAGACCATGGTTTCCAGCGTCACACCGGCGGTGCTCGACAGACCCTGGCAGACCATGCCAAGCGAGTCGCCGACCAGGATGCACTCGACACCGGCCGCATCGGCCACGGCCGCGAAGGTGGCGTCGTAGGCGGTGAGCATGGTGATCTTCTCGCCGCGGTCGCGCATTTCCTGCAGCCGCGGCAGGCTGACGGGCTTGCGCTGGGGCAGGGGCGAGGCCGCCGGCAGGGTGCCGTAGGGCGTTCCGGTGGCGGGGCTGGGCGTGTGGGGTGTGCTCAAGGGCGTCTCCTGCTCGGGATGGGGCGCACTATATGCGATCCGGCTATGCTTGACCCCCTATGAAACACCTCTCCGATTTCACGGCCGACGACCTGGCCGAACTCGCGCGGGCCGACGTGGCCCGTGCCCTGGCCGAAGACGTGGGCCGTGGTGACCTGACCGCTGCCCTGGTAGACCCGACGCGGCGCGCGAAGGCCCGCATCCTGGCGCGCGAGAGCGCCGTCATCTGCGGCCGTCCCTGGGTGGAAGCGGCGATGCTCGCCTGCGACCCGCAGGCCCGCCTGAACTGGCTTGTGGCCGACGGCCAGCGCTGCGCCGCCGATCAGGTGGTGCTGCAGATCGAAGGCAACGCCCAGGCCCTGCTGACCGCCGAGCGCACGGCGCTGAACTTCCTGCAACTGCTGTCCGCGGTGGCCACCAAGACAGCGGTTTTTGTGGAAGCGGTCAAGGGTACCCGTGCGGCCATCGTGGACACGCGCAAGACCCTGCCGGGCCTGCGGCTGGCGCAGAAGCACGCGGTCAAGGCCGGTGGCGGTGTGAACCACCGCATCGGTCTGTACGACGCCGTGCTGATCAAGGAAAACCACATCGCCGCCGCCGGGGGCGTGGCAGCGGTGCTGCGCCGCGTGCAGGAGACCGCCCCGCAGGCCCGCTTCGTGGAAATCGAGGTCGAAACCCTGGCCCAGCTGGACGAGGCGCTGGCCTGCGGCGCGACCATGATCCTGCTGGACAACATGGACATTCCCACGCTGCAGGAGGCGGTGCGGCGCAACGCCGGCCGCGCCATTCTCGAAATCTCGGGCGGCGTGAACCTGGACACCGTGCGCGCCCTTGCAGAGACCGGTGTGGACCGCATCTCCATCGGTGCCCTGACCAAGGATGTCAAGGCGATCGACTTTTCCATGCGGATGGAGCAACTGCCATGAGCCACGAAGCCGTCATCGACGTCGAGTACGAGCAGCCTGCCTGCCCGACCAAACACGCCTGGGCGCGGGTGCCGGTCGAGCCGACGCCGGTGCAGCGGGAGCAGCTCAAGGCCCGCATCCGCGAACTGCTCAAGGCCCGCAACGCGGTCATGGTCTCGCACTACTACGTGCACCCGGACCTGCAGGACCTGGCCATCGAGACCGGCGGCATCGTCAGCGATTCGCTGGAAATGGCGCGTTTCGGCCGCGACCATGCGGCGCAGACGCTGGTCGTCTCGGGGGTGCGCTTCATGGGTGAGACGGCCAAGATCCTGAGCCCCGAGAAGACCGTGCTGATGCCCGATCTGGACGCCAATTGTTCGCTCGACCTCGGCTGCCCGATCAACGAATTCAGTGCCTTCTGCGATCAGCACCCGGACCGCACGGTGGTGGTCTATGCCAACACCAGCGCGGCGGTGAAGGCGCGTTCGGACTGGCTGGTCACGTCCAGCTGCGCGCTGGACATCGTCAAGGCACTCAAGGACAAGGGCCACAAGATCCTGTGGGCGCCCGACAAGCACCTGGGCGGCTACATCCAGCGCGAGACCGGCGCCGACATGCTGATGTGGACCGGCTCCTGCATCGTGCACGACGAGTTCAAGGCGTTCGAGCTGGAAGCGCTCAAGAAGGAGCATCCGAAGGCCCGCGTGCTGGTGCACCCGGAGAGCCCGGCCGAGGTGGTGAAGCTGGCCGACGCCGTGGGCTCGACGTCGGCGATCCTGAAAGCGGCGCGCGAGATGGAGGCGCGTGAATTCATCGTCGCCACCGACAACGGCATGATGCACATGCTGCGCCAGCAGAACCCGGACAAGGTCTTCATTGAAGCGCCGACCGCCGGCAACAGCGCCACCTGCAAGAGCTGCGCGCACTGCCCCTGGATGGCCATGAACGGCCTGGCCGGTGTGGCGAAGGTGCTGGAGACCGGTCTGAACGAGATCCACGTGGATCCGGTCCTGATCCCGCGTGCCCGCTTGCCCATTGACCGCATGCTGGCGTTCACGGCCGCGCACAAGGCTGGACAAGATGCCGGGGCGCTGGTGCCGAACATCGGTGCCGCATGAAGCAGGGTGTCCGGGGCGCGTGACCCCATTTCCAGGATGCGGTGGAACCGGCTCCGTCGGGCCACTCGCATCGCCCCCTGGGGGGTGACGCGCGCAGCGCGGCGCGGGGGGAGTATCACCTCGCCGGCGGCACCAGGATCGTCGGTTTGGCCTCCGGCAGCAGGTCCGGGTAGTCGCGGCTGTAGTGCAGGCCGCGGCTTTCGTGGCGCAGCATCGCGCTCATGACGATCAGGTCGGCCACCTGCACCAGGTTGCGCAGTTCCAGCAGGTCGCGCGTGACGTGGAACTGGGAATAGAACTCGTGGATTTCGCGCTGCAGCAGCGTGATGCGGTGGGCGGCGCGCTCCAGACGCTTGTTGGTGCGCACGATGCCCACGTAGTCCCACATGAAGCGGCGCAACTCGTCCCAGTTGTGTGAGATCACCACCTGCTCATCGGCATCGGTCACACGGCTCTCGTCCCACAGGGGGATTTCGGGGCGCGGCGTCACCTCGGCGGTGGCGATCGCCTTGACGGCGGCCTGCGCGAACACCATGCACTCCACCAGCGAGTTGCTGGCCAGGCGGTTGGCGCCGTGCAGTCCGGTGCAGGTGGTTTCGCCCACCGCGTACAGACCCTGGATGTCGGTGCGCCCTTCCAGGTCGGTCACCAGACCACCGCAGGTGTAGTGCGCCGCCGGCACCACCGGGATGGGCTCCTTCGTGATGTCGATGCCCAGCTCGGCGCAGCGCGCCAGGATGTTGGGAAAGTGCTCCTGCAGGAATTCCGGGCTCTGGTGCGAGATGTCCAGGTGCACGCAGTCCAGGCCGTGCTTCTTCATCTCGTGGTCGATGGCGCGGGCCACGATGTCGCGCGGGGCCAGTTCGGCGCGCGGGTCGTGGTCGGGCATGAAGCGATGGCCGCCCAGGTGGGGCGGCAACTTGAGTTGCCCGCCTTCACCGCGCACCGCTTCGGTGATGAGGAAGTTCTTGACGTTCGGGTGGTACAGGCAGGTCGGGTGGAACTGGATGAACTCCATGTTGCCCACGCGGCAGCCGGCGCGCCAGCCGGCGGCGATGCCGTCGCCGGTGGCGGTGTCGGGATTGGTGGTGTAGAGGTAGACCTTGCCTGCGCCGCCGGTGGCCAGGACGGTATGGGTCGCACTGAAGGTCTCGACCTCATCCCGGTCGACGTCGAGCACGTAGGCGCCATAGCAGTGGCTGGTGCCACTGCCGGCGCTGTGCCCGGGCAGCTGGCGTTCGGTGATCAGGTCCACCAGCATGTGGTTCTCGAAGAACGTGATACCCGGGGTGGCACGGGCCTCGCGGCTGAGCGTGGCCTGCACGGCGGCGCCAGTGGCGTCGGTCGCGTGCACGATGCGGCGGTGCGTGTGCCCCCCCTCGCGCGTGAGGTGCAGTTCGCCGTTTTCGGTCGAGAAGGGCACGCCCAGTTCCTGCAGCCAGGCGATGGCGGCGGGGGCGTTTTCGACCGTGAACTTCGTCGCTTCCAGATCGCACAGGCCGGCGCCGGCCACCAGGGTGTCGTCCACATGCGAGGCGTAGCTGTCGCCTTCGGCCAGCACCGCGGCGATGCCGCCCTGTGCCCAATTGCTGGAGCCGTCGGAAATGCCGCGCTTGGTGACCACCGCCACGGTGTGCGTGGGCGCCAGCTTGAGCGCAGCGGTCAGGCCGGCCAGGCCGCTGCCGATGATGAGGACGTCGAAGTGGTGGGTGGTCATGGTGAACACCCGCGGTGCTGGCGCGGGCGTGGAGAGATCAGTTGGGTGTGTACGCCAGGCGCACGTAGATGGGCGCGAAGGCCTCGGCCTGGGTCAGCTCGATCAGCGTTTCCTTGGCCAGTTCCAGCATGGCGATAAAGGTGACCACCAGCACCTGAGCGCCACGGCTGGGGTCGAACAGGTCGCCGAATTCGACGAAGCGCTGGCCCTGCAGCTTGCGCAGCACCAGGCTCATGTGTTCGCGCACCGAGAGTTCCTCGCGGCTGATCTTGTGGTGCTGGACCAGGTTGGCGCGCTTGAGGATGTCGCGCCACGCGCTTTGCAGGTCCAGCACGTGCACGTCGGGAAAACGCGGTGCCAGGGCCTGTTCCACATAGACCTGGGCCCTGAGGAAGTCCCGGCCGGCCTGCGGGATTTCGGCCAGACGCTGCGAGGCCAGCTTCATCTGCTCGTACTCGAGCAGGCGGCGCACCAGCTCGGCGCGCGGGTCCTCGGCTTCTTCGCCCTCGGCCGTCTTCTTGGGCGGCAGCAGCATGCGCGACTTGATCTCGATCAGCATGGCCGCCATCAGCAGGTACTCGGCCGCCAGTTCGAGGTTGCTGGCGCGGATCTCGTCGACGTAGCTCAGGTACTGGCGGGTGACCGCCGCCATCGGAATGTCGAGGATGTTGAAGTTCTGCTTGCGGATCAGGTACAGCAGCAGGTCCAGCGGGCCTTCGAAGGCTTCGAGAAAAACCTGCAGCGCGTCCGGCGGGATGTACAGGTCGCGCGGCAGGTCGAACAACGGTTCGCCATAGAGCCGCGCCAGTGCCACCTGGTCCACCACGGTGGGCAGCACCGCGTCCAGCCCTTCGGGGGCCTCGTCCAGCGCGGGGGCGTCAGGGCTCATCAGGGCGATGCCGTGTGCTGTCCGGGTCAGTGCGGGTCGGGCAGGGTCTGGTAGACGTAGGCGCCCTGGGGCACGCGGGCGGCTTCCGCCTGGCGCTGGAATTCGCGGTCAACCGGTTTGTCCCACAGCAGGGCGCGACCTTCGCGCTGTCCGGCTTCCAGCTGGGGGTTTTCGGCCTTGAGCTGGTCGATGAACTGGGTCGCGTCAGACGCGTAGTGCGGGCGGGCGAAGAACGGCATGGTGATCCTGGGGCTGGGACAAACCACGGGATTTTACCGATGGCCGCCCGCCGGTGCTCACAGGACCTCCAGCGCCCTCTGTTGCCAGTTGAGCACCGATTCCCGCACGCTCATCTTCGGCCCCAGATCGGCGAAGTCGCGCCGGATCACTTCGGCCGCAAACCGGGCCAGGAAGCGCGACTTGAGCGCGGCGCGGGCGCGATCCACGCCCACGTCCTCGTATGGCACCGACGACATGAGCAGGAAACCGTCGTCGGGGATGCGGCCGGCGCGCATGTTGCCCTGGATGATGCCGGCCGCCTGGCGGATCGGATGGTCCAGGTCGGGGCTGTAGGGGCCGATGATCAGGGCCTGGTTGGGCAGGTGCAGCCAGTCGAAGCCTCGGCCCACGAAGATGATCCATTCCCGGTGTTCGATCGCCAGGCTGCGTTCGGCCTGGCGCAGTGCGGCGATGTGGGCGGCGTTGCCCTCCAGCAGGGGGAGCAGGTCGCTTCGAACCTGAGAGGGCATGTCCGGAAACAGCTGCACCAGTCGCGCCGGCAGGCCGGGCAGGTCCTGCGGCCCCAGCCGGGCCATGTCCAGCACCTGGCCATCGGTACCGTGCAGCACCAGGGCCTCCTCGTCGGTCTCGAAGCCGCAGACCAGCGGGTAGACGGTCTGGTGCAGGCTGCCGAACAGGGCGCTGAACTCTTCGCGCAGCCCGAAGGTGTGGGCGCGGGCATCGTCGGTGCGGTAGTGAAAGCCCGCGCAACCGCGCCGGGGATCACCCCTGGAGAAGTGGTAGGTGATCATCATCAGCACCTGACGGCCCCGGCGCACTTCCTTGTCCACCGCGCCCTGGATGATTTCACCCAGATGCGGCCAGCCCAGGTGGAACATGCCGCCCAGGTTGCGAAAGGGCTGGATGATGCCGCGCGGCGTGCCGGTGGCGATCGGGATGTTGATGCGCCCGTCCATGCACTTCATCACCATCAGTGCGGTGGGGTGCCGGGCCAGGTAGCGTTCGCGCGCCAGCCAGTCCTCGGGCGAGGCGTAGGTCTGGCTGTGCTGGCGGGCGAGCTGGAACAGCCCGTCGATGCGCTCGGCAATCGGGGCAGAGGGGGATGTGGCGGCAGACATCGCGTCCTACTGGCAGGTGTGCAGGCGTCCGTTGAACCCTGTGCGCTCGATCAGCGAACGTGGCTGGGGGTTGAGACCGACCATGCTCAGGTGGCCTCCGCGCTTGTCCAGGGCCTTGTGCAGCTGCTCCAGCGCGTCCAGGCCCGTGGTGTCCAGCGAGATCAGCTGGGATGCGTCGAGCATGACGTTGACCGGCTGGGGCGACTGCTCCACCGCGGCCACGATGGGGTCGATCTTGGCGACGGCGCCGAAGAACAGCGAGCCGTAGAGCCGGTAGGTCAGCTGGTGCTCGGTGGCGGCCACCGGGTCGGCGCGGAAGATGTCGCTCTGGCGGCGCACAAACAGCACCACCGCCAGCACCAGACCCAGTTCAACCGCCACCGTGAGGTCGAACACGATGGTGACCAGGAAGGTCGAGACCATCATCAGGCGGTAGTGGTTGCTGAACTTGCGCAGCCGCACGAACTCGCGCCACTCGCCCATGTTCCAGGCCACGAACAGCAGCACGCCGGCCAGCACCGCCAGCGGGATGTGCTGCGCCAGCGGCGCAGCGATCAGCACCACGGCCGCCAGCGTGGCCGCGTGCACGATACCCGCCACCGGCGAAACCGCGCCCGAGCGGATGTTGGTGACCGTGCGTGCGATGGTGCCGGTGGCCGGCATGCCGCCGAAGAAAGGCACGGTGAAGTTGGCCACGCCCTGCGCCATCAGTTCCTGGTTGGGGTCGTGTTTGGGTGTGTCGCTGAGCTGGTCGGCCACGCGGGCGCAGAGCAGCGACTCGATGGCCCCGAGCAGGGCGATGGTCAGCGTGGGCGTCACCAGCTGCTTGACCGTTTCCCAGGAGAAATCGGGCAGGGCAAAGGCCGGCAAACCCTGCGGAATGCCACCGAAGCGGCTGCCGATCGTCTCCACCGGCAGGCTCATGGCCCAGGCCAGCAAGGACAGCGTGATCAGCGCCACCACGGGTGCCGGCAGGCGCGAGGTGGCCTTGAGCGCGCTGACGGTCTCGAACTGGTCAAGCTGGCGGCGGAACTGCGAGTCGACCGCCCACAGCCGGGGCCAGATGAACAGGCCGATGACGCAGGCCAGGCCAATGGCGAAAGACCAGGGGTTGAAGCTGTCGATGTGCCGGACGATGGTGCCGATCTGGCTGAAGAAGTCGGCCGGCATCTTGGCAATGTCCAGGCCCAGCCAGTCGCGCAGCTGCGAGAGCCCGATGAGCACCGCAATGCCGTTGGTGAAGCCGATCACCACGCTGACCGGGACGTAGCGCACCAGCGTGCCGAGCCGGAACAGGCCGAGCAGGAACAGCAGCACGCCGGCGCCGGCGGTGGCAATCAGCAGGTTGGCCAGGCCATAGCGTTCGACGATGCCGTACACGATGACGATGAAGGCCCCGGCCGGCCCCCCGATCTGTACCGAGGTGCCGCCCAGCGCGGAGATGAGGAAGCCGGCGATGATCGCGGTCCACAGCCCGGCTTCCGGCTTGAGCCCGCTGGCGATGGCAAAGGCCATGGCCAGCGGCAGCGCCACGATGCCGACCGTGGCACCTGCGCCCATGTCCTTGGCGAACTTCTCGCCGGTGTAGCCGCGGATGTCGGCCAGCAGCCGGGGCCGGAACGGTGCCAGCGGGGGAAGATTGGGCAGCATGGCGGAATGTTACCGTTCGCAACCGCACCCCCGGCACGGGATGCAGTCCGCAGGCATGGGGTTTACACTGACCCGACCACCACCATGGGAGCGTCGGGATGACATACGGGCAGGGGTTTCTCGGGCGATCCGCCCTGTTGCTTTTGCTGGGTATGTCCGCCCTGGTGGGGTGCGACCAGCGGGCCATCAGCGAGCTGGAGGAGGGGGTCTCCACCGAAGCGGACGTGCGCGAGAAGTTCGGCCAGCCCGAGGCGGTGTGGGAAGGCCCTGATGGGGCTCAGATCTACGAGTACAACCGCCAACCCGAGGGCGACCAGAACTGGCAGATCACCATCGGACCCGACGGCAAGATGGCCGCGCTGCGCCAAGTGCTCAACGAGCGGACGTTTGCCCAGATCCTGCCCGGCATGCCCATGGAGGATGTGCGGCGCATGCTCGGCAAGCCGATGAAGATCACCACCTACGCCCTCAAGCAGGAAACCCACTACGACTGGCGCTGGCGCAACGGCCCGAACGAGAGCGACCGGCAGGTGTTCACCGTGATTTTCAACCCGGACCTGCGGGTGGTGTCGACGATGTCGGTGCGTGACCCCGACCTGGAACGCAACCGCTGAGCCGGTTCAGGCGCTGCGCAGCTGCCGCCAGTCGTCCAGCAGCGGACGCAGCACCAGCAGCAGCAGGGCCAGTGCCAGCGGGAGGGTGCTGATGTAGCCCAGGTGTTTGAAACCCAGGGCGCCGGCCACGCCACCGACCAGAAAGCTCACGACCAGTTGCCCATGCACGCGCAAGCGTTCGCGGTCGGCGCGCACCGGCTGCATGTCCGGGTGGCGGTTCACGTACAGCAGCTTGCCCAGTTCGATGCCCAGGTCGGTGACCAGGCCGGTCACGTGGGTGGTGCGGATGCGGGCCTGCGAGATCTTGGTGATGACCGCGTTCTGCAGGCCCATGATGAAACACAGCAGCACCACGGTGACGGGCAGGAACACGGTGTGCCACAGGCTCATAACGGCGCCAAAGAGGCCAAAGACCAGCAACAGCACGGCCTCCAGCAGCAGCGGCAGACCGTAGGCGCTGCGCAGCTGGCGGCGCATGCCCCAGTTGACGATCCAGGCCGTGCTCATGGCGCCGAACAGGAAGGCCAGCACCGACGCAATGCCCGCACCCACCAGCACGAACTGGCCGAGCACCAGGTTGTCGGCCAGCGCCGAGAACATGCCCGTCATGTGCGAGGTGTACTGGCCCACGGCCAGGAAGCCGCCCGCGTTGGCCGCGCCGGCCACGAAGGCCAGCACCGTACCGAGCTTCAGGTCCGCCTGCGGCGTGCGCTGCAGGGCGGTGAAGCCTCGGATGGGGGCGAACACGGGCGATAGCCGGTCAGTGGATGCGCATGCCCGGCTGTGCGCCCGGCCAGGGCCGCAGCACGTGGATGCCCGGCTGCGCCTTCTCGTCGGCGTGGCTGGCGGCCAGCACCATGCCCTCGCTGACGCCGAACTTCATCTTGCGCGGCGCCAGGTTGGCCACCATCACGGTCAGTTTGCCTTCGAGGTCCTCGGGCTTGTACATGCTGGCGATGCCGCTGAAGACGTTGCGCGTCCTGCCTTCGCCCACGTCCAGCGTGAGGCGCAGCAGCTTTGTCGAGCCTTCGACCGCTTCGCACTTGACGATCTGGGCGATGCGCAGGTCGACCTTGGCGAAGTCGTCGATGGAGATGGTCGGGGCGATCTCTTCGCCGCCCGGCACGGTCTTGGGCGCTTCCGGGGCCGGTGGCGGCTCGAACAGGGCGTCGAGCTGCTTGACGTCCACACGCTGCATCAGGTGCTGGTAGGGCTGGATGGCCGCCACGTTGGCCGCGTTGTGCCAGTCCTTCAGGTCGGCACCGGTCAGCGCCTGCACCTTGCCTGCGAGTTCCGGCAGCACAGGGGCCAGGTAGCGGGCCAGGGCGGTGAACGCGTTGACCAGCACCGAGCAGACCTGCTGCAGCCGGGCGTCGTTGGCGGCGTCCTTGGCCAGGTCCCAGGGCTTGTGCTGGTCCACGTAGGCGTTCACACGGTCGGCCAGCGCCATGATCTCGCGCATGGCCTTGCCGTATTCGCGCTCGTTGTACTGCGTGGCGATGCTGTCGGCGGCGGCGCGGATGTCGGCCAGCAGGGTGCTGCCCTGGTCGTCGAAGGTCTGCGTCAGCTGGCCGCCGAAACGCTTGGTGATGAAGCCTGCCGAGCGCGAGACGATGTTGACGAACTTGCCGACCAGGTCGCTGTTGACGCGCAGCATGAAATCTTCGGCGTTGAAGTCCACGTCCTCGTTCTTGCCCGAGAGCTTGGCCGCCAGGTAGTAGCGCAGCCATTCGGGGTTCATGCCCAGTTCCAGGTACTTCAGCGGCGACAGGCCGGTGCCCCGGCTCTTGCTCATCTTCTCGCCGTTGTTGATGGTCAGGAAGCCGTGCACGAAGACCGCGTTGGGCACCTTGCGGCCGCTGAAGTGCAGCATGGCCGGCCAGAACAGGGTGTGGAAGGTGATGATGTCCTTGCCGATGAAGTGGTACTGCTCGGTGGACGGGTCGGCCATGAAGGCGTCGTAGTCACGACCGGTCTTGCCGAAGTGATTCTTCAGCGAGGCCAGGTAGCCGATGGGCGCGTCCAGCCAGACGTAGAAGTACTTGCCCGGGGCATCGGGGATCTCAATGCCGAAGTACGGCGCGTCGCGGCTGATGTCCCAGTCGCCCATCTTGGGCTTGCCGTCTTCACCGGGCGCGATCCATTCGGTGATCTTGTTGAGCACCTCCGGCTGCACCGCGCCGCTGGTGGTCCATTGCTTCAGGAAATCGATGCAGCGCGGGTCGGACAGCTTGAAGAAGAAGTGGTCCGAGTGTTTGAGCACCGGCGTGACACCGGAGAGCGCCGAATACGGGTTCTTCAGCTCCGTGGGGGCATACACCGCCCCGCAGACCTCGCAGTTGTCGCCGTACTGGTCCTTGGCGCCACATTTGGGGCATTCGCCCTTGATGAAGCGGTCGGGCAGGAACATGGTCTTCTCGGGGTCGAAGAACTGTTCGATGGTGCGCGTCTCGATCAGGTCATTCGCCTTGAGCGCCTTGTAGATGGCCTGCGCCAGCTCGTGGTTCTCCGGGCCATCGGTGCTGTGCCAGTTGTCGAAGCCGATGTGGAAACCGTTGAGGTACTGCGGCCGGCCGGCGGCGATGTCGGCCACGAACTGCTGCGGCGTCTTGCCCGCTTTTTCGGCGGCGATCATGATCGGCGCGCCGTGGGCGTCGTCGGCGCAGACGAAATGCACCTCATGGCCCTGCATGCGCTGGAACCGCACCCAGATGTCGGCCTGGATGTATTCCATGATGTGGCCGATGTGGAAATGGCCGTTGGCATAGGGCAGGGCGGTGGTGACGAACAGGCGGCGCTGGCTCATGTCGAGAATCTTTCTTCAGGGGAACCCGCAATTTTAGGCGGGGCATGCAGGCCCCGTTAGACTTCGGGCCGATTCTTCATAACCACCACGACAAGCCCCGGAGCCCCATTCATGGCCGTTGATACCCAAGCGCTGCTGGCCGCCTTGCAGGCGGTGATCGATCCCAACACCGGCAAGGACTTCGTGTCCACCCGGGCGCTGAAGAACCTGCAGGCCGACTACGGCGATGTGTCCTTCGACGTGGAGCTCGGTTACCCGGCCAAGAGCCAGATGCCGGCGCTGCGCCGCGCCCTGATCGAGGCGGCCAAGACCGTGCCGGGCGTTGAGAACGTGTCGGTGAACATGCAGGTCAAGATCATTCCGCACGCGGTGCAGCGCGGCGTGCAGCTGATGCCGAATGTGAAGAACATCATCGCCGTGGCCTCGGGCAAGGGCGGCGTGGGCAAGAGCACCACCACCGTCAACCTGGCGTTGGCGCTGGCCGCCGAGGGCGCCAAGGTCGGCATCCTGGACGCCGACATCTACGGCCCCAGCCAGCCCATGATGATGGGCATCGAGGGCCGGCCCGAGAGCGTGGACGGTCAGACCATGGAGCCGCTGGAGAACTACGGCATCCAGGTCAGTTCCATCGGCTTCCTGATCGACAAGGACGAGGCCATGATCTGGCGCGGCCCCATGGCCACCCAGGCGCTGGAGCAGCTGCTGCGCCAGACCAACTGGAAAGACCTGGACTACCTGATCGTGGACATGCCTCCGGGCACCGGCGATATCCAGCTGACCCTGAGCCAGCGCGTGCCCATGACCGGCGCGGTGATCGTGACCACGCCGCAGGACATCGCCCTGCTGGACGCGCGCAAGGGCATCAAGATGTTCGAGAAGGTCGGCGTGCCCATCCTCGGCATCGTCGAGAACATGGCGGTCTACTGCTGCCCGAACTGCGGCCACACCGAACACATCTTCGGTGCTGAAGGCGGCAAGAAGATGGCGGCCGAATACGGCATGGACTTCCTGGGCGAGCTGCCGCTGAACATGAGCATCCGCGTGCAGGCCGACAGTGGCAAACCCACCGTGGTGGCCGATCCCGAGAGCGAAATCGCCGGCATCTACAAGACCGTGGCGCGCCAGGTCGCGATCAAGATCGCGGCCAAGGCCAAGGACTACTCGAACAAGTTCCCGACGATCAAGATTTCCAAGGACACCTGATCCGTCACCCCGAGGCCCTGTACATCGATAGGGCTACAATTTCCCGCGGTCACGGGATGGCCGGAGCCGTTCGGGCGAGCGCTTCACAGCGGCTCCTGGAATGGCATCTTGATCGGGGTGATTCAGGGAATGGAAACAACACTGCGGCCACGGCCCTTGCTGTGTGGGCGATGGCCCCGACACGAGCCGTTTGAAGATGCGCGAACGCGGGTCCTGCCGGGCCGGCTGCTCGGCTTGTCACTGGTCATTGCGGTTCTTGGCGCCGGCCTTCTGGCCCCCGCCAGAGCCCAGCCACTGGACGCCGGCCGCGTGCTGGAGTCGGTGCAACCGCGCCGGCCACTGACCACCGAGCCCAAGAAGCCCACACTGCGGCGCAAGGACGATCAACGCCGCGGACGCACCACAGCCGTGACAGGGCCGCAGATGCTGGTGAGCGGCTGGCGCATCGACGGGGCACGGGTGCTGCCGGTGGAGCAGCTCGAACGCGCGGTGGCCGGCTACGTGGGGCGCACCCTTTCGGCCTCGCAGCTCCAGGACGCGGCCGAGGTCGTCGAGCAGACCTACCGGGACGCGGGTTACCTGTTCGTCCAGGCCGAGGTGCTGCCACAGACCATCGCCAATGGGGTGGTCACCATCACCGTGAGGGAAGACCGCCTGGAGCGCCTGGATGTGGCGGCGGTCGGTCCGCGCGCCTTGCCTCGCGGGGTGGACGCGCAGCTCAGGCGGGGCCAGCCGCTCGGGGCGCCCCTGAACACCCAGGCCCTGGACCAGACGCTGCTGCGCATCAACAACCTCCCGGCCGGCGGGCGCGTGTCGGCCGAGGTGTCGGCGGCCGAGGGGGGCGACGCGAGCCAGCTGGATGTGCGTTATGTCCCCGCGGACCGGGTTTCGGGGCAGCTCCAGCTCGACAGTCATGGCAACCGCTACACGGGCCGGACCCGTGCCTTGGGCCAGCTGGTGGTCAACAATGCGCTGGGTCTGGCGGACCAGTTCAGCGTCACCGTGCTCGGCACTGGCCAGCACCTGGGGTACGCCGGACTGGGCTACCGGGTGCCGCTGGGCCTGGCCACTGTCGTGGATGTGTCGCTGTCTTCGCTGGACTACGAGCTGTGTTGCCAGGGCGCCGAACCGCGCAGCGAAGGGGATGTACGGGATGCGGCGCTGGGCTTCACCCACGACTGGGTGTTGCAGCGCGACCAGCAGGTCAGCCTGATGGCGCGTGTGTACGGCCGGCATCTGCGCACGCGGCTGGACGGCCAGGAAGATTCCAACCGGCGCCTGCAGGCGCTTGCACTGGGCGCCCAGGGCTATTGGCAGGGTTCGGCCCAGCACCAGTGGTCGCTGGCCTGGCACACCGGCTCCGTCAGGCTGGGTCGGCAACCGGCCGACGCGGCCGCCGATGCCGTCGGGCGGCGCACCGAGGGCCGCTTCTCGCGGCTGGCGGGTGGCTACGCACGCCAGCAGGCACTCGATGCCAGTTGGTCCTGGGGGCTTTCGCTGGACGCCCAGTCCAATCTCGGGCGCAACCTGGAGAGTTCGGAACGCTTCTCGCTGGGGGGCGCCGATGGCGTGCGGGCTTACGCCGCGGGTGAGGCGGCGGGTGACAGCGGGCTGATCGGGTCACTGGAAGTGCGCCGCCAGTTCGCGGGGCTTCAGGGCCTGAGCTTGGCCGCCTTCCTGGACGCCGGCCACATCCGGCAGAACACCCGGCATGTCGCCGAGCTGACCGGTGCTTCGCCCAACAGCTACGGCCTGTCCGGTGGCGGTCTGGCCTTGCGGATGGAGCGGCCCGGCTACCACGCGGCCCTGTCCGTCGCGCACCCCTTCGGTCGCAACCCGGGCGAAGACGCTTCGGGCCGGGACAGCGAGGGACGGGCCGACCGGCGCACCCGCTGGTGGCTGGCCGTGGGGCTGCGTTTCTGATGGTGGCGGCTGCCGGTACCTCGCCTGAACCGGACGGCATTGAACCGATTCGTCTTCACCTGCAACCCATGTCGATATCCACCGGGAGGTTCCATGAGCAAGCTGTTTCCTGATCGCGAGTCGGTGCACCGTCCCTTGGGGACGCGCCAGGTGCTGGGTGGCGCAGCCCTGCTCGGGCTGTTCCTGGCATCGGCGCCGGCCCTGGCCACCCTGGTTCCCAAGCAGAACCCGGTGCAGGGCGGGGCTGCCCTTCGGCTGGCAGATGAACGCAAGCCCCCGACGGATCGGCGTTCGAGAAAGCAGAGACCTTCGACGGGCCGTTCGTTGCCACCGCCGTCGGCTCCGGCGCCTGCCCCTGTTGTGACCTCTGCACCTGTCGTGAACACCACACCCGTCGTGGCCACCGCCCCGGTCGTGACCACAGCTCCGGTCGTGACGCCGCCCGTGGTCAGTGCACCGGTGTCGCCGGCGCCGACCCATCCGGGCCAGGGGGGCGGCGGCGGTCTTCCGGTGCAGGGCGAGGCGGCAAGGTTCACCAGCCAGGCGGTGCCGCCGGCGACCGCGCCATCCCCGCTGGCGGAGGTCCTGCCCCGCAACGAGGTGCTGGTGGCCAGCATGAAGGACCTGGGCCTGCCGCCCGAAGGCCTGCGCGCGCCGGAAGTGGCCGCTTCGCCGTCCTGTGTGGCGGTCACCCTGTCCCGGGACGATCGGCGCGCCAACAGCACGCTGGTCGATCTGACCGGGGACGGGCTGATCGTCACGCCCGTGGACAACCAGCGCCTGCAGGCCGTGCTGGACCGCGCGGCCCTGAATGTCGCGCTGTCCGGTGAGCCGGTTCGTCACTGTCTGCCGCAGTCGGTGGTGCGCGACATGGTCAGGCCGGCGGCCACCGCCGAGCGGCCGTCCATGGTCCTGGTGCAGACGCGCCAGGGCTGGCGGCTTGCGCCGGGTGCCGCCCCGTCCGCGGCGGCGTCATCGAAGCGCACGAGCGTGGTCAAGGCGCCGGCCAGCCGGCCCGCGCCCCTGCCGCGCCCGGTGGCGTCCCGCTGACGTGTGGCCCTGCCCGTCGTCGGAAGCCGTGGTGTTCGGGTGATGTGGGCTGTTCGGATGTCCTGGCGTGCCGGCTGGTCGCGCTGGTGCGCCTTCTGGTGCGGCCTGATGGCCTGTGCCGTCCTGGCGCAGCCCGCGCCGGCGGGTGCGGACCGGCCGATCCTGCGGATCGACCCCGGCGTGCACACCGCCATGGTCAGGGGAGCGGCCTTCGACGCGGCCCGCAACCGCCTCTACACCGCGTCCGACGACAAGACGGTCCGGGTGTGGCAGTTGCCGGGCGGCCAGCTGCTCAACACTTGGCGGGTGCCCATGCTCGATGGTGCGGAAGGCCAGCTGTACGCGCTCGACCTGTCACCAGACGGGCGCTGGCTGGCGGTCGGTGGCTGGACCGGCTGGGACTGGGAGCAGCGCGCCAGCCTGTACCTGTTCGACACCGGCGCCGGGCAGCTGGTGCGGCGCCTCCCGGTGCCCCGTTCGACGGTGACCAGCCTGCGGTTCTCCCCCGATGGCGAACGGATTGCGGTCGGCCTGCACGGTGACGGCGGGCTGGTGGTGGTGCAGCGGGCCAGCGGTGCGGTGCTGGCCACGGACGCCGCGTACCAGGGCATGGTGATGGACATGGGCTACGACCGCTACGGTCGCCTGTTCACCGTGGGCCTGGACGGGTTCATCCGGATCTACGCGCAGGACCACCGCCTGCTGGCGCGCCGCGCCTCGACCGCCGCGCGCGATCCGGTGACGGTGCGGGTCAGCCCCGACGGTGAACAGGTGGCCATTGGCTTTGCCGATGCCCCGGTGGTCGAGGTGATACCCGCGCGCGATCTTGCGGCCTCGTCCATCTGGAAGGCCGGTGACGCCCGGCAGCAGGATTTTGTCGCGCTCGCCTGGTCGGACGACGGTCGCTTCCTCTATGCGGGCGGTACCCGGCAGGGGGAGCAGTCGAGGGTGTTCCGCTGGCGGGTGGGCGACGGTCCGCGCCAGGGCCGAGCGTTCGCTTCGCTGCAGGGGCGCATCAACGACCTGCGCGCCCTGGGCGAGGGCCGCGTGCTGTACGTGTCCGATGCCCCGGCCTGGGGCTGGATCGAGCCTTCGGGGGCTGTGCGCGAGCCGGTGCCGCCGGCGCAATGGCGGTTCAGCGACCCGGGAACGCGTCTTCGACTCTCGCCCACGGGCAGCGAAGTCCAGCTGTCGGTGGCCGGACGCGCCATGCGCTTCTCCGTGCCCGAAGCGCGCCTGGACTGGCGGGCGCCCGCCAGTCCAGGCGCCCTGCGCGAGGCCCAGACCCAGGGCCGGGGCTGGCGCGTTGAACGTTCGGCCGACCGGCGCCAGCTGCGCGTGAACGGTGCGCCGGTGGCGCTGGAAACCTATGAAAAGGTCTACAGCCATGCGGTTGCGCCCGCGCTCGACCAGGTGGTGGTGGGCACCGAGTGGGCGCTGCGTGCCCACGACGCGCAGGGTGGCCTGCGCTGGCTCAACCGTGTGTCGTCGCCGGTCTGGGCGGTGAACGCCAGTGCCGACGGGCAGGTGGTGGTGGCGGCCCTGGGTGACGGCACCCTGCGCTGGTTCTCGGCCCACACCGGGCAGGAATTGCTGGCGCTGTTCATGCACCGCAATGCGCAGGACTGGATTGCCTGGACCCCCGGTGGCCACTACACGTCCTCGCCCCATGGCGACCGCCTGATCGGCTGGCACATCAACCGGGGACTTGACCAGGAGCCCGACTTCTTCCACGCGGTGCAGCTCGAACGCGTGCTGTACCGGCCGGACATCGTGAAGAAGGCGCTGGCCGCCGCGCCGCAGCGGTCCGGGGCCGGTCCGGCGCCGGCGGAAGACATGACGGCCGAGCGCATGCAGCGCATGGCGCCGCCCCGGGTGCGCCTGCGGCTCGATGGTGTGGACGAGCAGCGGCAGATGGCGCGCCTGCAGGTGGAGGCCGAGCGGATCGGCCCGCAGCTGCGCGATCTGGCCCTGTTCGTCAACGGCATCCCGGTGACGGCCTCGCGCGAGCGCGGTGTGGGCCTGTGGGAGTCGTCCTGGATCCGCCGGGCGTTCGAGGTGCCGCTCGACGCCCGCCTCAACGACATCCGGGTCGAGGCCTTCACCGATGTGTCCATGGGGCTGGCGCGTGTGCAGGTGGACCTGCAGGCGCCGGTGGCTTCTGCGCAGAAGGTGGGCAACCTCTACCTGCTGGCGATTGGCGCCAGCCAGTTCGACGGTCTGCCGCAGAGCACCTGGCTGTCCTATGCGGCGCGGGATGCCGACATCTTTGCCGATACCTTCCGGCGCCTGGAGGGCGCGCCCTTTGGCCAGCGCTTCGTGAAGGTTCTGTCGGACAACGCCGAACACAAGCCCACGCGCCGCAATGTGCTGGAGGCGCTGGACTTCCTCAAGGATGCCCAGGCGCAGGACACCGTGGTGCTGTTCCTGGCCTCGCACGGTCTGTCGGACGCACAGGGCAACTACTACTTCGTTCCCCGGGATGCGCAGGCGGCCGACATACAGGGGGTGCAGGCGGCCGAGAACCCGGGCAGCCTGCTGTCATGGCAGGTGTTCTTCGATGTGCTGCGGACGGTCGCCGGGCGCCGTGTGCTGGTGGTGGACACCTGCCAGGCGCGGGGCATCGAAGGCCGTTTCGACCCCCATGCCCTGATCAAGCGCTCGGCGTCGAGCCAGTTTGCACTCATGCTGGCGTCCGGGCCGCAGGAGGAGTCGCAGGAATACGATCCGGCTGGCCATGGGCTGTTCACCTACGGCCTGCTGTCGTCGCTGGCGACGGCCCAGTCCCGGGGCAACGGTAGCCTGAACCTGCACGACTGGTTCTCCGGCTCCGCCCGGGTGGTGCAGCAGTACCGGGACCGCACGATCGGCCCCCAGACCCCCCAGTTCCTGGCGCCGGCCGCCTTGCAGGCCATCCGGGTCTGGGCGCCGCCGGCCACGCCGGTGGCGGATGTGCGATCACCCCGGTGACGGCGGACCGACACGCCGATTGAACCCGATGCAGCCTGGCTGCAACCCATGAAGGAGGACGATGACCGACCTGACCGAAACACAGGTGCGAGAGCTTCTGCAGCGCATGCAGGCGGGCGACGAATCGGCGCTGCGCCGACTGCACCAGGCCTGTGCCCGCCGGATCTATGCGTTTGCCCTGAACCGGCTGCACGACGAGCAGGAAGCGGAAACGGTGGTGGCCGATGTGCTGTACGACATCTGGAAGCACCCGGAACGCTTCCGGGGGGAGTCGAAGTTCTCGACGTGGATGCTGGGCATCGCGAAGAACAAGGTGTTGATGATGTGCCGGTCGCGCAGGACCGAGATGCAGGAGCTGACCGATGAAATCGTGGAAACCACTCAGGACGACAGCATGGGCGTGTTCGATGCGGTGCTCAACACCCAGCACCGCAGCCACATCGGTGCCTGTCTGGAAACCTTGCCCGAGGCGCAGCGGGAGTCGCTCTACCTCACCTTCTACGAGGGCTGGTCGGTGAGCGAGATCGCCGAGCACCAGGCCTGCCCGGAGGGGACGGCCAAGACGCGCCTGTTCCACGCCCGCAAGAACATGAAGGCCTGCATGGAGCAGGCCCTGGCCGCAGCACCGGCCGACCGGTGAGAAGGACCACAGCATGCAGAACGAGGACGAAGCGAGCATGAAGGCGTTGCTGGATGTGCTCCCCGGCTATGTGAACGGCACCGCATCGCCGGCCGAGCGTGCCGCGGTGCTCGAAGCCCTGGCCCACAGCCCGCAGGTGCGCGCCGCGCTGGCCTGGCACGAGGCCCTGGCCGCCCGGGTGCGCGCCGATGTGGAGTCGGCCCCGGCCGATGTGGGCTGGGAGCGCCTGCAGGCGCGTCTGCAGGCCGACCGGCCGGCCCGTGCGGCCGCCGCGCCCGGCGCGCTGGAGCGGCTCGTGCAATGGATCGGCCAGCTGTCGCCGCACCACTGGATGCCGGCACCGGTGCTCGGTGGTGTTTCGGTGGCCCTGCTGGCGGTGGTGATCGGGCAGGGCCTCTGGCTGGGCCAGGCACCGGCCGAGCCCGACTACGCCAGCGTGCGCAGCCTGCCGGCCGAGGGGGACGCCGCCGACATGCCGCAGGACCGGCTGGGTGCCATGGGCCTGGCCGGTCACCGCCTGCTGCGCCTGAACTTCCGCGACCGCGTCAGCGAACGCGACATGCGCCTGCTGCTCATCCGCGCCGGTGCGGTCATCGTCGGTGGCCCGGGCCAGCTCGGGGACTACATCGTGGCCGTGCCCGCCAGTGAGCTGGCGCGGGCGCGCCAGGCCTTCCAGGACAGCCACCTGACCGAGGCGGTACAGGAGGTGCCCGCCAGCGTGCTGCTGCCCCGGGGCAGCAGCGGATCCACCGGCAGCGAGCCGGGCCAACCAGCGACGCCGCCGCGTGCCGCAGGAGATTGAAATGAACCGGTTTCCCCCTGTGTCCTCCTTCTTGCCCGACGCCATCGGATCGCGCCGCCGGTGCCTGGGTGTGCTCGGCGGTCTGGCCGGGGCGCTGCTGAGTCCTGTGGCCCTGGCCACACGCGCCGCCTTGCCGCCCGATGACCGCAAGCTGGCGCTGGTGATCGGCAACGCCGACTACAAGGTCAAGCCCTTGCGCAACGCGGTCAACGACGCGCGTGCGGTGGCGTCCACGCTGCGCGCGCTGGGCTACAACCTGATCGTGCGCGAGAACGCCACACAGGCCGACATGATCGACGCCATGAAGGCTTTCTGGCTGCGCGGGCGCCACTCGGATGCGCGGGTGATGTATTTCTCCGGACACGGGGTGCAGTACCGCGGCCGCAACTACCTGGTGCCGGTGGACATGGTGATCGAGCACGAGGACGACGTGCCGCGCCGCGCCGCCCTGGTCGACGAGGTGGTGGAGAAGCTCAACGAGGCCTCGGTGGGCGTGAACGTGGTGATTCTGGACGCCTGCCGCACGCCGCCGATGACGGGTTCCACCCGCACCCGGGGCCCGGGCAACGGGCGCAGCCGTTCGGTGGCGCCGGGCCTGGCCCAGGTCAGTGCGCCCCAGGGCACCATCATCGCGTTCTCGACCGCGCCGGGCACGGTGGCCTACGACGGCCTGGGGGGCAGCAGCCCCTACACCCAGCACCTGGTCGAACAGCTCAAGACCCCGGGCCAGTCGGTCGAGCAACTGTTCAAGCGGGTGCGCATCGGCGTGGCCCGGGACACCGGCAACCGGCAGGTGCCGTGGGAGTCGAGCAGCCTGATGGGCGAGTTCTGTTTCAACCCGGACAGCGCAGGGCGCTGTTCCGCCAGCTGAGGGGATTTGACGATGCAACGCAGACACTGTGTGGGGGCCCTGCTGGGCGCCGTGGGCCTTGGCGGCTTCTCGTGGGGGGCGCTCGCGCAGACCGGCCCGGCCTGGGTGGACATGAGCGGCAAGCCGGTGCGCAGCGCCGACATCGTCGATGCGCTGCAGCGCCAGCAGCCGGTGCGGCGCACCCGCACGCGGCGCATCCAGCTGAACCCGCAGGACGGCCAGGGCGGTGCGGATGCGGGTGTGCAGTCGGCCCAGCAGGACGCCGGGCCGCAGACCGAGTCGGTGCGCCTGAACTTCGACCAGATCACCTTTGCGTTCGACTCCGCCGAACTGTCGGCGCAGGCCAGCGCCACGCTGGACGCCATCGGCCAGGCGCTGGCCGCACCGCAGCTGGCCAGCCTGCAGTTCCTCATCGAGGGCCACACCGACATGAAGGGCGGACTGGACTACAACATGCGCCTGTCGGTGCGCCGCGCCGACGCCGTGCGGCAGTACCTGGTGGTGCGCCACGGGCTGGACCGCCAGCGACTGTTCATCGCCGGCAAGGGGCCGACCGAGCTGCTCAACCGGGCCGACCCGTTGGCCGGCGTCAACCGCCGGGTGGTGCTGCAGGCCTTCAGCGACGGGGTGGCCCTCGGTTGAAACCGCCGCGTCCGGCGGGTTGCAAAAAGATGTAACAGTGGCGGAATGATTGAACCGGGTCGCCACCGGCCCGCAACTCAGGAGGCATGAAACGCGCAGCCTCCCTCTTGCAGATCCTGGCCCTCCCGGCCCTGTTGTCCACCGGTTCCGCCGTTCGCGCCGAGAACCGCCAGCAGGTGCAGGTGCCGGTGCTGACCCTCAACGCGGCGGCGATGGACAGCCAGGCGCAGTCCCGGCTGGCCAGCACCGGCAAAGGCACCCGCGGACGCAACGAGCAGTCGGTGCAGAGCAAGGGCCTGATCCTCAACGCAGCCCTGGTCGATGGTGAGGCCCGGCTCGACCTGTCGTCGGTGGGCGAGGGTGTGCAGGGCAGCAACCGCCAGCAGACCAAGGTGCAGGGGGGCGTGATCAACCTGGCCGCCGCACGGGCGCAGGCGCAGACCCGTCTGAGTTCGGTCGGCGGTTCGGTCAAGGGCAGCAGCAGCCAGACCACCTCGGTGCCGGGTCTGGTGCTCAACGTGGCGGCCGGTCTGGCCGACGCGGAACTGGACATGGCCTCGGTCGAGGGTTCGGTGCGCTACGGCAGCAACCAGCAATCGGCGCGCAGCCTGCTGGTGGTCAATGCCGCCGGCGGGCTGGCCAAGGCCAGCGCCCGCATGGCCTCGGTCGGCGGATCGGTGCAGGGCCAGAACCGGCAGGACGTGATCGTGGGTGCAGTGATCAATGCGGCCGGGCTGGCCGCCCTGTCGACCGTCAACCTGGCGTCCGTCAAGGGCTCCGTGCGGGGCAGCAACCAGCAGCGCGCCTATGTGGGCGCGGTCGCCAACGGCTCGGCGGTGGGCGCGATGGCCAGCGTCAACATCGCGTCGGTCGACGGCTCGGTGTCGGGCTCCAACCGCCAGACCGCCGTGGTCGGTGCCGTGGTCAACGGGGCTGCCGTGGGCGCCAACGCCGAAGTGAACATCGCCACCCGCAAGGGCTCGGCCAGCGGCAACTCCCAGACCTCGGTGGTGGGCGGGGTCGTCAATTTCGCCACCTGGGGCTCGTCCTCGACGGTGGACATCAACTCGTACTGATTCAAGCACCGGCCGTGCATTCGCACCCACTGCACGACCGGTTTCATTTGGGGTGTCAGGAGAAAACGCATGAAGAAGATCGCCACCGCCTTGTTTGTTTCCACGCTGCTCATGTCGGGTCTGGCCCAGGCGGAGATCCAGATCAAGTCCTCGAACACCCAGTCGTTCAAGGCCGGCAAGAACATCATCGTGGCCAACACGGCCATCGGTGAAGGCGCCCGCGCCAAGCAGAACATCGCCTCCAACCAGGGCAAGGTGACCATCAACGGCTCCAACAAGCAGACCGTCGAAGTGGGTGACAACGCCATCATCGCCAACACCGCGATCGGCAAGAACACCATCGCGATCCAGAACATCGCCAGCAACAGCTCGGCCACCGAGTGATGAACGGGGTTCCGGACAGGGGATGACCCTGTCCGGGGCGTCTGCCCACCCTGTGGAGACACCATGAACCGATCAAGCATCCTTTCCGTCTGGCTCGCTGGCGTGTCGCTGTCGTTCGGTGTACTGGCCCAGCAGACCCCGCCGTCCGATCCCACGCCGCGCAAGTCCATGGCGCCGTCCAGCGCGACCAAGGTCCGCATCTACGAGGCCAAGCGCTGGCGCAATTTCGGGGTCGATGCCGAGGCCGTTTCGCAACGGGTGGTCGCGACGTCGGCCGGGCAAACCCGTTCCTGCAACACCACCATCGGCCCGGGCACGGCCGCGGCCCAGACCGGCTACCGCCAGACCCGTGAGGCCGATTCCACCGTGATCATTTCCGGTGATGTCATCAACGTCTGCAAGTGAATCCCTTTCCCGCCATGCGCCTGCCATCCGCCTGCCGCCCGTTGCTGTCCATCGCCTTGCTCGGTCTGCTGGCGGGCTGCGGCAGCACACCCCGTGACCGGGTCAGCGACATCGAGCAGACACCGACGCTGAACGTGCCGGTCACGCCCCCGATCCGCTCTATGTCGAGCTTCTCGGACTCGCTGACCTGCATGGACCGCATGCTGCGCGACCACCAGACGGCGCCGGTGCTGATCACCAGCAAGAACATTCCGGACGCGACCGGCAAGGTGAACGTGGCCTTCAAGGAAATGGTCATCACCGGGCTGTCGGCCATGTCGCGCACCAGCGGCGCGTTCCGTTACGTCGACTACGAGGTCGACGCCATCAAGCAGGACACGGTGCAGAACCTGACCGGCCTGCTGCTCAACGCCGGCCAGATGCAGCTCAAGCGGCCCGCCCTGTACATCTCGGGGGCGCTGACCTACATGGACCAGAACGTGCAGGTCAAGCGCATGGGCGGGGGCATCAGCGCGTCCAACTGGGACGCCGGCTTCTCCAACGACGTCATGTCCTCCGCACTCGGCCTGGACCTGCACATCGGCGACTTCGGCAGCCGCACCCTGCTGCCGGGCCTGGATTCTTCGAACACCATCATCGTGGGCAACACCGCTCTGGGCGGCGAGGCCGGTGGCCGCATCCGCAAGACGGGCGTCCAGTTCAACTTCGGCTCGGAGATCTCGCAAGGCACCGGTCCCGCCGTGCGCACCCTGATCGACCTGGGCCTGATCGAGCTGGTCGGCAAGTGGGCGCAGGTGCCGTACTGGCAATGCCTGTCGCTGGACCAGACCCACCCGGAGTACCAGGCCCAGATGCGGGCGTGGTGGGACGACATGAACGCGGTCAGCCGGCTGCGCCTGTTCCAGAACGCGCTGCGCAGTTCCGGCTACTACACCGGTCCGGTGGACGGCAAACCCAACGCAGCCCTGCGGCGCGCCATCGAGCATTACCAGGCCGACCAGACCGTGGTGGTCACCGGCAACGTGAACTTCGAGACCTACGAACGTCTGAGCCGCGACTACGTGCGCTTCGATGGCGCGGGCCACTTCGTGCGCATCGGCTGGGGTGCCCCGGACAAGCGGGTGGCGCGCGCCCAGGGCGGAGGCGCCCAGGTCGAGCCGGACAAACAGGCGCTGGACGCGATGAAGCCGCAGCGCGACCGTGTCGACATGAACGCCGCGCAAGCCCCCTTGCCCCGACTGACGGTGCAGCTGAGCAACCGGGACGGGCAGTACGCACTGGGCGACAGCATGGGCTTCTCGTTCTCGGTCGACCGGCAGGCGCATGTGTACTGCTACTACCAGGACGCCCGAAGCCGGGTAAGCCAGATCTACCCCAATCCGCTGCAGAAGGCACAACCCGTTCGGGGCAATGCGGTGCTGCAGGTGCCCGACCTGAACAACCCCAACAGTTTTGTCGTGTCACTCGACGAACCCGGGCCGGAAGAGCTGCTGTGCCTGGCCGCCGACCGCGACGCGATGCCGGGACTGCCGCCCGGCCTGAAGGGCCCCGCGCTGCAACCGATCGAGGGCGTGAACACCGTGCTGCAGGTCCTGTCGGCCTACCGCAAGGTGTTGGGCGAGCGGGCCTTCACCGTGGTCCGCAACCAGTGGACCATTGGCGGGTACTGACGAACATGCGCCGGCTGCTGGCCCGCTGGTGCCTGCGTCTGCTGCCGCTGGCCCTGGCCGCCGGCGTCCAGGCCGAGGTTTTGCTGTCGCCCCCGGCGACCGTGGCGAAGGAACGCCACGGTCGCTGCGCCGGGGTCGCGGCGGTTGTCTCCCTGGCGGACGGGGAGCAGGCCTGGCGCCTGGCCCTGGAGCGGTTCCAGGGTGTTTGCCGTCCCCGCAACCACACCGAAACCGTGCGGGCCCTGCAGCAGGCCGCTGCGCTGGGGCATGTGTGTGCCATCGGGGCACTGGGTCTGATGCAGGGCCTGGGCTGGGGAACGGAGCGCGACCTGCCGCAGGCGCGCGCCCTGATTCGGCAGTCGATGGCACTGGGGTGCATCCGCGCGCCCTACTGGGGGTGGCGGGTGGAAACCGCTGCGCAGCGCCCGCTCCGTTCGCGCGTGCAGGCTGTCATCCTGCTGGAAGAGGGGGCGCAGATGGACGACGGCCACGCCCTCAACGCACTGGGGGCCTGGCACGAAACGCAGGGCCTGACCGCGCAAGCGCGGGAGGGGTACGCGAGGGCGATCGCCCGGGGCAATGGCACGGCCCGGCACAACCTGGCGCGCTTGGAGCGGATGCGTCTGCGGGGCGCGGATCGCCCTGCACTGGACCTCTTGAAACAGCAGGCGACCGACGGCGACGCGCAGGCCGTGTACCTGCTGGCCCGGCGCCTGCATGCCGGCGACGGCGTGGCGGTGAACCACGGCGAAGCCATCCGGCGCTACCAGCAGGCGGCGCTGCTCGGTGACGCGGCTTCCCAGGAGATGCTCACCCTGATCCGCTCGTCTGCCGGGCCGTCCGGCGACCTGGACGAGCAGCGCATGGCTGCGCTGGCGGCGGTCGAACTGCCCGGCGACCAGCTCAACAAAGCCCGCGGCGTGACCCAGCCGCTGGAGGACGAAGACCCCTTCGCCGGGCTGTGAGCAGGCCGTAAAATCCCGTCCAGCGAGCCGGTGCTTCCCCGGCTCGCTTCTTTTTTGTCATCCGGAAGCCATGTAGAGGACCACCATGTACAAAAACCTCGCTGCCGCGCTCGCGGCCGCCTGTTTTTTCTCCCCCGCATTTGCCCAATCGACAACGCCGGTCAAGGCCGCGTTCGTCTACGTCGCGCCGCTGACCGACGCCGGCTGGGTGCGCCAGCACGACCAGGGGCGCCTGGCCGTGGAGGCCGCGCTGCCCGGCCAGGTGAAGACCACCTACGTCGAGAACGTGGCCGAAGGGCCGGATGCCGAGCGTGTGATCCGTGACCTGGCCATGCAGGGGAACCAGATCATCTTCACGCCCAGCTTCGGCTACATGGAGCCCACGCTCAAGGTGGCGCGCGAGTTCCCGAACGTGAAGTTCGAATCGGTCACCGGCTACAAGACCGCACCCAACGTGGCGACGGCGAACGCGCGCTACTACGAAGGCCGGTACCTGGCCGGCATCGCCGCCGGGCGCCTGGCCACGCAGGCCGGCTATGTGGCGGGCTTTCCCATTCCCGAGGTGCTGCAGGGCATCAATGCCTTCACCCTGGGCATGCGTTCGGTGAATCCGAACGCGACGGTGCGCGTGGTCTTCCTGGGCGAGTGGTTCAACCCGCCGCGCGAGCGCGATGCGGCCATGAGCCTGATGAACCAGGGCGCCGAGGTGCTGGCCTTCCACACCGGATCGAACGCCGTCATGGTGGCGGCGCAGGAGCGCGGCAAGCTGGCCGTGGCCTACCACTCCGACATGCGCAAGGTCGCACCCGATGCGCAGGTCGCGGCCGTCACCCACCAGTGGGGTGACTACTACACCCGCCGCGTCAAGGCGGTGGCGGACGGCAGCTGGAAGAGCGGCAACGTCTGGGGTGGGGTACGCGAAGGCATGATCCGCGTCGACAGCTTCGGCAGCAAGGTTCCGGCTGCTGTGCAGACCGAGGTGCTGGCACGCCAGAAGGACCTGGCCGCCGGCAAGCTGGCCGTGTTCAGCGGCGGCAAGGCGGGTGTGAAGGACAACGAAGGCAGGACCGCCATCGCCGCTGGCCAGGCGCTGGACGACGGCGCCATCCTGGGCATGAACTGGCTGGTCGAAGGCGTGGCCTCGAAACTGCCGAAGTGATCCTTCCGTCCGGCGTGTGACTTGTCACGCGCCGGATGCAGGCTATTGGGGTGCCGGTATGCCGGCTCGGTCCGGGGCCGGTAAGCTCTGCGCACCATGAAAGCCTTTCGTGCTGCCCTCCTGCGATTCGACGACCACGGCCAGCCGCTGTGCGACAGCGACGGCCTGCTGGTCATCGGCCCCGACGCCACCGGCCGCCGCGTGGTGCGCGCCGCTGGCAACCACGACGCCCTGATCGACCGTTTTGCCGGCGTGGCCGTGGAAGACTTGCGCGGGCACCTGATCGCACCGGGTTTTGTCGACCTGCACGTGCACTACCCGCAGACCGACGTGATCGGCGCGCCCGCCGCCGGCCTGTTGCCCTGGCTGGAAAACTACACCTTTCCGCACGAAAGCCGCTTCGCCGACAAGGCCTACGCGCGCAGCGTGGCCGATTTTTTCTTTGACGAACTGGCGCGCCACGGCGTCACCACTGCGCTGACCTTCGCCACCTCGCACCCGGCGTCGGTGGACGCGGCGTTTGAAGCCGCGCAGGCGCGCGGCCTGCGTTTCATCACGGGCAAGGTGCTGCAGGACCGCCACAGCCCCGACGGCGTGCGCGACCGGACCGAGCAGAGCCTGATCGACACCGAGGACCTGATCCGCCGCTGGCACGGCGTGGACCGGCTGGGCTACGCCATCACCCCGCGTTTCGCGCCCACCAGCACGGACGCGCAGCTGCGCGGCGCGGGCGAACTGGCGGCCAAGTACGCCGATGTGTGGATCCAGTCCCACGTGGCCGAGAACCACGATGAGGTGAAGTGGGTGGCCGAGCTCTACCCGCAGGCGCGCAGCTACCTGGGCGTCTACGGCGACTTCGGCCTGCTGCGCGAGCGGGCCATCTACGCCCACTGCATCCACCTCGACGCAACCGATCGCGCCCTGATGCGCGAGACCGGCGCCGCGGCCGCCGTCAGCCCGACCAGCAACCTGTTCCTGGGCAGCGGCTTCTTCGACTACGCCGCCGCCGACGCGGCCGGCATGCGCTACGGCCTGGCCAGCGATGTGGGTGGCGGCACCAGTTTCTCGCCCTTCCACACCATGCTGGCAGCGTATTACGTGGCCCGCGAGGGCCACACCAAGAGCGGCCTGAGCCTCACGCCCGGCCAGCTCTGGTGGCAGCACACGGCCGGCGCTGCGCGCGCGCTGGGGCTGGAAGGCGTGGTGGGCAACCTCACACCGGGGCACGAGGCCGATTTCGTGGTGCTCAATCCGAAGGCCACGCCGCTGCTGGCGCGCAAGACGGCGCAGGCGGATTCGCTGGATGAACTGCTGTTTGCCTTGATCGTGCTGGGCGATGACCGGCTCGTGGTGCGAACGGTGACGGCCTGACGTTCCGCAAGGGGCGGTGTCGGTGCCCTGCCTACAATCGCGGGCAACCGGAGCACACACATGAGCATCAAGAGCGACAAATGGATCCGCCGCATGGCCGAACAGCACGGCATGATCGAGCCCTTCGAGCCGGGCCAGATCCGGCAGAACGCCGCGGGCCAGAAGATCGTCAGTTACGGCACCAGCAGCTACGGCTACGACATCCGCTGTGCCCCCGAATTCAAGGTCTTCACCAACATCCACAGCACGGTGGTGGATCCGAAGAACTTCGACGAAAAGAGCTTTGTCGACATCAACTCCGATGTCTGCATCATCCCGCCCAACAGCTTCGCGCTGGCCCGCACGGTGGAGTACTTCCGCATCCCGCGCAGCGTGCTGACCATCTGCCTGGGCAAGAGCACCTACGCCCGCTGCGGCATCATCGTCAACGTCACGCCCTTCGAGCCCGAGTGGGAAGGCTATGTGACGCTGGAGTTCTCCAACACCACGCCGCTGCCGGCCAAGATCTACGCCGGTGAAGGCTGCGCCCAGGTGCTGTTCTTCGAGAGCGACGAGGTCTGCGAGACCAGCTACAAGGACCGCGGCGGCAAATACCAGGGCCAGGTCGGCGTCACGCTGCCCAAGACCTGACCGCCTCAGCGGCCGGGCAGCTCGAAGCTCAGCCGCCGCACCTGCCCGTTGGCGCCCGGGAAGTCCTGGAAGCTGCCGCTGACCAGGTAAGGCACCACCTCCACCAGGTCGTCTTCGCTGCCTTCGTGTACGGCCGTGGCCTCGAAAACCGTGCGCGCCGTGGCGGTCTCGGTGATGCGCAGTTTCAGCTGGCTGTGCTGCACGGTCTGCGTGACGCTGCGGTCGCCCACGTAACGCGGGCCCAGCGGGTCCGGCACCCAGTGGCCGCCGTACCAGCGCCCCTGGGCATCGCGCCAGGCGGGCCGGTAAACCCACTGGTCGCTGTACACCGGCACCAGGCGCTTGCGCTGCTTCTCGTTCAGTTCGGCCTGCACGTCCACGGTGAAGCGGGCGGTCTCGCCTGCGGTGGCGGGCCGCAGGCCTTGCGCCTGCAGTGCATTGCCCACCTGGGCCTGGTAGGCCTGCAGTTCCAGCGCGCGCTGCGGAGCGGCCGGGGTGAAGCGGAAGCTGGCGCCCGCCGCATCGGCCGGCCACTGGTTGAAGCGTGTGACTTTCACCCCCAGGGTGTTGGCGCAAGCCGACAGCAGGACCAGCACCAGGCCAGCCAGCCAGAAGCGTGAAAACCGCGGGGGCTTGTGTCGGGTCATCAGAAGCTACATTCTTCAGTCTTTGTATGCGTTTGGATAGGACCCCATGGTCCGGGTCCAGGTTCCCGATCCAGGAGCACACCATGAAGTGGGAAAACAACCGCCAGTCCGACCAGATCGAAGACCGTCGTGCCTCGGGCGGCGGCGGCATGTTCGGCGGCGGTGGAGCGCCGCGCCGCGTGGGCGGGCGCGGCGTGGGCTTGGGCACCATCGCCATTGCGCTGGTCGCGGGCTGGATCTTCGGCATCAACCCGCTGACCATCCTGGGTGCGCTCAGCGGTGGCGGTGGCGAGCTGATGGCGCCGGTCGAACAGAGCGCGCCGGCCGCCACCGGCCAGCCGGGTGACCAGATGGGGCAGTTTGTGGCCGCGGTGCTGGGCGGCACCGAAGACGTCTGGACCGCACAGTTCCAGCAGGCCGGTGGTCAGTACCAGAAGCCGCGCCTGGTGCTGTTCCGCGGCGCCACGCCCACGGCCTGCGGCACCGGCCAGTCGGCCATGGGGCCGTTCTACTGCCCCGGCGACCAGAAGGTTTACATTGACCTGAGCTTCTACGACACCCTGCGTCAGCAACTGGGCGCGCCGGGCGACTTTGCACAGGCTTACGTGATCGCACACGAAGTCGGGCACCACGTTCAGAACCTGATGGGCGTGACCGACCAGATGGAGCAGGCGCGCCGGCGCGTGAGCGAGCGCGAATACAACGCGCTGAGCGTGCGGCTGGAACTGCAGGCCGACTGTTTCGCCGGCATCTGGGCGCATCACAACCACCAGTCCAAGGGCATTCTGGAGCCCGGGGACGTGGAAGAGGCGCTGAACGCGGCCGCGGCCATCGGGGACGATGCCCTGCAGCGCAAGAGTCAGGGCATGGTGGTGCCCGACAGTTTCACCCACGGCACCAGCGAGCAGCGCCAGCGCTGGTTCCACAAGGGGTTCGAAACCGGGAGCGTGAAGGCCTGTGACACGTTCAACACCAGAAGTCTCTGAGCCCCCACGCTCCACCGCTGCGCAGGTCGCTGCCCGCCATGGGAGCGGGCCTTGCCCGGGGCGGCCCGGCGCGGCGGCCGTCTGCGTTGCCCAAGAATTGGGCAGCGGGAGGGTCAAAGTGCGACAATAGCGGGCTAATCCGTAGTCCCATGACCCAATCCTTCTCCGAACTCCAGCTCTCGCCCAACCTCGCCCGCGCCATCGCCGAGATGGGTTACGAGAGCATGACGCCCATCCAGGCGCAGGCCATTCCGGTCGTGCTGCAGGGGCGTGACGTGATGGGTGCCGCCCAGACCGGCACCGGCAAGACCGCCGCGTTTTCGCTGCCGCTGCTGCAGCGCATGCTCAAACACGAGAACGCCTCCACATCCCCTGCGCGCCACCCGGTGCGCGCCCTGGTGCTGCTGCCCACGCGTGAACTGGCCGACCAGGTCGCCGAGCAGGTCAAGCTGTATGCCAAGTACACCCAGCTGCGCAGCGCGGTGGTGTTCGGTGGCATGGACATGAAGCCGCAGACGCTCGAACTGAAGAAGGGCGTTGAAGTGCTGGTGGCCACGCCGGGCCGGCTGCTGGACCATATCGAGGCCAAGAACTGCGTGCTCAACCAGGTCGAGTACGTGGTGCTCGATGAAGCCGACCGCATGCTGGACATCGGCTTCCTGCCCGACCTGCAGCGCATCCTGAGCTACCTGCCCAAGACCCGCACCACGCTGCTGTTCTCGGCCACTTTTTCGCCCGAGATCAAGCGGCTGGCCAGCAGCTACCTGCAGGACCCGATCACCATCGAGGTCGCCCGTTCCAACGCCACCGCGTCAACGGTGGAGCAGCACTTCTACCGCGTCGACGACGACGACAAGCGCCAGACGCTCAAACAGCTGGTGCGCGAGCGCGGCATCACGCAGGCCTTCGTCTTCGTCAACAGCAAGCTCGGTTGCGCCCGGCTGGCCCGTTCGCTGGAGCGCGAGGGCCTGAAGACCACGGCGCTGCACGGCGACAAGAGCCAGGACGAGCGTCTGAAGGCGCTGGACGCCTTCAAGCAGGGGCAGGTGGACCTGCTGGTGTGCACCGACGTGGCCGCACGCGGCCTGGACATCAAGGACGTGCCGGCGGTGTTCAACTTCGACATCCCGTTCAACGCCGAAGACTACGTGCACCGCATCGGTCGCACCGGCCGCGCCGGGGCTTCGGGCCTGGCGGTGTCCTTCGTCAACGCCCGCGACACGCGGCTGATGGCCGACATCGAGAAGCTGATCGGTCGCAAGCTCGAACTCGAAGCCCTGGAGCTGGAAGCCGACAAGCGTCCGGCGGGGCACTTCAACGACGGGCAGCGTGCCTGGCGTGAAGGCGCTGAAGGCAGCCGCGAGGGCCAGCGCGATGGCGGTCGTGAAGGGCGCGAGATCCGCGAAGCGCGCCAGAGCCGTGAAGGCCGTTCCAGCCGCGAGGACCGTGGCGCCGAGCGCCGGCCCATGCGCCCCGCGCGTGCGCCGGCCGACCCGCTGTTCGACAAGCCCTACGAACCCTCGCAGAGTGCCGACACCACGCCGTCCTGGGAAGCCAGTGCCAAGCCGGCCACCAGCCGCCTTTCGCCCAACATCAAGACGCGCAAGAAGGTGGCTGCGCTGTTCAAGAGCGCGCCCGCGACGGAAACCCCGCCAACCGAAAACGCCTGATCCAGGGTCGGGGAATTCAGCGGCGGGCCGTTCCCAAGCTGAATTCGCGCCCCCTCGGGGGGAAGCGACCCGCGCAGCGGCGGAGCGCGGGGGTCACGGCTTCTGCGCCTGCGGGCAGGGCACGCTGACACGATCGAAGGTGCCGGGCGCATCCCCCAGTTTCGCGGCCGTCAGGCAACCGCCCCACACGCAGCCGGTGTCCAGTGCCAGGGTGTCGGTGCGGCCCGTGGTGCGCAAGGTGGACCAGTGACCGAAGGCCACCGGCGTGCCGGCGGTGCGGCGGCCGGGTACCTCGAACCAGGGCATGAAGCCGTCTGGCGCGGCGTCCGCGCTGTCCTTGGTGGCGAACTCCATCACGCCATCGGCGGTGCAGAAACGCAAACGGGTGAGCGCGTTGACGATCACGCGCAGCCGGTCATAGCCACGCAGGTCCTGATCCCACTGGTCGGGGGTGTTGCCGTACAGGTTGTGCATGAGCACGCCCCAGTCGGCGCTGCGCAGCTCGTTCTCGAATTCATGGGCCAGGGCCAGGGTCTGTGCCGTGTCCCAAGACGGCAGCACGCCTGCGTGCACCAGCAGCCAGCCGTGCGCCTGCAGGGCCATGGGACGGTGGCGCAGCCAGTGCAGCAGGGCATCGCGGTCCGGTGCCTGGAGGATGCCGTCCAGCGTGTCGCTGCGGTGGGGTTTGCGCACCCCGTGTGCAACGGCCAGCAGGTGCAGGTCGTGGTTGCCCAGCAGGCAATTGGCTGCACCGTTCAGCCCCATCAGACGCCGCAGCACGGCCAGCGAGGCTGGCCCACGGTTGACCAGATCGCCCAGCAGATAGAGGGTGTCGCGACTGGCCGAGAAGCCGATGGTGTCGAGCAGACGGCCCAGGGCATCGTCGCAGCCCTGCACGTCGCCAATGAGGTAATGCGCCATGGGGCCGATTGTCCATGGCGCGATGGCCTGGCATGTTCTCTGCTCAACTGAGGGACAATCTTCGGAGCCTATGGACTTCCTGCTCATCCTCTTCCTCACCCTGCTCAACGGCGCCTTTGCCATGTCCGAAATGTCGCTGGCGGCCAGCCGCAAGGCGCGTCTGGCGGCCATGGCCGAGACCGGCGACAAAGGCTCGCGCGCCGCGCTGGCGCTGATGGATCACCCGACGCAGTTCCTCTCGTCCGTGCAGGTGGGCATTACCTCCATCGGCATGCTCAATGGCATCGTGGGCGAAGCCGCCTTCAGCGACGGCGTGGCCGTCTGGCTGACCGGGTTTGGCATGACCGAGCGCACCGCGCAAGGGGTGGCCACGGGCATCGTGGTGGCGGTCATCACCTTCGTGACCATCGTCTTCGGTGAACTGGTGCCCAAGCGGATCGGGCAGCTCTATCCCGAGCAGGTGGCGCGCTGGATTTCACGGCCCATGACGGTGGTGGCGCGGGCGGCCAAACCCTTCGTCTGGCTGCTCACGCACACCACGCAATGGGTGCTCAAGCTGCTGCGCATCAACACCAATGCGCAATCGGTGGTGACGGAAGAGGAGATCGCGGCCAGCCTCGAAGAAGGTGTGGACGCCGGCATCATCGAAGCACACGAGCACCAGATGGTGCGCAACGTGTTCCTGCTGGACGACCGGCAGCTGATTTCCATCATGGTGCCGCGCGCCGACATTGCGTGGCTCGACGCCGACGACACCATCGAGCATGCGGTGCCCCGTGCCTGGGCGGCTGGCCATTCGTGGTACCCGGTGTGCCGAGGCAGCCTGGATGACGTGGTGGGCGTGATCCACCTGCCGCGGCTGCTGGCGCTGCGCGAAGAGGGGGCGTCCGGCACCATCGGCCAACATGCGTTGCCCGCGACCTTCGTGCCCGAGACGCTGACGGGCATGGAGTTGCTCGAACAGTTCCGGGAGCGCGCCACGCGCATGGCTTTCGTGGTGGACGAGTACGGTGTGGTGCAGGGCCTGCTCACGCCGCTGGACCTGCTCGAAGCCATCACCGGCGAGCTTTCGCCCGAGCGCCCGGTGGACGCCTGGGCCACGCCGCTGGACGACGGGTCGTGGCAGGTCGATGGCGCCATGCCGGTCGCCGAACTCAAGGCGCGGCTGGACATCGACGAACTGCCCGACGAGGACAAGGGGCGCTACAACACCGTGGCCGGTCTGATGCAGACCGTGGCTGGCCAGCTGCTGGCCCAGGGCGAACACGTGGACTGCGAAGGCTGGCGTTACGAGGTGCTCAAACTCGAAGGGCGCCGCATCGACCAGGTGCACATCCGGCGCCTGTCGCAGGGGCTCAGCGATGCGTGAACAGCCACTGCCGGAAGGCCTGGGCCGCCGCTGACAGGCGCTTGCCGCGCGGCACGACCACGTGCCACTGGCGGATCAGCGGAAAACCTTTCACGTCCAGCTGCACCAGCTCGCCCAGCGCGAGTTCCGCCGTCACCGTATGGGCCGAGAGCACCGCCAGGCCCAGGCCGCCGGCCACGGTCTGCTTGATGGCCTCGTTGCTGCCCACTTCCAGCCGGTTCTTCAGCGCGATGCCGTGGTCGGCAAAGAACTTCTCCGACGTCAGGCGCGTACCCGAGCCGGGCTCCCGCAGGATGAAGGGTTCGTTCTTCAGCCGCTCGGGGGCGATGCGCCTTTTGCCCACCAGCGGGTGGTCGGGCGGTGCGACCAGCACCAGCGGATTGTCGGCAAAGGCCTCGCTGACCACGTCCATCTGCTCGGGCGGCTGCCCCATGATGTAGAGGTCGTCCTCGTTGCCCGCGAGGCGCTGCAGCAGCTTCTCGCGGTTGCCCACCACCATGGCCACGTCGATGCCCGGATGCGCTGCGCAGAAGCCGCCCAGCAGCTTGGGCACGGTGTACTTCACGGTGGTCAGGATGGCCAGCTTGACGCTACCGCGCTCGACACCCTGCAGCGCGGCGAGATCCTCGCCCAGCCGCTCCATGCGCGTCTCGATGTCCTCGCAGGCCTCGGCCAGCGTGCGGCCGGCGGCGGTCAGGTAGATCTTCTTGCCCAGCTGCTCGAACAGCGGCTGCCCCACCGTTTCCGACAGCTGCTTGACCTGCAGTGACAGCGTCGGTGGCGAGAGATGCAGCGCCTCGGCGGCGCGGGCGAAGCTGCCGTTCTGTGCCACGGCGTGAAAGATGCGCAGCTGGTGCAGGGTGGCGTGACGCAGGTTCATGTGCTTTGTTTGATGGTTTGAAAATCAAAACGTTATCGTCAAAACATTTTACTTTTACTTATTGTCTTGTCGGCCAAGAATCCGCTCCATCAACACCCAACCAGGAGCACAGCAGATGGCGACGAAGACCTACAACGCGGGCGTCAAGGAGTACCGCAGCACGTACTGGGAGCCCCACTACACGCCCAAGGACACCGACATCCTCGCGTGTTTCAAGATCACGCCGCAGCCGGGCGTGGACCGCGAGGAAGTGGCCGCCGCGGTGGCTGCGGAATCGTCCACCGGCACCTGGACCACGGTCTGGACCGACCTGCTGACCGACCTGGACTACTACAAGGGCCGCGCCTACCGCATCGAGGACGTGCCTGGCGACGACACCTGTTTCTACGCCTTCGTGGCCTACCCGATCGACCTGTTCGAAGAGGGCTCGGTGGTCAACGTGCTGACCTCGCTGGTGGGCAACGTGTTCGGCTTCAAGGCTCTGCGCGCCTTGCGGCTGGAGGATGTGCGCTTCCCGATCGCCTACATCAAGACCTGCGGCGGCCCGCCCCACGGCATCCAGGTCGAGCGCGACATCATGAACAAGTACGGCCGGCCGCTGCTGGGCTGCACCATCAAGCCCAAGCTGGGCCTGTCGGCCAAGAACTACGGTCGTGCGGTGTACGAATGCCTGCGCGGCGGTCTGGACTTCACCAAGGACGACGAGAACGTCAACAGCCAGCCGTTCATGCGTTGGCGTCAGCGCTTCGACTTCGTGCAGGAGGCCATCGAGAAGGCCGAGCGCGAGACCGGCGAGCGCAAGGGCCACTACCTGAACGTGACCGCGCCGACGCCGGAAGAGATGTACAAGCGCGCCGAGTACGCCAAGGAAATCGGCTCGCCGATCATCATGCACGACTACCTGACCGGTGGCCTGTGTGCCAACACCGGGCTGGCCAACTGGTGCCGCGACAACGGCATGCTGCTGCACATCCACCGCGCCATGCACGCCGTGCTGGACCGCAACCCGCACCACGGTATCCATTTCCGCGTGCTGACCAAGGTGCTGCGCCTCTCGGGCGGTGACCACCTGCACTCCGGCACCGTGGTGGGCAAGCTCGAAGGCGACCGTGCTTCGACCCTGGGCTGGATCGACCTGATGCGCGACGAGTTCATCAAGGAAGACCGCAGCCGCGGCATCTTCTTCGACCAGGACTTCGGCTCCATGCCCGGCGTCATGCCGGTGGCCTCGGGTGGCATCCATGTGTGGCACATGCCGGCGCTGGTCAATATCTTCGGCGACGACTCGGTGCTGCAGTTCGGCGGTGGCACGCTGGGCCACCCCTGGGGCAACGCCGCCGGTGCCGCGGCCAACCGCGTGGCGCTGGAGGCCTGCGTCAAGGCGCGCAACGAAGGGGTGGCGGTCGAGAAGGAAGGCAAGGCCGTGCTGACCGAGGCTGCCCAGCACTCGCCCGAACTCCGGATCGCCATGGAGACCTGGAAAGAGATCAAGTTCGAGTTCGACACAGTGGACAAGCTCGACCTGGCCCACAAGTGAACCGGCCGATTTCGATCCATGACTTTGTCGCAAAGCCTTGCCGTGCCTTCAGCACTGTCTGCGGCTTTGCTTCGCGTCCCGAATCGAACTTGACCGGTTCGGACGCAGCAGTTTTTTAAAGGAACACACCATGAGCATGCAGGACTACCACAGCCGCCTCTCCGACCCCGCCAGCCGCAAGTTCGAGACTTTCTCGTACCTGCCCGCCATGACGAAGGATGAGATCCGCAAACAGGTCGAGTACCTGGTGAAGAAGGGCCTGAACCCGGCCATCGAGCACACCGAACCGCAGTACCTGATGGATTCGTACTGGTACATGTGGAAGCTGCCCATGTTCGGTGAGACCGACGTGGACAAGGTGCTGGCCGAGTGCGAGGCCTGCCGCCAGGCCAACCCGGACAACCACGTGCGCCTGATCGGCTACGACAACTTCAAGCAGTCGCAGGGCGCGAGCATGGTGATCTACCGCGGAAAGACCGTCTGAGCAGGGAGGGCCCATGAGCGACACACTGGACGCCTACCGCGTCACCCAGCAGCCCTACTACCGACCGGTGGCGGACGAGGTCGAGCTGTTCGAGGCGGCGTATTCGGTGCGCATGCCGATGATGCTCAAGGGCCCCACCGGTTGCGGCAAGACCCGCTTCGTCGAGTACATGGCCTGGAAGCTCAGCAAGCCGCTGATCACCGTGGCCTGCAACGAGGACATGACTGCCTCCGACCTGGTCGGCCGCTTCCTGCTCGACGCCAACGGCACACGCTGGCAGGACGGCCCGCTGGCCACCGCGGCGCGCCACGGCGCCATCTGCTACCTGGATGAAGTGGTTGAAGCACGCCAGGACACCACGGTCGTCATCCACCCGCTGACCGACAACCGCCGCGTGCTGCCGCTGGAGAAGAAGGGTGAGCTGGTCAAGGCCCACCCGGACTTCCAGATCGTCATCTCCTACAACCCGGGCTACCAGAGCCTGATGAAGGATCTCAAGCAGTCCACCAAACAGCGCTTCGGTGGCCTGGACTTCAACTACCCCGAACACGCCGTCGAGGCCGAGATCGTGGCGCACGAAACCGGCGTCGGCCTGGACGTGGCGGACAAGCTGGTCGGCATTGCCGAACGTGCGCGCAACCTCAAGGGCCACGGTCTGGACGAAGGCATCTCCACCCGCATGCTGATCTACGCAGGCAGCCTGATCGCCCAGGGTGTGGCCGCGCAGGCCGCCTGCCGCGTCGCCCTGGTGCGCCCGATCACCGACGACCCGGACATGCGCGACGCGCTCGACGCCGCGGTCAGTACGTTCTTCTGACGAATCATGAGCGTCCACCTGCACGACCACGTCGAGTGGATCGACCAGCTGGAGCCGGCTTCGCGCGAGCTGCTGGAGCACCGCTGGCCGGACGCCACCAAGGTCTTCTCGGCGCGCGGGCTGGACAACTACGCCAAGGGTGCGTCGGCGCTGCGCGGCCTGGGCCGTGGTCACGAGCTGGTCAACGCCTGGATCGATGGCGCGCCGCAGGTGGCGCAGGAGATCGGCGAGGATGTGGTCGCCGAACTCGCCACCACCGCGCTCATGCTCGCGTCCAAGACCTCGGGCGCGGTGATCGAGCTGGTGCTGGCCACCGCGCCCACCGCCGCGCGCCGCCTGGGCGATGGCGCATTGTTCCTGCAGTACCTCCAGTTCCTCAACACCCTCGTCGCGCAGGCGCCGCGTGGCCTGCGGCCCATGCTGGGCCAGCTCGACACCCTGTTCGGCCAGCTCACGCTCGGCGGCCTGCGCCGCTGGGCCACCTGGGGGGCGCAGGCGCACCGCACGAACTACGAAGAACAGATCGCCTACTTCGGCCTGCAGTCCAAAGAGTCGCTGGCCATGCTGCAGAAGGAGCGCAAGGGAACGCTGCTGGTGGACGTGCAGCGGCGCATCAACATGTACCTGCGCGCGCTCTGGGGGCGCGATTTCTACATGCGGCCGACGGCGGGCGACTACGAGAGCCGCGAGGGCTACCGCCCCTTCATCGAGGACTGGTTCATCCACCTGCCCGACGCCTACGACGCGGTCGATGGCAACGCCGGGGTCGTGGACGCGACGCAGCTCTACCGCGCCGCCGCCGCCCACGCGGCCGCGCACGTGGTGTTCACCCGCCAGCCGATCTCGGCCGAGTCGCTGAACCCCTGGCAGATGGCGCTGATCGGGCTGGTCGAAGACGCGCGGGTCGAGGCGCTAACGCTGGCGCGCTTCCACGGCCTGCGCCCGCTGTGGGCGAACCTGCACACCGCGCAGGCCACGCAGCAGGCCACAGCGGGCGACTGGCTGAATCGCCTGGCGCGCGCGCTGCTCGACCCGGCCTATGACGACACGCATCCTTGGATCGCCCAGGGCCGCGCGCTGCTGGCCGAGGCCCTGCCGCGCATCCAGTCCGACCCGCACGACAACAGCGTGTCCTGGGAGATCGGCGTGCAGCTGGCCCACACGTACCGCGAACTCACACAAGGCCCCGGCTTCCAGCCGCGCACCGACGGGCAGACGGCCGCCTACCGCGACGACAACCGCTACTTCTGGGCCTTCGACGGCTTCGACTTCGAGCGTTCCATCGCCGCCGGCTACGAGCCGCCGCAGCAGCTGCGCAAGCAGGTCAACCTGATGGAGTTCGTCAACGAGCTGGAGGTGGAGGGCGCCGGCGACGACGCGCAGGAGATCTGGGTGCTGGGCACCGAGCTGTTCCCCTACGAAGACCTGGGCGTGTCCTTCAATGAAAGCGAAGGCCGCGAGCCGGTGCTGCCACCGGTGCACTACGGCGAGTGGGACCACCTGATCCAGCTCGAACGCCCGGCCTGGGCCACGGTGCACGAGCGCCGCCCCAAGGCCGGCGACGCCACCGTGATCGACGCCATCCTGGCCGAACACCGGCGCCTGATCGGCCGCATGAAATACATCCTGGACGCGATGCAGCCGCAGGGCGTGCAGCGCATTCGCAAGCTGGAAGACGGTGATGAGATCGACCTCAACGCCGCGCTCTCGTCGGTGATCGAGATGCGCATGGGCCGCCAGCCCGATCCGCGCATCATGATGCGCAGCGTGCGCAAGACGCGCGACATCTCGGTGCTCGTTCTGCTCGACCTGTCCCACTCGACCAACGACAAGGTGGCCGGCCAGGAGCACACCGTGCTCGACCTCACCCGCTCGGCCTGCGCGCTGCTGGCCGACGCGATCCAGAAGGTGGGCGACCCGTTTGCCATCCACGGCTTCTGCTCGGATGGCCGGCACGACGTGAACTACTGGCGCTTCAAGGACTTCGATCAGCCCTACGACGACGTGGCCAAGGCGCGCCTGGCGGGCATGGAAGGGCAGCTCTCCACCCGCATGGGCGCGGCGATCCGCCACGCCACCGCGGCGCTGAAGGCGCAGCGCAGCAGCAAGAAGCTGTTGCTGGTCATCACCGACGGCGAGCCGGCCGATGTGGACGTGCGTGATCCGCAGTACCTGCGGCACGACACGAAAAAGGCGGTGGAGGAGGCCGGTCGCCACGGCGTGACGACCTACTGCATGAGCCTGGACCCGCGCGCCGACCAGTACGTGCGCCGCATCTTCGGCGAGCGTCACTACCTGGTGGTGGACAAGGTGGAACGGCTGCCCGAGAAGCTGCCGGTGCTGTACGCCGGCCTGACGCGCTGAAGCCGGCCCGGGGCGGGTTTGCTGCATGGACCGGCGGGCTGCCTGCCCGTATCATGCGCCGACGCACCGGTGGACCGTCCTGCCGGTACCCGCATGATCGGCCGGTGAACGGCCCGGAAAGGCAAGCGTGCAGGTCCCCCTCTCCAACGATTTCACGTGCACGTTCGCGCCGCTGTTCGATCCGCCGCTGCAGCCGGTCGACGTGGTGGACGGGCTGTCCGCCGAGGACTTCGACCGCCTCTACCGGCGAACCCGTCGGCCGGTGATCATCAACGACGGGGCCCGCGCCTGGCGAGCCCTTCGGACCTGGACCGATCCTGCCCACCTGGTCACGGCCGCCGGGCACCGCCACACCTTTGTGCGGGACCTGGAAGCCAGCAACATCGAGGCGGAGCACTACCACGAGGCCTACCGCGAGGTGGCGTTCGGCGAACTGGTCGAGCGGCTGTTTTCCGGCGACCCCCCCGCCTGGTACCTGACCCAGGGCCTGATCATGCGCGGTGATGGCCTGGGCGCCAGCATGTCGCGCACCACCTGGCCGGCCTTCCTGCCCGAGCTGGCCGCCGACCTGGGGCAGCCCCCGTACTGGCCGCAGGCCGAACTCACCCAGTGCAACCTGTGGATGGGACCGGGCAACCAGTCCAGCGGGCTGCACTACGACGAATATGAGAACCTCAACGGTGTGGTGGTCGGCAGCAAGCGCTGGCTGTTGTTTCCGCATGAGCAGGCGCCCGTGCTGCTCAATGGCGCCAACGGCAACAACACCATCGCCACCGGCTTCCACACCAGCGAGACCCGGCGCTTCGAAGGTGCCCGCTCAAGTGCCCGGGGGTTCGAGTGCGTGACCGGTCCGGGGCAGTTGCTGTACGTGCCCGCCGGCATGTGGCACCAGGTGTTCTCCGGCCCGGAGCCGGGCCTGGCCGTCAACTACTGGTACCTCAGCCTGCCGCGTGACATGGTCCGCACCGCCGTGCTGCACGCCCGGCGCTACAGCGGCTTCACGCGACGCAAGCGCTTCGCACTGGCCCTCGGCGTGATCGGCGCCAAGGCCTCGATCAAGGCCATCCAGTACGGCCTGGGACGGCGCCCTCCGGCCGATGTGGACATCGGTCCGCCCGGCTACGGTTTCTGAGCTGGACGCTCCACCCCCACCCGCCACCACGCCGGCAACAAGCGCCGCACCTCGGCGCGCGCGCAGCGGTCGTCCAGCAGCCAGACCGTGCCGTGATCCTGCTCGCTGCGGATCACGCGGCCGGCGGCCTGCACCACCTTCTGCAGACCGGGGAACAGGTAGGCGTAGTCGTAGCCGCGGCCAAAGCGCGCCTGCAGCCGCGCGCGCATCTGTTCGTTGACCAGGTTGAGTTGCGGCAGGCCCAGGGTGGCGATGAAGGCGCCGATCAGCCGCCGCCCCGGCAGGTCGATGCCTTCGCCGAACGCACCGCCCAGCACCGCGAAGCCGATGCCCCTGCCTTCTTCGGTGAAGCGCTGCAGAAAGGCCTCGCGTTCCGGTTCCGCCATGCCGCGCGACTGCGCCCACACGGGGATGTCGCCGTGCCGCTGCTGCAGCCGGTCCAGTGCCTGCTGCAGATACTCGAAGCTGCTGAAAAAGGCCAGGTAGTTGCCGGGCTCGGCGCGGTACTGCGTGGCCATCACCTGCACCAGCGCGTCGAGTGAGGTGAGGCGGTCGGCCCAGCGGGTGGAGATGTGTGGCGCGATGCGCACCGCCAGTTGCGCGGGGTCGAAGGGCGAGGGCACGTCCAGCCGCAGCGTGTCGTCCGGAAGGCCCAGCAGGTCGGCCACGTAGTCCATGGGCGCCAGCGTGGCCGAGAACAGCGTGACACCGTGCGCCGCGGCCCAGCGCGTCTGCAGCAGCGGTCCAGGCACCACGTTGCGGATGGCGAGCACCGGGTGCTGCGATCGGCTGTGCGCTTCCCGCGTGAGGTCCACGAAGGAATGGTCGTCAAACGATTCGGCCACGCGCACGAAGTGCAGCGCGTCGAACCACCAGCGCATCAGCGGGCCGTCCACCGCGTCGCCCGGGTGCTCGGCCAGGTGGTCGGCGATGTCGGCGCACACCACTTGCAATGTGGCGATGAATTCGGCCGGCAGATCGGGCAGCACCTCATGGTCGGTCGTCTGCGTTTTCGCCAGCGCACTCCAGCGGCGCTGCAGCTTGTCCAGCGGCTTCTTCAGCGCGGCCGGTGCGTCCTTGCGCAGCGCCTGGAAGGCGCCCGGCTCCAGCGTGGCGCTGTGCATGGCGCGGGCGCGCTCGATCAGGTTGTGCGCCTCGTCCACCAGCAGGCTCACGCGCCAGTCGTTGGCCTCGGTCAGCGCGTGCCAGGCCGCGCCGTGGTCGAAGAAGTGGTTCACGTCGCCCACCGCCACGTCGCACCAGCGCAGCATTTCCTGCCCCAGGTAGTAGGGACAGATGTCGTGCGCCAGCGCCACATCGCGCAGTTGCGTTTTGTCGAGCCAGCGCACGCGCGCAGCGGCCTCGCGCGCGGCCGGCAGCCGGTCGTAGAAGCCGCGCGCCAGCGGGCAGCTCTCGCCGTGGCAGGCCTTGTCCGGGTGTTCGCAGGCCTTGTCGCGCGCCACGCGTTCGAGCACACACAGCGGCGCCGCACCGCCATCGCCCAGGCCTTGCAGCGCGTCCAGCGCCAGCTGCCGGCCGGTGGTCTTGGCGGTCAGGTAGAAGACCTTGTCCAGGTCTTTCGCGGGTGCGGCCTTGAGCGCGGCGAACAGCGTGGCCAGGGTCTTGCCGATGCCGGTGGGCGCTTGCGCCATCAGCACCCGGCCCGCGCTGTGCGTGCGGTACACCGCCTCCGCCAGCGCGCGCTGGCCCTGCCGCCAGGCCGGGAAGGGAAAGGCCAGCGCGCGCAGGTGCGCGTCGCGCGCGCTGCGGTGCTCGCGCTCGGCCAGTGCCCAGGCGCGGTAGCGCGCGCACAGGGCCTCGAAGTGTTCGCGCAGCTCGGCGGCCGTGTGCCACTGCGGCAGCGGCGTCTCCTGCTGGGTGTCGATGTTGAAGTACACGAGGGCCACCTCCACACCGTCGAGCCCGAGCTGTTCGCACAGGATGTGGCCGTACACCATGCCCTGCGCGCGGTGCAGCGCGCGCCGGTTGGGCGTGATGCGCTGCGGGTCGCCGCGGTGCGTCTTGATCTCTTCCAGCCGCCGTGCGTCGGGGTCCCAGCCGTCGGCCCGGCCCTGCACGCGCAGGCCGTTCCACACCACGGACAGCGGCACCTCGCGCTGGTAGCCGGGGCCGCGCCGCCCGGTCACCTCGCCGTGGCCGGCCACGCCCTCGCTGCCGCTGGGCGACGGGGTGAAGCGCAGGTCCAGATCGCCCGCGCGCGCCGCAAAGTCGCACAGCGCGCGCACCGCGACCACGCCCAGCGGGGCGTCCTCGGTGGCGTCATCGACCAGGCGGGTTTCGGTGTTCATGGGGCGGTTGGTGCCGGCATCGTACTGGACATATCATCAGTCCATGGACCAAGCCCCTGTGTTGACCCGGCACCACCACCGCCGCCTGCGCGAGATCTACCGCTCCGCCGGCTGGCCCTGCCAGGACATGCTGGAGGTGGAGCTGCTGGCGGCCGGACAGATCGAGCGCCTGCGCTCGCCCGAGGGCTTCGAGACCCTGCGCGTGACGGACGCCGGCATCCAGACGCTGGCACGCGTGTTCGCCACCAACCGGGCCGCGCGCAGCCCGCACGAGGCCCTGGTGGAGCAGGTGGCGCAGGCCATGGGCCGCGCGGGGCGGCTGGCCTGGCGCGGTCTCATGCTGCGCGCGCGGGTGCCGCTGGCGCTGTTCGGTGTCGAGGACATGGCCGCCCCCGACGCGCCCCCGCTGATCGCAGGCGAGCCGGACGCGGCGTATGACACGGGCCCGGACCACGCCTGGGTCATGGCCTGTCCGGACGTGTTCTCCATCCGCCGCAGCACGGTGGAGGCCTACCTCGAACCTGTTGTGCACGAGATCAAGGTCAGCCGCGCGGACCTGCTGGGTGATCTGAAGAAGCCCGCCAAACGTGCGGCCTACCTCGACATGGCCAGCGCCTGCTGGTACGTGCTGGGCAACGACGCCAAGGGCCGACCGGTGGGCGGGCCAGATGACGTGCCGCCCGAATGCGGGGTGATGCAGGTGCAGGGCGGGCAGCTGGTGGTGGCGCGCGAAGCGCCACGGCGGGCCATCGAACGCCTGCCGCTGCAGGTGTGGATGACGCTGGCCCAGGCCAGGCCGGTGCCGCGCGAGGACGAGCCCGCGCAGCAGGGGTTCTGAATCAGTCTTTGTAGAACGCCTCGACCTTGCCCTTGAGCTTGATGGTCAGCGGGTTGCCTTTGCGGTCCAGGGTCTTGCCGGCGGGCACCTTGATCCAGCCTTCGCTGATGCAGTACTCGGTCACGTCGAAGCGTTCCTTGCCGTTGAACAGGATGCCGATGTCGTGTTCGAACACTTCGCGCACATGGTGCGGGCTGCGCGGGTCGATGGCCAGGTGGTCGGGCAGGGCGGGGCGGGTGTCGGTCATGGTGCGGATGCAGGAAACGATGAAAAACCCGCATTGTCCCGGAACCGTGAACCGGCGCGCCGGCCCGACCAGGTGTTGAGCAAAGTCAAACCCGCCGGCCGGAATGTGTTTAAGATGGGAACCATTCTCATTTGCAAACGGACATGGCCATGACACCGCCCACCTCCACCCTCAACCAGGCGCCGCTGCGCCAGTGGCACCGGGTCGCCGCCCACGGCGCCGGCCACCCGCGCCTGCAGGCCCTGGGTTTCCTGCCGCTGGAGAACGTGCGCGTGCTGCAACGCAGCTGGCTGCCCGGTGGCGCGCTGGTGGTGCAGGTGGGCGATGCCGTGTTCGGCCTGCGGCCGGACGAGGCGGCCCAGGTGCCCGTGCAGGCGCCCGGCGTATGAGCGCCGCACGGCCGTTCCGAAGGCGCTCAGTCCCGCAGTGCACAGCACGGAGGGTTGTCCAGTGAGCCCGGTCGTCGACATCAGCGGCCTGTCGCAGCGCCGCCTGGCCCTGCTGGGCAATCCCAACTGCGGCAAGACCGCGCTGTTCAACCGCCTCACCGGCAGCCAGCAGAAGGTGGGCAACTACGCAGGCGTCACGGTGGAGCTCAAGCGCGGCCTCATGAAAACCGCCGCTGGCCATTCGGTGACCGTGATCGACCTGCCCGGCACCTACAGCCTGAACGCCGGCAGCCAGGACGAGGCTGTGGCCTGCGGTGTGGTGCTGGGCCACAGCCTGAGCGAGCGTGCGCCCGACCTGACCGCCGTGGTGGTGGACGCCACGCGTCTGCGCCGCGGCCTGCGCCTGGTGGCCGCATTGCGCCGTCTGCAGGTGCCCGTGGTGGTGCTGCTCAACATGATGGACCGCGTGCGTGCCCAGGGCCGCACGGTGGACGCTGCGCAGCTCGCACGCACCCTGGGCGTGCCCGTGGTCGAGGCCACCGGCATCAGCGCGCAGGGCACCGACGCTCTGCGCCAGCTGCTGGACGACGACGCGCTCTGGCACCAGCCGCACCCCGCGCACGAAGCGAAGCTGTCCGCCGACGACCAGGCCCGTGCCGATGACGCACAGGCCCAGGCCTGGCTCGCCGCCGCCGGGCTGGACCAGCCCATGGCCGAACACGCCTGGTCGCGCCGGCTCGACCGCTGGCTGCTGCAACCCGTGGTGGGCGCCGTGGTGCTGCTGGTGCTGCTGTTCCTGGTGTTCCAGGCCGTGTTCGCCTGGGCCGAATGGCCCATGGGCCTGATCGAGGACGGCACCGCCGCCGTGGGCGAATGGATCAACGCCACCCTCCCCGACGGCCTGCTGCGCAGCCTGCTGGTGGACGGCATCGTGGCCGGCGTCGGCGGTGTGCTGGTTTTCCTGCCGCAGATACTGATCCTGTTCTTCTTCATCCTCATGCTGGAGGAGTCGGGCTACCTGCCGCGCGCCGCGCTGCTGCTCGACCGGCTCATGGCCGGCATCGGCCTCTCGGGCCGGTCCTTCATCCCGCTGCTCTCCAGCTTCGCCTGTGCCATTCCCGGCATCATGGCCGCGCGCACCATCAGCGACCGGCGCAACCGCTGGACCACCATCTTCATCGCGCCGCTCATGACCTGCTCGGCCCGCCTGCCGGTGTACGCGCTGCTCATCGGGGCCTTCATCCCGGCGCGGCGCGTGTGGGGTCTGAACCTGCCCGGCCTGGTGCTGTTCGGGCTGTACGCGCTGGGCATCCTCTCGGCCGTGGCCCTGGCCTGGGTGGTCAACCTCTGGGGGCGGCGCCAGGGCCACACCGGCCAGCTCATGATGGAACTGCCCGACTACCACTGGCCCCGCGCCAAGGACATCGCCATCGGCCTCTGGCAGCGTGCCCAGATCTTCCTGCGCAACGTCGGCGGCATCATCCTCGCGCTCACCGTCATCCTCTGGGCGCTCTCCAGCTTCCCTGTGGCGCCTGCGGGTTACACCGGCGCGCCTATCGAAGTCAGCCTGGCCGGCCGCATCGGCCACGCGCTGGCCGTGCTGTTCGAACCCATCGGCTTCAACTGGCAGATCGCGGTGGCCCTCATCCCCGGCCTGGCCGCGCGTGAAGTGGTGGTCAGCGCGCTCGGCACGGTGTACGCCCTGTCGCAGACCGGTGACGACGTGGGCACCGCCCTGGCGCCCATGATCGCGGCCGACTGGTCGCTGGCCACCGGCCTGTCGTTGCTCATCTGGTTTGTTTTCGCGCCGCAGTGCCTTGCCACGCTGGCCGTGGTGCGCAAGGAAACCAGCGGCTGGGTCATGCCCGTGGGCATGGCCGCCTTCCTGTTCGGGCTGGCCTACGCGGCCGCCTTCGTCACTTACCGCGTCGCGGCCATCTGGGGATGGGCATGAGCGCCCGCCCGGCCGTTCCGAAGGGCGCTCGCACCGCAGCCCGCAGGGCGGAGGTCGACCAATGAACAACGACCCGCTGCAACTCGTCGCCGTGCTCGCCATCGTCGTGGCGGCCGTCATCTTTGTGCTGCGCCGTGCCTGGCGCAAACACCAGGGCCAGGCACCGGCCTGCGGCAGCTGCGACGACTGCCGTCGCAAGGGCAGCTGAACCGGTCGCCGCACAGGCCAGGTCCCGGGCCGATGTCGGCGGTGCTTCCCGGGTAAGCAGCACCCATCAGGGGCCGTCTGGAACGGCCTGCCGAGGCGGCAACCCGACAATTGACGCCTGAAACGGCCTCAATCCTTGCTGTTCAGGTGCGAGGGGCTGCGCAAGAATCCACAGGATGCCGTGGATACACCGATGACCAGCCCATGCACTGCCTGTGATGAATGGACGCTGGCGCGCAACGCTCATGCTTCTGCGACGCCCTTGAGCCCCTGGCTGGGCCGGCTGCTGGTGTTCATCGTTGCCGCACTGGCTGCGTCGGCCGCCATGGCCGCGCCGCGGCTGGTGAAGGTGGGCATGTACGACAACCCGCCCAAGATCCAGGCCGGACCGCAGGGCCAGCCCAGCGGCATCCTGGGTGACCTGCTGATGGAAGTGGCCCGTCAGGAAGCGTGGACGATCGAGCCGGTGGCGTGCGAGTGGGAGCAATGCCTGCGCCTGCTGGAGACCGGCGCCATCGATGTGCTGCCCGACGTGGCCTACAACGAAGAACGCGCCCAGCGCTTCGGTTTCCATCGCATTCCCGCGCTGCCGAGCTGGTCACAGTTGTACCGGCGTCCGGATGTGACCCTGCAGTCCGTGCTGGACTTGAACCACAAGCGCGTGGTCGTGCTGGAGGGCTCGGTGCAGCAGCGCCATCTCGTGGGGCTGCTGGCCAGCTTTGATCTGAAGGCCGAGCTGCTGCCCGCCAAGACCTTTGAAGAGGCGTTTGCCCTGGTGGCCAGCGGCCAGGCCGAGGCCGTGGCCGCCAGCCGCTATGCCGGCGACCGGGCCGCGGCCGACTACGGACTGGAAGCCACCACGCTGGTGTTTCTGCCCAGCAAGCTGTTCTATGCCACGCCCAAAGGGGAGGGAGACGATCTGCGGGCCGCCATCGACAGCCGGCTGGAGGCCTGGCAGTCCGACGCCAGCTCCTTCTATTTCCAGACGCTGGCGCGCTGGGGCCAGCAGGGCACCCAGACACGCGTGCCGGTGGCCTTCTGGTGGGGGCTGGCGGCCGTGGTGGCGCTGCTGGCGCTGGCGCTGGGCTTCCTGGCCCTGCTGCGGCGCGAGGTGGCGCGGCAGACGAGCGCGCTGCGCGAGAGTGAAGAACGCCTGCGCCTGGCCCTGGCCGCGGCGTCACAGGGGCTCTACGACCTGAATCTGCGAACCGGTCAGGCAGCGGTCAGCCCCGAATACGCGACCATGCTGGGCCATGACCCGCAGACCTTCACGCTGACCTATTCCAGCTGGATGGAGCAGCTGCACCCGGACGACAGGCCGGCGGTCGCGCGCGCCTTCGACGACTATGTGGCCGGTCGCCGCGCCGACTACCGGGTCGAGTTCCGCCAGCGCACCCGCGACGGCCGCTGGAAATGGATCCTGTCGATGGGCAAGATCCAGGCGTACGACGCCAAAGGGCAGCCCTTGCGCATGCTGGGGACCCACACCGACATCGACGCGGTCAAGGCCGCCGAGGCGGCGCTGCTGGAGCTCAATGCCACGCTGGAAAGCCGGGTCGAGCAGCGCACGGCCGAACTCACGACGGCCAACCAGGAGCTCGACAGCTTCGTGTACGCCGTGTCCCACGACTTGCGTGCGCCCCTGCGCGCCATGATGGGGTTTTCCGGCGTGCTGGAGGAAGACCTGGGGCCCGCCTTGCCGCCCGAGGCCAAGAGCCACCTCAACCACATCGTGCAGGCCGGGCGCAAGATGAGCGCGCTGGTCGAAGGGCTGCTGACGCTCTCGCGCAGCGCGCGGGACCCCCTGCAGCTGCACCGGGTGGACGTGTCGGCCCTGGCGCGTGCCCGGTTGTCCGAACTGGCCGCCGCCGAACCTGCCCGCCAGGTGTCGGTGAGCGTTGAAGACGGCTTGGTCTTCCAGGCCGACGACCGCTTGCTGGCCAGTGTGGTGGACAACCTGATCGACAACGCCTGGAAATACACCGGCAACACCGCCCAGGCCTCGATCCGGGTGCAGGCTTGCGACGAGCCGGGGTACAGCGGTTTCAGCGTGATCGACAACGGGGCGGGTTTCAACATGGCGCACACCACGCTCCTGTTCAAGGCCTTCCAGCGCCTGCACCGTCAGGACGAGTTTCCCGGTATCGGCATCGGGCTGGCCACGGTGCAGCGCATCGTGCAGCGGCATGGCGGCCACGTTACGGCCCAGGGCGAGACGGGCAAGGGCGCGGTCTTCTCGGTCTGGCTGCCCCGGGCTGCTGTCGCCTCGGCAGAGAGGGGTGCGGCATGAACACAGGCTCCCTGCTGCTGGTCGAGGACAACCCCGAAGACGAGATGCTGGCGCTGCGCGCGCTGAAAAAAGCCTTGCCGTCCAGCCGCATCGATGTCGCGCGCGACGGTCAGCAGGCACTGGACTATCTGTTCAAAACCGATGCCTTCGCAGAGCGTGACGGGCCCGACCTGCCGGCCGTGGTGCTGCTGGACATCAGCCTGCCACGACTGTCAGGTCTGGAGGTGCTGGAGCGTCTGCGCGCCGACGGCCGGACCGCGCGCCTGCCGGTGGTGATGCTGACCTCGTCCGACGAGCCGCGGGACCGGGCCAGGAGTTATGCGCTGGGCTGCAACAGCTTCGTGCAGAAGCCGGTCGAGTTTGCGGCCCATGCCGACACCCTGTCGCGTTTGGGCGTCTACTGGCTGCTCGTCAACGAGCCTGCACCACCCACCGGCGCGGCCCGGTAAAGCCGCACCGCCCTCAGGCCATGCCCAGGCGCGGAAACGCCGACAGCTGGAACACCGAATTCGGCGCCGCCGGGCGTGTGAGCTGCGGCATGGGCCGCAGCCGGAAGCGTGAGCCGGCGGGCACGGCCTCGTCCTGCGGCCAGCCGGACGAATCGGCGAATTCGCCGATGGTGCGCGACGACAGGTAGTCGATGAACGTGGCCTGGATCGACGCCTCCAGCGACGCGATGCTGCTGCCCTGGTCGGCCGGTGACAAAGGCACCCCGGCTTTCGGGTCCAGCTTGCGCACCACGGCCCAGACCGACAGTTCGTCCGCGTCGCATTCCAGGAAGTAGCCACCCCCCGGCCCGCGTGCCGAGCGGATGAAGCCCCCGTCGCGCAGCGCACCCACCACCGACTCCATGTGCGACACCGACACCTGCAGCCGTTCGGCCAGCGTGCCAACCGTCACCGGCCGCCCGGCTGGCGCCGACGCCATCGCCACCAGAACCTTGATGCAGAGCTTGGTTTTGCCAGACAGCATGACGACTCCTTGTTGAGTTTGACTCGGTTTGAATGGGGTTGAATCTACCTTCAAACACTGTTTGAAGATGTTTGTTGGCAGAATCCTCTGTTATTCCTACTCATAAGCTACTCAAAAAGCCGCCATGCCCAACGAAACCACCGAACACCGCATCGGCGCCGTCTCCGCCCTCAGCGGCGTGCCCGTGCCCACCCTGCGTGTGTGGGAGTCGCGCTACCAGGCCTTCAGCCCCCGCAAGACGGAAGGGCGCCACCGCCTCTACGGCCCGGACGACGTGCTGCGCGCCACCCTGCTGCGCCAGCTCACCGAAGCCGGCCACGCCATCAGCACCGTGGCCCGGCTGGACGCGCCCCGCCTCGGCGAGCTGCTGCACGGCCAGCGCAGCACCCGGCTGCGCCACGCCGCCCGCACCCAGGGACCGCAGGCCGTGTCGCTGGCCGTCATCGGCCTGCCGCTGGCCGCCCGCCTGCAGTCCGCCCGGTTTCTGGACGGGCTGCCCGGCGTCGCCGTGCGCGTGAGCGACACCTTCAGCGACCCGGACGCCGCCGCCGGACAGGCCCTGTCCACCCCGCCCGACGTGCTGCTGGTGCGTGTCAACACCCTGCACGCCGCCACCCACGCCACCCTGCGCCGGCTGGTGGAACAGCACCGCGTGCCCCAGGTCATCGTGCTCTACGGCTTCGGGCAGGAACGCGTGGTCGAGGCCATGAAACTCGACGGCATGATCGTGCGCCGCGACCCCGTGCCCGACGCCGAACTGGCCGACCTCATCCGCTCGCTGCTGCTCATCGACACCCGCCAGCCCGACCCCACCGGCCAGCCCGGCGCCATGATCCCGCCGCGCAAATACAGCGACCAGACCCTGGCCCGCGTCGCCGCCATCCCCAGCAAAGTGCTGTGCGAATGCCCGCGCCACGTGGCCGAACTCATCGCCCAGCTGGCCAGCTTCGAGCAATACAGCCAGGAATGCCTGAACAACAGCGTGGAAGACGCACGCCTGCACGCCCAGCTGACCGCCATCTCAGGGTCGGCGCGGGCGATGTTCGAACAGGCGCTGGAGATGATCGCGCGGCACGAAGGGCTGGTGCTGGACGACTTGTGAGGTGGGCCGCCGGGTTACAACAGCGGCTTCATAACGCCCACCTCACATGCCGCTCGTACTGCGCTTCTGGCTCAGCCTCGCTGCCCTCGTCATCGCCGCCACCGTCGGTGGCGCTCTCTGGCCGACCGTCCCCGGGCTTGTCGGCGTGCTGATTGCCTTGCTGGCGCTGCTGCCGCTGACGCTGGTGACCGCGCTCGACCTGGCGCGTCACTTCCGGCAGCAGCCCACGAGTGCGTCGACCGTGGCCGCGCGCACCGCGCTGGCGCTGCCGCTCGGCCTGCTGGCCTTGCTGTCCCTGGGCCTTGCACTCGCCACCGTGGCCTTGATGCTGTACCGGTGGGACACCACGCCTGCACGGCACCTGTTGGGCAGCGTCATCATCTGCGCCCTGTTCCTCGGGTTCGGCGTGAAGGTGCTGAAGGCGCTGTGGTCGCGCCGGCGTGACTGACCGCGCGAAGACGCCTTGTCACCGAACCGCCAGCAACATCCTGATGAACGGCTCACCGAAGTGGTAGCCCAGGATGGCGCAGGCGACGGCGACAAAAAGCATCCAGTTCCGGTGCTCGAACGGATTGGCCCATGACCACCAGACCACCAGAAGCACCCCCAGCAGGGCGGCGAGGAGGGCGTTCAGGAAGGGGTTGGTGTAGTCCATTCGGGGGGGCTGGTTTCGGCCATGAGCGGTCGGTCAAGCATCGCGTTAGTCAGCCAACCTGTTGCAAGCAGGCGAAGCCACCAATCCTGCTGAGACGAACCGTGACGTCAGCCCATTGCAGTACCGTCACAATCGCCGATCAAAGGAGAGACCATGGCAGGATTCAGAGAGTTCGCTCGTATCGTCGCCATCATCGGCGTGCTGGCGCTGCAGTCAGGGGTCGTATTGGCGCAGTACCCGCCCCGCCCCGGATTCGGCGAGCCGGTGAAGCCCATCACGGAGGCGCAGTTGCCCGTCGCCCCGGGAGCGCCGCCGAAGACAATCGCAGACGGCGCGGAGGTTCTAGTTGTGTCAGGTTACGAGTCTTCGCAGCAGCCCACGCGGGTCGTGGTGTCTCGGCCAGGCAAGCAGGTGCTGATGGTTCTGACCAGCTACGAGAAGATTCTCTGGAAGCTGGATGTCGATGCCAAGACGAAGCTAAAGGGTGTTTTGCTCTCCAGCCACGACGGCACAGGAGGCGTGATCAGCAATGCTCGGGCACCGCTCTTCGCCGTCAAGCTTCCCTACGCTACGACCACGGAAAACGTCAACTATGGCGGCCTGCTCGGTCTGCTCGGCGTAGCGCGTGCCGACGTGTTCCGCGGCTCGTACACCGTGCCCGCGCTGGTGACGATCCAGGAGCTCGATGCGCCTCGCTCTGAACTGACTTTTGCCGGTGTCGCGCCGACCGTACCTTTAAAGGTCTTCTCCTTCGATTTGTTCACTAGTGATTTTCGCAAGCACTCGTACGAAAACACCGGACCGATCTCCCCTGATGATGAGAAGGAACCGCTTCTCTCGGACAGCCGCCGAGCCGTCTCGGCTTCCGGCGACAAGGTTTACGGCATCGGGGACGGGCACAGCGGGTTGACGGTTGTCGATAGAAGCTCGGGCCAAGCCACGCCCTTGCCACTGCCGACAAACTTTCCTCAGTTTTCTTGGGCCACGGGCGTGGCATACGACACCCACAATCACATTGTCAGTGTCGTGACACTGGGCGGTGAAGGCTTCCTCTATCGCTACGACGTCAGGCGCAAGCAGTGGATCGACTTCCGTTCCCTCAACAACATCGACATCAAGGGGTTCGCCTACGACCCGGTCGGCAAGCGCTACCTTGCCTGGACCGAATACGGTGACCTGCTAAGTATTTCCAGCGAAGGCAGTCTGCAGTCGCGAAAGCCGCAACTCGTCAAGCAACTGAAAGGCTTCGGTCGGCTCTATGACGGAGGCAACGCGTCCCCGCCGCAAGTGGTTCTTGCGCCGCATGGCTCGGACATCGCCTTCGTCTACATAGAAGGCGGCAAGGTTTCGCACATCTGGAGTTACGACGAAAGGTCGGGGCAAGTGGCGCTGACCTACAAGCGCGGTGTGCCGGCGAAGCCATGACGCCGTCTCCGTCCGCTCTGGGTCGAAAGGCGCTACCCCTTCCACCCTTCACACCAACCCGTCAATCCCGATCCGGCGCCCCCAGCGGGAAGTAGGAGCGGAACGGCCGCGCATCGTCCACCGCCCGCGAGAAGGACGGCCTTTGCAGCAGGCGGCTGCGGTAGGCGCGCAGCACGGGGTATTGCTCGGCGATGCGGTGGGTCCAGTCCGCATAAAACAGCGAGGGCGCGGCGGCGCAGTCGGCCATGCTGAAGGTGTCGCCGCAGGCCCAGGTGTTGCCGGCCAGGTGGCCTTCGAGCCAGGCGTAGGCGCGTTCGAGTTTTTCTTCCGCCAGGGCACGGCCGTCGGCGCGTTTGACGGGGTCGCCGGTCAGGGCGCCGTCCACCGCCAGCTGCATGGCGTTCATCACGTGCAGGTCGAAGAAGCGGTCCATGAAGCGCACGTCGAGGGCGGCCATGGGGTCGGTCGGGATCAGCGGCACCGGGCCGGGGTGGGTGAGCTGCAAGTACTCGATGATGATGCTGGTCTCCACCACCTGGCGGTCGCCGTCCAGCAGCAGCGGGAACTTGCGCAACGGCCAGCGTTGCAGCCATTCGCCGGTGTTCTGCGGCTGGTCGGGCCCGAGGCTGCGGAACTCGAACGGGGTGGCGTTTTCGTAGAGCGCGATCAGCACCTTCTGCGTGTACGACGAGAAAAGGTGTCCATAGAGGGCCAGTGCCATGGGGTTCTCCTCGTGTGGGCTGGGGGTGGGGTCAGTAGTGCGGGGGCAGTTCGTCGCGCAGGCTGCGGAAGGCGCCGGGCGCGTCGTCTTCGCGCTGGCGGCGCAGCTGGTTCACTTCGCGCAGCAGCCAGTCGATCTGGCCTTGCTGTTGGGTCACCAGGGCATTGAGGGTGTCGAGCAGGTCTTCGGCGTAGCTGAGCTTGATTTCCAGCTGCTCCATGCGGTCCTGGTTCGGGTCCTGGGTCGGGTCGGGGGTGGGGGCGGTCATGGCGCGATGGTAGGGGGCTTCAGCTGCCTTCGGGCAGTTGCAGCAGGCGGCCGTACTTGTCGGCCAGGAAGCTCTCGGCCCGTTCGAGCATGAAGTAGCGGAAGGCCTCGGCCGCGGGCGAGAGCAGTTTGGACAGGGTGTGCACCAGGTTCCAGGCGCGGATGATGGGGGCGCCTTCCACGTCCAGCGTGGCAATCAGCTTGTGTTCAAGTTCCAGGCCGATGGTGTGCAGCGACAGGAAGCTGATGCCCATGCCGGCCATCACGGCCTGCTTGATGGTTTCGTTGCTGGTCATTTCCATCACCACGCGCGGTTCCATGTGGGACTTTTCCAGGAATTTCTCCATGGCGGCGCGGGTGCCGGAGCCGGGCTCGCGCAGGATGAAGCCGTAGGGCCGCAGCGACTCCACCGTGGGGTGGCCCACGCGCAGCAGGGGGTGGTCGGTGGGCGCCACGAACACGTGCGGGTGGGCGGCAAAGGGTTCGGTGCGGGTGGCCAGTTCCTTGGGCGGTCGGCCCATGACGGCGATGTCCACCTCGTTGTTGTGCAGCATCTTGACCAGCTGTTCGCGGTTACCCACGGCCAGCCGCAGTTCCACGCCTTCGTGCTCGCGCTGGAATTCGGCCAGCAGGCGCGGCAGGAAGTACTTGGCCGTGCTGACCATGCCGATGGTCAGTTGCCCGGCTTCCACCTGCTTCAGGCGCGCGGCGGCGTCTTCGGCGTCTTTCAGGGTGGACAGCACCTTGCGCGCGTAGACCAGCATGTATTCGCCGGCGGTGGTCAGGGCCACCTGGCGGCCGGTGCGTTCGAACAGGGGCAGGCCGACGTGTCCTTCGAGTTCCTTGACCTGCATGGTCACGGCCGGCGGGGTGAGGTGCAGCACCTCGGCCGCGCGGGCAAAGCTGAGGTGGCGGGCCACCTCGGTGAACACGCGCAACTGCCGGAAGGTGGCGTTCTTCATTCAGTAGTACCTGAAGTGAAGTTGAAGAAAGATTGAATTTACCTTAGTTGAGTGCGCTTTTACAGTCCATCAACCCCCGATTTCCCACGGGATGAAATTTCTGGACGGACATGTTGCAAGCCCTGATCTTTGATGTGGACGGCACCCTGGCAGACACGGAAAGCGTGCACCTGGAGGCGTTCAACCACGCGTTCCTCCAGGAGGGGCTGGACTGGCACTGGGACCTGCCGCTGTACACGCAGCTGCTGGAGGTGTCGGGCGGGAAGGAGCGCATCCTGCACCACTGGCGCATGGTCGAACCGGACATGACCGAGGTGGGGGCCGGCGCCTTGACCGACACCATCAACCGCCTGCACGAGATCAAGACCGCGTACTACGAGCACGCGGTCAACAACGGTGCGGTGGTCCTGCGCCCCGGTGTGCTGGCGCTGATGGACGACGCCCGCCGCCACGGCCTGCAGCTGGCCATTGCCACCACCACCTCGCCGGTCAACATCGCGGCGCTGCTGCGTTCGGCCATCGGGCCGGACTGGCGCACGCACTTCCTGGCCATTGGCGATGCGAGCAACGCGCCCATCAAGAAGCCGCACCCGCAGGTGTACCTGAAGGTGCTGGCCGACATGGGCCTGCAGGCGCGCCAGTGCGTGGCCTTCGAGGATTCGGCCAACGGCCTGCGCGCGGCCCTGGCGGCCGGGCTGGACACGGTGGTCACGCCCAACGGCTTCACCGCCCACCACGACTTCAAGGGCGCCCTGCGCATCGTGCCGGACCTCAGCCAGGTCAACGTGGCCCGCCTGAAGGAATGGCACGGCTGACGTGCGACGGTTTCTGCATCCCTCCCTCCACTTCCCCATGAGCATCCGCATCGCCCCCTCCATCCTCTCGGCCGACTTTGCCCGCCTGGGCGAGGAGGTGCGCGCCATCGAAGCCGCCGGCGCCGACCTCGTGCATTTCGACGTGATGGACAACCACTACGTGCCCAACCTCACCATCGGGCCGCTGGTGTGCGAAGCGATCCGCCCGCACGTGAAGATCGGCATCGACGTGCACCTGATGGTCGAGCCGGTCGATGCGTTGATCCCGCTGTTCGCCAAGGCGGGTGCCAACCTCATCAGCTTCCACCCCGAAGCCAGCCGCCATGTGGACCGCACGCTGCAGCTGATCCGCGACCACGGCTGCAAGGCCGGCCTGGTGTTCAACCCGGCCACGCCGCTGTCCTTCATGGATCACGTGATGGACAAGCTGGACCTGGTGCTGCTGATGAGCGTGAACCCGGGCTTCGGCGGGCAGAAATTCATCCCGTCCACGCTGGACAAGCTGCGCGACGCGCGCCAGCGCATCGACCGCCACACCGCCGCACACGGTGGCGAGATCTGGCTGGAAGTGGACGGCGGCGTGAAGGTGGACAACATCGCCGAGATCGTGGCCGCCGGTGCCGACACCCTGGTGGCCGGCAGCGCTGTGTTCGGCGCGCCCGACAACGACGGTGGTTACCGCAACGTGATGACCGCGCTGCGCCGCAACGCCGCTCAAGCCTCGAATTCCTGAAACCTCCGAAAGCTTCCGATGACCATGCGCCGCCGCTTCACGCTCACGCAATACCTGATCGAACAACGCCGCCGCTACCCCGGCGCGAGTGGCGACTTCAACGCCCTGCTGCTGGACGTGGCCCTGGCCTGCAAGGCCATCGCCCGCTCGGTCGCCTTCGGTGAACTCGGCGGCGTGCTGGGCAACCCCGGTGCCGAACCCGAGGTGAGCACCGGCGTCAACGTGCAGGGCGAGGTGCAGAAGAAGCTGGACGTGATCAGCAACGAGTACTTCACCCAGATGACGGAGTGGGGCGGCCACCTAGCGGGCATGGCGTCCGAAGAGATGGACCACCCGTACCAGATTCCCGAGACGCAGCAGCGCGGCAAGTACCTGCTGGTGTTCGACCCGCTGGACGGCTCCAGCAACATCGACGTGAACGTGACCGTGGGGTCGATCTTCTCCATTCTGCGCGCGCCGCAGGACGTGATCGACTCCGGCCGCGACGTGGTGGAGGCCGACTTCCTGCAGCCCGGCACGCAGCAGCTGGCCGCGGGCTACGCGCTCTACGGCCCCACCACCATGCTGGTGCTGACGGTGGGCAACGGCGTGGCCGGCTTCACGCTGGACCCGAACCTGGGCCAGTTCATGCTCACGCACCCCAACCTCAAGGTGCCAGAAGACACACAGGAGTTCGCCATCAACGCGTCCAACGCGCGCTTCTGGGAAGCGCCCGTCAAGCGCTACGTGGACGAGTGCCTGGCCGGCAAGACCGGCCCGCGCGGCAAGGACTTCAACATGCGCTGGATCGCGTCCATGGTGGCTGAGGCGCACCGCATCCTCATGCGCGGCGGCGTCTTCATGTACCCGCGCGACACCAAGGACGCCAGCAAGCCGGGCCGCCTGCGCCTGCTGTACGAGGCCAACCCCGTCGGGATGATCCTGGAGCAGGCCGGTGGCCGCGCCAGCACCGGCCGCGAACCCATGCTCACCGTCAAGCCCACCGCACTGCACCAGCGCATCGGCCTGGTGTTCGGCAGCAAGAACGAGGTCGAGCGCATCGAGCGCTACCACCGGGAACCGGTCGCCTACAAGGACGACAACCCGCTGTTCGCCGAACGTTCCTTGTTCAGGGATTGAGCGAGCGCCGCACCAAATTTTTCATCTCCGGAGACCAGCACCATGTCCGAACGCCACCCCATC
>CAZJZD010000012.1:0-95243 GCA_964550405.1 uncultured Hydrogenophaga sp. | reverse complement strand
AGGCCCCGATCTTCTCGGTGGCCGACTACGGCCTGGAGGCCGACCTGTTCGCCGCCGTGCCCGAACTGGTGTCCAAGCTGTAAGCCGACAGCATCCACAAGGGCATCCTTCGCGATGCCCTTTTTTTGCACCCGCATCCCCCATTGGAGACAGAAGATGAGCTACACCGCCCCCCTCAAGGACATGCTGTTCAACATCGAGCACCTGGCGCGCATCGACCAGGTCGCCGCCTTGCCCGGTTTTGAAGACGCCGGCCTGGAAACCGCGCAGGCCGTGCTGGAGGAGTGCGCCAAGCTCAACGAAGGCGTGATCGCGCCCCTGAACTGGGAGGGCGACAAGTACCCGTCTTCGTTCCACGACGGCAAAGTCACCACCACCCCCGGGTTCAAGGAAGCCTTCAAGCAATACGCCGAAGGCGGCTGGCAGGGCCTGCAGCATCCGGTGGACTTCGGCGGCCAGGGCCTGCCCAAGACCATCGGCGCGGCCTGCGGCGAAATCCTCAACAGCGCCAACATGAGCTTCGCGCTGTGCCCGCTGCTGACCGATGGGGCCATCGAGGCTTTGCTGACGGCCGGTTCGGACCAGCTGAAAGAGACCTACCTGGAGAAGCTGGTCAGCGGCCAGTGGACCGGCACCATGAACCTGACCGAGCCGCAGGCCGGTTCCGACCTGGCCGCCGTGCGCAGCCGCGCCGAGCCGCAGCCCGACGGCACCTACAAGGTGTTCGGCACCAAGATCTTCATCACCTACGGTGAGCACGACATGGCCGAGAACATCGTCCACCTCGTGCTGGCCCGCGTCACCGGCGCGCCCGAAGGTGTGAAGGGCATCAGCCTGTTCGTGGTGCCCAAGTTCCTGGTCAACGCCGACGGCTCGCTGGGCGCGCGCAACGACGTGCACTGCGTGTCCATCGAACACAAGATGGGCATCAAGGCTTCGCCGACCGCCGTGCTGCAGTACGGCGACCATGGTGGCGCCATCGGCTATCTGGTCGGGGAAGAAAACCGCGGCCTCGAATACATGTTCATCATGATGAACGCCGCCCGCTACGCGGTGGGCGTGCAGGGCATTGCGGTGTCCGAGCGTGCCTACCAGAAGGCGGTGGGGTATGCCAAAGACCGTGTGCAGAGCCGCCCGGTGGACGGAAGCTTCACCACCGCCGCGCCCATCATCCACCACGCCGACGTCAAGCGCATGCTCATGACCATGCGCGCCGCCACCGAAGGCTGCCGCGCCATGGCCAGCGTGGCCGCTGCTGCTTACGACGCTGCCCACCACCACCCAGATTCTGAGATTCGCAAACAGAACGCGCTGTTCTACGAATTCCTGGTGCCGCTGGTCAAGGGCTACAGCACCGAGATGAGCCTGGAGGTCACCTCGCTGGGCGTGCAGGTGCACGGCGGCATGGGCTTCATCGAAGAGACCGGCGCGGCCCAGTACTACCGCGACGCCAAGATCCTGACCATCTACGAAGGCACAACCGCCATCCAGGCCAACGACCTGGTGGGTCGCAAGACCGCGCGCGACGGCGGTACCAGCGCCAAAGCCATCGCGGCGCAGATCGAGAAGACCGAGGTCGAACTCAAGGCCCGTGGCAGCGCCAATGCGCTCGCCGTCGCCAAGCGTCTGGGGGCCGCCCGCCAGGCCTTCGTGGACGTGGTGGACTTCATCGCCGCCAACACCCGGAGCAACCCGAACGCGGCGTTTGCCGGCAGCGTTCCCTACCTGATGCTGGCCGGCAACCTGATGGCGGGCTGGCAACTGGCGCGCGCATTGCTGGTGGCCGAAGACCTGTCCGCCAAGGGACAGGACGTGCCTTTCATGCAGGCCAAGATCACGACCGCCCGCTTCTACGCCGACCACCTGCTCAGCCGCGCCCCGGGCGTGCGCGACGCCATCGTCGAAGGTGCCGAGGCCGTGACCGCGCTGCCCGCCGAAGCCTTCTGATTTCCGCCACCCCACAAGAACTGGAGACGACATGACCCAACGCCAACGCCACCTGCCCCCGGTGCTGCAGAACCTGCGGTTCCCGGTGATCGGTTCACCGCTGTTCATCATCAGCAACCCCAAGCTGGTCATCGCGCAGTGCAAGGCGGGGGTGGTGGGGTCCATGCCGGCGCTCAACGCACGCCCGGCCTCGCAGCTCGATGAGTGGCTGGCCGAGATCACCGAGGCGCTGGCCGCACACGACAAGGCCAACCCCGACAACAAGGCCGCGCCGTTCGCGATCAACCAGATCGTGCACAAGAGCAACGACCGGCTGGAGCACGACCTGCAGCTGTGCGCCAAGTACAAGGTGCCGGTGATCATCACCAGCCTGGGTGCGCGCGAGGACGTGAACCAGGCGGTGCACAGCTGGGGCGGTGTGGTGATGCACGACGTCATCAGCAACGTGTTCGCGCACAAGGCGATCGAGAAGGGGGCCGACGGCCTGATCCCCGTGGCCGCCGGTGCCGGTGGTCATGCCAGCGTCAAGAGCCCGTTCGCCATGGTGCAGGAAATCCGTGAGTGGTTCGACGGCCCGGTGGCGCTGTCCGGTTCCATCGCCTCGGGCGGCGCCATCCTGGCCGCGCAGGCCATGGGCGCCGACTTCGCCTACATCGGCTCGGCCTTCATTGCCACCGACGAGGCACGTGCGGTCGAGGGCTACAAGCAGATGATCACCGAGTGCAACTCGGACGACATCGTCTACAGCAACTTCTACACCGGTGTGCACGGCAACTACCTCAAGGGCAGCATCCGCAACGCCGGCATGGACCCGGACAACCTGCCCCAGAGCGACCCGAGCAAGATGAACTTCGGCACCAGCAACGAGGCCGGTGCGGCCAAGGCCTGGAAGGACATCTGGGGCTGCGGCCAGGGCATCGGCGCCATCCGCGAGGTGGTGCCGGCGGCCGATCTGGTGGCGCGCTTCAAGCGCGAGTACGCCGAGGCGAAGGCCCGGATCTGCGCCGGCTGAACCGGCTCACTTGAACAGTTCGCGGATCGCGTCGATCAGGGTCGGCGGGCCGGCGTATTCGGTGCCGACGCTGTCTTCGATGCGCGCGACAGCGCCGCCGTTGGCCCATTCGGCGTAGAGCCAGTCGTCGTTGAAGCGGATCAGACCCTCGGGTGCTTCGGGCGCTGGTGCCACGGGCACACCCTTGAGCGCCGTGCCCATGTAGTCCATCCAGATCGGCATCGCCAGCCGGGCGCCCGATCCATGATCGCCCAGGCTGCGCGGCTGGCTGTGCCCCATCCACACCACCGCCGCCAGACCGGGCTGGTAGCCCGCGAACCAGGCGTCGACCACGTCGTTGGTGGTGCCGGTCTTGCCAAAAAGGTCGGACCGCTGGAGCACCGACTGCACCCGTGCCGCCGTACCCGCCTGCGTGACGTCGGCCAGCAGGCTGCTCATGACATAGGCGTTGCGCGCGGGGATGGCGCGGTTGTCTTCCGTCAGCACCGGCTTCGGGCCCGCCTCGAAAAGGATCTTGCCTTTGGCGTCGGTGATCTTTTCGATCACCACCGGGTCGAGCGACCAGCCGCCGTTGGCCAGGGTGGCGTAGGCGCGCACCATCTGCAGCGGCGTCACCTGGCCGGTCCCCAGCGCCAGCGTGAGGTTGTCGGGCTGCTTGGCCACATCCAGTCCGAAGCGGCCCAGCCAGTCGCGGGCGCGCGCGGTGCCGGTGTGCTGGAGCACGCGCACGCTCACCAGGTTGTTCGACTGCGCCAGCGCCTGCCGCAGGGTGATCACACCCTCGGCCGAGCCGGTGCCACTGTTGCCGGGACTCCAGCCATTGGCGGCCCGGAAGGGACGGTCTTCGACCAGGGTGCCCGGCATCACACGGGCTTCCAGTGCGGCCGAGTACAGCAGGGGTTTGATGGTTGAACCGGGTTGGCGCCAGCCCTGCGTGACGTGGTTGAAAGGCTGGCGCGAAAACTCGAAGCCACCGACCAGGGCGCGGATGCGGCCGCTGCGGGTGTCCATGGCCACCAGCGCCGCCTCGGCCTCCGGCCATTGGGTCAGGGTCCAGGTCTTGCCGGTTTTCATCACGCGGATCACCGAGCCGCGCTGGATCTTCAGCGCGTCCTTGGCCTTGGCAGACAGGCCTGCACGCGCCCATTGCAGGCTCTCGCCGCTGATGCGCACCGGTTCGCCACTGGCCAGCTGCGCCTGCACTTCCTTGGCCGACACCGACAGCACGATGGCGGCGCGCAGAAGGTCGTCGTCTCGCACACCTTTGAGGGCCTCGGCGGCGGCCCGTTCGAGTTCGGCGCCCTGGGCGTCCGGCAGCTTCTCCAGGGCCTCCGGGCCGCGCCAGCCGCCGCGCCGGTCCTGGGCCAGCACACCGCGTTGAAGAGCCACCGTGGCGGCGCGCTGGTCGGCCGAGACCAAGGAGGTGGTGACGCGAAAGCCCCCCGAATAGGCCGCCTCGCCGAAGCGCTCGAACACCGCACGCCGCGCCATCTCGGCCACGTGCGCGGCGTCGATGCTGCGCTGACCCGGCGGCCGGATCACGAGCTTCTCCGACTGGGCGGCCGCCAGCTGCGCGTCGTTGATCACACCGACTTCGCGCATGCGCTGCAGCACCACCCGCTGGCGTTGCGTGGCGCGTTCGAAGTTCGCCACCGGGTTGGCGTAGTAGGGGTTTTGCGGCAGGCCGGCGAGCATGGCGATCTCGGCCACCGAGAGCTGGCCCAGCGACTTGCCGAAGTAGGTTTGTGCGGCCGCTTCGAAGCCGTAGGCCCGCTGGCCCAGGAAGATCTCGTTCATGTAGATCTCCAGGATGCGGTCCTTGGTCAGCGCCTTCTCCACGTCGAAGGCCAGCAGGATCTCCTTGGACTTGCGCTCGAAGCTCAGCTCGCGCGTGAGCAGCATGGTGCGCACCAGTTGCTGGGTGATGGTGCTGGCACCTTGCTTGCGGCCGCCGGTGATCAGGGCCAGTGCGGCGCGCGCCATGCCCTTGGGGTCCACACCGCCATGTTCCCGGAAGCGGGTGTCTTCGATGGCCAGCAGGGCATCCTGCATCAGCTTGGGCATCTGGGCCAGCGGCATGTAGATGCGCCGCTCGGCGCCGAACTGCGCAATCTCCACACCGTCGGCGGTGTACACCTGCAGCGGCAGCTTGGGCTGGTAGTGGACGATCTTGTCGATCGGAGGCAGGTCGAAGGTCGCGGCCTGAACCGCTGGCAGGGTCAGCAGCAGCGGGGCCGGTGCGACAAACGCCAGGCAGACGGAAAGGTGGCGCAGGAAACGCAGAAACATGGGGCGGAATTATCCGGTGGGCTGTTGCGCCGAACGTGAAGTGGGCGTAACCGAATGTGCGATTGCCCGTTCACGCCGGGTGGGCGGGTGGGATGCCACACAATCGCCCTCACACGGTGGACAGTGGGTGGCATGACGGAAAACGCAATGAACATGGACCGTGGAGCGGTCCCGGAACTGGGGCAGGATGGGCTGGGCCGCGAACGGCCGCCACGGCGGCGCTGGCTGTGGGGCGGGCTGCTGCTGTGCGTCCTGTTGCTGGCCGGTCTGGCGTGGCTGCTGCTGGACGAGGCACACACCTCCCGTTGGCAGGCCCGCTACGCCACGCAGTACGCCGCCGCACTCGATTTCCGTACCGAGCCGGGCGCCAGCGAGCGGGCACGCTATCCCGTGCAGGGGCCGTTCGACCAGCGCCTGGGCTACACCCGCATCCCGGACATGATGGACCGCCTGCTGCCGCGCGACTGGGTGGTCACCGCTCAGGCGCGCCAGAGTCCGGCCTTGCTGGAGCACCTCGACCGGGGCTGGTACGCGCCCTACCGCGAAAAGAGCCAGGCCGGCCTGACGGTGTACGACTGCCACCGGGCCCCGGTGTTCCGGTTCCGCTACCCCTACCGCCAGTTCGAGCGCTTCGAGCAGGTGCCGCCACTGGTCGTCGAAAGCCTGCTCTACATCGAGAACCGCGATCTGCTGGACCCGGACCGGCCGCAGATGAACCCGGCCGTGGATTGGGTGCGCTTCAGTCGCGCCGTCCTGGGGCAGTTGGGCAGCCGCATCGACCCCGAGTTCGACACGCCCGGCGGCAGCACGCTGGCCACCCAGATCGAGAAGTACCGCCATTCGCCCGACGGCATCACGCCGGACGCGCGCGAGAAACTGCGCCAGATGGTCTCGGCCACCGTGCGGGCCTACCGGGGCGGTGCCCAGACGTTGCCGGCGCGGCGCCAGATCGTGCTGGACTACCTCAACACCGTGCCGCTGGCCGCCGCGCCGCGGCATGGCGAGGTGCACGGACTGGGCGACGGTCTGTGGGTGTGGTTCGGGACCGATCTGGAGCGTGCCCGCACGCTGCTGACACCTGCGCAGGGCCTGGCGGCCGATCCGGCCGAGCGGGCCCAGGTGCTGCGCCAGGTCGTGGCCCTCATGGTGGCCCACCGGCGCCCCTCCTGGTATCTCGCCAAGGGGCGCGAGGATCTGGAGCAGACCACTGATGCGCACCTGCGCCTGCTGGCCGCCGGGGGCATCATCGACACCGGCTGGCGCGACGCCGCCCTGCAGCAGCGGCTGGCGTTTCGCGACATGGTGCGGGACCCGCCCCAGTTGCCCACCCACCCGGGCAAGGGCACCACGGTGGCGCGCAGCCGTCTGGCGGGCTTGCTCGGCACATCCCTGTACGAACTCGACCGTCTCGATGCCAGTCTCGACACCACCTTGCACACCGGCCTGCAGGACGCGGTCAGCGACTTCCTCGGACGCCTGGGTGACCCCGGGTTCGCACGCACGCAGGGCTTGCTGGGCGAACGCATGCTGCAAGCCGAGACCCTGGGCGAGGTGCGCTACAGCTTCACCCTGCTCGAACGCACCCCGGGTGGCAACCTGGTGCGCGTGCAGACCGACACCACCCAACAGCCCCTGGACATCAACGAGGGCAGCAAGCTGGAACTGGGGTCCACGGCCAAGCTGCGTGTGCTCGCCACCTACCTGGAACTGTTGGCCGACCTGCACGCCCGGCTGGCGCCACAAGACCCGAAGGCCCTGGGCGCCACCGTGTTTGACCGGCAGGACACCCTCACCCGCTGGGCCGTGCAACACCTCACCAGTGCCCAGGACCGCAGCCTGGACGCGATGCTGGAAGCGGCGCTGGAGCGCCGGTTCTCAGCCGATCCGGGCGAGCGCTTCTTCACCGGCGGTGGCCTGCACAGCTTCAACAACTTCAATGCCGATGACAACCGGCGCTCGCCGACGCTGCGCGAGGCCATGCAGGCCTCCATCAACCTGCCCTTTGTGCGCCTGCTGCGCGAGGTCGTGCGTCACACCATGTACCAGGTGCCGGGCAGCACCGCCCGCTTGCTGGAAGACGATGGCGACCCCCGCCGCAGCACTTACCTGGCCCGCTTCGCCGATCGTGAGGGTCAGACCTTCCTGCGCCGTTTCTGGCGCAAGACCGACCAGCGCACCCCCGCCGAGCTGCAGGCCCTGCTGCTCGAAGGTCTGCGCCCCACGCCCGAGCGGCTGAGCGCGGTGTTCCGGTACCTCGAGCCCGAGGCCTCGGCCCAGGCGCTGGCGATCTTCCTGCGAGAGCGGCTGGTCGACCGGGCACCCGGCCCGGAGGAAGTCGAGCGCCTGCATGCGCGTTTCGCACCGGACGCGTTCGACCTGCCGGACCGCGGCTATCTGGCCGGGGTGCACCCGCTTGAACTCTGGCTGGTGGCCTACCGTCTGCGGCGTCCCGACGCCACCCTGGCCCAGGCCGTGGCCGACAGCACGGCCGAGCGGCAGCAGGTCTACGGCTGGCTGTTCCGTACCCGTGCCAAGAGCGCGCAGGACACGCGCATCTACACCATGCTGGAAGTCGAAGCCTTCCTGGACATCCACAACCGCTGGGCCCGCCTGGGGTATCCCTTCGCACAGCTGGTGCCGTCGCTGGCCACGGCGCTGGGCAGCTCGGGCGACCGGCCCGCCGCGCTGGCCGAACTCATGGGCATCATCGTCAACGATGGCGTGCGCCTGCCGGTCCGGCACCTCAGCGGTCTTCAGCTGGCCGAAGGCACCCCGTGGGCCACGTCCCTGGGCCGCCCTGCGGCGACGGGCGAGCGCGTGATGGCGCCGGAGGTGGCGCGGGCCTTGCGCAAGGCCCTGTCGGAGGTGGTGGAGCGGGGCACCGCCCGGCGCCTGTCGGGCAGCTTCCGCGGCAGCACCGGTGAAGACCTGTCACCGGGCGGCAAGACCGGCACCGGCGACAACCGTGTGGTGGTGCAGGGGCGCGCCGCGCTGGCGCTCAATCGCACCGCCACCTTCGTCTTCTACCTGGGCCCGCGCTACTTCGGCACCATCACCGCCTATGTGGTGGGTCCCGACGCCGCGCGTCACCGCTTCACCTCCGGGCTGCCGGTGCAGATCCTCAACGCGATGGGGCCGACGCTGATCCCTTATCTGGAGGCCGCGTCGGGCAGGGGCTGCCCGGTCGCAACACCTTGAACCATCAGGTCTGAAGCCTGCTCGCGCGGCAGGTGGATCACCGGCCGCCGGTTGTCTTCGCCCGGTTCGTCCAGCGCGCGTTGCAGCCGGTCCAGCGCGCGCCGGGCTTCCAGGCGCTCCTCTTCCTCGGCGGCGGCGGGCTGGTCGGCCGGCAGCAAGGTGGTGGCCAGCCGGAAACGCAGGCTGGTGTCCTCGGGCAGCATGGACGCGGGCTCCAGCCCCTTGGCGACCATGTGCTGGGCCAGCAGGCGCAGCTGCTCCTGCGGCAAGGGACCCTCGACCAGCACCGCGAAGCGGGTGTCCGAGACACGGCAGACCGTGTCCACGTCGCGCACCACGCGGGTCAGGCGGGCGGCGGCCACCACCAGGGCCCGGTCGGCGGCTTCGCGACCCAGCCGCAGGCGCAGGTCGGCGTGGTTGGCCAGTTCCACCACCAGCAAGCCACAGGAATGCTTGTAGCGCCGGGCACGGCGGATGGCGTCGCGCAGCCGCAGGTTCAGCACCGGGGTCATGGTCAGGCCGGTGAGCGGGTCGCTGCTGTCGATCGCCCGCAGCCGCGCCCGGTTCTCGCTGGAGCGCTTGGCCCGCTGGTGGAGGATGAACAGCAGCAGGGGGATCTCGATGGCCGAGCCGATCAGCACCGCGTACTGCGCGGCCCAGCTGTCGGGCAGCACACCGGCCGCGCGCAGCGCCGGAAACGGATAACCCAGGTGCACCGGCAGAAAGCCCAGTGCGATCCAGCCAGCGTAGCGTTCACCCTTGCGCCAGGCCCACAGGCACAGGGCAATGGAGAGCAGCACCGACAACAGGCCGTACAGGTTCAGCAGCGCATAGGCCGCGGTGCTGTGCCAGGCCAGGTAAACCGCGGGGTAGATCAGTCCGAAGGCGCACCAGGCGAGCACGAGGCGGTCCAGTCGCGGGCTGTGGCGGGACAGGTGGATGACCTCGCGCACGAACCAGATGCCCGACGCCGTGAGCCAGAGCATGAAGACCGGGGGGGCAGCGTTGTTCCAGGCCGCCGAGTGGGGCCAGAAGAAAAAGCCGCCGATGCCGGTAAACGCGGCCTGGAAGCCCAGCATGCTGCCCACGTAGAGCAGGTAGGCGATGAAGCTGCGGTCGCGGTAGAGCCGCGCATGCACCCAGCCCAGGAACATGACCAACAGGCCAAAACCCAGGTAGCCTCCCACCAGCAGCAAGGTCCAGGCCCTGGACTGCTGCAGCTCGCCTGCTGGCAGCACCCGCCATTGAACGCTCAGGGGGGCCGGGCGGTTCTCCAGCCGCAACAACAGTTCGCGCGACCCGTCGGCATTGTCCAGCGCAAAAACCGGCGAGCGGTCGGGGTGTGACCATTGCGCCACCGGTATGTGGTCGCCCGCGTGCTGCCCGACCCAGATACCGTCGCGCAACTGGTACAGGCTGGCGCGGTCGGTGAAGGCCGAACTGTCCATCAGCAGCACATGGGGCGTGTCGTCGGGCAGGTTCGACAGACGCAGCTGCAACCAAAGGGCGCCGCTGGGCAGGTTGAACGTGCGCTGGCGCAGCGGTTGCCAGTCGGCTGGTGGCAGGGCTGCCACCTGGTCGGCCGTGGCGGTGCCGTCGGCGTCGATCCAGTACCGGACCGGCTCCCCGGTCGGTTTCAGCGTCTGGGCACTGGCGGTGGCCGCCAGGCAGCAGAGGCAAACGGTCAGCAGGTGGCGAAACAGCGCGCGGTACATCGCCCCGATCGTACCGAAAGGGGCGACGGCCGACCTCACTGGGGGTTCATGGCGCTGTTCATGGCCTCGTACAGAGCGCCAAACCGGGCGTGCCGTTCACGCAGCCGGGCTTGGCGGGCGGCGTCGGGTTCGAAACGGCGCAGCACCGGCGGCGTGGTGCAGACCGTGTCCACGGGTGCGCCCGTGGCCAGCCAGGCCAGGCGCGCCGCGCCCATGGCGCCGCCGCTCTCGGCGTCCTGGTGGCGGGTCAGCGCCAGGCCGAATATGTCGGCCAGCAGCTGGGCCCAGCCGTCGCTGCGTGAGCCGCCACCCACCAGCGACAGGCTTTGAAGCGGGGGCTGCTTGGGCGGGATGGTGTTCAGGCCGTCGAGCAGGCCGAAACCCACGCCTTCGGCCACGGCGTAGGCCAGGTGGGCGCGTTCGTGCTGTGCGCGCAGACCCACCCAGGCGCCGGTGGCCAGCGGGTTGTTGTGCGGCGAGCGTTCACCGCTCAGGTAGGGCAGGAACAGCGGCGCCTGCTGCTGTCCTTCCGCGCTCAGGGCGCAGGCGGCGCTGAGCAGGGCGGCTTCGTTGTCGTACCCCAGCTGGCGCGTGGCCCAGGTCACGGCGCTCGCCGCACTGAGCATCACGCTCATCACGTGCCAGCGATCGGGCAGGGCGTGACAGAAGGCGTGCAGGGCCTGGGCCGGGTTGGGCTCGAAGGCGGCACCGCTGACGAAAACCACACCCGAGGTGCCCAGCGAAACGAAGCCTTCGCCCGGACGCACCAGGCCCATGCCCACGGCGCTGGCGGCATTGTCGCCCGCGCCACCGGCCACCGGCACACGTGCCGGCAGGCCCCAGCGTGTGCAGAGGTCGGACTTGACGAAGGCGGACACCGCGCTGCCCTCGACCAGTCGCGGCATGTGGGCACGGGTCAGGCCGGTGGCGGTGAGCATCACGTCGGACCAATCGCGCCGGCCGACATCCAGCCACAGCGTGCCGGCCGCGTCGGACATCTCGCTGACCGCTTCACCGGTGAGCATCAGGCGCAGCCAGTCCTTGGGCAGCAGCACGCGGGCCACCTGTGCGAACACCTCCGGCTCGTGTTCGCGCACCCACTGCAGCTTGGGCGCGGTGAAGCCGGGCATGGCCAGGTTGCCGGTGATGGCCGAGAGCTGCGGCACGTCGCGCGTGAGCTGCTCGCACTGGGCACCGCTGCGGCCGTCGTTCCAGAGGATGGCCGGTCGCAGGACCCTTTCATGGCGGTCGATCAGCGTGGCGCCGTGCATCTGGCCCGAGAGGCCGATGCCCTGCAGTTGCGCCAGCGCCTGCGGGTGGCTGGTGAGCAGCTGGTCCATCACCCGTTCGAGCGCAGCCCACCAGGCGGCCGGGTCCTGTTCGCTCCAGAGCGGTTGCGGGCGCTGCACCGTCAGGGGGGCGCGGGCGGTGGCGATGACCTGTTGCTGGTCGGACAGCAGCAGAGCCTTGAGTTCGGAAGTGCCGAGATCGAGACCGAGGAACATGGCGGTGGGGTAGGAAGAAGAGAACGATCCGGCGCCGGGCCGCCCCAAGCCGGATCAGCCCCCTTGGGGGGCAGCGACCCGCGCAGCGGCGGAGCGTGGGGGTCAGGCAGCGCCCTTGAACCGGGTCAGCGATTGCTTGCGGAACTCCGTGGGCGTCATGCCCTTGATTTCCAGGAAGCGGCGGTTGAAATTGGCGACGTTGTTGAAGCCGACCTCGTAGCAGATGTGGGTGACCTGCTGGTCGGTGTCCATCAGCAGCTGGCAGGCGCGGCTGATGCGCACGCGGTTGACGAAGTCGGTGAAGGTGTTGCCGGTGGCTTTGCGGAAGAAGCGGCTGAACCGGCTCTCGCTCATGCCCAGCTCCGCCGCCAGGGCGCTGGCCGAGTGGTCGTCGGCCAGGTGGTCGGTGATGCGGCTGACCACGTCGTGGATCTGGTCGATGGACGCATCGTCGTCGTCGCTCTGCAGCTGCACGCTGGAGAGCAGCCGGTAGTCGGTGCAGGCGGCCAGGTCGGCCAGGTAGTCGCAGAACGCCGTGAGGCGGCGCAGGCCGCGGGCGGTCTTCACGCGCTTCCAGTGCTGTTCGGCCGTTTCGGACAGACCGAAGAACTCGATGCCGTGCTTGGCCCGTTCCAGCAGGGGCAACACCTCGCGCAGTTCGGGAATGGTGTCGGCCGCCTTCACCAGGGGCTCGTGCGGGAACTGGATCACCAGATCGCGCTGGGGCACACCGTCCTCGGGCATGTCCATGCTGACCCAGTTGTGCGGCAGGCGCGGGCCGGTGAGCACCAGGTGCCCGGCCTGGAAGGGGCCGATCCAGTCGCCCACGAAGGCCTTGCCGCTGGTGCTGGTGATCAGGTGCAGCTCGTACTCGTCGTGGTAGTGCCAGCGCGCCAGCGGCGTGGGGTAGCCGTGTTCCAGGCAGCGCACAAAGCCCACCTCGTCCGGCGGCTCGTAGCCCAGCGCGGGAGAGCGGCTGAAGTCACGCTCCAGTTCGGGCTTGAGCTGGCGCGGTGCGACGGGTGTGCGGACGGTCATGGCGGAATCAGGTTACACCGCTTCAGCCCACGCGGCGTGTGGCAACAAAGTCCTGCACCCGGGCGTAGGCCTTGCGAAGGGCCCCGACCAGTTCGGGTCGGCTGGCCATCTCGCCCCAGAGCGTGGTGTCGGCCGCGTAGGCCGCCACGGGGTCGGCCGCCTCACAGATGGCGTGCGCCACGGCCGGGTCCATGGCCTGGTCCTGGTAGGTGTAGGGGATCTGGCCTTTGTGCCAGCGCTGCAGGTAGGCCAGGAACAGCGCCGGCAGCAGTGCCACGCTGTCGAAGGAACCGCCACGCGCGAGCTTGTCGCGGATGGTGGGCGCGATCATGCCGGGGATCTTGGAGAAGGCGTCCATGGCCACGCGCTGGTTGGTGTCGGCGATGGCTGGGTTGCCGAAGCGGTCGAGCACCACGTCGCGGTACTGCTCCAGGTTGATCGGGCAGGGCAGCAGGACGGGAATTGCGTCGTCCGTGACGTAGTCGTAGGCCATCTTCCGGATCTCGGGGTCCAGCGTGCCCTCGTGGATGAAACGGTAGCCTGCCAGCGTGCCGGCCCAGGCGATGCAGCTGTGGGTGGCGTTGAGCAGGCGGATCTTGGCCTCTTCGTATGCCTGGACCGAGTTCACCATCTCGACCCCGACCTTTTCCCACTCGGGACGGCCGGCGATGAAGTTGTCCTCGATCACCCACTGGATGAAGCTCTCGCCCATGACCGCTGCCTGGTCGTCCCAGCCGGTGGCGGCCTTCACGCGCTCTGCCACATCGGGTGTGGGGCGCGGGGTGATGCGGTCGACCATGGCGTTGGGGCTGCGCGTGTGCTCCAGCACCCAGTCCCTGAGGGCGGTGTCGCCCAGCGAGTCGATGAACTGCAGCAGGCCGGCGCGTGAACGCTCGCCGTTGTGGCGCAGGTTGTCGCAGTTCATCAGCGTCACCGGGCCGGCCTGGGCCTGCATGCGTGCGCGCAGGATGCTGACCAGGCCGCCGTAGATGGTGTGGCCGGCGCGGCCCAGCCTCACGGTCTCCAGGTCGGCGCGCAGGTCGGGGAAGGTGGCCCAGTCGAGCCGGTTGTGGGCGTCGAGGTAGTAGCCGGCTTCCGTGACGGTGTAGCTGATGATGCGCGTGGACGGGTCGGCGCCGGCGGCGATCAGCGGCGCCAGGTCGTCCTGCCAGGGAATCACGCGCCGGATCGATTCGATGACGGTGTAGCTGCGCTCGCCCTGCGGCGTGACGGTTTCCAGCGTGTAGCGGCCGTTCTGCGCCTGCAGCGCGGCGATGGTCTCGGGCATGTCGGGGCGCAGGTTGCCGCCGGTGATGGACCAGCGGGTGTCGCCCTGCTGGCGCAACTGGTGGACATAGACCGCCTGGTGGGCGCGGTGGAAGGAGCCCAGGCCGAGGTGAAGGATGGTGTGCATGGTCGTGAGGGGGAGGGCGGAATCAGAGATCGAAGTTCGTGGGCATGAGCACGACGTCGCGGATGGTCATGCCGCGGGGGCGGGTGAGCATGAAGAGCAGCACCTCGGCCACCTCGGCGGCCTCGATGAGGCTGCCGCTGGCCCTGGCCTCGGCCAGCTTGTCGGCCGGCCAGTCGGCCAGCAGACCGGTGATGACCGGCCCCGGTGAAACCGAACCGACGCGGATGCCGTGTTTGAACATCTGCCGCCGCACGGTCTGCACGAAGCAGTCGATGGCCCACTTGGACGAGGCGTAGACCGGCTCCCACGGCGTGGGGTAGTGCGCGGCCAGCGAACTGGTGACCAGGATGTCACCTGTGCCGCGGCCGACCATGTGCGGCAGCACGTTGTGCACGTTCTTCATCACCACGTTCACGTTGAGGTTCAGCATGCGGTCGATGGCTTCGGGGGTGGTGTCCAGCAGGTCACCGCCGACGTAGAGACCGGCGTTGGCATGGAAGATGTCCAGCTGGCCGGTCAGCGCCAGCGTGCGTTCCAGCAGGCGGTTGCATTGGGCCGGGTCCAGCAGGTCCAGCACCAGGGGCAGGGCGCGGTCGCCGATGGCGGCACAGGCCTTGTCCAGCGCAGCGGCGTCGCGGTCGATCAGCACCACGCGCGCGCCGGCCTCGGCCATGGCCTTGGCGCTGGCGAAACCGATGCCCGAGGCCGCCCCGGTGACAGCGGCGGTCTTGCCTTGCAGGGGAAACGATGGGCTCATGGCGTCAGGCAGCGCGCGCGGCGACCACGCGGCCGGCGGTGTCGAACCAGTGGGCCTGCGAGGCGTCGATCTCCAGGCTCACCGCGTCCCCGGCGTGCAGACCGGTGCGCTCGTTCTGGCGCGCCACGAACTGCGCGCCGTTCGGCGTGCTCACGTAGATCAGCGTCTCGGCGCCCAGCGCTTCCACCAGGTCCACCTGGCCGGGTACGGGGGTGCTGCCCGTGGCTCGCACGCTCACGCTCTCCGGTCGCAGGCCGATGGCGCCACCCACCGCACCGGCAGGGGCCTGTTGCGACACCAGTGCCGGCACCTGCTGCAGCGGCAGCACGTTCATCTGCGGCGTGCCGATGAACTGCGCCACGAACTGGTTGGCTGGCCGGTCGTAGAGCTCCAGCGGCGTGCCCACCTGCTCGATGACGCCGTCGCGCAGCACGACGACCTTGTCGGCCAGCGTCATGGCTTCGACCTGGTCGTGCGTGACGTAGATGGTGGTCGCGCCCAGGTCCCGGTGCAGCTTGGCGATCTCCACCCGGGTCTGGCCGCGCAGGGCGGCGTCCAGGTTGGACAGCGGCTCGTCGAACAGGAACACCTTGGGCGAGCGCACGATGGCGCGGCCGATGGCCACGCGCTGGCGCTGGCCGCCCGAGAGTTCCTTGGGCGTGCGCTGCAGGTACTGCGTGAGGTTGAGGATGCGCGCCGCGTTCTGCACCTTCTCGTCGATGACCTTGGGATCGACCTTGGCCAGCTTGAGCGCGAAGCACATGTTTTCGTACACGCTCATGTGCGGGTACAGCGCATAGCTCTGGAACACCATCGCCAGGTCGCGTTTGGACGAAGGGGCCTGGGTGATGTCCTTGCCGTCGAGCACCAGCCGACCGCCGTCGATGTGTTCGAGCCCGGCGATCAGGCGCAGCAGGGTGGACTTGCCGCAGCCGGACGGGCCGACGAAGACGATGAACTCGCCCTTCTCGATGGACAGGTCGATGCCCTTGATGGCGCGGTGGTCGCCGAAGAACTTTTCAATGCCTTGGAGTTGCAGGTAGGCCATGGGTTGTCTCTTGTGTGTGATTACTTGACCGCACCGAACGTGAGGCCCTGAACAAGTTGTTTCTGGCTGAACCAGCCGAAGACCACGATGGGCGCGATGGCCATGAGCGAGGCGGCGGACAGCTTGGCCCAGAACAGGCCCTCGGGGCTGGAGTAACTCGCGATCAGCGTGGCCAGGGTGCCGGCCTTGGCGGAGCTCAGGTTCAGGCTCCAGAACGCCTCGTTCCAGCTCAGCACCAGGCACAGCAGGCCGGTGGAGGCCAGGCCGCCCATGCCCAGCGGCAGCAGCACCTTGACGGCTTCCTGCCAGAGCGTGGCGCCGTCCATGCGCGCGGCTTCCAGGATCTCGCGCGGGATCTCCTTGAACGACGAATACAGCATCCAGACCATGATGGGCAGGTTGGACAGCGTGAAGACGATGATCAGGCCCAGTTGGGTGTCCAGCAGCTGGCTCTTCTGGGCCAGCACGTAGATGGGCACCAGGGCGCCCACGGCCGGCATCATCTTGGTGGACAGCATCCACATCAGGATGTCCTTGTCGCGCGGGCCCTTGTGGAAGGCCATGGCGTAGGCGGCGGGCGCCGCAATGGCCAGACCCAGCACGGTGGACACCACGCTGGTGACCACCGAGTTCCAGGCGTAGTGCAGGTAGTCGCTGCGTTCCTGCACCTCGTGGAAGTTCTCCAGCGTGGGGCTGAAGAACAGCTCGGGCGGCACGGCGATGGCCTGCAGCTCGGTCTTGAACGCGGTCAGCAGCAGCCAGCCCAGTGGGAAGAACAGCAGCAGGGCCACGGCCCAGGCGGCCACGGTGCGGACCGCGTAGGCGGGGGTGAAGGTGGATTGACGAGCCATGGGAAGCCTTATTTGTCGAGGTTCTTGCCGACCATGCGGATCAGGAAGATCGCGGCGATGTTGGCCAGCAGCACGGCGAACAGGGCACCAGCAGAGGCCACGCCGGCGTCGAAGTTCAGCAACGCCTGCTTGAAGATCAGGAAAGCCACATTGGTGCTGGCATCACCCGGGCCACCACCGGTGGTGGTGTAGATCTCGGCAAAGATGGAGAGCAGGAAGATCAGCTCGATCATCACCACCACGGCCACCGAACGGCCCAGGTGCGGGAGGTAGAGGTAGCGCAGCTGCTGGCCGTAGGTGGCGCCGTCCATGCGCGCGGCTTCGAGCTGCTCGCGGTCCATGCTCTGCAACGCGGTCATGAAGATCAGCGTGGCAAAGGGCAGCCACTGCCAGCTGACCATGATGATCACCGACAGCAGCGGGAAGTCGGTCAACCAGTCGATGGGCGCTGCGCCGAAGAAGGCCCAGACCTGGGCCAGCACGCCGTAGATGGGGTTCATCATCATGTTCTTCCACATCAGCGCGTTGACCGTGGGCATGACGAAGAAGGGCGAGATCAGCAGCACGCGCACCAGGCCGCGGCCGGCAAAGGGCTCGTTGATCAGCAGGGCGATCGCCACACCCAGGATCACGGTGATGAGGATCACGCTGCCCAGCAGCAGGATGGTGTTGATCACCGAGGTCGTGAACGACGGGTCGGTCACGAAGTATTCGAAGTTCTCCAGCCCGGCAAAGCCGGTCACGTCCGGCTGCATCAGGTTGTAGCGGATGACGGAGAAGTAGATCGTCATCACCAGCGGCACGATCATCCAGAGGAAGAGAGTGGCCACCGCGGGCGTCAGCAACAGGCGCGGCAGGGTGCGCGAAGTGGGGCGGTTCATGGCAACGGACGTGAGAGGGGAAAACCCCCCTCCCGCGGGCGGGAGAGGGGGCGCTCAGGCAGGGCCTGTGGCGGGCTTACTTGTAGTAGCCGGCCTTCTTCATTTCACGATCGGCGGCCACCTGCGAGGCCTTCAGCGCGGCGTCCACCGTGGTCTTGCCGGCCAGGGCCGAGCTCATCTGCTGGCCCACCGCGATGCCGATGGCCTGGAACTCCGGAATGGCGGCGAACTGCACGCCGACATACGGGCTCTTGGGCAGGGTCGAGTCGGTCGGGTTGGCCGATTCGATGGCCTTGAGTTCGGCCGCGGCGAAGCGGGCCGCCTTCTGGAATTCCGGCGAGGCGTAGGTGCTCTTGCGGGTGCCGGTCGGCACGTTGGCCCAGCCGTTGGTCTTGGCCACGAGCTGGATGTACTCCTTGCTGGTCGCCCAGGTCACGAACTTCTGCGCGGCGTCCACCTTCTGCGAACCGGCCGGGATGGCCAGGTTCCAGGACCACAGCCAGTTCGCGCCCTTCGGGGTCACGGCGGTGGGGGCCTGGGCGAAGGCCATCTGGTCGGCCACCTTCGATTGCTTGGGGTCGCTCACGAACGAGGCCGCGATGGTCGCGTCGATCCACATGCCGCACTTGCCGGAGTTGGTCAGGGCCAGGATTTCGTTGAAGCTGTTGGCCGACGAGCCCGGAGGGCCGTAGTTCTTCAGCAGGTCGACGTAGAAGGTGATGGCGTCCTTCCAGGGCTTGGTTTCCAGCTGCGGCTTCCAGCTCATGTCGAACCACTGGCCACCGTGGGTGTTGACCAGGGTCGACAGGAAGGCCATGTTGTCACCCCAGCCCGGCTTGCCGCGCAGGCAGATGCCGTAGGTGTTGGGCGGGTTGTGGATCTTCTTGGCCAGGTCGGCGATCTGCGGCCAGGTCGGGTTCTCGGGCACCTTGACGCCGGCCTTGTCGGCCAGGTCCTTGCGGTACATCAGCATGGACGACTCGCCGTAGAACGGGGCGGCGTACAGCTTGCCACCCACGGTCAGCGCGCTGCGGATGGCGGGCAGCAGGTCGTTGGCGTCGTAGGCGGCGTCGGTCTTGAGCTCCTGCAGCCAGCCCTTCTTGCCCCAGATCGGCGCTTCGTACATGCCGATGGTCATGATGTCGAACTGGCCGCCCTTGGTGGCGATGTCGGTCGTCACGCGCTGGCGCAGCACGCCTTCTTCCAGCGTCACCCACTTGAGCTTGATGTCGGGGTTGGCGGCTTCGAAGTTCTTGCTGAGCTTCTGCATCTCGATCATGTGGCCGTTGTTCACGGTCGCGATCACGAGCTCGGTGGCGGCGTTGGCGCCGGCGGCGGCCAGCAGGCCGGCGGCGAACACGGTGGCAAGGCGGAATTTCACAGTGTGTCTCCTGAGGGTTCCAGGGTTGGATGGATGGAAGAAGTCTCTCTTCTGGGGTTCTACGGTGTCTGAAGCCGTGGGGCGAATTCTGGCGACAGCGTCTTGCGTGGTTTGTACGCAATCTGGTGGCATCGGTACGATATTGCGCCAGTTGCTTGGGATAAACCCTATATGCGCGATTGAGAGTATGGGTATTGGGGTGTCCATCACTGGCGTTGCTCGGGGCTGACTCGGGGTTGGCAGGCGCCCAGCGGCCACCAAAGCCGCGGGCGGCACCCTGCCCGGCGGCCTGGGCCAGCCGGTCCGGGCCCGACGAAGCCCCAGGCCCGATCCGTTAGAGTACGCGGCTGTCCGCCGACCCTTGCAGGCCTCTGGCCTGTGCAACGGCCACCGCATCTGCACCCCGAACAACGACCGAGAACCGAACATGAACGGCCCCACCAACCTGACCCGACTCCCGCAACCCCACGCGTTCCGTGCCGGTGACGTGTTCGTGCTCTTCGGCGAGCTGTTCGGCCGCGGTTACGCCAATGGTCTGGTGGCCCAGGCCCGCGCCGCCGGCATGACCATCGTCGGCATCACCGTCGGTCGCCGCGAAACCGATGGCACGCTGCGCCCGCTCAACGACGAAGAACTGGCCGCCGCCGAAGCCAACCTGGGCGGCAAGATCATCAACGTGCCCCTGATGGCCGGCTTCGACATGGACGCCCCCGCGGGCACGCCCACGCCCACCGAGATGCTGGGCAAGCTCACCCTCAAGACCTGGACCGAAGACAAGCTCGACTGGGACCGCATTGCACAGTGCCGCGAGGTCGGCGTCGCCCGCTTCAAGGCCTCGGTGGCCCAGGTCATGGCCACGCTCGACGGCATGATCCCCGACGGCGCCAAAGTCTTCTTCGCCCACACCATGGCCGGTGGCATTCCCAAGGCCAAGGTCTTCCTGGCGATTGCCAACCGCATCTACAAGGGCCGCGGTGACCGCCACCAGTCGTCCGACGTGCTGCTGCAAAGCGACCTGGGCAAGCTCATCCTGATGAACTTCGACGAGGTGTCGGCCAACACCTTCGGCCACCTCATCGAAGGCAGCGCCGCCATCCGCGAGCGCGTGCAGCGCACCGGCGGCAGCGCCTGCTACAGCGCCTACGGCTACCACGGCACCGTCATCCTCATCGGTGACGAGTACAAGTGGCAGAGCTACCACAACTACACCCAGGGCTACGCCAAGATGCGCCTGGAGCGCATCGCGCAGGACGCGTGGGCCCAGGGCGTCAAGGCCACGGTCTACAACTGCCCCGAGATCCGCACCAACTCGTCGGACATCTTCTCGGGCGTGGAGCTGCCCCTGTTCTCCCTGCTGCGCGCCCTGCGCCGCGAAAACGGCGGCGCCTGGGCCGAGGGCATCTGGAAGGACTGCGCCGAGCGCCTGAACGATGGTGAAGCCGGCCTTGCCGTGGTGATGCAGCGCATCGCCGACTTCTACGCCAGCGACGTGATGAAGCGCTACGACAACTTCGCGGCCTGGCCCATGGCCAACAGCCAGGACCTGGCCGACCTCATGATCGGTGCCAGCGACGACCTGGTCGCCATGCACAAGGACCGCAATGCGCTCATCACCGACCTGCTCAGCACCCTGGTGATCGAGTCGTCCGGCTGGCTGATGTTCAACGAGTCGGCCCAGCCCGCAGGCCCGGTGCTCTGGCTCAACCACGACCTCATCGCGCAGCAGCTCAACCGCGCGCACGCCTGACGGCGGTCGCGGGCAGCGCGTCCGGCCATGGCGCAACGCATCCTGCTGCTGGAAGACGAACCGGCGATCGCCGACACGCTGCTGTACGCGCTGCGCAGCGAGGGCTTTGAAGTCGAGCACGTGCGCCTGGTGCGCGATGCGCTGGACCGCCTGGCCGCCCAGCCGCCCCACCTGGCCATCCTCGACGTCGGCCTGCCCGACGGCAGCGGCTTCGACGTCTGCCGGCAGCTGCGCCGCTCCAGCGAACTGCCGGTGGTCTTCCTTACCGCCCGCAGCGAAGAGATCGACCGCGTGCTCGGGCTCGAACTCGGCGCCGACGACTATGTGGTCAAGCCCTTCTCGCCGCGCGAGGTCTGCGCCCGGGTCAAGGCCATCCTGCGGCGCAGCGCGGCCGCGGCCGTCGCCACGGCGGTAGGCCCTGCCGTCCCGCCCGCTGCCAGTGGCCAGCTGCTGCTGGACGAGACGGCCCAGCGCATCCGCTGTGGCGCGCAGTGGCTGGCCCTCACGCGTTACGAATACCGCCTGCTGGCCACGCTGCTCAGGCGGCCGCAGCGCATCTTCTCGCGCGCCGAACTCATGGAGCTGGTCTGGGACGACGCACCCGACACCGCCGACCGCACGGTGGACGCCCACATCAAGCAGCTGCGCGCCAAGCTGCGCGAGGCCGGCGCCGGCGCCGAGCTGATCCAGACCCATCGGCACATGGGTTATTCGCTGCAGGCCACGGCCTGAGGCCCGCCCACCATGCGCATCGGCCTGCGCCTGCTGCTCGGCTTTTTCCTGGTGCTGGGGCTGGCGCTGTTCGTGGTGCTGCGCGTCTTCGTGGACGAGGTCAAGCCCGGCACCCGCCTGGCCATGGAGGACAGTCTGGTCGATGCGGCCAACGCGCTGGCCCTGCTGGCCGCGCCCGAGCTCAAGGCCGGCACCCTGGCCAGCGGCGCCTTTGCGCAGGCCATGACGGCGCTGCCCCGGGTGGACCCCGGCGCGAGCATCTGGGGCTTCCGCAAGGACCGCATCCACTACCGCATCACCGTCACCGACGCGCGCGGCATCGTCGTCTTCGACAGCCAGGGGCAGGACATCGGGCGCGACCATTCGCAGTGGAACGACGTGCTGCGCACCCTGCGCGGTGAATACGGCGCCCGCTCCAGCGGCGAAAGCCCCTACGACGCCGACCGCACGGTGATGCACGTGGCCGCGCCCGTGCGCGATGGCGCGCGCATCATCGGCGCGCTCACCGTCTCCCGCCCCAACCACACGCTGGAACCCTACATCGCGCGCAGCCGCGACCGCATCCTCGCCTGGTCCTGGGCGCTGCTGGGCATCTCGCTGTGCATCGGCCTGCTGTTCACCTGGTGGATGGCCAGTTCGCTTTCGCGCCTGCGCGGCTACGCCAACGCCGTTGCGCAGGGTGAACGGGCCGAGCTGCCGCGCATGGGCCGCCTGTCGGGCAACACCGAGTTCAGCGACCTCGCGCAGGCGGTGGAGCGCATGCGCATCCGGCTCGAAGACAAGGCCTATGTCGAGACCTACGTGCACACCCTCACGCACGAACTCAAGAGTCCACTGGCCGCCATCCGCGGTGCCTCCGAGCTGTTGCAGGAACCGCTGCCCGAGGCCGATCGCCAGCGCTTTGCCGGCAACATCCAGCGCCAGACCGAGCGCCTGCAGCAGCTGATCGACCGGCTGCTCGCGCTGGCCGATGTGGAACAGCTGCGCCGCCTGCCGCACGTGGAACCGGTGGACCTGGCTGCGCTCACGCGCGAGCTGTTGCAGACCGCCGAGCCGCGCCTGCGCCGCAAGGCCCTGAGCGTCGACGCTGCGCTGCCCGCCAGCGCCAGCGTGCGCGGCGACCGCTTCCTGATCGCCCAGGCGCTGCAGAACCTGCTGGACAACGCGATCGACTTCTCGCCCCACGGCGGTGTGCTGACCGTCGCCATTCACACCGCACCCGGGCAGCTCACCTGGCGCCTGCGCGACCAGGGGCCGGGCATTCCGGACTACGCGCAAGACCGCATCTTTGAGCGCTTCTATTCCCTGCCGCGCGCCGACACGCAGGAAAAAAGCTCCGGCCTGGGCCTGTGCTTCGTGCAGGAGGTCAGCCAGCTGCACGGCGGGCAGCTGCAGATCGGCAACGTCAGCGACCCCACCGGCTGCGAGGCCCGCTGGACGCTGCCCGCCTGAAGGTGGCGGACCCGCCGGCGCCACTTCACATTCGCTTCACACCGGCTGCGTGAGCGCCGCACGGGCGCTTTCCAGAATCGTTCCATCCCAACCCCTGGAGCGAGATGTGAACCGATACCCCCTGTTGAGCAAGACCATCGTCATTGGCCTGGTGATGCTGTTGCTGGGCATTCCGCTGCTGATGATCGGCGGCGTCATCACCGAACGCAGCCTGTACCGCGACCAGGCCACCCGCGACGTGGCCCGCGCCCACGCCGGCGAACAGGTCCTCAGCGGCCCGGTGCTGCGCGTGCCCTACACCGAAACCTGGGTCCGCACCGTGGTGGTGGACGCCGCCCGCGGCACCGAACGGCAGGAGACCGTGCAGGAAGAACGTGTGTTCACCCTGTTCCCGGCCACGCTGGACACGCGCAGCCGCCTGACCACCGAAACCCGCTGGCGCGGCATCTTCCCGGTCACCGTCTACAACAGCCGGCACGACAGCAGCGGCCGCTTCGTCTGGCCTGGCATCGCCCCGCGCGAGAAGGGCGGGCAGATCACGCTGGGCCAGCCGCTGGTGCTGCTGGGCGTGAGCGACCTGCGCGGCCTCATGGGGCGGCCCGATCTGCGCCTGCAGGGCCAGGCCCTGACCGTGGCCGCCGCTCCGGCCCAGGGCAAGCTGCCCCTGCCGCTGGCGGCGCCGCTCGATGCCAGCTTGCTGAAGCCCGACGCAGCACTGGACTTCACGCTCGGCCTGGACCTGGCTGGCACCGGCCGCATCGGTTACCTGCCGCTGGCCGACGACAACCGCGTCAGCCTCGAATCGCCCTGGCCGCACCCCAGCTTCGACGGCAGCTTCCTGCCGCGCACCCGCGAGGTGGGCGAGGGCGGTTTCAAGGCCAGCTGGAGCGTGCCTTCGCTGTCCACCCAGGCGCAGCAGCAGTTCCTCTCCGGTGGTGACGAACGCGTGGAGCCCGAAGGCTTCTCGGTCTCGCTGCAGGACCCGGTGGACGTCTACCGCCTGAGCGAGCGCGCCACCAAGTACGGCCTCATGTTCATCGTGCTCACCTTCGCCAGCTTCTTCGTGCTGGAGATGGTCAAGCGCTGGCGCATCCACCCCATGCAGTACCTCATGATCGGCGCCGCCCTGGTGCTGTTCTTCCTGCTGCTGCTTTCGTTGTCCGAACACCTGGACTTCCGCCTGGCCTACGCGCTGGCCAGCCTGGCCTGCATGGCGCTGCTGGCCCACTACCTGCGCCACGTGCTGGGCGGCTGGCGCGCCGGCCTGGGCATGGGCGGCATGCTGGCCGCGCTCTATGGCGTGCTCTACGGCATCCTGGTGTCGGAAGACAACGCGCTCATGATGGGTTCGCTGCTGCTGTTCGGCGTGCTCGCCGCCATCATGGTCGCCACCCGCAAGCTCGACTGGTACAACGTCATGGGCAGCGACGCGGGGGCCGCGCCCGTGCCGGCGGCCCGCGGCTGACAGGCGCTGCCCCATGGCCACCTACCTGCACTTCGCGCCCGCCGTGGCGCTGGCCGTCGCCATCGGCCCGCGCACCGTGGGCTGGCGCCTCACCCTGGCCGGCGCGGCCTGCGCCGTGCTGCCCGACGCCGACTTCGCGCTCTACCTGCTGCGCATCGACACCTACAGCGGCACCTACGGCCACCGCGGCTTCAGCCACTCCATCGGCTTTGCGCTGCTGGTGGGCCTGCTGGGGGCGCTGCTGGCCCCCGCCGGTGGCCGGCGGCGCGCCTTCGTGGGCGCCTTCCTGGCGCTGTGCACCCTGTCGCACCCGCTCATCGACGGCCTGTTCGACCGCGGCATCTGCAACGCCTGGCTCTGGCCGCTGGACGGCGCCCGCCACTGCCTGCCCTGGCGGCCCATCCCCATGCAGGGCGTGCCGCTGTTCGGCCTGGGCCGGCTGGGGCAGGAACTGGTGTGGATCGGGCTGCCCCTGCTGGCCGGTGCACTGGCTGGCCTGGGCTGGCGCCGCTGGCGGGCAAGGCGCCCGCCCGTGGTGGTGCTCCCGCCATCGCCTGTGGCCGTGGCGATGGGGCCCCGTGCGCGCCGCCAGCAGCGCCGCCAGGCCGTGCAGACCCTCGCGGCCGTGCTGCTGAGCCGGCGCGCGCGGGCTAACATCCGCGCATGAGCCGCCTACCCGCCGAACACCGCCGCCTGTTTGCCGCCGGCCCCAGCGGCCAGCTGCCCGCCACCGACCCCGCCGTGCGCGCCCTGGTGCTGGCCCTGCACAGCCCCGCCGACTGGGCCGCGCTCGCACCCCTGTGGCGCGGCGTGCAGGCCGACTTCGACTGGCCCGAACCCGCCATCGCCGTCAACGGCAGCGACGCGTTCGAACTCTGGTTCGCCCTGGCCGACCCGCTGCCCCGCGCCGAGGCCGCCCAACTGCTGGCCCAGCTGCAGCGCCGCTACCTGGCCGATGTGCGCGCCGACCGCCTGCGCGCCTGGCCCTCCGCCGACGCCAGCGCAGCGCCGCCGGTCTGCCCGCCGTTCGCCGCCGGCCCCGAACGCTGGGCCGCCTTCGTCACGTCCGACCTGCCCGCCGTGTTCGGCGACGACCCGGCGCTGGACTTCGAACCCGGTGCCGACGCCCAGGCCGACCTGCTGGCACGCCTGCGCCCCATCACCGCCACCCCGCTGCGCCGGGCGCGCGCCGCGCTGGCCCCCGCCGAAAAACCTGCTGTGCCTGCCATGCCGGCACCTGTGGCCTCGCCCGCCAGGGCACCCGCGGCCACCACCGCCGCATCCAGCACAGGCACCAGCACCCTGGGCCGGCACGAAGACCCGCGTGCCTTCCTGCTGTCCGTCATGAACGACCCCACCGCCCCGCTGGCCCTGCGCATCGAAGCGGCCAAGGGGCTGCTGCAGGCGCCGGGCCGGTGACGGTATCCGCCATGGACCAGCACGCCGTGCCCCGCGCATCGTCCACCGAAACAGCGTTGCTGGCCCGCTCCTGGCAACGCGCCTGGGCCACGCTGGGACTGCCGGCCCCGGACGGCCTGATGCAGCGCCTGCTGGACGCCTGGGCCGAGCCGCAGCGCCACTACCACACCACCCAGCACCTGCGCGAATGCCTGGCCCTGCTCGAACCTGCGCTGGACCTGGCCCTGCACCCCGGTGAAGTCGAACTCGCGCTGTGGTTCCACGACGCGGTGTACGACCCCAAGGGCAAAGACAACGAAGCCCGCAGTGCCGACTGGGCCACCCAGGCCCTGGCGCAGGCCGGCGCGGACGACGCGGTGCAGCAGCGCGTGCGCGCCCTCATCATGGCCACCTGCCACGACGCCGAGCCCACCGATCCCGACGCCCGCCTGCTGGTGGACATCGACCTCGCCATCCTCGGCGCCGAGCCGGCCCGCTTTGCCGAATACGACGCCCAGGTCCGCGCCGAATACCGCTGGGTGCCCGGCTGGCTGTACCGGCGCAAGCGCAAACAGGTGCTGGCGGGTTTTCTGGCGCGGCCGGCGATCTACGGGACCGAGCGGTTCCGGGTGCGGTTGGAGGGAAGGGCGCGGGAGAATTTGCGAGGCCCTGGGTAGGACGACCGATTGGTTGCGATCCAAGCGGTCCCAGCCTGCCCTAACGCCATATGCCGATAGACTGGACACGAGCACAATAAGTGCAGCGTCACGTCATAGAAAGTACGGTGATTGCATCGGTTGCTATGGCAGCGTTGGCCCTGCTACATTGAGTTTGAAACAACGGGAGGAAAGATGAAACAGGTGGTTATGTTTGCGGCCGCTGAACAGCGAATGTCCCCATGAGCGAGGACCTCCGCCAAATACTTTCCGGGGTGCTGTTCGCAGGGCTACTTGCGGCAGCTTACTTCGTGGTGTTCCGAGCTCCTCGGTCTTGCAAGGCATGTGGGCATGCTGGTAAGCCAGTTCTACACACCCCGGGCTCCTTGGTTGTCGAGTTACTACTTTGGGGCCTGACACTGTGCATCCCGGTTGTGATGAGCTGGCCGATCTTCAACGGGTGGGGGGTATTTAAGCTGCCCTTTCTTCTGTTGATGCTCCCAGGTCCCATCTACACATTCATGCGCAACACCGGACGGAAAAACGTCTGCGCAAAATGTGGAAGCCCAGACATTGCGTTCGCTTGGAAGCACCGAACCCATATGCCCACTGTGGGAAGGACTACTTTCGTAGACGGAGCGGTACAGGGGGGCAGACCCTTGAGTCAACGAACGCGACAACAAACTCGCATCGGAAGCAACCTTGATGTCCCGACTGGTCGTGCCTCGGAGCGGAAGCCCGAACATAAGTGAGTTCGCGAAAGTACGCCCCCCGGAGGGAAATCCCACGGACTTCAGTACTTCATCGTGGGCGACCTTGCCCGCGCTGCCGCCAGCCGCAGCATCGATTGCGTTGGCTGGCAATTTGTTGAAACGAATTCGACATCATGAAAGGCAAGTAGTCTTGCACACGTAGCCGAGGGCGTTGACAGTGCGGAGGCGTTGCGCGACTTCGTTGTGGTTGTACCAGTGGCCGCTTCTGTCCGGAAGCTGTCTGAATCTCTTGGCGCTCTCGTTTGTTGCAAACGGTCGTTGATCGGCCTACCAGGGGCGCAAGTCGGCCCCGGGAATGCCAGCTGATTCAGCAAGCGCGTTCTGCGCTGCGATCCATCCGCTGAACTCAATGTCAAATGCGGCCTTGCGGGCTGATATCGCGCCAGGAGTCGGGGCTGCCACCAGTGCTTGGTATTGCTTGGCCGAGAGGATCACGGTGTCCACCTGACCAGCTCTTTCGACGAAAACGGCTCCATGTTTGGCTTGTTTGCAGACGCTGCCGAAGCGCTGTCTGGCCTGGCTGGCGGTGACGTGCATGGTTCGATCCTTGGTGGTGCCTGCCAACGGTATCGGTTCAGCGTCCGAGACACCCCAGCAGCAGCCGCGCCGTCGCCACATTCGTCGCGCAGGGCACGTTGTGCACGTCGCAGGCGCGCACCAGGGCGTTGATGTCGGGTTCGTGGGGCTGGGCGGTCATGGGGTCGCGCAGGAAGACCACCGCGTCGACTTCGCCGACCGACAGCCGCGCGCCGATCTGCAAATCACCGCCCAGCGGGCCGCTGAGCAGGCGTTCTACCGTCAGGCCCACTTCGTTCTGCAGCCGGCCGCCGGTGGTGCCGGTGGCCATGAGGGTGTGTTGCCGCAGCAGCGGCGCGAACTCGGTGGCCAGGGCCACCATGTCGTCCTTCTTGCGGTCGTGGGCGACGAGGGCGATGCGCATCAGGCTTGTTTTTCCATGGCTTTTGCCATGGTCTTTCCGAGTTCCACGCCCCACTGGTCATACGCGTTGATGCCCCACACGGCGGCCTGCACAAACACCTTGTGTTCGTACAGCGCGATCAGCGCGCCCAGGCGGTGCGGGGTGAGCTGGTCGATCCAGAGCACGCTGTTGGGCACGTCGCCGGCGAAGCTGCGCTGGCTCACGAAGGGTTCGGCCTGTTCCTGCGTCTGGCCTTCGGCCATCAGGGCCTTCAGGGTGTCGGCGGCGCTGCGGCCGACGGCCAGGGCCTGCGACTGGGCGCGCAGGTTCAGGTTGACCACGCGGTGGTGTTCGGCCGCCAGGGGCAGGGGCGTGTCTTCGGTCTCGACGCCGACAAACTCCACCGGCACGCGGTGTGTGCCCTGGTGCAGCAGCTGGAAGTAGGCGTGTTGTCCGTCGATGCCCAGGCCGCCCCAGAGAATGGGGCCCGTGCCGGTGTCGCAGGGCTGGCCGTCCTTGCGGGTGCGTTTGCCGTTGCTTTCCATGTCCATCTGCTGCACGAAGGGCGCAAAGCGCACCAGGCGGCTGGGGTAGCAGCTCAGCAGTTGCGTCGGGCAGTTCAGGAAGTTGCGGTTCCACACGCCGCTCATGGCCAGGATGACGGGCAGGTTGTTCTCCAGCGGGGCCGAACGGAAGTGCGCGTCCATGGCCTGGCCACCAGCCAGGAATTCGCGGAAGGCCTTGGCGCCAATCGCCATGGCCAGCGGCATGCCCAGGGCGGACCAGACGGAGTAGCGGCCGCCGACCCAGTCCCAGAAGGTGAAGGTGTGTTCGGCGGGGTAACCGGCGGCGCCGGACTTCTGCGGCGCGGCGGTGATGGCGACCAGGTGCGCGCTCTGTGCGGCGCCGGTGATGCCGCCGTCTTCCAGCCAGCGGCGGGCGCTGGCGGCGTTGGTCATGGTCTCCTGCGTGGTGAAGGTCTTGCTGGCGACGATGACCATCGTGGTCTTCGGGTCCAGGCCGCGCAGTGTGCTGTGCAGCGCCCAGGCGTCGGGGTTGCTGACGAAGTGCACGCGCAGACCTGTCTTGCCGTCGCTGCACAGGGGGGCCAGCGCGTCGGCGGCCATGCGCGGGCCCAGGTCCGATCCGCCGATGCCGATGTTGACCACATCGGTGAACGCGGCGCCGGTGCTGCTCTTCACGTCACCCGCGCGCACGCGGTCAGCGAAGGCGCAGACGCGGTCCAGTTCGTTCTGCACCAGTTGCTGGATCTCGTTGCCCCAGGGCGCATCGTTGCCGGTGGCGCCGGGCGTGCCGCGCAGGGCCACGTGCAGCACGGCGCGCTGCTCGCTGGTGTTGATGACTTCACCCGCGAACATGGCGTCGCGCTGGGCTTCGACCTTGGCTTCGCGGGCCAGTTGCACCAGGGCCTGCCAGATGGCCGGGTCGAAAGCCTGGCGCGTGTAGTCCAGCCGGATGCCGGTGCCGGTGGCGCTGGCCTGCAGGGCGTCGCGGCCGGGCTGGGCCAGGCGGTCGCGCAGATGGGGCTGGGGCAGGGCGGCCAGCTGGGCGAGCTGTTGCCAGGCGGGGAGGGTGGTGGGTGAAGTCATGTGCGGTCCCTGGGTGTCGTTCGCGGCGATTGTCGCGCGGCGGTGTGACGGGTTTCAGGCGCTGGCCAGTGCGGTGGCGTCTTTGGCCAGTTGCGTGATTTTTTTCCAGTCGCCGGCGGCCAGCGCGTCAGCCGGGGTCAGCCAGCTACCGCCGGCCATGGCCACGTTGGGCAGCTTCAGGAAGTCTTTGAGGTTCTCGGGACTGACGCCACCGGTGGGGCAGAACATCACGTCGGGAATCGGCGCGCCCAGGGCTTTGAGCATGCCCATGCCGCCGGCCTGCTGCGCGGGGAAGAGCTTCATCAGGCTGAAGCCTTGTTCGCGCCGGTGCATGACCTCGCCGGGCGTCATCACCCCGGGGATGAAGGGCAGGCGCGCGGCCTGCACGGCGGCGAACAGCGCGTCGGTGCAGCCGGGCGAGAGCGCGAAGCTCGCGCCGGCGTCGATGACCTGCTGCACCTCGCCCACGCGGGTGACGGTGCCGGCGCCGGTGTGCATCTGCGGCACGGCCTTGGCAACCGCTTCGATGGACTTGAGCGCGGCGTCGGAGCGCAGGGTGATTTCCATGACGTCGATGCCGCCTTCGAGCAGGGCGTGCGCCAGCGGCACGGCGTGCGCCGGGTCCTGCAGCACGATGACCGGGACGACGCGGGACTTGAAAGCGGGGCGGGAGAAGCAGGTGGTGGGCATGGGGTGTACCGGGTCAACCGAACAGGGGCGAAGCGCCTTGTTCCGGCGCGGAGGCGTTGTGGCGGAACAGGCCGAACAGTTCGCGGCCGGTGCCGTGGCCGTTGTGGGCCAGGTCGGGGTGCGTGACGGTGCGGGCCGCGAAGGTGGCGGCATCCACCTCCACTTCCAGCACGCCGCGCTCGCAGTCCAGCGTGATCATGTCGCCGTCCATCACGCGGGCGATGGGGCCGTCGGCCAGCGCTTCGGGGCTGAGGTGGATGGCGGCCGGCACTTTGCCGGAGGCACCGCTCATGCGGCCGTCGGTGACCAGCGCGACCTTGAAGCCCTTGTCCTGCAACACGGCCAGCGGGGGCGTGAGCTTGTGCAGCTCGGGCATGCCGTTGGCGCGCGGACCCTGGTAGCGCACGACGGCGATCAGGTCCTTCTCCAGCTTTCCGGCGTTGAACAGGGCCAGCAGGTCGGCCTGGTCGTGCACCACCACGGCGGGCGCACGCACCACGCGGTGCTCGGGCGCCACGGCCGAGACCTTGACCACGCTGCGGCCCAGGTTGCCCTGCAGCAGGCGCAGGCCGCCGTCGGCGCTGAAGGGTTCGCTCACCGGGCGCAGCACGCTGGTGTCGCCGCTGGTGGCGGGCACGTCGCGCCAGGCGAGCTGGCCGTTGTCCAGCCAGGGCTCCCGGCCATAGGCGGCCAGGCCGTCGCCCACCACGGTCTTCACGTCGCCGTGCAGCAGGCCGGCGGCCAGCAGTTCGCGCATCAGGAAGCCCATGCCGCCCGCGGCGTGGAAGTGGTTCACGTCGGCCTTGCCGTTGGGGTAGACGCGCGCCAGCAGCGGCACCACGGCCGAGAGTTCGGCGAAGTCGTCCCAGTCGATCAGCACACCGGCGGCGCGCGCCATGGCGATCAGGTGGATGGTGTGGTTGGTCGAGCCGCCGGTGGCCAGCAGGCCGACCAGGCCGTTGACCAGGGTCTTCTCGGTCACGATGTCGGCCAGGCGGATGGCGGGCTGGCCGGTCTTGCCGGTGTTGGCCACGGCGCGTTCCAGCGCAGCCTTGCTCAGCGCTTCGCGCAGCCCGGTGCCGGGGTTGACGAAAGACGAGCCCGGCAGGTGCAGGCCCATGATTTCCATCAGCATCTGGTTGCTGTTGGCCGTGCCGTAGAAGGTGCAGGTGCCGGGCGCGTGGTAGGCCTGAGCTTCGCTCTCCAGCAGCGCATCACGCCCGACCAGGCCCTGTGCGTACTGCTGGCGCACCTTGGCCTTGGCGTCGTTCGACAGGCCGCTGACCATGGGGCCGGCGGGCACGAACACGGTGGACAGATGGCCGAACTGCAGCGCACCCATGAACAGGCCGGGCACGATCTTGTCGCACACCCCCAGCATGAGCGCGGCGTCGAACACCTTGTGCGACAGGCCCACGGCGGTGGCCAGGGCGATGACGTCGCGCGAGAACAGCGACAGCTCCATGCCCTCGGCGCCTTGCGTGATGCCGTCGCACATGGCCGGCACGCCGCCGGCCACCTGCGCCGTGGCGCCGATGGCACGCGCGTGGCTGCGCAGCAGCTCGGGGTAGTGCTCGTAGGGCTGGTGGGCCGAGAGCATGTCGTTGTAGGCGGTGATCACGCCCACGTGCGGCGCGCGTTCGGCGTGGATGACCAGCTTGTCGGCCGCGGGCAGCGCGGCCGTGGTGTGGGCCATGTTGGCGCAGCCCATGCCGGCGCGTTGCGTCTTGCCGGCGCGGGCCTGGGCGTCCATGCTGGCCAGGTAGTCGCCGCGCAGACCGCGGCTGCGCTCGACGATGCGTTGGGTGACGCGGGCGAGGGTGGGGTTCAGAGGGGCGTTCATGTCGTTATCCGATGAAGACGCTCACCGGGGTTTGCGTCTGGTTCAGGATCAGGGAAATCGGCAGCGTCGGGTCGGCCTTTTGGGCCGCGCGGCGGTAGACGGCGAGCTTGGTCTCGCCGCTGATGGACAGCAGCAGTTCTCGCGCTTGCAGCAGCGCGTGCAGCGTGAAACTCAGTCGCGCGTGCGGCGCAGGAATGGGGGCCTGTTCGGGCACCACCCAGGCCAGGCGCTCGTCGGTGGCGATGGCGCGGGCGTAGCCGGGCGCACCGGGGAACAGCGAGGCGGTGTGCGCGTCTTCACCCATGCCCAGCACGGCCACGTCCAGCGGCCACGGCAGGTCGGCGATGCGCTCGGTGGCATCCTGGACCAGTGCGTCCAGCACCTCGGCGTTGAAGACGGTTGCCAGTTCGCGGAAGAACAGCCAGAAGCGCGCGGCCGCGGCTTTGCCCTGCAGCAGGTGGCGGGCCACCAGGGCCGTGTTGCTGGCCTCGTGGTCGCGCGGGACGATGCGTTCGTCCACCAGCACGATGTTGACCCTGGACCAGTCCAGGTCCTGCTCGCGCAGCGCTTCGAACATGGGGATGGGCGACTTGCCGCCGGACACCGCGAGGCTGGCCTGGCCGCGCGCGGCGATGGCGGCGCGCAGCGCATCGGCCACGTGGGCCGCGATGGCTGCGGGCGTGGCACCGGTGTGTTCGGTCACGGCCATCAGGATTCCTCCACCCAGGAGCTACCCTCGCGCGCCATCAGCGCAGACGACGCGGCCGGGCCCCAGCTGCCGGCGGTGTAGGGCTTGGGTTTTTCGCCCAGCTGCTTCCAGCCTTCGATGATGGGTTCGACCCACGCCCAGGCGGCCTCCAGTTCGTCGCGCCGCATGAAGTGGGTCAGGCGGCCCTTGATGACGTCGATCAGCAGGCGTTCGTAGGCTTCGGCGCGGCGTTCGGAGAAGGCGGTCTGCAGGTCCAGGTCGAGCTTGACCGGGCGCAGCTTCATGCCGCTGCCGGGTTCCTTGGCCATCATCTGCAGCTGGATGTGTTCTTCCGGCTGCAGGCGGATCAGCAGGCGGTTGACCGACTGGTGCGCCGACTCGTTGAAGATGGTGAAGGGCAGCTCGGCGAACTCGATGACGATTTCCGACTGTCTCGCCGCCATGCGCTTGCCGGTGCGCAGGAAGATGGGCACGTTGGCCCAGCGCCAGTTGTTGATGTGGGCCTTGAGCGCGACGAAGGTTTCGGTGCCGCTGTCTTCGGGGATGTTCTCTTCCTGCAGGTAGCCCACGGCGGCTTCGCCGTCGGAGGCCCCGGCGCTGTACTGGCCACGCACCGTGTCCCGGGCCACGTCGGCCACGCTCATCGGGCGCAGCGAACGCAGCACCTTGAGCTTTTCATCGCGCACCGCGTCCGGGTCGAGCGACACCGGCGGCTCCATGGCCACGATGCACAGCAGCTGCAGCAGGTGGTTCTGCACCATGTCGCGCATGGCGCCGGTGCCGTCGTAGAAGCCGGCGCGGCTGCCCACGCCCACGCTCTCGGCCACCGTGATCTGGATGCTCTTGATCTGCGGGCTGCGCCACAGCGGCTCGAAGATGCTGTTGCCAAAGCGCAGCACCATCAGGTTCTGCACCGTTTCCTTGCCCAGGTAGTGGTCGATGCGGAAGACCTGGTGTTCCTCGAAGTACTGGGCGACGTCGTTGTTGATCTGGCGCGCCGAGGCCAGGTCGTGGCCCAGCGGCTTTTCCAGCACCACACGGGCGCGCGCGTCGATCAGGCCCGCACCATGAAGGTTCGCGCAGATGCCCACGAACAGGCTGGGCGCGGTCGCCAGGTAGTACACGCGGTCGGAGCCGGGCTGCATCTGGGCCTTGAGCTCGTGGAAGTCGGCGGCGTCGGTGGCGTCCACGCAGACGTAACTCAGGCGGCGCACGAAGGTCGCCCAGACCTCGTCCTGGTAGGCCTTGCTGCCGATGAAACCGCGCACCTTTTCTTCGATGAAATGCAGGAAGGCACCACGGTCCCAGGTCTGGCGGCCCAGGGCATAGATGTGGGTCTGCTCGGGCAGGGTGTTGTGCAAGTGCGCCATGTACAGCGCCGGCAGCAGCTTGCGCACCGAGAGGTCGCCCACGCCACCGAAGATGACGAGGTCCAGCGGCGCGGCAGCGGGGGAGGGCGTGGAAGTGCTCATGGTGTTCCGGGTTACGTGAATGGGTGGACTTTACTGTAATTAAGTTACATGCCGGGTTCTTTTTTGCCGCAACCCTGAGCCTGGCAGGGCTGCGGCGCGAAAAACCGGCCTCAGCGGCTCAAGCCAGCGGCTGGAAGCGGGGCCGACCCTGGGCCAGGCGTTGCAAGACCTGTTCCCGGCTCGGTGGCTGGCAGCCCGTCATCTGCACGCAGAGGCTGGCGCTGGCGATGGCGTTTGCCAGCAGGGCCTCGACGTCGTCGGCACCGAGTTGCAGCTCGGCCGCCATGGACGCGGCCCGCATGGCCGGGCGTTCCAGCAGTTCGGCCAGCATGCCGGCCAGGAAGCAGTCGCCCGCGCCCACGGTGTCGGCCACGGTCACCGGCTGGGATTCCGCAGCCTGCCAGGCGCCGCCGTCGCGCGCCAGGAAAACCGCACCCTTGGCGCCGAGCGTGAGGGCCAGCCAGCGCGCCGGCGTCTGGGCCAGCAGCTCGCGGGCGGCGACCAGCGGATCGGCGTTCGTGAAGCCCAGGATGTGCAGGTCGTCGTCGCTGACCTTGACGATGTCGGCCTCGCGCAGCGCGGCCATGACGCTGGCCTGGTAGGCCGCCATGTCCGGGACGATGGCCGGGCGCAGGTTGGCATCGACGACAACCAGTTGGCCCGCCGCGCGCTGCGCCTGCAGCCAGGGCAGGTACTTCGGCGAGTCGTCGGCCACCAGGGCCAGGCAGCCGGTCACCACCATCTTCAGCGCCGGCTGGGCCGCGCACTGTGCCGTCATGGTGGCGGCGTCCACGCGGCGGTCGGCCACGCCCTCGCGGTAGAAGCTGTAGCTGGCCTTGCCGGCTTCGTCGAGGCTGACCACGGCCAGCGAGGTGGGTTCGTGCGCCGGCTCGGGGTGGGCCAGCGTGACGCGGGCCTGCGCGATGGCGTGCGCCAGGCCGCGACCGAAACGGTCCTGCGAGAGCGGGTTGAGGTACAGCGTGCCAACGCCCTGCAGGCCCAGCGCACGGGTAAGGTTGTAGACGGCGCCGCCGTCGCAGGGGCGCAGGCGGCCATCGGCCTCCTGGATCATGTCCATCAGGGCCTCGCCGGCGGTGGCGACGGTGACCGGGGTGTTGGGCTGCGGTTGGTCGGGGCTAGGGAAAACCATAACTAAATCCAGTTGATTTATTTAACGTGCAAGAACTATAGTTCAGCCACTTTGACGCCGGACTCGTGGAAACCCGAACCCCCGGCGGCAGAGAAAACCCGGTTCTACAACGTCTGATTCCATCCACCCTCTCCGAGGAGACTCTCATGCAAAAAGCTGTTTTCGTGTTGTCCGCCCTGGCCCTGGCCGCCGGTTCCGCTTTCGCCCAGTCGCAGCCGGTCATCGGCCTGATCACCAAGACCGAATCGAACCCCTTCTTCGTGAAGATGAAGGAAGGCGCTGACGCCGAAGCCAAGAAGCTGGGCGCCAAGCTGATCGCCGCCGCCGGCAAGACCGACGGCGACAACGCCGGCCAGGTGACCGCCATGGAGAACATGATCGCCGCCGGTGCCAAGACCATCCTGATCACCCCCAGCGACGCCAAGGCCATCATCCCGGCCATCAAGAAGGCCCAGCAACAAGGTGTGATGGTCATCGCCCTGGACAGCCCGACCGACCCGGCCTCTGCCGTGGACGCCCTGTTCGCCACCGACAACTACAAGGCCGGCGTGCTGATCGGCCAGTACGCCAAGGTCGCCATGGGCGGCAAGAAGCCCGTCATCGCCACGCTGGACCTGTTCCCGGGCCACCCGGTGGGTGCTCAGCGCCACAACGGCTTCCTCAAGGGCTTCGGTCTGACCGCACCGGATGCCAAGAGCAACGAGCTGGGCGGCAAGGCCGCGGGCGTGGTCTGCATGGCCGACAGTTTCGGTGACGCGGCCAAGGGCCAGACCGGCATGGAAAACTGCCTGCAGAAGAACCCCGACATCAACTTGGTGTACACGATCAACGAACCCGCCGCCGCCGGTGCCTACAAGGCGCTGAAGGCCGCCGGCAAGGAAAAGGACGTGGTCATCGTCTCCGTCGATGGCGGCTGCGCCGGCGTCAAGGACGTGGGCGCTGGCGTGATCACCGCCACCAGCCAGCAGTACCCGCTGCGCATGGCCGCCATGGGCGTGGCCGCCGGCGTGGAATACGCCAAGACCGGCAAGAAGGTCAGCGGCTATGTGGACACCGGCGTGACCCTGATCGCCGCCAAGCCTGTCAAGGGCGTGGACAGCAAGGACGTCAAGACCGGCATGGACCTGTGCTGGGGTAATAAGTAACTCCCCCCTGCGCCGCTGTCGCGGCTTCCCCCCTCTCTGGTGCGCCTTCGGCGCTTGGAGGGGGGACGGCAGCTGGGGCCGGCGGAGCCGGACCCTCACTGCCCCTGGACGGGGAGGGCGCCTCGCTGCGCTGGGCGCCTCTTCGTTCCTCATTTTTTCTGAAGGCCTGCGTCAGACGGGCCGCCGCTTGCAGCGGGTTGACTCTTCGCCAGCGCTGCAACCTTTTCATCTCTGATTGGACGGGCCACCGCCATGAATGCCATCAAAGCCAAACTTCCGCCCATGGGCACGCTCGGGCCTTTCATTGCCCTGCTGTGCGCCTGCCTGTTTTTCGCCACGCAGAGCGACCGTTTCCTCACGCTGCAGAACTTCTCGCTGATCCTGCAGCAGGTGATGGTGGTGGGCACCATCGCCATCGGCCAGACGCTGATCATCCTGACCGCGGGCATCGACCTGTCCTGCGGGATGATCATGGCGCTGGGCTCCATCGTCATGACCAAGATGGGCGCGGACCTCGGCCTGTCGGCCCCCGTGGCCATCCTGCTGGGCATCGGCGTGACCACGTTGTTCGGCCTGGTCAACGGCCTGCTGGTCACCAAGGCCAAGCTGCCGCCCTTCATCGTCACCCTGGGCATGCTGAACATCGCGTTCGCCATCACCCAGCTGTACTCGGGTTCACAGACCATCACCGAGGTGTCCGACGGTCTGACCTGGCTGGGCAACAGCTTCCGCATCGGCCAGACCAACATCCTCTACGGCGTGGTGCTGATGCTGGTGCTGTACCTGATCACCTGGCTGTTCCTGCGCGAGACCGCGCCGGGCCGCCACATCTACGCCGTGGGCAACAACCCCGAGGCCACCCGCCTGACCGGCATCTCCACCGACAAGGTGCTGCTGGGTGTGTATGTGCTGGCCGGCGTGTTCTACGGCATCGCGTCGCTGCTGTCCGTGGCGCGCATTGGCGCCGGTGACCCGAACGCCGGGCAGACCGAGAACCTGGACGCCATCACCGCCGTGGTGCTGGGCGGCACCAGCCTGTTCGGTGGCCGCGGCATCATCCTCGGCACCCTGGTGGGTGCGCTCATCGTGGGCGTGTTCCGCAACGGCCTGACGCTGATGGGTGTGTCTTCCGTGTATCAGATCCTGGTGACCGGCATCCTCGTGATTCTTGCGGTCCTCACCGACCAGATGTCCCGCAAAGGAGTGCGTTGAAATGACCATCGACAAAAACGCCCCCCTCGTGATGCAGGCCAAGGGCCTGGTCAAGCGCTACGGCCAGGTCACCGCCCTGGACGGTGCCGACTTCGAACTGCGCGCCGGTGAAATCCTGGCCGTGATCGGTGACAACGGCGCCGGCAAGTCCAGCCTGATCAAGGCGCTCTCCGGCGCCACCATCCCCGACGAAGGCGAGATCTTCCTGGACGGAAAAAAGATCCATTTCAAGAGCCCGATCGACGCGCGCCGCGCCGGCATCGAGACCGTCTACCAGGACCTCGCCGTGGCCCCGGCCATGACCATCGCCGAGAACCTGTTCCTCGGCCGCGAGATCCGCCGCCCCGGCGTGCTGGGCAGCGTGCTGCAGATGATCGACAAGAAGAAGATGCTGGAAGAGAGCATCGCGCGCATGAACGACCTCAAGGTCGGCATCCGCTCCATGACGCAGGCGGTGGAAACGCTCTCGGGCGGCCAGCGCCAGTGCGTGGCCGTCGCCCGCGCCGCGGCCTTCGCGCAGCACGTGGTCATCATGGACGAGCCGACCGCCGCCCTGGGCGTGAAGGAAGGCAACATGGTGCTGGAGCTGATCCGCCGCGTGCGCGACAAGGGCCTGCCCGTCATCCTGATCAGCCACAACATGCCGCACGTGTTCGAGATCGCCGACCGCATCCACATCGCCCGCCTGGGCAAGCGCGCCGCGGTGGTGAACCCGAAGAAGATCAGCATGAGCGACACGGTGGCGGTGATGACCGGTGCGATGACCGTCGATCAGTTGCCGGCCGAGTGCCTGGCATGACCATGGAACACCCCCGCGCCGACTTCGTCGTCACCCCCTCAAGGGGGCATCACCAGCGGCCCGGCGAAGCCGGTTCCGCGGTGATCGCTGGACGGGACACCCAACCCTCGGGAGTGGCTTCAAATGCTTAAGGGTATTGATCCCCTGCTCAGCCCGGAGCTGCTCAAGCTGCTGGCCGAGATGGGGCATGACGACGCGGTGGTCTTGGCCGACGCCAACTTCACGGCCATGAGCCTGGGGGTGGGCAAGCCGGTGCTGCGGCTGCCCGGTGTGGGCATGCTTCGGACAATGGAGGCGGTCGTGAGCGTATTTCCCCTGGCCGAGGATGTGACCCATCCGGTGGCGTACATGCATGTGAGCGACTCCCCGGAAGGCTACCGGTCTGCCCTGCAACGGGAGGCCGTGGCCCTGCTGGCCTCCGCCGGGCTCCCACCCGAGCGGGTGGAGGCGGTGGAACGCTACGAGTTCTACGAACGCGTGAAGAAGTCGTACGCCATCGTCGTCACCGGCGAGCTGGAGCCCTGGGGCAACTTCCTGCTGCGCAAGGGCGTGCTGGGTCAGGCCTTGCGCCCGTGAAGGACTGCTTGGCGTGTCACACTCTGTCACCGTGAACGACGCCGCCACCGACCTCCCGATCCGAACCGCCGAAGCGCAACCCCTGCGCCAGCGCGGTTCCAACCAGGAGGGCGTGCGACAGTTCAACGAACGCGTGGTGCTGCAGGCCCTGCGCGCCCACGGGGCACTGGCCAAGGCCGACCTCGCGCGCCTCACCGGCCTGACCGCGCAGACCATCGGCCTGATCACCGCACGGCTCGACGAAGACCAGCTGCTCACCAAAGGCGAGCCGGTGCGCGGCAAGGTGGGCCAGCCCTCGGTGCCCATCGGCCTCAATCCGGACGGGGCCTTCGCCATCGGCATCAAGATCGCGCGCCGCAGCGCCGATTGGCTGCTGGTCGACTTCACCGGCGCGGTGCGCGAACGCATCAGCGTGACCTACCACTTCCCCGACGCCGCCACCCTGCTGCCGCTGATCCAGCGCAACCTGAACGAACTGCTGGCGCGCCTGGGGCCGCTGGCGCCGCGTGTGGTCGGCGTCGGCGTAGCCGCGCCCTTCCAGCTGGGCGGCTGGCACCGCATGCTGGGCCTGACCGAAGCCCAGTCCGACGCCTGGAACCACCTCGATCTGGCGGCCGAGGTGCAGCGCATGACCCACCTGCCGGTCAGCTTTGCCAAGGACACGGCGGCCGCCTGCGTGGCCGAGCTGCTGCAGGGCAAGGGCCGCGAGATCCACAGCTTCCTGTACCTGTTCCTCGACACCTTCGTCGGCGGCGGCCTGGTGCTGCATTCGCACCTGCACCGCGGCGAACACGGCAACGCCGGCGCGGTGGCCTCGCTGCCGCTGGGCGTCGCCTCTGCCGACCTCAAGGAAGTGCCGCCGCAGCTCATCAGCCAGGCCTCGCTCTGGGACCTGGAACAGCGCCTGCGCGAACACGGCCTGGATCCCATGGCCGCCTACGACGCCCGCGCGTTGCAGGCACCGTGGCTGCCCCACACCCGCGAGTGGATCGACCGTGCCGCCCTCGCGCTGGCGCACTGCATCGTCTCGGGCACCGCCTTCCTGGATCTGGAAGCGGTCGTCATCGACGGCGTGGTCGCCCCGGCCCTGTTGGCCGAACTGATCGACCGCACCCAGCAGGCGCTGGCCGCCTACAACTGGGAAGGCCTGCAGACCCCGCCGCCGCTGCGCGCGGGCAGCATCGGGTCAGACGCGCGCGCCCTCGGCGGCGCGCTGCTGCCGCTACACGCGAGCTTCGCACCGGATCGGGATTTGTTTTTGAAGACCTGAGTCGCGCGGTTCGGTTGCGGTGTCGGGCCGGGTTGATGCGCCATGAACTGAGGATGTGGACGCGTAGCCTTCAGCATCAAGACACCGACACGCTCATTGAAGCTCGGCCCGCCACACCCCTTTGATCTTGGCGACTCCAGCCGGGTCACCTTGTCCGGAGCTCTCCAGTCGCTCCAGTTGCCAGACGCCTGATGGACCGGATGCGTCGTTGAGCGCCTGCGTCACAGCCCCCGCCTGTGCCATGGACTCCAGCTCGTACTCCAGCATCGCCTGCCCGGTCACCGCATCCATGTTCAGTTGAACCAGCCGCACCTTGGCAAGCGCCGGGGTTTCGATGGCGTCGTACAAACGGTTCCAGTCGCGTTGCAGCAGGCGACGGGCCATCGCTTCACTGGCGGCTCGCGGGTTGCCTTGTGATGGCTCTACCGTTTTTGTTTGTGCAAGCCGCTGCAGCTGTTGTGCTTGCAAGGCAGTCAACTGCTGCTCCAGCGCCACCCGCTGTTGCCTCAGCTGCCAGAGCTTGGCACCGCTCGTTGCCAGGACCGCCAGCACCACAACGGCCCCAGCCGCCCAGATGAACTTCCAGGCCCTCGGCGCGACAAAATCAATCTGCACGGGTCTCATGGCAGCACGCTCCAGTGCTTCGCCCAGGCAGTTGGCCCCTTCGTCCACAAAGTCGGTGCAGGCTCTCGGGTGAACCTCATCGCCACACCCGTTCTTCGCTCGGATTCAGCTTCCTGATCGCACATCTTGGCCAGCCGAGACGCCGCATCTGCAGCTTCGTATCGCCCTGCATAGCTTCTGGCACGCACGGCAACCGTCGGTTGCAGACGCAAGACCGTCAGCGCATCTGGCTCCAGCACCGCCACACCTGCTACTTGCGGTCCTGCGCATGCCTTCGCAGCCGTGGCAGCAGCCCAAATGGGCCGAAGACTGGCGAGTCGGCCCTTCTGCTCTGTGGCCCACTGGGCAATCACCCGGTGGGTGCCCTCCAGCATGGCCGCCGCCAGGCCATGGTGACGGGCATCCAGGCTGCATACAATCTGGTCAGCTTGCTCAGCTGGCATATCCCACGCCCGCGCAGCACTGGCCCGGGCGATGGCCAGCAACTCCGCATGCTGCCTGACACCAGCGGGCGCCATAAACGCCACCGGCGGACACAGCGCGGCGCAGAGGCACACGTGCAACCGCCAGGGCTTGGCTTTGCCCCGGTCCAGCGCTTGGTCCACCTGCCGCAGCACATCGGCCAGTGGCCATGTCGCCGGTGGCGCAAAGGTCCACAAGGGCATGCCCGGACGCTGAACCAGCACCAGGCCGGTGCCCAAGTAAACATCCACCCGTTCAGACCAGACCGACCACACGGGTCACCTCCTCCAGTGTGGTTCGGCCCTGCCGCACCATTTCAATGGCTTGCGCGATCAGGCGTTGCGACGGATCCTGATAGACCACCTGCTTGAACTCGCTCATGCTCGCCTTGGCCACCATCAGGTCACGAACCTGGTCACTGAGCACATGCACCTCGGCCACCACAAAGCGTCCCTTGTAGCCGGTGTGCCTGCAATGTGGGCAGCCCTGTGGCACCGGGATTCGAGTGGGCACGGACAGGCTCAACGCGCTCAGCTTGGTCTGTTCGTCCGGCGCAGGATCGCGCCACTGTGTGCATTGCGGGCAAACCTGACGCAGCAAGCGCTGCACCACCACACCGTTCAGCGCCGAAGCCAGCGCAAAGGCTTCAATCCCGAAGTGCTGGAAGCGCCCCAGCACGTCGAACAGGCTGTTGGCGTGCACGGTGGTGAAGACCAGGTGCCCGGTCAGCGAGGACTGCACCGCAATCTGCGCGGTTTCTGCGTCACGGATTTCGCCGACGAGGATCTTGTCCGGGTCGTGGCGCAGGATGGAGCGCAGTCCGGTGGCAAAGGTCAACCCCTTCTGTTCGTTGACCGGAATCTGTAGCACCCCGGGCAGCTCGTACTCCACCGGGTCTTCAATGGTGATGATCTTCTCCAACCCGTCGTTGACTTCGGTGAGCGCTGCATAGACGGTGGTAGTCTTGCCGCTGCCGGTAGGCCCGGTGATCAGCAGCATGCCGTGGGGGCGGGCAGCCAGGTCGCGGATGCGCTCGGCTACTTCGCCGCCAAAGCCCAACAGATCCAGCGAGACACTGCTCTGGCTATGGCGCAGCTGAGCCTTGTCCAGCAACCGCAGCACCGCATCCTCACCGAAGATGCTGGGCATGATGGAAACGCGCAGATCCACCGCTTCAGACGATCCTTCAGGCTGCCAGTGGATGCGCCCGTCTTGCGGGCGCCGGCGTTCGGTGATGTCCAGTTGCGCCAGCACCTTGATGCGCGAAATCACCTCCTCGGCGCGCTGCGCATCGTTCAGCCGAGGCCCGGGCGCCATGACGCCGTCGAGCCGGTACTTCACGCCCACGCCCTGCCGGTCGGTCTCGAAGTGGATGTCGCTGGCGCCGTCGGAATAGGCGCGTTCGATCGCCTGGCTCACGAAAGCCACCACCGGGCTCATCGCCGTGGGTGAGTTCACCGTTCCTGGGGTTTTGGCCGGTGGCGCTTGAGCGGAGCGGTCTGCGCCTTGGGGCAAAAGTCTTCGCAAACGCTGCAACTGTCCCGGCTGTGCCAAGGCCAGTCGCGCACCTGCAGCAGCCATGCGCTGCAGGCTTCGGGTGGCGGAGCCCGACCAGGGGTCGTCGAACAGCAGGAACACCCCATCTGGCAAAGCAACCCGAAGTCCTTCATCGGCCCCCGGAACCCGTGCAATCTGCGCCCGCTCCAGCGCCGAATCGGGTACCCCGGTCACGCCGTGGTGAGCGAGCAGCACGGGTGCCCAGGTGCTGTTCTCGAACTCGGTCTGCAGCCGTTGCCAAAGAGCGCCATCATCTGCCGCCCCACCTGCGCGCGCACGCTCAATCGCCTGCATCAGCTGTTCGGCGGTGGGGGGGCGATGTGTGGGGTTGGCCTGTGACATGTCGAGGAAAAACAGAAGTTGGTGCCGCGTCGCTCAGCGCAGCCGGGTGGCCATGTCGAACACCGGCAGGTACATCATGACGACGATGCCGCCCACCATCAGGGCCACGGCCATCAGCAGCACCGGTTCGACGATGCGGGTCAGGCGCTCCACAAAGAGCTCAAAGCGCTCGCGGTGCAGGCGCGAGACCACGTCGGCCGCCAGGTGAAAGTCCCCGTTGCGCTCGGCCGCCGCCATCAAGCGCCGTCCCACCTCATCGCACAGCCGCGCGTCTGCCAGTGCCTGGGCCACCGCACCCCCCTGTTCGATGCGCTGCAAAGCCTGTTGCAGGGCCACCGTCAGGCGGGCGTCCAGCGCCGAACGGCTGGCCACCTGCAGCGCTTCGGTCATGGGGTAGCCGCCCTTGAGCATCAGCGCGAGCGCCTGGTAGAGCATGGCCAGCTGGAAATCCTCCACCCTCATGCGCACCCACGGCACTTGCAGCGCCAGGGCCAGCACTTGCCGCCGTGCGGCGCCGCTCCATATCCACAACCCCAGCGCCAACAAAGCCAGCGCGACACCCGTCAGCGTGGCGACCTGATGCGCGCTCACCCATTGCGCCAGAGCGATCATCCAGCTGGTGGGACCACCGCCGCCGCCCATGCCACCACCACGCAGATTGGTGTACATGCGCGCAAAGTTGGGCATGACCACCAGCAACAAGAACAGCGAGATACCAACGCCCAGCGCGGTGACCAGTGCCGGGTAGATCGCCGCACTCACAACCTTGCGACGCAGTTGCTCGACCAGGGTGTCGAACTGCAGGTAATCCGTCAACGCCTGAGCCAGGTCGCTGGTGCGTTCGCCCGCGCGCACCGCCGCCACCAGCACCGCTGGCGCATCGGGCAGCCGCTGCAGCGCCTGCGACAAAGACATTCCCTGCTCCAGTTCACCCAGCAGCTGCGCCGCCAGGCTGTCCGCCTGCCCGGCCAGCCGCTCACGGGCGCTGAGCGTGTCCACCGCCTCCACCACCGTCATACCCGCCTGGATCAGCGTGCTGACCTCCCGGCAGAACAGAGCGAAGCGGCCGCGTTGGGGTTTTCTGGATCGTGAGAAGGTGGGTGGGGACGCACCACGAACCGAGAGCACAGTAAAACCTTGAGCCGCCAGTTGCTGGCGCAGTCCCGCTTCGGTTTCGGCCTGCAGGCGTTCTTCGCTGACCCGGTCGTCACCCAGGCGCAGGTAGCGCACGGCAAAGGTCTGGTTCATGGCTTCGTCCCCGCAGACCCGTCGGCCAACTGTGGGGTGTAGACAAACTTCCAGTCGCTGTAGCGCTGCACCTGGCCCAGACCGAGTTCGGTCAGTTCTGTACCCGCCACGCGGATGGGTGTTATCTCGCTCTTGCTGTAGACACCCGCGATGCCCCCACCCGGTGCGGTCACGAGGCCCCAGTCGTACGAGCGCGTGATCGGGTCCGCATAGACACGGCGCAGGGGGCGCTGCAGGCTTACGAAGCGACGGTCGTCGGTCAGTGCCTCCAGCGAAGGCGGCCAGTTCTTGATGCTGCCGGGCGAGCGTTCGTGGTAAATCCCGATGGCGCGGACGATTTCAGCGCCGATGCGCAACAACTCCGCCTCGCGCTCGCGCTGGGCCTGCTGGGACACCACAGACATCACCTGCTGCGTGGCCAGCGCGAGCAGGAACATGGCCAGCAACACAGCGACCAGGGTGAAGCCGTGCTCCGCCCGGGGCGAACCCGCTCCAATTGAGGATCGTTCACCACTGCGCATAGGCGCTGCCATCCTTGGCGCGGCCAGTGGCGCCGCTTTTGACATCGAAGACCGAATCGTTCTGTCCTTCCCGCGCGGGTACCAGCACCCAGCTGTCGGTGCGCCCGGTGATCGGATCTTCGGGCACGCTGCGCACGTAGCGGGTCTGCACCAGCTCATCGAGCGTCTTGGGGTAACGCCCCTTGTCTCGGTAGAACTGGTCAATGGCCTGGCGCAGGCCCACCAGGTTGTGTTTCAAGGTGGTCTCGCGTGCGTCGTCCACCCGGTCCAGGTACAGCGGCGCGGTGATGCCCGCCAGGATGGCCAGCACCGCCAGCACCACCAGCAGTTCGATGAGGGTGAAGCCGGCGCGGCGCCTGGCGCGGTGTGTATGTGCGCTCATCACATCACCAGCTGGCATAGGCCGTGCCATCAAGCGCCAGCGCGTCCGACGAAGACCGCACATCGAACACATCCGAACCGGGCGCCGGTTTCTCTGGTGGCGACGCATAACTGCGCAGCCGCCAAGTCTGTTCAGCGGGCAGGCTCGGGTCGGCAAAGGGGTCGCGTGGGATCTGCCGCAGAAAGTACAGCTGGCGCGGCGCACCGGTGGACCGCGCGTCGTTCACGCCCGCTGTCAGCGCCTGCAGAGACGGCGGGTATCCCGAGTCGGTCGCTCCGGCGGCGATCACGCCCCGGTCCACCTGGCGCTTGTAGTCGTCGATGGCCGCGCGAATCTCCCAGAGGGAACGGCGCAGTTCGCGTTCCTTGCTGGCCGTGACCAGCGCCTCGCCCAGCGGCATGATGGCGGCCGCCAGCACACCCAGAATGGCCATGACCACCAGCAGCTCGATCAGGGTGAAACCCCGAACGGTTTGCTGCAGATGCAAGGCGACGCGGCGCATGGCCATCACTGCACCGTGGTGGACCAGGTGGGTTTGGTCGCCAGCGGCACCAGGGTGTTCACCCCCAGCGGGTCCAGGGTCTGGAACCACAGCTCGGCTTTGCCGGGGGCCAGGGCCTTGATGCGCAGCACCACCAGGTCGCCTTCACCGGTCACACCCTTCTCGGCATTGCTCAGCAAGCCCACGCTGACCCGCCCCTCGGTGGCGTTGACCGCGTGCGTGAAGCTGCTGGCCGCTGGCGACTGGCGGAAGTACGCGCCTTCGGACACGCCCAGCACCTGTAACTTGTCCGGCGCAAAGCGCAGGTCCATGGGCATGCCCGCCAGCGGCATGCCCGAGGCTGCGTACAGCGACACCGTAAAGGTCTCGCCCGACTTGACGGATTCGGGACCTTTGAACTGAAGGTTCAGACCAGTCGGTAGCACCGGTGCGGTGGAGGACGGGCTGGCAGGTGCGACAGGTCCACCTGCGGGTGTGAACCCAGACGCAGCGCCGGTCTTGCTGTCCGGCGTCGCCACGCGGGCAGCCGGCCGGGGCCGCAACCGCGTGAAGGCCTCGGTGCCCACCCACATCTCGGCTTGCGAGACTTCCGGGCGGGCCGCGCCGCGCAGGATGCGCGGGGTGATGGCCAGCACCAGTTCGGTGTTCTGCACATCGTCCTTGGTGCTGGAGAACAGGCGCCCGGCCACCGGCAGATCGCCCAGACCCGGAATGCGGTTGGAGCTGTTGCGGTCGCTCTTGCTGATCAGGCCGCCCAGCAGCTGGGTTTCTCCATCGCGCAAGCGCAGCGTGGTATTGGCGTTGCGGGTGCCGATCTGGTAGGCCAGCGAGCCGCCGGTGGTGCGCACCTCCCCCGCCACCGAGCTGACCTCCAGGCCCAGCTTGATGGCCACCTCATCGTCGGGCGAGACGATGGGTTCGACTTCCAGCTTGAGGCCCACGTCCTGGTAGCTGATGTTCTCGGAGATGAAACCGTTGGAACCGGCCGTGGTCGTGACCACCGGGATCTTGTCGCCTATCAGGATGGTGGCCTTCTCGCGGCTGCGCGATCGAATGCGCGGGTTGGCCAGGGTGTTGAAGTCGCCCACCTCGCGGCGCAGGTTCAGCAGCACATTGCCCACACTCACCCCCACCCGGCTGGAGTTGATGCTGTTGAAGCTGTCCAGCGTCAGCCCGCTCTGGCCGGGCAGTGGCAGGGGCGAGAAAGTGACCGCGTTGGGCACGTTGATGCCCAGCTCGGTCAGGCGTGTGGTCTTGACCTCCATCACCTCCACCTCGAGCATCACCTCGGCTTCGCCCTGGTCGTGCAGGGCCACCAGGCGCTCGGCCAGCGCCACGATCTCGGGCGGCTCGCGCAGCGCGATCATGTTGGCCTTCTCGTCCACAAAGGGCGGCTGGATGCGCAGCATGTTCTGCAGCAGCGTGGCCGTGGTCTTGGCCTGGGCATTGGCCAGGTGGAAGACGCGGATCACCTGCTCGCGGTGCTGCTTGTGCTTCTCGAGGGTGTTGGGGTAGACCATCACCGTCTTGCCGTCCACGATGTGGCGCGAAAGCTGGAACGCCCCCAGCACCAGGTCAATGGCGTCTTCCACACGGGCCGAGCGGATGAAGATGCTGGCACGCTGCTCCATTTGCACATCGCGGTCCACCACAAAGTTCACGCCGCTGCCATCGCGAATGGCTTCGAGAAGGGACGACAGCGGCGCGTTCCGGAAATCCAGGCTGATGGGGCGGGTTTCTGCGAGGGACAGCTGCTGGGCCGGGCCGGCGGCCATGCGGGCCTCCAGCTCCAGCTGACGTTTGAGGCTGGTCAGCTCCGGGTGACGCGGGGCGTTGGCCAGGGCGGCATCCACGGTTCGCAGGGCGGCATCCTTGTATCCGCCATCGCTCTGCTGGCGGGCGGACTGCAGGGCCAGCTGCACCTGCCGCTCGCGCAGCAGATCGGCCTGCAAGTCCTGCACACGGGTGTTGGTTGGGTCCAGCTGGCGGGCCCGGTTCAGCGTGGCCGCTGCGGCATCCATCCGGCCCTGCATGCGCTCCTGGGTGGCCTGGGCCACCAGGCGGGCGATAGCCTCCTCACGGGTGTTGATCAGGCCGCTGCGCAGCAAGACACTGTCCGGGTACCGGCTGCTGCCATCCTGCAGGGTTTTCACCGCCGCTTCGTACTGACCGCTGCGCAACTGCGTGGCCGCATCGTCGCGGATCATCTGCTGCGCGCAGCCTGCTAGTAGCACGGCTGCGCAGACGCTCCCCCTCCACCCCGCACGGATGCTTTTTGTCATGGGAGCGGATTATCGGGTTTCGAACCGGGGGGCTGGCGGCAGCGTCAGCTGCACCACGGCCTGGGTCTGCGGGTTCAGCAGTTCCACCATGTTGGCACTCATGCGCTCGACGCGGTAGCCGTTGGACAGCAACTTACCTTGCTCCAGCGCCACTGGGCGGCCATCGCTCCACTGCGCCAGCACCACCGTGCGGCCGTCGGGTGTCTGCATGCGGCCGGTGAAGCTCAGTTGCAGTGCCGGTTCGCTGGGCATCACCGGGGCCGTCAAAACGGGGGGAGGCGGCACGTAGGCAGTCTTGGGTGGCGCAGGCGGCGCCACCACCGGCATCAGAAATGGGTCCCAGGCCGCAGGCTTGAGCGTCGTCCGCCCAGTGGCGTTTGGGCTGGTCTCCGTAGCCTGCGCGGCCACCACTCCGGCCCCCATGCAAAGGGCGGCCAGCAAGCACAGCAGGGCCACACCACGCGATTCAATCGCCCACATACAGCACCCAGGTCCATTGGGATTCCAGAGCAGCAGCGCCACCAGCTGCGGCCTGCATCCGCAGGTTCTGCACCGCCAGCGCCGGAAAACGCGCCAACACATCCGACTGCCAGGCCTTGAGCGCCGCATAGCTGCCGCCGGCCGACACCGCCAGGTTCACCCGGCCCCGGGCCGCAGGGCTGGCCGCCTGGTGCGACACCGACAGGGAACGGATGTTCACGCCCGAACGCGCCGCTGCCAGACCGGCCTGTTGGATCACCTCATCCACCGACTGACGAAGGGGCCATTCAACAGCAGACGGCGATGACACCGGTTCGGCTGGCCATCCAGGCAGCGCAACGGTGCTTTGCGACGCGGCCACTTCAGCCTGCAACCGCTGGACTTTGCTTTTCTCAAATGAAGCCAGTTCGTACGCAGCCACAGCAAACACAGCGCAAACCGCCATCGTGCTCGCCACATGAAACGGCACGGAGCGTAGGGCAAACGGGCGCCCTTGAAGTGCGGCAAAGAGTGGTTCAAGCATGTTCATGTGAGAGGGGCGAGAGGGGCAAATGGACATTCAGAAAACCAGTCCGCCAAAGCTATGGGTGTGCTGAGTTGCCGCTGTGGATTGGTTCGAGAAATCACCTTGAACCGCCCTTACAGCAGATGCCCCACCAGACCATGGCGCCGGTTGAATCGCTGGCTGTACACACCATTGATGTGCCGCATCAACGCCGACAGGTAGGCACTGCGGGTGTGCAACACGAAGTGGTAGTGGTTGCCCATGAGGCAATACGCCAGCATCTGCGCGTCAAAACGCTCCAGCCCCTGGGCCACCACGCTCAGCAGCGCACGCTGGTCTTCGTCGTCCACAAAGATGCTCTCCCGCCGGTCACCCCGTGATGTGACGTGGTACAGCGCTCCAGCAAACTCAATGCGCAGTGGGCGGGACATCTGGTTGCGGTTTCATTGACTGTTGTGAGGCTTTAAGTTAAAGACCTGACCCCGTTGCCACCGACCCCGTTGCCACCGTTGCCACTGGGGACCCCGTTGCCTTTTGGCATTTGTGGAACAGGCTGCCCCTTTCTTTCTGCAAGACGACCTTCAAGTGAATTCGGGCCAAGAATTTTCCCCCACCCCTCAGATGTTGGTTTATGCGCGCCTCAAGAGCTCTTGAGCAGTCAATATTTTCCTGGATACATGTCGCGAACAACCTTTTCGATACTCAACGACTGATTGCTCTTCATATTGAACCTCGCCATCAGCACGAGGGATCTCAATTATCAAAATGCGATCCACAGAGACCATGACCACATAGACATCCTCCCCTTGCTCGGGTATCCAGTTGATCAAAAAGACTCTGTCTATATCAATATTTTTCGCTGTAAGCGCCGACTCCAATCCTCGGCAATGATCCGAATCCAAGCCACTGTTGCGCAGCGAAATCTCACCTCTGTCTGCATTTTTGGTGTTGCGCATAACAATTACTCCAGTTTCCCAGGAAAGGTTGACTGTAAATTTCCGAATCGGTCAGTTATGGTGGTCATGGTCGATGTCGGTTTGTGATTATCGTGCTTATCTGTTCCTACCGTTTTTCCCACATCGATTTCACGGAAAAATCGTGCAGCATCACCCTCGCCAACCACTCTTGAGATCGGGGTATTGATTGCTTTTTCACTTGACAGAATATCCCGCAGCTCTGCCTCTGTTATTGTGAATTGACTTTTATTCGGTTTTTTTGAGAAATGCTCCTTAATCACATGCTCCCACTGCTTGGTGGGTACATTTATGCGTGAGGTGACTCGACCTGGAATCCGAAGCTTTGCGGCAGCATCGACATCCAATGCAGGCGTTCTTTTAAGCACAGCCCCGACTGCATCAATGGCCCGTGGAATAGCACGCGACCCATAGACACCAGCAATAGCCATCTCCCCAAGAGGAGTTGGTTCCGCCAACGCGTATGGCCCCATAGCAGCTGCAATAGATACATCCTCGCCTGTTGGCACCATTGCTTGTACAGCAGCACCGACTATGGACCGAGCCATTGCTCCCATGGCTTGGATTGAGGTTCCATTGTCAGGCGCAGGGTCTGCGGCCGATGAACGTTCATGAGCGGGTTTGGATGCATTGGCGCCACTTGACGGCGTCGGGATACTCTTATCCGCTGCAGTCTTCGCTGCCCTTTCAGCTTCGCGAGAAAACCGAATATCGGTAAATCCTGTCGGGTCTACGCGACTGATGGGATTGTTCTGTGTGTAGGAATATCGATTGAAGCTCTGAGGGTTATCTACATACGCCACCGTCGGATCCGCAGAGAGGAACCTCCCAATATCCGGGTCATACACCCGCGCATTCATGTGGATGAAGTCCAGCTCATCGAGATGCTCATGCCCGGTGAAGCCGCGGTTGGTGCTGGTCGGCTCAATCGTGCCGGTCTGGTCAAACGCCCCGTTGATGTTGCGCCGCTTGCCAAACGGGTCGTAGGCCATGCGTTCGATCAGGCCGCCGCTGGCGTTGGTGCTGGCGACGATGGAACCCAGGTGGTCCTTGTGCCAGTAGCGCAGATCGACGCTGGTGGTCTGTGAGGTCGCCACCGGGTTGCTCTGGATCGGGTTGCTGCTGGTGATCAGCAGGAAGGCGCCCTTCTCGGCGCTGATGTAGTGGCGGTTCTCGCTGCTGCTCACGCTGCCGACGGTCTTGTCTTCGCGCTCGAAGAACAGCCCCCCCTCGTTGTCCGGGTGCAGCACGTTGAGCGTCTTCACGGTGGTCACGCCGCCCACGGTGCGGGTGCTGATCTCGCGGATGCGCTGGTGCTCCGGGCCGTACAGAAAGTCCACCTTCACGTTGTCCTGGCTCAGGCTGAAGCTGCCCGGGTTGTCAAAGCTGGTCCAGGTGTGGGTGCGGCGCACCCCGTTGCTGCCGGTGACGCTGACGATGTTGCCGTTGAGGTCGTAGCCGTAGACGGGGTTGAGCGTCTTGCCCGCTTGACCGCTGATGCTTTGCACCGCGTGGGGGCGGGCACCGGCCCCCGTGGCGTAGGTGTAGACGCCGACCTCGGAGTTGTAGGTGATGTTTCCCAGTGCGTCGTACTGGTAGTTCAGGTTGCGCAGCAACTGGGCGTTGGCCGTGTTGTTGAGCAGTGAACGCGTGAGGCGGTTGAGTTCGTCGTAGCTGAAGATCTCGTCGGTCGCATGCTTGCGGTCGGTGCGCTGGGTCAGGTGGCTGTTGGCGTTGTAGCTGTAGGCCTGATCGATCAGCGACGTGGGCGCCGCGCCAGGGCCGGCGGTGGAAGCCTGCAGCAAACCGGTGTTGGGCTCGTAGGTGTTGATCGTCTGAGCACCGTTGCCGTACCAGACCTGGGTGAACTGACCCCGGGCGTTGTTGGATACCCGCCGCCAGATCGACTGGCCGCTGGGCGCTAGCTTCATTTCTATCAGGGCGCCGGTGTCGCTGTCGTAGGTGTTGCTCACCGCCAGGCCGGTGGGCCAGACCTGCTGGCTGATCCGGCCATCGGTGTTGTAGACGATCTTGCTGACGTACGGCGATCCCGTGGACGCTACCGTGGTGCCGCTCTGGACGATGCGGGCCTGGTTGTCGTACTGGTTCAGGCGCCGATAGCCGTTGCCCGACTTGGCCTCGCAGAGCAAGCCTTTGCTGGTGATGCCGCTGGCGCAGGCGGCGTTGGCGGCCGTTACATCGAAGTGAAAAGTGCTGGTTAGGTCAGGCTCTGTACGCGAGACCATGCGCCCCAGGTTGTCGTAGGCCAGGGTGACCGTCTGTCCCTTGGGGTTGGTCTGGCTGCGCAGTTGGCCCAGCGGGTCGTGCCGGTAGCTCCAGCTCCCCATGCCCGGGTCGATCATGCGGGACTTGTTGCCGCTCTGGTCGTAGAAGATCCGGGTGACATTGCCCAGCGGGTCACGCGTCTGGTGCAACTGCCCCCAGGCGGTGAACTGGTAGCTCTGCTGGCTGCCCTTGGCATCGGTCAGCCGAATGGTGCGATCGAACTCGTCCAGCTCGCGGGTCTGCGTATAGCCGCGCGGGTTGGTCGAGACGATGGTGCGCCCGGTGTATTCGTTCTTGCGAACGGCAACGCCCCCGCTGGCGTAGGGGTTGGGGGTGCTCTCTTCGGTGACGCGGCCCAGGGCGTCGTATTTGAAGCTGGTGTCAGTGGGGGTATCGCCGTCGAAGTACGGGGCGCTTTTTTGGGCAACGCGGCCTTGTTCGTCGTAGACGGTGCTGACCACAGACCAGCGCGGGTTGCCAACGGTAGCGAACTGGCGCGTCTGCGTTTGCAAGGTGCGGCCCTGCGCATCCTGGAACTCGACGGTGATGGCGCCATTGACCTGACTATTTGCACGCATGGGAATTTGCGCCATGCGAACGGCAGCGCCGATGGATGCCGGACACGTGGGCAGTGCCACCGGCGGTTCGATCCCGCTGCTGGGTGCCTGAGCACCGCAGTAGTCATAACGCCATTGGGTCAAATTGCCATCGGGATGAATGGCCCTGAGGCGACGGCCAAAGCCGTCGTAGCTGTACTGGGTGACCAGCCCGTTGGCGTCCTGCACGCGCATGGGCAGACCGAAGGCGTTGTGGTGCTGCAGTTGCTCCACGTGGCCGGCTGCGTTGGTCTGGGTGTTGGGGTACAGGCCCACCCGGTTGTCGGCGGCAGCACTGTGGGCCTGCGTCTCTATGCGGTTGGCAAGCACCGCCGAGCCCGCCGCGCCCAGGCCCGGGCAGTTCTGGACCGTGGTGCTCACCACGTTGCCGAAACTGTCACGCCCATAGGCTTTGCGCAGGCAATGCTGGGCAGACGTGGGTTCCAGCACTTCCGCTGTTACCACGCCCGTGGCCGTGTCGCGTTCGTAGGCCACCGTCCGGGTACTGCTCAATTGACTGCTGGGCTCCACTACCTGGGCCAGAGCGCCGCTGCCGCCCAACAAAGCTGATGCCAGCAACAGACCCGCAGGCAACTGCAGGTAACGGATCGAAAGAGGGTCTTTGTGATTCATGTCTGCCTCAGAGGATCCAGTTCAGTTCAGCGCGCCCAGGCGCGAGCCGGTGGTTTGCCACTCGACGTTGCCATTGCCCACTACCGCAGCACCCCCGCCGTATTGGCCGCCGGGTTGGCTTGTAGCAGAGGCTGGGGCCCCAGTGGGTGAAGAGGCTGCTCCGGGTGCTGCAGCGGTGCCCGGGTTCCCCCCCGCAGAGTTGGTCGCTCCGGAACGGCCTCCGCCTCCCCTCGCTCCCGACATATACATGTCAGCTCTGCTCGTCGATCTGGTCCATCCTGCTCCGCCAGCACCACCATTGCCACCGGATGCGATGGTTCCGTTGTTCGTCAGGACCAAAGGTGACTGCGCTCTCAGGGCAGGCCCCCCAGCTTGACCTGGCGCGCCCTGGGCTCCGAACATCCCGCCCGCTCCGCCGGCTCCTCCCATGCCGATGATGGAGCCGTTGTTGATCAGTGCAAGGGTGCTGCCCGCCGGGAAGCCTGCACCGGTGTCAAAAGCGTAGGCGCTCACGGTATTGGCCGAGACCATCACACCCGCGTTGATGGTGACCACCGCTCGCAACTGCGATGTCTGGTTCCATCCCGCAGCGACTGCAGCCGCACGCAGGTTGTAGTTGGAGGTGTTCGCGGTGATCGTTGACGTGAATGGGAACGGCGTGACGTAGCGAACAACAACCTCGCGGGAGTCTGAAACCCCGTTGGCATCCGTGACCGTCACCCGCAAAGTCTCTTCGAACTCCTCACCTGCGGCGAGTGTGGCCGATATCGTCGGGCTCGCAACTCCGGCGTTTGAGAAGGCGGTGCGGTTGCCAGTCATGCGCGTCCAAGCGTAGGAGTAGGGTGGCGTCGCGCCTTGTGCCGTGACAGAGAGCGTACCGCTCCAGAGCCCCGGCCCCGTTGGATTGGCGACTACCTCGGTGGTATTGAGCTGAACCGTCAAAGGCGAGGGCGGCGGGGCGGTGGCGGGCAAGGTTCGATGGTTTTGCGCCGCGGTGGTGGTCCTGGTCAACTGACCAAGCAACCAAGTCGCCTCTTGATGGCTGTACGTGTGGCTTTGCTGGGTTGAACTGGTCAGAACACCATTGCCGTCAAGTCGCTCCGTCTTCTGGGTTGTCGGGAAACCAAATGAATCGAATTCTTCGGTGCTTTCCTTGAGGGTGCCGGTTTTGACCCCGAGTTGCTTGAGGTCATAAAACGTTGTCGTGATCTGATTGAGATGCACCTGCGCGGCCTGATGCGCAGGCAATGCCGCCAGCGTACGGGTCATGTAGCCAAAGGTGGTGTCTTCCAAGGAATGCGGAGCGATCTCGCTACCCACATACTTGTGCATCCGTGAGCGAAGACCGGTGAGAGGGAAGTTCTGGTGATAGTGTGTGGCGACACTGACGCCAGTGCCTTCGTTGACGGATGTCACCCGCTCAAAACCCTGGGTGCCACTGCGCCTCAGATCCGCCCGCAAGGCGGCGTAGCGGTAGCTGGTGTTCTGCCACTTTTGCGAGTCATTCCCCGACTGCACTCGGCTGACCACGATGATCGGGGTCTGCATTTCTGTCTGAGGGTAGGCCGCACCGACGCCCTTCGTATAGACGCTGTTGTCGGTGATGGGCTTGTACTCCACACGCTGGATAAACCCAGCCCCATTGTCAACGGCCTCCAATCGATCCACATCTGCTGGCAACTGGTTGTACCAATAGCGTTGACCAGAAACGATATCCATCAAGCCATCACCATTGAAGTCTCCACATATGTTGCTGGAGAAGCTTCCGGTGTAGGAGACGACATTTTGGCTCACGATGGTCGCCGAGCTGCCATTGGATAGAAATAACTGGTTGCGACCGCCCAGGATGTCTGTGCGGCCATCACCATTAAAATCCCCAGTACATGCAATTCCACCGACGGCCGTTGACCAAGCGGTGCGTCCGTTCAGGCCAGAGCCCGAGGATAAATATGTCGATGCAGCGGGGCCGGCGAATGAGGAGCTGCGAACCGTGTCCGTCTTTCCGTCTCCGTTGAAGTCGCCGAATTTGATTGATGTGTAGTTGAATTCAGGTGTATATGGTAAGGTCGAGAATGCCCCGTTTTTGTGTGTCAGGTTAATTGGGCTCCCGCTATACATGCTCACAAAAACTTCGGCGCGTCCATCTCCGTCAATATCAATAGAGTGACATGAAACAGGAACGTTGTTACCCAAGAGGATGCTGGTGTTTCCAAAAGTCTCAGAGACCGAATAAACCGTGGTGCCAGAATTGGATCCGCCTACAAATTTTGAGACAAATCGAATGCTCTCGCTGATCCCATCGCCATTGATATCCGCAAAACACCGTATATGGTTCTGATAGTCCCAGGTGCGGGAGGTTTTTGTGCCATTGGCGTACTCAATAATTTCCTGCGTCGGTGTTGATTGTTCGTTGAGTTGCAACTTTTTAGTCAACAAATCCGTTCGTCCATCGCCATCAACATCCCAAAGCGCTACGTCTTCGTAGTAGGGCGGCGTCCGAAAGTTGTAGACAGACTGCTTTCCATTGCCCTCGGTGTCCCGCAGTCCGTTGGGAGTCGAAATGGCAGGTGCTGCACCCACGTCACGGAATGAGCCCGGCACGCCATCCCGATAGTTCAGCGTGGTGGCTGGCAAACAAGAGCCATCCGGAGCGCATTCCTTGATCGACCTGAGCATGCTGCGCTGGCTGGCCTGGCTTTGCGTGTATTGCAGCTGGTAGGTCTTGAAAGTGGTGATCGTGGGCGAACCGCTGATCACGGGTGAGTGCGCCACGGTGATGGCACTGACCCTGGAGTTGGTGGAACCGTATTCAACCCCGTCGTCGAATTTGAGGATTCTGTCGTTCTCGGGACGAGCCTCGTAGTCCAGCTGGACACGGCCGTTGCTGTAGTCAACGCTGGTCAGCAATTGCTCCCCCAGTGTGAGGTTCTTGCTGTATGAGAAGCTGATGCGGTTGTTGTAGCGATCCTTGATCTCGCTGACCATCCATGTGCGAACCACGCCCTTGCTGGGGTGCTCCAGGCGACTGGCATCAGTTCCGCCGAAGGTGTAGATCTCGCCTGTCTTGGCCTCCAGCGTGAAGTACTGCGGACCACCGGCCACATTGCCCTGAGACGTAATGCGTCCATAGGTGTCGATGGAGGTACGGTACTGGGCGCCCGCCGCCCCATATGCAAGTCCGTTGACCACTCGCAGTTTTTGCCCATCCAGGCAGAACAGGTCTGTGGCGTTGTTCTGCACGCCGACCCGGTCGCCGTCTTCGGCCGTTGTCTTGGCACAACGCGTGATGGAAGAAACGCCAGACAGCGTCCAGCCCACCCCAAAGACACCGTTGGGCGCCTGTGAGCTGTACTGCAGTGTCAGCTTAGGGCTCAACCCTCCCACCCCTGGAGCGACCGAGATGGGGATGCCGTAGGTTGCTGCTCCGGCATCGTTCACGGCGAACTGGCCTGGCGTGAGGCTGTGCTGGGGCAGGGCTGAGATGGCGACTGATCCAAGCGTCAACACCAAGGCTGTGCGGACAACGGGATGATTGAACAGGCGGTGGACGATGATCATGTTTGGCACGAAAAAACAGGGTCAAAAGCACTGCTGGAGGCAGTTGAATGGGTACTTTTTGCTGAGTTTCGGTTTGTAACAACCGCTGCTGAACGAAAAATCCCCACCCTGTCAGATCTGACAGTTCCTCACTTCTCGCCAACTGTTTAAGGGTGGTTAAGGCCGCCCACCTATGGGGAAGTCACTGGATGTGACCAGCTGCAGGCGAACCGTCTTGCAACCCCTGAGCCGTCAGGTGCAGCACCCGGTCTGCCCGTGCTGCCGCTGCTTCGGAGTGCGTGACCAGCACCAGTGAACTGCCGTGTTCGCGCGCCTGCGCGACCAGCACGTCCATCACCTGTGCGGCGGTGCGCGGGTCCAGGTTGCCGGTGGGTTCGTCGGCCAGGATCAGGCGGGGCTTGTGCACCAGCGCACGCGCGATGGCCACGCGTTGCAGCTGCCCGCCGGACAGTTGCGAAGGCAGGCGTTCGCCCAGGCCTTGCAGGCCGACCGCGTCCAGCATCTGCGCCACGCGGGCCGGGTCCGGCCGGTTGAGCAGCAACAGCGGCAGGGCCACGTTCTGCGCCACGTCCAGGTGCGGCAGCACGTGGAAAGCCTGGAAGACAAAGCCCAGGTGTTCGCGCCGCCAGTGCGCGGCCTGCGCTTCGTCCAGCTGGCCCAGGTCCACGCCGTCGTGGGTGATGCGGCCTTCGCTCCAGGTGTCGAGCGCGGCCATGCAGTTGAGCAGGCTGGACTTGCCCACGCCCGACTCGCCGACGATGGCGACGAATTCGCCGGGCGGGATGTGCAGGTCCACCGACTGGAACACCGCGGCGTCGCCGTAGCGTTTGGCCAGGCCTTCGATGCGCAGTCCTTCGGTGGCGCTCATGCGGGTTTCCCGAGATGCTGTTCGGCCCAGCGAAGCACCTGCGCCAGCGCGTCGGGCGCGTCGCAGGGCACGACCACGCGTTCGGGCATGGAGCGCAGCCAGGTGATCTGGCGTTTGGCGAGCTGGCGCGTGGCGAAGATGCCTCGGTCGCGCAGTTCGGTCTGTTGCTCGGCTGTCAGCGGTGCATCACCGGCGGCTTCCAGCGCTTCCCAGGCCTGGCGGTAGCCCACGCAGCGCATGGACGGCAGGTCGGGGTGCAGGTCGCCTCGGGCGCGCAGGGTTTTCACTTCGTCGATGAAGCCGGCGGCCAGCATGGCGTCGAAGCGTTCAGCGATGCGCCCGTGCAGCCAGGCGCGGTCGGCGGGCTCCAGGCTGAGCAGGGCGCCGGGGGCGATGGGGTTGTGGTGCTGTCGCTGCTGCCCGGTTTGCAGGGCCGACAGGGGCTGGCCCGAGACCTCGAACACTTCGAGCGCGCGCTGGATGCGCTGTGAGTCGTTGGGCGCGAGCCGGGCCGCGGTGACCGGATCGACCCGGGCCAGTTCGGCGTGCAGGGCAGGCCAGCCGTGCGCGGCGGCGGCGGCTTCGATGCGCGCGCGCACATGGGCGTCGGCGCGCGGCATGTCGTCCAGGCCCTGCATGAGCGCCTTGAAGTACAGCAAGGTGCCGCCCACCAGCAGGGGCGTGCGTCCACGCGCGGTGATCTCGCCGATGAGTCTCTGGGCATCGCGCACGAAGTCGGCGGCGCTGTAGGCGTGCAGCGGGTCGGTGGTGTCGATCAGGTGGTGGGGCACCTGCGCCTGCTCGGCGGGCGTGGGCTTGGCGGTGCCAATGTCCATGCCGCGGTAGACCAGGGCCGAATCGACGCTGATGATCTCGACCGGCCAGCGCTGGGCAATCGCCAACGAGGCGGCGCTCTTGCCGCTGGCCGTGGGACCGGCGATGGCAATGCAACGAATACGCGCGGGCTGCTCGCTCATGCTTTCGGTCGCGAGGTTTCACCCGTATCAGGTAACCGCTCGCCAGCTTCCAGCACACGCCGTGGAACCGGCTTTGCCGGGCCACTGGCGTGGCCCCCCCCCGGGGGGAAGACGCGAAGCGGCGCAGGGGGGAGCTTGTTTCCTTCGCCGTGCTTCTGCACCAGGGTCCAGGCGGTGGCGGCGATGGCCGCGCTCCAGAACCAGATGCCGTTGGTCAGCGGCAGCACGCTGCCGGGGTTCGCCGCCAGGCTTTTGCCCAGCCAGCCGCCCATGGCAAAGGCCATCACCATCATCAGGAAACCGCTCAGGGCCGAGGCCGCGCCGGCCGCCTGCGGGAAGGGACCGACCGCACCGCTCTGGCCACAGGGCTGGTGCACGCCGTGGCCGAGCATGAACAGGTAGAACGGCGCCATGATGGCCGCGACGCTCTGCACACCCATGAGCGCCATCACGCCCATGCTGGTGCCGGCGGTCAGCGTGGCCACCCCGGCGATGGCGACCGTGCGCCGCACGCCGAAGCGCGGCAGCAGGCGCCGGCAGATGAAGGTGCCCGCGATGTAGGACAGCGACATGGTCAGCATGGTCAGGCCGTAGGCCGGTTTCGATAGGCCGAGCACGCCGATGAACACGAAGGAGCCCGCTGCCAGGAAGGTGAACAGCCCGGCGTAGGAGGTGGTGGCCAGCAGGGTGTAGGCCCAGAAGGTGGGGTGGCGCGCGATCTGGCCCCAGGTGCGCAGCAGGGTCGTCGGTTCCAGCGCGCGCGGGTTCTTCTGCGCCAGGGTTTCTTCAAAACGCCAGGCCAGCACGGCCAGCGTGAGCGCACCGAACACGGCCAGCGCCAGCAGGGCCACGCGCCAGCCAAAGTGCTCGGCCAGCAGGCCGCCCACGGGCGCGCTCAGGCAGGCGATCACGCCGAGCCCGGTGAGGCCCTTGGACATGATGCGGGCGCCTTCGGTGGGGGCAAACAGATCACGCACCACGGCGCGTGCGCACATCACGCCCGCGCCCATGGCGGCGCCCTGCAGCACGCGCAGCACGATCAGCTGTTCGATGGAGGTGGCCGCTGCACTGCCGACCGAGGCGAGCACATACAGCGCGGTACCGATCAGCAGGATGGGCCGGCGACCAAAACGGTCGGACAGCGGCCCCCAGACCAGCTGCGAGACGCCAAAGGCCAGCAGCAGGGCCGACAGCGTGAGCTGCGCCTGCGGCATGGCCGCGCCGAACACCTGCGTGATGGTGGGCAGGGCGGGCAGGTAGAGGTCGGTGGTGATGGGCTGCAGGCCCAGCAGCAACGAGAGCACCAGCACGATCAGGCCGGGCGACATGGCGGAACGGGAAGCGGACATCCGGTCGAGGGTAGCAGAAGGGGGTGCCGCCGGCTGACACCCGGTAGACGCTCAGAGGCCGAACAACTCCGCCAGCGCCAGCCGGTACTGCGGCTGGCCCACCGAATTGGTGTTGTGGTGCGAGCCGCCTTCGACCAGCTCGAAGCGCTTGACGCCGGTCGCGGCCTCGAACAGCTTGCGCCCCAGCTCGGGCTTGATCGTGTTGTCCTGGCTGCCGTGCACCACCAGCAAGGGCGAGCCGATGTCCTTGACCCGTTCGACCGCCTCGAAACGCTGCGTGATCAGCGGGCCGACCGGCAGCCAGCCCCACTTGTACGACGCCACCACATCGGGGATGGAAGTGAAAGTGCCTTCGACCAGGGTGCCGGTCTCGTCCGCCACCTGTGCTGCGAGGGCGATGGCAATCGCCCCGCCCAGCGAGTGGCCGAAGATGTAGCGCGGCCGGCCCGGGTATTGCTGGCCCAGCCAGTCCCAGGCGGCGCGGGCGTCTTCATAGGCCATGGCCTCGGACGGCAGCTGGTTCGTGCTCTTGCCGAAGCCGCGGTAATCGATGGCCAGCACCGAGAAGCCCAGTTCCTGCATGCGGCGCATGCGAAACGCCGAACCCACCACGTTGAAGCGCGCACCGTGCAGATACAGCAGCACGGGGGCCTTGGGGTCTTTGTCGAAGCGTTCGTGCGCACTCCACAGGCCGTGCAGCTTCGCGGGTTCACCGGTCTCTGCCGACTGGAAGTCGATCCACACGTCCTGCATGCCCTGGGCGGCTTCTTCGCCGCGCCACCAGCTGCGGTCGGACGGCTGGAAGATCCAGCTGCGCTGGCGTTCGTCGAGGCTGGCGCAGCCGGCCAGCAAGGCGGCCGAGAACAGGACAAGGGCGATCAGGCGTTTCATTCCGGAAAGGGATGCGTCCTGTCGGCAAAAGTTCACCCACCGTCCCGCGCAGCCTGTTTGACAGTGCAGGGGGCATCTCCTACAGTCCCGGCCGTGATCCGCCGCCCCTACGCCCACAGGTCCTCGTCCGCGCCGCTGCTGCCGCGCGGCGGGCGTGCGCGCGTGCGCAGGCTGCCGACCGGCATTCGCCACACGGCCGCAGATTCCTGAGCCCGGCGACCCTCTTTCCCTTCGTCAGCGCGACCCCCGGTCGCCGGGCCCCTCCACCAGCGCAACACCGCCCTTGCGACCGTCCGGTCCGGGGCCTTGCCTTTCCGGAGATCCCATGTCCTTGTCTTCCCGCGGTGACCGCGTCGTCACCGAACTCGATTTCGTCCGCCTGACCAAGCTGGGCGCCCACCGCATGCCCGATGGCCTGCCCGACGCGCTGGATCTGGCCGAACAGGTGCCGTCGCCCGCAGTACCACCCGACGTGGTGACCATGTATTCGCAGATCGAGATCCTCGAAGCCGGCGAATCGGCGCCGCGCAAGCTCACGCTCTGTTACCCCGACGACGCCGAACCCGCGCAGGGCTTCATCTCGGTGCTCTCGCCGGTGGGCGCCAGCTTGCTGGGCCTGCGGGTCGGGGCGCAGGCGTGCTGGCAGACCCCGTGGGGCGAGTCGCGCACGGCGCAGGTGCGCGCCATCCTGTTCCAGCCCGAGGCCAGCGGCGACTACACCACGTGATGCGTCAGATCACGCCCTGCGCCAGCATGGCGTCGGCCACCTTGACGAAGCCGGCGATGTTGGCTCCGTCGATGTAGCTGACCGAGCCGTCCGCGCGCTGGCCGTGCCTGACGCAGGCAGCGTGGATGCCCTGCATGATCTGCAGCAGGCGGGCGTCCACTTCCTCGCGCGTCCACGACAGGCGCATCGCGTTCTGGCTCATCTCCAGGCCCGAGGTGGCCACCCCGCCGGCGTTGGACGCCTTTCCCGGCGCGTACAGGACGCCGGCCGCCTCAAAGGCCTTGGCGGCTTCGATGGTCGAGGGCATGTTGGCGCCTTCGGCCACGCAGAGCACGCCGTTGGCGATCAGAGTGCGGGCGTCGGTCTCGTCCAGCTCGTTCTGGGTGGCGCAGGGCAGGGCCACGTCCACCGGCACGTGCCAAGGGCGCTTCCCGGTCTCGAACTTCACACCGGTGCGCGCGGCGTAGTCGCTCACGCGGCCGTAGTGGTGGTTCTTCACATCCATCAGGATGGCCAGCTTTTCCGCCGTGAAGCCGGCTTCGTCGACGATGGTGCCGCTGGAGTCGGACACGGTGACCACCTTCGCGCCCAGGGCCATGGCCTTTTCGACCGCGTACTGCGCCACGTTGCCCGAGCCGGAGACCGAGACGCGCAGGCCCTGGAAGGACTTGCCGCGGGTCTTGAGCATCTCGTCCGCGAAGTACACCGTGCCGTAGCCGGTGGCTTCGGGGCGGATCAGCGAGCCGCCAAAGCTCAGGCCCTTGCCGGTGAACACGCTGGCGGCGTTGTTGGCCAGCTTCTTGTACATGCCGGCCATGTAGCCGACCTCGCGGCCGCCCACGCCGATGTCGCCGGCGGGTACGTCGGTGTCGGGGCCTACGTGGCGGAACAGCTCCATCACGAAGGCCTGGCAGAAGCGCATGACCTCGGCCGGGCTCTTGCCTTTGGGGTCGAAGTCCGAGCCGCCCTTGCCGCCGCCCATGGGCAGGGTGGTCAGGGCGTTCTTGAAGGTCTGCTCGAAAGCGAGGAACTTGAGCACCGACAGCGTCACCGATGGGTGGAAACGGATGCCTCCCTTGTAGGGGCCGATCGCCATGCTGTGCTGGATGCGGTAGCCGCGGTTGACTTGCACCTGGCCGTGGTCGTCGACCCACGACACGCGGAACATGACCACACGCTCAGGCTCGACCAGGCGGTCCAGCAGGCCCTGTTCGGCGTATTTGGGGTGGGCGGCGATGAAAGGCCAAAGGCTGTCCATCACCTCGGTGACGGCTTGCAGGAACTCCGGCTGGCCCGGGTTGCGGGCTTCAACGTGGGCGAGGAAATCGTGAACCGATGCGTACTTCATGTCTGTCATGCTCCAAAAAAGTGCATGACATTATGAAAAACCGGCATTTCACCATTCAAAAGGCTCTTTAATGGTGCTTAAAGCCCGCTAATGGTGCATCAAATGGGCGATGTATTTGGCTGGCTGGCCTTGTTTTGGTGCGTTTTACCGGCCGCGCAGGAACAGCGCGTCCAGGTCCTTCATGCCGAGCTGGCGCCAGGTGGGCCGGCCGTGGTTGCACTGGTCGCTGCGTTCGGTCACTTCCATCTGGCGCAGCAGGGCGTTCATCTCGTCCAGGGTCAGGCGGCGGTTGGCGCGCACCGCGCCGTGGCAGGCCATGGTGGCTAGCAGCTCGTTGCGTGCGCGCTGCACCACCGTGCTGGCGTCGTGCTGGCTCAATTCGGCCAGCACGCCGCGCGCCAGTTCCACCGGGTCGCCGGCCGCCAGGGTGGTGGGCACGGACCGCACCGCCAGGGTCCTGGGCGAAAACGGCACGACTTCCAGACCGAGCTGGGCCAGCACCTCGGCGGTGGTCTCGGCGGTGGCGACTTCTTCAGGCGTGGCCGCAAAGGTGGCCGGGATCAGCAGCGGCTGGCTGGCGACCTGGTGCGCGTCCAGCTGCTGCTTGAGGCGTTCGTAGACGATGCGCTCGTGGGCAGCGTGCATGTCCACCACCACCAGGCCCTGCGCGTTCTCGGCCAGGATGTAGACGCCGTGCAGCTGCGCGATGGCACGGCCCAGCGGCCATTCGCCGTCGGGCAGGGGGGCGGGCGCTTGTGGCTCGGGCTGGGGCGACGTGAAGGTCGGCCCGGGTGCGCGGCTGCCGGGGGCATCCGGCGTGGCCGCAGCCCGTTGCGACGGCTGCCACAGCGCCTCCAGATCGCTCACGCGCTGACCGACCCGCGGCGTGTCCGGCCGCCAGGGCAGGGGTTGCTGGCGCGGCACCGGGCTGAGGAACGCCGACGGTGGTTCGACCGGCGCGGCAGACGGGGTTGCAGCCGACACCGGCAGTGTCTGCGCCGACCGCGGCGCGGCCAGTGCGCCCTCCACCGCATGGCGAACCGCCTGGTGCACTTCGCGGCTGTCGCGGAAGCGCACCTCGATCTTGGTCGGGTGCACGTTCACGTCCACCCGCGTCGGGTCGATGCTCACGTACAGCGCGTACACCGGCTGGCGGTGGCCGTGCAGCACGTCTTCGTAGGCGCTGCGCGCGGCGTGGGTGATGACCTTGTCGCGCACGAAGCGGCCGTTGACGTAGGCGAACTGCCAGTCGGCGCGCGAGCGGGCCGCGTCGGGCACGCCCGCGAATCCCCAGACGCGCAGCCGCTGCTGGCCACCTGCGGTGGCGACCTCGCCGGGCACGTCATCCACCGGCCAGTTCACCGCCACGGCGTTGTCGATGAACTCTTCGCCCAGCACGTCGGCCAGGCGGCGGCGCAGCGCGTCCAGCAGGTGTTCGCCGCCGGCCAGATCGGGCGCCACCGCGCGCCACTGCGCGACCAGCTTGCCGTCGTGCCAGATGGCAAAACCGACCTCGGGCCGGGCCAGCGCGTGGCGGCGCACGGCTTCGATGCAGTGCGCCAGCTCGGTGCTTTCGGACTTGAGGAACTTGCGCCGCGCGGGCGTGGCAAAGAACAGCTCGCGCACCTCCACCGTGGTGCCGCGCGCGCGGGCGGTGGGCTGCAGCTCGCCGCTGCGGCCGTCGAGCAGCCAGCCATGGGCGCTGCCCTCTTCGGTGCGGGTCAGCACCGAGACCTCGGCGATGGAGCAGATGGCCGCCAGCGCCTCGCCTCGAAAACCCATGGTGTCCACGGCTTCCAGGTCGTTCAGGCTGGCGATCTTGCTGGTGGCGTGGCGCTTGAGCGCGGTGGGCAGCTCCTCGCGCAGGATGCCGATGCCGTCGTCCTCCACGCTGATGAGCCGGATGCCACCGGCCTGCAGCCGCACGGTGATCTGGCTGGCGCCAGCGTCCAGCGCGTTGTCCACCAGTTCGCGCACCACGGAAGCGGGGCGCTCGACCACCTCGCCGGCCGCGATCTGGCTGATCAGCTCGTCGGGCAGTTCACGGATGGGGCGGCGGGGGGCTGGGTGGTGAGCGTTCACCCCGGTGATTGTAGGAAGCCGCTGTGATAATCCACGCCCATGGAACTCATTGCCTTCTTGATCGACTTCATCCTGCACGTTGACAAACACCTGCAGGCCTTTGTGCAGGCCTACGGCGCCTGGGTCTATGCCCTGCTGTTCCTGATCATCTTCGTGGAAACCGGCGTGGTGGTCATGCCCTTCCTGCCGGGGGATTCGCTGCTGTTCATCGTCGGAGCGCTGTGCGGCGCCGGGCTGATGGACTGGTCCCTCGCGGCTGGCCTGATGCTGGTGGCCGCCATCCTGGGCGACCAGTGCAACTACACCATCGGCCGCTATTTCGGGCCCAAGGTGTTCCAATGGGAGAACTCGCGTTTCTTCAACAAGAACGCTTTCAACCAGGCGCACAACTTCTACGAGCGTTACGGTGGCGTGACCATCATCATCGCGCGCTTCATGCCCTTCATCCGCACCTTCGCGCCCTTCGTGGCGGGGGTGGCCGAGATGACCCGCAGCAAGTTCACCGCCTACAACGTGGTGGGTGCTGTGATCTGGGTGATCGGCCTTACGGCGGCCGGCTACTTCTTCGGCAATCTGCCCTGGGTGCAGGCCAACCTCTCCAAGATCATCTGGGCACTGATCATCGTGCCGGGGCTGATCGCCATCTTCGGCGCCTGGCGCCACCAGCGCAACGCCAAGGTCGACGCGGTCTGATCACGGTTCGCAGTTGTCGCCCTTCGGAAGTCTGCCTGAGCCCCCAGAACTCGACCGGTTGTAGGCGTTGTATTGTTTGGCGCGCTCGATGGTGTTGGCTGTGATAGCTTCGATCTTTGCGCTCAGGTCCAAGCCTGTTTGATAGTCTGGCTCAAAGCGATCAGCTAGACAGTCCACGCCACGCATGGTCCTGTCGCCCAATTGATCCAATGCGGCTTTGTCCGTAAGGTCCGCCATCAGCGTGGCTTGCTGGGCTCTGGCCATTTGACAAGCCGCCTTCTTCTGCTCATCGGTAATGGGTTGTGCAGCGATCCAGGCATCGATGTCGTCGCGGATGCCGTTGTTGTCGGCGTCGGGGCCTTTGATGTCACTGGAATGGTCGAGTTGCAGCCGCTGTCCGGATGCCGTGGTCATCGGCACCCAATCCGCCACCATCAGCAGCGTGAGCAGCGTCACCAGAATGGCCCAGACGTACAAGGCAAGGGCCACTGATCCACGGTACACCCATGTGCCCCATCGTGGTTTCCAGCGATCCAGCGCCCAGACCACGAAAGGCATACCGATGGGCCATAGATAGCCAGCCAACACGGTGAGGTTGAACCCGCCGTCATGGGCCATGGGTGGCAGCCAAGGCCGCAAAGGCCATAAGCCCAGGGTGACGACAACAGCCCCTGGTGCGGACATCATGGCCATATTGGCGAAGATGAACCAGCCAGCAACCTTGACGGACAACCTCATGAATGCAGTTCTCTGCGTTCAGCTTGTACGGGTCATGGCTCGCAGGTGTTTCCCTCGGGGACGCGACCTGATGAGCCTGACACGGCACGGTTGTAGGCTATGTATTGCTTGGCACGCTCCTTTGTGTTGGCCATCATGCCTTCGAGTTGGGCTCTCAAGTCACGGCCTTTTTGGCGGTCAGGCATAAATACGTCGCCAAGACAAACAACGCCAGCAGCCGATCGTTCTCCCAAAGCCTGCAATGCAGCTTTTTCATTGAGATCGACCAGTATTTTTGCTTGATGGACACGGGCCATCTGCTGCGCCGCCTTCTTTTGAGTGTCGGGGATGGGCTGAGCGGCGATCCAGGCGTCGATGTCGTCGCGGATGCCGTTGTTGTCGGTGTCGGGGCCCTCGATGTCCGTAGAGCTGTCCAGCTTGGGGACCTGGCCGCTGCTTTCCAAGGATTGGATCTGAGCGGCCACGCTGGACGGAACTGCAGCAATTGACGATATTGCAGACTTGTCGCTGCCGCCGCAGGCGGAAAGCAGAAGGCAGCCGCTGAGCAACAAGCGCATGTGTGAGCGGATGGTTGGGACGGCGTTCACGGCTCGCAGTTGTTGCCCGGCGCAAGCTCTGTGACACTGCCCGACGCAGCGCGGTTGTAGGCAATGTACTGTTTGGTGCGCTCTTTGGTGTTGGCCGTTTTCGCTTCGATTTGATCAACCAAGTCATATCCTTTTTGGTAATCGGGCATGAACGACTGTCGAAGGCACTTCACTGCTGCCATCGATCTATCCCCGAGAATCTGCAAGGTGGACTTGTCGCTCAGATCCGCAACCAAAGCTGCCTGCTGGACTCTGGCCATTTGTTGCGCCGCTTTTTTCTGGGGATCAGTGATGGGCTGAGCGGCGATCCAAGCATCGATGTCGTCTCGGATGCCGTTGTTGTCAGTGTCTGGGCCTTTGATGTCGGTGGAACGGTCCAGTTTGGGCAGTTGGCCGCTGGCCTCCAGCGCCTGAATCTGCGCACCCAGATTTTGGGAAGTGTCCGCTGTCGGGGCGGGGGGCGTTGGCTTATCGCTGCCGCCGCAAGCGGTGAGCGCTGCGACCGCCAGCGAAAGGGTGAGTACTTTTTGAGATGTGTTCATGTCGCTGTTCCCTTTCATCGCGTGAGTGTGTCCAGGCTGCTGGTGATCATGCCTCGGGTGCGCGCGTAGGCGGCACGGGATTTGTCGAGGTAGGTGGGTTCGAAGCTGTGGCCGGAGGGGTCGATCTTGCTCAGGGGCAGATGGATGTTGACATCGGGAACGCTGCTGAGGCCGGTGCCCCGTAGAGCATTGATCACGAGGTCGATGTCTGCTAACACATGGTCTCCGCGCAGGGTCGGTGCCGCAGGGGCGACATGCACCACCCGGGCCTTTGCTTCGGGTTTGAACCGCATGAGTGCGTCGTAGGCGCTGTTGACGAACGGGTTGCCCTGGGAATGGGCGACCAACAGCAACTGGTTGCCATCGTCCGCGTATCGCCACAGCCGGGTATTGTGGTCGGCCCTGTCCGCTGCGGTGGGCGAGTTGCTGAAGTAGGTCATCAGGCGCAGGGTGTTGTTCACCAACTGGTTGAGCACGGCGGTGGCGGTGGTGTCCAGCCACTGCAGCAGCGCATTGCTGCCGTTGCCCAGCAGGTTGAGCAGGCGCCCTGTGAGCGATGTGTCTTGCTGATGCCGGCCCGTCAGAATTTCCCAGAAGGTTTCCCAACGGTTAGCGAACATACCGTTGAGCGCCATGCTGCGCTGCTCGAAGGTTTCGGCCATGTCCTCCAGGCAAAAGCCTCCCTCGCAGGCGGTCTGGTTGTAGAACTGGGCGTACCTGAGTGGGGTGTCTTTGTATTGAGGGCCGTACTCAACTTCAAGTCGATCAAGACTTTTCTGGGCAGCCTCTTCCGTATTCGCCACCCCGTTGAAGAAGCCTATGATGGTGTCGGAGGGACCTGCAAGCGTGATGCGGCGGGTATCCCAGGGTTGTCCGGCAATTGCGGCTGGGTACATCCAGGTGCCTGCGGGGACACACGCATCACAAGTGGCCTGAATGGTGATGACCTGTTGTGCTGACCATTTCGCAGGCGATAGAAAATTGTGACCTGTTCACATCGACCGGTTGCGCGCCAGTGGCGGGTTGGCGCTGAAGTACTTGACGATGCCGCGCATCAGGGCGTCGGCCAGCTGGTCCTGGTAGGCCTCGTCGCGCAGGCGCTGCTCTTCGCCGGGGTTGCTGATGAAGCCGGTTTCCACCAGCACACTGGGGATGTCCGGCGCCTTGAGCACCGCGAACCCGGCCTGCTCCACGCGCGGCTTGTGCAGCTTGCCCACGCGCCCGACCTCGCCCAGCATCGCGCTGCCCAGCTTGAGGCTGTCCTTGATCTGGGCGGTGGTGCTCATGTCCAGCAGGGCACGCTGCACGGTGGCGTCCCTGGTTTTCACATTGATGCCGCCCACCAGGTCGGCCGCGTTTTCCTTGTTGGCCATCCAGCGCGCGGTGGCGCTGCTGGCGCCCCGGGTGCTGAGGGCGAACACGCTGGCGCCGGCCGGTTGCGGGCTCATGAAGGCATCGGCATGGATGCTGATGAACAGGTCGGCCTTGACGCGCTGGGCCTTGCTCACCCGTGTGCCCAGCGGCACGAAGAAGTCGGCATCGCGCGTCATGAAGGCGCGCATGGGGTTGCCCTTGATGCGGGTGGCGTTGATGCGCTCGCGCAGCTTGTGCGCGATGCTCAGCACCACGTGTTTTTCGTAGGTGCCGGCCGGGCCGATGGCGCCCGGATCTTCGCCGCCGTGCCCGGGGTCGAGCGCCACGATGATCAGCCGCTCGGTGGCGCCGGCCTTGCCGCTGCCCGTGCCGGGGCTGACGGTGGCGCCCACCCCGGCGCGGTCTCCCTTGGGTGATGGTGTGCTGGCCGTGACCGTGGGATCGGCACCGGTGGGGCCGGCCGGCGCGCGCGGGGCCCCCGGGGGCCTGCGTTCCCGTTCCCGCTGTGCGATCAGCTCCCCCAGCGGGTCCCGTGCGTCGGGGAGCGTGGGGTTCAGCGGGTGGGGCGCGCTCTCGGCCACGTCCAGTTCGTGGCCCAGCAGACGGGCCGCACGCGCGCTGGCGGCGTCCAGTTCCTTCAGTCGCTGGGCCACCAGCTGCTCCAGCGGGTCGATCTCCTGGGCCGGGTACAGGTCCAGCACCAGGCGGTGCTGGTAGGCCGCCACCGGCAGCAGGTGGAAAACCTGCGGCTTGACGGCCTGCTTGAGGTCCACGCTCAGGCGCACCAGCTCGCCCTTGCCCTGGGCCACGCGGATGGCCGCGATGTTGGGGTCGCTGCTCTTGAGCTGCCCCACCAGTTCGCGCAGGCCGGGCAGCAGGTCGATGCCTTCGATGTCCAGCGCCAGCCGGGTGGCGTCGGACGTGACGGTGTGAACCTTGAGCGCACCGTCCGATTCGATCGTGATGCGGGTGTAGTCCTGCGCCGGCCAGATGCGCACCGCCACCACGCTGGCGCCTCGCGCCAGGTGCTGAACGCCCAGCAGCAGCACCAGCGAGCCCGCCTGCAGCAGCCGTCGGCGGGCGTGACGGGTGTTGCCGCTCATGCGCCGAGCGCGGCCACCAGCTGCCGTCCTGCGGGGGTGAAAGCGGTCAGGCGCAGCAGACGCCTGTCGTCGTGCTCGGGATCGGTTTGCATGGGATCGGGTTCGATGAGCAGTTCGGCGTCCGCCGCGGGCATGACGCCGGCGGCCCGCTCGGGCCACTCCACCAGCTTGAGGCCCGGACTGGCGAACAGTTCCCGGAAACCCGCGTCTTCCCATTCGCGCGGGTCGCTGAAACGGTAGAAGTCAAAGTGCCAGATGGACAGCGGCTCGCCCGGCGGCATCAGCGGGCAGTCGATGGCGCTGTGCGGTTCCACGACCGCGTAGGTGGGGCTCTTGATGCGCCCGCGCACGCCCAGCGCGCGCAGCAGGTGCCGCACAAACGTGGTCTTGCCGGCACCCAGGTCGCCCTGCAACGTCAGCGTGGCGTGGGCGATGGCCGGGCAGGCGGCCAGGCGCTGGGCGAAAGCGGCCGTGGCGGCCTCGTCGTCCCAGCGGCCACGCCAGACCAGCCCGCCGTCGCCGGGGGGCGTTCCTACAATGCGCGGGTCATGACGACCACCGGATTCGATGCTGCTCAACTGCTGGACAAGGTTCAGGCCTGGGGCCGGGAGCTGGGATTCTCCCAAATCGGCGTGACCGGGGTGGACCTGTCCGATGCCGAGGCCGGCTTGCAGGCCTGGCTGGCCGCCGGGTTCCATGGGGGCATGGGTTACATGGAAAGCCACGGCCTGCGGCGCGCGCGGCCGGCCGAGCTGGTGCCGGGCACGGTCAGCGTCATCACCGCGCGGCTCGACTACCTGCCGCGGAACACACCGGACGGCTGGACCGACACCGAGCAGCAACGCCTGCAGCGGCCAGGCGAGGCCATCGTCTCGGTCTATGCCCGCGGGCGGGACTACCACAAGGTGCTGCGCAGCCGGCTGCAGAAGCTGGCCGAGCGCATCGCGACCGAGGTGGGGCCCTTCGGCCATCGCGTGTTCACCGATTCCGCGCCGGTGCTCGAAGCCGAACTGGCCCGGCGCAGTGGCCAGGGCTGGCGTGGCAAGCACACGCTTGTCCTGAACCGCGAGGGCGGGTCCATGTTCTTCCTGGGCGAGATCTATGTGGGCCTGGCGCTGCCCGCGAGCGAACCCGTCACCGAGCATTGCGGCGCCTGCAGCGCCTGCATCGAGGTCTGCCCCACCCAGGCCATCGTCGCACCCCACCGGCTCGACGCACGCCGTTGCATCTCTTACCTCACCATCGAACACGCCGGTCCGATTCCCGATGAGCTGCGCCCGCTGATCGGCAACCGCATCTACGGTTGTGACGACTGCCAGCTCGCCTGCCCCTGGAACAAATTTGCGCAGCGCAGCCCGCTGCCCGACTTCGACCCGCGCGAAGGGCTGACCGGCGCCACGCTGGTGGAACTGTTCGCGTGGACCGAGGACGAGTTTCTGCGCCGCACCGAAGGCAGCCCCATCCGCCGCATCGGCCACGCGCGCTGGCAGCGCAACCTCGCACTGGCTATGGGCAATGCGTTGCGGCAGCGGGACGATCCGGCGATGCGCGCCGCCCTGTCGGCACAGGCCGGGCACCCGGACCCAGTGGTGCGCGAACAGGTGACCTGGGCGCTGTTGCAGAGCGTTGCGCCCGCTGCGACAGGCGCGCCTATCATGCGGTCATGCATCCCCAGGAAACCGCTGTCAACGCCCTGACCCGCTGGGGCCGGCGCATTCGAACGGGCTGGGTGGCCTGGTGGCAGGTCGTGCTGCTGGCGGCACAGATTCTGGTGCTGGCGGTGCTGCCGTCGAGCTACCGGCCGGCGGAACAGCGCCGGGTGGTGCTGCTCAACCTGTACGTGGCCACCGCGCCGCTGCTGACCTGGTTTGTCGTGCTCTCGGCCCTGATCAGCGTGGTGCTGATCCGCATCGTGGTGGCCACCGCCTACAGCTACGGCCTGTCCCAGTACGCGCTGGAGGTGCTGGTGCGCACCCTGGTGCTGGAGCTGATCCCGCTGTACGCCGCGCTGTTCGTGGCCTTGCGCTACGCCATGCCGGGCGCACAACGCATTCGCCGTCTGCTGGCCGCGCAGCAGCAGGACGGCATCGAACACGCCGACTGGCTGCTGCTGCGGGCCGAGTTGTTGCCGCGTGCGCTGGCCACGATGTTCTCCATGCTGTTGCTGGCCGCGATCAGCTGTGTGGTGGCGCTGGTGCTGGCCTACCTCACGGTCTACGGTTTTTCGCCCTGGGGCCTGCCGGCCTACACGCGCAGCGTGGGCAGCGTGTTCACACCCGCGGTCACGCTGATCTTCACCCTCAAGACCTTCTTCTTCAGCCTGGCGGTGGCCGTGGTGCCGCTGGCCGCCGCGGGCCAGCGCGACGCCGACGGCCGCTATGGCCGGCGCAGCGACATCAGCGAATTCGCGCGCCTGTTTTCGGTGCTGCTGCTGATCGAGGTGATCTCCCTGCTGGGCAACTACTACTGAGTCGATTCGCACCGATCTGCTTCCATGGCCACCGTGAACCCGTCCAATCCGCTGCCCGATCCGCCCCCGGTCAAGAACCTGGAGCTCAAGGCCGCGCTGCTGCTGTTGCTCATGCTGGTCCTGGTGGTCGGCTCGGCGCTGTACGTGCTCTACGCGCGCGGCGCCTTCGAACGCACCCAGCGCCTGGTGCTGATCGCCGACGACTCCGAGGGCGTGGTGGTCGGCATGGACATGACCTTTGCGGGTTTTGCCATCGGTCGCGTGGCGCGCATCGAACTGGGCGAGGACGGCAACGCACGCATCCTGATCGACGTGCCCAAGAAGGACGCGCGCTGGCTGCGCGAAAGCAGCATCTTCACCATGGAGCGTGGTCTGGTGGGCGGCACGCGCATCCGGGCCTTCAGTGGTGTGCTGACCGATCCGCCGCTGCCCGATGGCGCCGAGCGCACGGCCCTGCGCGGCGACACCGCGGCCGAAATCCCCAAGCTCATGGCCTCGGTGCGTGAGCTGACCGACAACCTCGCCGCGCTGACCCAGAGCGACGCTGCGCTGGCGGGCACCCTGGGCAATGTGCAGACCCTGACCGGCCGCATGAACGGCCCGCAAGGCATGCTGGGCACGCTGATGGGCAACGAGGCCGACGCGAAGAAGCTGGTGCAGACCATCGAACGCGCCAACGCCCTGCTGGCGCGGGCCGACCAGCTGGCCACGCGACTCGACGGGCTGGTGGCCAACGCCGACCGGCAGGTGTTCGGTGCCGGCGCCGGGCCGGGCGGCACGGCGCAGGGCGGGCTGGTGGGTGACGCGCGTGCCACCGTGCAGCAGCTCAACGCCCTGCTGGCCGATGCGCGCGGCAGCCTGCAGAAGGTGGACGCCGTGCTGGTCGAAGCCCAGGGCATCGCGGCCAACACCAAGGAAGCCACCACCGACTTGGACCTGCTGCGCGGCGAGGTCGAATCCAGTCTGCGCAAGGTGGACGGCCTGGTCAACGAGATCAACCGCAAGTGGCCGTTCAAACGCGAGACGGAGATAACACTTCCATGAAGAAGCATCTGTTCTCCTTGATGGTGGCGGGTGCACTGACGGCCTGCGGCAACACCCCGCCCGCCCCCGACTGGCAGATGAACGCCAAGGCCAGCGCCGAGCGTGCCACCCAGGCGTGGCTCACAGGTGACCAGCGGGTGGAGGCGGCCGAGTTCGCGCGCGCCCGTCGCGAGGTGGCCACCACCGGCCGGCCCGATCTGGCCGCGCGGGTGGAACTGCTGCGCTGCGCGGCGCGCGTGGCGGCACTGTATGTGGAACCCTGCGTGGGCTTCGAGGCGCTGGCCGCCGATGCCGCGCCGGCGGAGCAGGCCTACGCGCGTTACCTCGCCGGCCGTTCCACCGCCGCCGATGCCGCGCTGCTGCCCAAGGCACACCGTCCGTTGGCAGCCGGTTCGGCCGCCCCCGACGCGGCGCTGGCCGCCATCGCCGACCCGCTCTCGCGTCTGGTGGCTGCGGGCGCGCTGTTCCAGCGCAGCCAGACCACCCCGGGCGTCATCTCACAGGCGGTGGAGACCGCCTCGGCCCAGGGCTGGCGCCGGCCCCTGCTGGCCTGGCTCAAGGTGCAGCAGGCGCGTGCTCAGGCGGCGGGCGCGGCCGACGAGGGGGCGCGGATTCAGCGGCGGATCGATCTGGTGGTGCCGCCGGCTCGCTGAACGGCTTCAGCCGCCGAGCACCCCCAGCGCAAACGGCAGGCTGACCATGCCCAGCAGGGTGGACAGGGTGACCAGCCCGGCCACATAGGCTCCGTTGTAGCCCATGCGGGCGGCCAGCACGTAGCAGCTGGACGCGGTGGGCACGGCCGAGAACATCAGCAGCACGGTGGTCTGTGTCGGGTCCAGCCCGAGCAGCTGTGCGATGCCCCAGGCCATGACGGGCATGCCCAGGTGCTTGATCGCCAGCACCGACACCCCCAGCGCCTTGGCCGCCTGCAGACTGCCCAGCTGCATGCCGGCACCGGCGGCCATCAGGCCCAGCGCCAGTGACGACTGGCCGATGCGGCTGACCGTGGGTTCGAGCCAGCCGGGCATGGAAAAGCCCAGCAGGTTGGCCACCAGACCGCTGGCGGTACCGATGATCAGCGGGTTGCGCAGCAGCTCGCGGCCGAAGCCCTTGCCCGCGTGGTGCGCCATGGGCCAGACCGCACCGACGTTGAACAGCGGCACGCAGACGCCGATGATCACCGCGATCAGTTGCAGGCCCTGCGGACCGGCCAGCTTGGCCGCCAGCGCCAGGGCGATGAAGGAGTTGAAGCGAAAGCCGATCTGCGCGCTGGCGGCGTGCAGGCGCCGGTCCATGTGGCGGCCCAGCCAGGGCCAGTGCGGCAGCGAATAGGCCAGAGCAATGCCGCCCAGGCCCAGCGTGAAGCCGGCGACCATGAGCGAGGAGGTGGCCTGCAAGTCCAGCGGGTTGCGCACGATGCTGTGGAACAGCAGCACCGGGAACAGGAAGTAATAGACCAGGCTTTCGATCGGTCCCCAGACCCGGCGGTCGAGCGCGGTGAAGCGGCACAGCAGGTGGCCGATGAGGATCAGGGAGAAGTCGGGAAACAGCAGTTGTGCGTAGTTCACGTCGCGAGGATAGCCGCAGCAGGTGCCAAAAACCCGGGGTTTCCCCTTATGTAGTGTCCCCATGGCGGCCTTCAGGGGGGCGTTCTACAGTCGGGCGCAAGCGGCGCCGGATAACATGCCGGCTGCTATCGTTTTGTTCAACAACCGGAGTTGCTTCATGCTCAACCGTCGTCAGTTGACCGTGCTCGGTCTGGCCGCCACCGCGCTGGCCGGCAGTGCATCCGTGATGGCCCAGACCTACCCCAGCAAGGTGGTCCGCCTGCAGGTGCCGTTTGCGCCCGGTGGTACCACCGACATCATTGCCCGTGTCATGTCCGAACCGCTGGGCAAGGCCCTGGGCCAGAGCGTGGTGGTGGAGAACAAGGCCGGTGGCGGCGGCGTGGTGGGGGCCCAGGAGCTGGCGCGTGCCGTGCCGGATGGGCACATCCTGGGCATGGCCACGGTTTCGACGACAGCCGCCAACCCGGCCATCAACCCGAAGATTCCGTACGACACGCTCACCGATTTCACGCCCATCATCAACATCGCGGCCACGCCCAATGTGATCGCGGTGCACCCCAGCTTCCCGGCCAAGGACTTCAAGGGTTTCCTGGCCGAGCTGAAGAAGAACCCCGGCAGGTACAGCTACGCCAGTTCGGGCACTGGCGGCATCGGTCACCTGCAGACCGAGCTGTTCAAGAGCCTGACCGGCACCTTCATCACCCACATTCCCTATCGCGGCGCCGGCCCGGCGCTCAACGACACGGTGGGTGGCCAGGTCCCCATCATCTTTGACAACCTGCCCTCTGCGCTGCCGCACATCAAGGCGGGCCGGCTGGTGCCCATCGTGGTGGCCGCGCCCGAGCGCCTGGCGGTGCTGCCCGACGTGCCGACCTTCAAGGACGTGGGGCTGGAGCCGGTCAACCGCATGGCCTACTACGGCCTGATCGGGCCCAAGGGGCTGCCCAAGGACGTGGTGGACAAGGTTCACAACGCGACCGCCCAGGCCCTGAAAGACCCGGCCATCCGCAAGCGCATCGAGGACACCGGCTCGCTGATCGTGGCCAACACGCCCGAGCAGTTCAGCGCCCAGATCAAGGCCGAATTCGAGGTCTACAAGCAGGTGGTGGCCAAGCAGAAGCTCAGCCTGCAATGAACGAGCAGGCCCTGGTCGCGGCCAGCGAGGCCGGCGCCGGGGCCTTCATCGACGCGCTCTGGCTCGAAGAAGGCCTTTCGCGCAACACGCTGGACGCCTACCGGCGCGACCTGGTCCTGTTCGGTCAGTGGCTGGCCGGGCAGGGCGTGCTGCTGCAGGAAGCGACCGAGGCCCACATCAACGGCTATTTCGCCGCCCGCCACGAGCAGACCCGCGCCACCACCGCCAACCGCCGGCTGACGGTGTTCAAACGCTACTTCCGCTGGGCGCTGCGCGAACGCCTGATCACCGCCGACCCGACCCTGCGCCTGATGGCCGCCCGCCAGCCGCTGCGTGTGCCCAAGACCCTGAGCGAGGCGCAGGTCGAGGCGCTGCTGAACGCCCCCGACACCGGCACGCCGCTGGGCCTGCGCGACCGCGCCATGCTGGAACTGATGTACGCCAGCGGCCTGCGCGTGAGCGAGCTGGTGACCATGCGGACGTTCAACGTCGGCCTGAACGAGCAGGTGCTGCGCATCACCGGCAAGGGCAACAAGGAACGGCTGGTGCCCTTCGGCCAGGTGGCGGGCCACTGGCTGCAGCGCTACCTGCACGAAGGCCGGCCGCAGATCCTGGCCGGGCAGCAGAGCGAGGACCTGTTCGTCACCGCACGCGGATCGCGCGCGGGGGAAGCCATGGGCCGCGTGATGTTCTGGAACCTGGTCAAGAAATACGCCCGGCAGGCCGGTATCACCGCACCGCTGTCGCCGCACACGCTGCGCCACGCCTTTGCCACCCACCTGCTCAACCACGGCGCCGACCTGCGCGCGGTGCAGATGCTGCTGGGCCATGCCGACATCTCCACCACCACCATCTACACCCACGTGGCGCGCGAACGGCTCAAGGCCATCGTGGCGCAGCACCACCCGCGCGGCTGACCGTCCGGCGCTGGCGGTATAACGTCCGCCATGGACGCCCTGCTGCAAACCCCCGCCGCCCAGGCCGCGCTGCTCGCCGCGGCCGGTGCCCTGGCCTTCTGGCTGCGCGACGTGCCCGGCCTGATCGTCTCCTGGCTGCGGCGTTTCGTCATCTCCACCCTCACGGTCGATTCGCGCGACGAGTTCCTGTTCTCGGCCCTGGTCGAGTACATGGACGCCCACCCCTCGCTGCGCCAGGTCAACCAGTTCACCGCGCGCAGCGTGCGCCAGGGCACGGCCTACCAGAGCCTGGAGGAAGACCTGCGCGCCGGCCAGGCGCCGCGCGCCTTTCTCTCGCCCGGCGAGGGCCTGCACATCCTCTGGGTCGAAGGCCGCCTGGTGTGGATGCGGCGCGAACTGCAGGTGGGCCAGAGCGTGTTCGAGCGCATCAGCCTGTCGCACTTCGGGCGCTCGGGCGAGTGGTTGTCGGCCTTCCTGCAGCAGGCCATCGCTGCGCGCGCCAGCCGCGAGAGCGACACGCTGTCGGTCTACATCCCCAACCCCTTTCACGGCGGCGATTGGATGCGCGCCCGCCTGGGCTCGCGCCGGCCGCTGTCGTCGGTGGTGCTCAAGGCCGGCCAGGCCGAGGCCCTGCTGGGCGACCTGCAGCGCTTCTACGGTGCGCGCGAGCGCTACGCCGAACTGGGCATCCCCTGGCGGCGCGGCTACCTGCTCTATGGTCCGCCCGGCACCGGCAAGACCTCGCTGGTCACCGCGCTGGCGTCCGAGCTGCACCTGAACGTCTGCACGCTCAGCCTGGCCTCTCCGGTGGTGACCGACGAGAAGATCCACACCCTGCTGGCGGCGGTGCCGCAGCGCTCGCTGCTGCTGATCGAAGACGTGGATGCCTTCTTCCGCCAGCGCGATGCCGCGCACGCGCAGGTGCGGTTGTCGTTCTCGGGCTTCCTCAACGCGCTGGACGGCGTGGCCACGCAGGAAGGCAATGTGCTGTTCATGACCACCAACCACGCCGAACAGCTGGACCCGGCCCTGATCCGCGCCGGCCGCATCGACGAGCGCGTGGAGCTGGGCGCTTGCGACCAGGACCAGCTGCGACGTCTTTACCTGAAGTTCAGGCCCGACGAAGCCGCCGCGACGGCCTACGCGGTCGAGAACGCGGACAAAGCCCTGTCACCGGCGCAGGTGCAGGCCGACCTGATGCGGCGCTTCGGCGCCGTGGCAGCCTGAGGCGCCGCGTTCAGAGCAGGATGTCCAGCAGGTGGGTGAAGGGCGTGATGGCGCGCATCTTGAACAGGCTGTCGCTGTCGGCCCCTTCCACCAGGGCGTCGAAGCCTCCGGGCCGCTCCGTGCCCACCACCGCACGCGACTGGGCCATGCGCGAGCGGATGCTGGCCTGCACCTGCCGGGCGAGCTCGGCGTTGCCGCGGCACACCACCATCAGCTCCGAGTTCAGGTTGGCCGATCGTGGGTCGATGTTGTAGGTGCCGATGACGATGGTGTGGTCGTCGAACACCGCGCGCTTGGCGTGCACGCCCCAGCGCTGCGAGGCCGGCGCCCGGTCGCTGCCGGCCAGCGGCTGACCACCGTAGGCCCACACCTCCAGCCCGGGCAGCTGCAGCTGGTCCAGCCCCTTGGCCAGGCTGGCCACGGTGTAGAACGCGTCGGTCGAATACAGGCTGTTGGTGAGGAATTGCAGCTTCACCCCGCGGTCGGCCAGGGCCTGCAGCACGGCGCGGCCGTCGTCGAGCAGCACCAGGTAGGGGCTTTCGATCAGGATCTGCTGCCGCGCTTCCCGCGCCAGGCGGGTGAGTTCGGGGTAGACCTTGCGACGCTCGACGCCCGAGCCAGGGTAATCGGTCACGAAGTGGGTGTCGTGGCAGGTGCTTGGGGTGTGCTGCGGCGTGTGCTGTTGCAGCGCGGTCAGCAGGGCCAGCTCGTCCGGAGTGGCCGGGCCCAGCAGGGCGGGGCGTGAGGTGGTATCGGTATCGCCCGCCACCTCGTGGTGCCGGGCGACCCAGTCGGAGTCCCAGTACAGGTCGAAGCTGTCGGCGATCGCGGCCGCCACCGGGCCGTCGATGAGCAGGTCGCTGTCGAGGAAGTTGTAGTGCGTCGAGAGGTCGAAGTAGTCGTCGCCGATGTTGCGGCCGCCGATGATGGCGCGCTGCCGGTCGGCCACCAGCAGCTTGCGGTGGGTGCGGTGGTTGCTGGCGAAGAAGCGCGCCAGCCCCGCGGTGTTGTAGTAGCGCACTTCCACACCGGCGGCCTGCAGCTGGGCCGCGTAGTGCGGTGCGAGCTTGAACACCGGCAGCGAGAAGTCCACCAGCAGCCGTACCTTCACGCCCTCGCGCGCCTTGCGCGCCAGCGCCTGCGTCACCAGCCGGCTGGCGGTGTCGATTTCGTAGATGAAGAATTCCAGCTCGATGGATTCGCGGGCCTGTTCGATCAGCCGCAGGCGCGTGGCGAGCGAGTCGAACCCCACGTCCATCAGCGCCAGGGTGTGCGGGTCGCGGGATCGCACGTCGATGGCCTCGTGTGTCGGTGCCCGCCCCAGCCATTCGCGTTCGCTCGCCTCCTGTATGCCCAGGAAGGCGGCGTACAGCAGCGCCGGCACGCCCAGCAGCAGCACGGCCAGGCTGCCGAGCGTCCATTTCAGAACGCGGCGAAGGGTCCAGGTCTCGCGCATGTCCTCAGTCCTCCAGCACGCGCACCTTCACGCTCTTGCCCTTGACCTTGGTGGTGGCCAGCCGGCTGGCCACCTGCTGCGCGATGGCGCGGTCCACCGCCACGTAGGTGGACCATTCGTTGACATTGATCTTGCCCACCTGTTCGCGGGTGTAACCCAGGTCGGCCGTGAGCGCACCCAGCACGTCGCCGGGGCGGATCTTTTCCTTGCGCCCGCCCTGGATGTGCAGCGTGGCCATGGGCGGCTGCAGCGGCTCGGCACTGGCGGGCACCAGTTCGCTCACCGGGTGCCATTCGGATTCGCGGCCCTGCAGCTGTTCGATGCGGCCCACATAGCCCATTTCGTCCATGCTCGCCAGGTTCAGCGCCAGCCCGCTTTCGCCGGCGCGGCCGGTGCGGCCGATGCGGTGGATGTGCACCTCGGGGTCGGGGGTCACGTCCACGTTGATGACGGCGGCCAGACTGGCGATGTCCAGCCCGCGCGCGGCCACGTCGGTCGCCACCAGCACGCTGCAGCTGCGGTTGGCAAAACGCACCAGCACCTGGTCGCGTTCGCGCTGCTCCAGTTCACCGAACAGGGCCAGCGCGGAGAAGCCCTGGGCCTGCAGCACGGCCACCAGGTCGCGGCACTGGGCCTTGGTGTTGCAGAAGGCGATGGTGCTGGCCGGGCGGAAGTGCAGCAGCAGCTGGCTGACCACGTGCAGGCGCTCCTTCTCGCTCACCTCGTACCAGCGCTGCTCGATCTGCGCGCTGCTGTGCTGGGCCTGCACGGCAATGGTCTGCGGGTCGCGCATGAACTGCGCTGCGAGCTTGGCGATGCCTTCCGGGTAGGTGGCCGAGAACAGCAGGGTCTGGCGTTCCTTCGGGCACTGTCTGGCGACCTTGACGATGTCGTCGAAGAAGCCCATGTCGAGCATGCGGTCGGCTTCGTCCAGCACCAGGGTGTTGAGCGCTTCCAGCTGCAGGCTGCCGCGTTCCAGGTGGTCCATGAGGCGGCCGGGCGTGCCGACGACGATGTGCGCGCCGTGCTCCAGCGTGGCCAGTTGCCCGCGCAGCGGTACGCCGCCGCAGAGCGTGACAACCTTGACGTTGTCTTCCGCGCGCGCCAGGCGCCGGATTTCGGTGGTGACCTGGTCGGCCAGCTCGCGCGTGGGGCAGAGCACCAGGGTCTGCACCGCGAAGCGGCGCGGGTTGAGGTTGGCCAGCAGGGCCAGGGCGAAGGCGGCGGTCTTGCCGCTGCCGGTCTGGGCCTGGGCGATCAGGTCCTTGCCCAGCAGCGCGGGCGGCAGGCAGGCCGCCTGGATGGGCGTCATGCGCTCGTAGCCGAGCTGCTGCAGGTTGGCCAGGGTGGCGGGCGAGAGGGGAAGGGTGCCGAAGCTGGCGGAGGGGGCAGAAGACATGCCCGATTATCGGGTGACGCTCCGTGCCGTCGCCGGTTCAGCCTTCCAGCGTGAAGTGGAAGGCCGCCCCCAGGCCCGGTTCCGAATAGGCCCAGACCCGTCCGCCGTGGCGCATGACGATGCGTTGCACGATGGTCAGGCCGATGCCGGTGCCTGCGTAGTCGCTGGCACGGTGCAGGCGCTGGAACGGGCCGAACAGGCGTTCGGCCGCCGCCATGTCGAAGCCGCAGCCGTTGTCCCGCACGAAGTACACGGTTTCGCCGTTGGCCTCCCGGGCGCCGATGTCGATGCGCGTGATGTCCCGTCGCGCCGAGAACTTCCAGGCGTTGCCGATCAGGTTGTCCAGCAGGCTGCGCACCAGGGCCGGATCGGCCATGGGTTTGAGGTTCGGTGCCACGTTCAGTTCGATGCGGCGCTTGGGGTCCGCCTCCGACAGCGCGGAGACGATCTCGCGGGCCATCAGGCCCAGGTCCACCACCCGGCGCTGCATCGGCACCTGGTTCATGCGTGCCATGTTCAGCAGGGCGTCGATGAGTTCGCCCATGCGCCGTGCGGAGGTCGTCAGGCTCTGGAGCATGGCCAGTTCGTCGGGGCGCAGCCGTTCGGGCTGTGCTTGAAGTTCCTGGCTGATGCTGATCACCGCCCGCACCGGCGAGCGCAGGTCGTGCGCCACGGAGTAGCTGAAGGCTTCCAGTTCCTTGACGCTCTGCTGCAGTTGGGCGGTGCGTTCGGCCACCAACTCCTCCAGTCCGTCCTTGAGCATGCGCAGCCGCTGTTCACCGAGCTTGCGTTCCGACACGTCCTGCATCACGCCTGCAACGTGCTGTGCAGCGGTGCCGGCCGCGTCGAGCTTGATCCAGCGCTCCGCCGTACCTTCGCTCATCAGGCGGAACTCCTGACTGAACTGTTGCAGTTCTTTCAGGCTGCGTTCGAGGTTGCGGGCCAGCACCTCGCGTTCGCTGTCGTGCACGCGCGCGAGCAGTTCCGCCACCGTCAGGGGTGCGCCCGGGGGAGTACCGATCAGTTCGGCCGAGCGGGCCGTGGTGGTGATGAGGGAGCGGCGCCCGTCCACTTCCAGAATGCCCAGGCTCGCCGCGTCCAGCGCCTGCTGCAGCAGGCGGCGATGGTGTTCCAGGGCGCTGCCCAGGCGGTGGCGCTCCAGCGCCATCTGGATGCTGGCGTGCAGCTCGCGTTCGGAGAAGGGCTTGAGCAGGTAGCCGTAGGGCTGGGTCTCGCGGGCGCGCTCCAGGGTCGAGTCTTCGGAGTAGGCGGTCAGGTAGATCACCGGCACCGTGTGTTCGCGCTGCAGCCGGGACGCCACCTCGATGCCATCCATGTCGCCCTGAATGTGGATGTCCATCAGCACCAGATCGGGCTGTGTGGTGGTCACCTGATCCATGCACTCCTGCCCGGAGACGGCGATGGCCGGCACGTCGTAACCCAGGTGGGTCAGGCGCTGCTGCAGGTTGAAGGCCACGATGCTTTCGTCTTCGACGACCAGGATACGGGCAGGCGATTTCATGGCGTCCTCGACAGGGGGAAGCGCAGGGTGAAACGGGTCGGCTCGCTGCGCTGGACATCGAGCCGGCCGTGGAGCTGGCGTGTGAGCAACTGCACCAGCTGGAGGCCGAGGGAGCCTGCCCGGTCGAGGCTCTGTTCGGCCGGGATGCCCGCGCCGTCGTTGCTGATCGACAGTTCCACCTGGTCATCGGCATCGCGCACGAGAGACACCCAGATCGACCCCTGGCGGCGGTCGGCAAAACCGTGCTTGAGCGCATTGCTCACCAGCTCGTTGACGATCAGGCCACAGGGAATGGCTTCGTTGATGGGGATCCGCACGTCGCTGGCGTCGATCACCATGTTGACGTGGCCACCCGCCATGCCGTAGGAGTCCATCAGGGTGGGCAGCAGTTCGCCCAGAAGGCGGTGAAAGTCCACCTGGGCAAAGTCGTGCGACTGGTAGAGCGTCTGGTGGATCATCGACATCGACCGGATGCGGTTCTGGCTGTCGCGCAGCATGCCCACCAGATCGGGGTCCTTCAGGCGCAGCACCTGCAGGTCGAGCAGGCTGTGGATCACCTGCAGGTTGTTCTTGACCCGGTGGTGCACCTCTTCCAGCAGCAGCTCCTTTTCCTGCAGGGCCGCCTGAATGCGTTTTTCGCTTTGTTTGCGTTCGCTCAGGTCCAGGATCACCGACAGGATCATCGGTCCCTCGCCGGTTTCCACCGGGTTGATGCCGATTTCCACCGGGAACTCGCTGCCGTCCTTGCGCAGACCGCTGAGATCACGTCCCGCCCCCATGGGGCGTGCCGACGGTTCGGCCAGAAACCCGCTCCGGTAGCCAGGATGCGCGTGGCGGTAACGCGCAGGTATCAGCATTTCCACCGGCTGGCCCATCAACTCTGCGCTGGTGTAACCAAAAGTGGTCTCCGCCAGCTGGTTGGCGCGGGTGATCTGGCCGTTCTGATTGACCACCACCATCGCCACCGGGATGCTGTCGAAGGCGTGTCCCAGGTACTCGTCGAGGCGGATGGTTTGCGGCGTCACCCTGCGGATGCTATGCCGCGTTGCCGGGTGACGGTCAATGTCGCGCTGCCAGTGTGGGTATTGCGTTGTGGACAGAAAAAAGGCCGCTGGCACTGGCGTGCAGCGGCCTTTCTCGGGACGAGGTGCTCAGTGGCCGGACGCGCCCGAGGCACCGATACCCGTTTCCGAACGCACCTGCTGGGCCAGGAAGCCCGCCTTGTCGATCTTCGCGCGCTCACTGTTGTCCAGGAGGGAGAACAGCCAGATGCCGACAAAGCCGATGGTCATGGAGAACAGGGCCGGCGAAGTGTAGGGGAACGGCGCACTGCCTTTTGCGTTGCCCAGCACGGCTTCCCACACCGAGGCCGACAGCACGGTCAACACCACGGACGAGATCAGGCCGAGGAAGCCGCCGATCACCGCGCCACGCGTGGTGCAGCCCTTCCACAGCACGCTCATGAAGAGCACCGGGAAGTTGGCCGAAGCGGCGATGGCAAAAGCCAGCGACACCATGAAGGCGATGTTCTGCTTCTCGAAAGCGATGCCCAGCGTCACGGCGATGATGCCCAGTGCGATGGTGGTCAGGCGCGAAACCTTCAGTTCGGAGGCGCTGTCGACCTGCCCCTTCTTGATCACGGTGGCGTAGATGTCGTGCGAGACGGCCGAGGCGCCCGAGAGCGTCAGGCCGGCCACCACGGCCAGGATGGTGGCAAACGCCACGGCCGAGATGAAGCCCAGGAACACGTTGCCGCCCACGGCATTGGCCAGGTGGATGGCGGCCATGTTGCCTCCACCGATCAGGCCGCCCTTGGCGTCCAGGAACTCGGGGTTGGTCAGCACGAAGGTGATGGCGCCGAAACCGATGATGAAGGTCAGGATGTAGAAGTAGCCGATCCAGGTGGTGGCCCACAGCACCGACTTGCGTGCTTCCTTGGCGTTGGGCACCGTGAAGAAGCGCATCAGGATGTGGGGCAGGCCGGCGGTACCGAACATCAGCGCCATGCCGAAGCTGATGGCGGAGATCGGGTCTTTCACGAAGCTGCCCGGCCCCATGATGGAGAAGCCGGCGGTGGCCGCTTCCTCGGGCGTCTTGCCGGCGGCGGTGGCCAGACCGGTCTTGACCTCCACGGCCTTGGCGAACATGGCCTCGGGGCTGAAGCCGAAGTTCCACAGCACCATCAGCGCCATGAACGATGCGCCGCCCAGCAGCAGGCAGGCTTTGATGATCTGCACCCAGGTGGTGGCCGTCATGCCGCCGAACAGCACGTAGACCATCATCAGGGCGCCGACGATGACCACGGCGATGTAGTACTCCAGGCCGAACAGCAGCTTGATGAGCTGGCCGGCACCGACCATCTGCGCGATCAGGTAGAAGGCCACCACCACCAGGGTGCCCGAGGCCGCGAACATGCGGATGGGCGTCTGGCTGAAGCGGAAGGCGGCCACGTCGGCGAAGGTGAACTTGCCCAGGTTGCGCAGGCGCTCGGCCATCAGGAAGGTGACCACGGGCCAGCCGACCAGGAAGCCGATGGAGTAGATCAGGCCATCGAAGCCGTTGGCCATCACGGCTGCAGAAATCCCCAGGAAGGACGCGGCCGACATGTAGTCACCCGCGATGGCCAAGCCGTTCTGGAAGCCGGTGATGCCGCCACCGCCGGTGTAGAAGTCGGCGGCCGACTTGGTCTTGGCGGCGGCCCACTTGGTGATGAACATGGTACCGGCCACGAACATGCCGAACATGGTGATGGCTGTCCAGTTGGTGGCCTGCTTTTCGGCCTGGCCCAGGTCGGCCCCGGCCGCAATGGCGCCGGTGCAGGTCAGCAGCAGTGCCCAGAGCAGGGCCTGGATGTGAAACTTGGCTTTCATCGCGTCACCGCCTTCTTGATTTCTTCGGTCAGGTCATCGAATTCGCTGTTCGCGCGGCGCACGTAGATGCCGGTGATGACGATGGTGAACAGGATGACGCCCAGGCCGATGGGCATGCCCACGGTCATGACGCCTTCGCCGAGGCGTTGGGACAGGAATTCCTTGTTGAACGCCACGAGCACGATGAAGCCGTAGTAGACGATCATCATCAGGGCGGTGAGCCACCAGCCGAAGCGCGATCGCTTGGCCTTGAGCTCCTGGTATCTGGGATGGCTCGCAATGCGATGCGCCAGGTCCGTTTCCATGGTGTCTCCTCCGAAGGGAACAAGCTCCCCGGGTCGGCCGCTTAAGTTTGAAGTAAGGCCTCTGTAAGCCCCGAAGATGCTTGCACAGATGCTATGGCTTTTGAATGACTCCGCTCTTACGTCGGAGCGCTCCGGACTGTCGCCAGGGCGCGCTTTGCCCTGACGCCGCGCTGACGCAAACGGGCTCAGCCCGTGCCGAGCAGGTAGTCGATTTCGGCCTGGCTGAAGCCGGCCGCGAGGCGTGCATCCGCGTTGAAGGGCGGCTTCAGGCGCGGTGCGCTGTGGGTGCGCGCTAGCGCGCGGTAGTGCGCCACCGGGTCGAGCCGCTGGCGGGCGCAGAGCCAGCCGTACCAGCGGTTGCCGATGGCCACGTGGCCGATCTCGTCGCGCAGGATGGTGTCGAGGATGTCCACCGCGCGCAGGGCGGCGGGCGTGCCCACCTTGCGCAGCCGGGCCTGGATGAGTGGCGTCGCGTCCAGCCCGCGTGCTTCCAGCGTGCGCGGCACCAGGGCCATGCGGGCGGTGATGTCGTGTTGCGTTTTCACGCACATCTCCCACAGGCCGTTGTGGGCCGGGAAGTCGCCGTAGTCGTGGCCCAGGCTCTGCAGGTGCGTGCGCAGCAGGGTGAAGTGCGTGGCTTCTTCATCGGCGACACGCAGCCAGTCGCGGTAGAAGTCCAGCGGCATGCCGTCGAAGCGCCAGACCGCGTCGAGCGCCAGGTCGATGGCGTTGAACTCGATGTGGCAGACCGCGTGCAGCAACGCGGCCAGGCCCTCGGGCGTGAAGGGCGAGCGCTGTGGTACCTCCATGGGGGGCACCAGCACCGGCTGTGCCGGACGACCCGGGAGCGCCGTGCCGTCGGTCAGCCGGATCGGCGTGGCGGGCGCCAGCGCCTGCTCGCGTGCAGCATCGTCGGTCAGTGCCACCAGCCGCTGCCACAGCGCATGGGTGGCGTGCACCTTGGTCTGCGGATCGGGCAGGCACAGGGCAGCCAGGGCCGCCTCGCGCAGGCCGGGTTCGGTGCAGGGCTTGGAGGGCATCCCTACAATTCTAGGTTTGCCCAAACACACCACCAGGAGACTCCAGCATGGCGATCTACGAACTCGATGGCATCACCCCGCGCGTGGCCGAATCGGCCTGGGTGGCCGAGAACGCCCAGGTGATCGGCGATGTTCAGCTCGCCCCGGGCAGCAGCGTGTGGTTCGGCGCCACGCTGCGCGGTGACACCGACCCCATCGTGGTGGGTGAGGGCAGCAACATCCAGGACGGCTCGGTGCTGCACGCCGACATCGGCATGCCGTTGACCATCGGCCGCCATGTGACCGTGGGTCACCAGGTGATGCTGCACGGCTGCACCATCGGTGACGAGTCGCTGATCGGCATCGGCGCTGTTGTGCTCAACGGAGCGAAGATCGGCAAGAACTGCCTGGTCGGTGCGGGTGCGCTGGTCACCGAAGGCAAGGAGTTCCCTGATGGCTCCATGATCATCGGCCGTCCGGCGAAGGTCACGAAGCAGCTCACACCCGAGCAGATCGAGGGCCTGCGCCGCAGCGCCCTGCATTACATGGACAACGCCGAGCGCTTCCGCAAGGGCTTGAAAAAGGTCGGCTGAGCCCGATCTGCCGGCGTTGATTTTTCTGAAAGTACAGCGTGTCCGAACTCCACAAATTCCTGTTTGAAGGCCTGCCCGTGCGCGGCATGCTGGTGCGCCTGACCGACAGCTGGCAGGAAATCCTGCGCCGTCGCCAGCAGGCCGGCGGCTACCCGGCGGCCGTGACCGAACTGCTGGGCGAAATGACGGCCGCCGCCACGCTGATGCAGGCCAACATCAAGTTCAACGGTGCGCTGATCCTGCAGGTGCAGGGCGACGGTCCGGTGAAGCTGGCCGTGGCCGAGGTGCAACCCGACCTGGCCCTGCGCGCCACGGCCAACGTGCAGGGCGAGGTCGCAGCCGATGCGCCGCTCTCGCACATGGTCAACGTGAACAACCACGGCCGCTGCGCCATCACGCTTGACCCCAAGGACCGTCTGCCGGGCCAGCAGCCCTACCAGGGCGTGGTACCGCTGTTCGGCGACCGGCACGAGAAGCTGGAGAAGCTCAGCGAGGTGATCGAGCACTACATGCTGCAGAGCGAGCAGCTGGACACACGCCTGGTGCTGGCTGCGAATGACCAGGTGGCCGCCGGTCTGTTGATCCAGCGCCTGCCGTTGCAGGGCGAATCCAACCTGTCCGGTGCGGGCGCCATGGCGCGCGACGAAGACCAGATCGGCCGCAACGAGGACTACAACCGCATCGCCATCCTGGCCGCGAGTCTGAAGCGCGAGGAGCTGCTGACGCTGGACGCCGAGACCATCCTGCACCGTCTGTTCTGGGAAGAGGACGTGCGCCGCTTCGAGCCGCAGACCGGCGCCGACGGCCCGCGCTTTGCCTGCACCTGCTCGCGCGAGCGCGTCAGTGGCATGCTCAAGTCGCTGGGACGGGAGGAGGTCGAGTCCATCATCGCCGAGCAGGGCCAGGTGGAAGTGGGCTGCGATTTCTGTGGTGCCCAGTACCACTTCGATCCGGTTGATGCTGCGCAGGTGTTCCTGCAGGCGGCTTCACAGCCACCCGGAACACCCGGCGTTCACTGATCGGCTACCCAAGTACATCCAGCACATCGTGGGCCGCGCCCATGGTGTGGTAGTCCACTTTTCCGGCCGGGCTTTTTTCGTCCGAGTACTTGCGGTTGTCGGCGGTCAGGATGCGCCACCAGGCGCCGTGTTCGTGGTCCACGAAGTGGCGCCATGAATAGGCCCAGAGGTGGTCGTAGGCGGCCCAGTAGCGCGGCTCGCCGGTGACGGAGGCCAGCCGCGCGGCGGCTGCCAGCGACTCGGCCTGGACCCAGAAGTACTTGTCGCTGTCGCAGATGCTGCCGTCCGGCGCGAAGCCGTAGTACAGGCCGCCGTGCTCGCCGTCCCAGGCCTTGTGCATGGCGGTGTCGAAGAAATGCCGGGCGCGGCCGACCAGGGCCGCATCGGGCCGGCGTTCGTGCAGCTGCAGCAGCAGCTTGGTCCACTCGGTCAGGTGACCGGGCTGGAAGCCCCAGGGCCGGAAGATGTTGGTCTTGTCGTCCTTGTTGTAGTCCCAGTCGACCGACCAGTCGGCGCGGTAGTGCTCCCAGACCAGGCCATCGGCCAATGCCGCCTGCCGCACCGTGATGTGCTCGGCCAGCAGGGCGGCGCGGTCCAGGTAGCGGGCCTCCTGCGTAGCGTCGAAGGCGGCCAGCAGGGCTTCGCACAGGTGCATGTTGGCGTTCTGGCCCCGGTAGGGGCGCAGTTGCCAGTCGGCGGTGGCCTCGTCGGCGTAGAGGCCATGCTGCGGCTCCCAGAAGCGCTGCTCCAGCAGCTCGTAGGTCTGCGCGATGCCGGCGTGGGCGCCGGCCACGCCGGCCATGTGGGCGTGCGCGTGCGCCAGCAGCACGAAGGCCAGGCCGTAGGCGTGGTTGGTGCCGTCGAGCACGCGAGCCTGGCCGTCCCGCCAGTCGAGCAGCCAGGCGTAGCCGCCGGTCTCGGGGTTTCGGTGCACCGGCAGGAAGTCGAAGGCCTGCTGCAGCGCGCGGCACACCTGTTCGCCACCCAGCCCGCGCCGCGCTGCCATGGACAGCGCCACCACATACCGTGTGCTGCTGACCAGATGGCGCGTGTGGGCGTCATAGACGCTGCCGTTGTCGCGCAGAAAGTGGAACAGGCCCCCGCTGGGGTCGAGGGCACGCGGCAGGTAGAAGCCCAGCGTGTCTTCGATGTGCGCGCGCAGAAAGACGGGGCTGCGGAAATCGGGCAGGGGGGTGGCGGCGATCATGTTCAGGCCTCGCGGTTTCGTTGTTGCAGCAGCTGGGTGAACAGGCGGTGTTCGCAGTCGGGGTCGCTGCACTTTTCGCAGGTCCAGGGGCGACGGCCCTGGACCCGGTGGAGGTCTTCCGCGACCAGTGACCGACCGAGCAGCGGTCCGATGGCGCGCAGCGCCTGCTGCACACGGCGCTCCAGCGGGCCATACAAGGTCTGGAAGGCGATACCGGCCGCCTGCAGCTCGCGGCGCAGCAGGCCGTCGGTTGCCTCGCGCAGTGCCGGGCCGTCGCGAAACAGGCCGTCGGGCACCCAAGGCAGGTCGAGCCCCATCAGCAGGGTCAGGTCGTAGGTGCGCTGCTGTTCGATGGCGTCGGACCAAAGCGAGCGGTCCTCAAAGTACAGTTCGCTGTAGGCGGCGACCACCAGTGCGGTGGTGTCGGCCAGCACCACGTCAACGGTGGGTGCCTGTGCCATTGCAATGGCGTGGCACTGGTCCTGTGCCCGTTCCGCCTGCTCGTGGGCCATGGGGGCACGGCCGTGGCGCTCGCACCAGATGCGCAGCTGTTCGGGGACGAGGATATTGCGCACGCCTTGTGCATCCAGCGCTGGCTGCAGCGCCTGCGCCAGCGTGCTCTTGCCGGAGGACTCGCCGCCGATCAGGGTGACGGTCAGGGCCATGACGCGACGTCAGGGCCTGTTCTGGGCGATCTGGACGAAGATCTCGTTGGGCTTGACCATGCCCAGGTCCTGTCGCGCCAGTTCCTCGACCATGTCCAGGCCTTCCCGCAGGTCACGGACCTCATTGCCAAGTTGTTCGTTGCGCAGTCGGGCGTCGCGGTTCGCCTGCTCCAGTGTGGCGAGTTCCACCTTCATCTGGCCGACCTGCGACACGCTGCCACGGCCGAACCACAGCTGGGCATGCAGCACCAGCAGCAGGGTGATCAGCAGGGCGGGAACGAAGCGACGGGCCATGGCGCGAGTGTAGCGAGGGCCGCTTGCGCGGCCCTCGAATGCATCACTTCAGGTTGTAGAAGGCAGCACGGCCGGGGTACACGGCCACTTCGCCCAGGTCTTCCTCGATGCGCAGCAGCTGGTTGTACTTGGCCATGCGGTCCGAGCGCGAGAGCGAGCCAGTTTTGATCTGGCCAGCGTTGGTGCCCACGGCGATGTCGGAGATCGTGCTGTCTTCGGTCTCGCCCGAGCGGTGCGAGATCACGGCGGTGTAGCCGGCGCGCTTGGCCATCTCGATGGCGGCGAAGGTTTCGGTCAGGGTGCCGATCTGGTTGATCTTGATCAGGATCGAGTTGGCGATGCCCTTCTCGATGCCTTCCTTGAGGATCTTGGTGTTGGTGACGTACAGGTCGTCGCCCACCAGCTGGACCTTCTTGCCCAGGCGCTCGGTCAGGTGCTTCCAGCCGTCCCAGTCGCCTTCGGCCATGCCGTCTTCGATGGAGACGATCGGGTACTTGTCGACCCAGGTGGCCAGCATGTCGGTCCACTGCTCGGCGGTCAGCGCAATGCCGCCTTCGCCTTCGAGCACATACTTGCCGTCCTTGTAGAACTCGCTGGCGGCGCAGTCCAGGCCCAGCGCGATCTGGTCACCGGCGGTGTAGCCGGCCTTGTCGATGGCTTGCAGGATCAGCTGCAGCGCGGCTTCGTGGTTCTCGACCGACGGGGCAAAGCCGCCTTCGTCGCCCACGGCGGTGCTGATGTGCTTGTCGTGCAGGATGGCCTTGAGGGCATGGAACACCTCGGCGCCCCAGCGCAGGGCTTCGCGGAAGCTCGGGGCGCCCACGGGGATGATCATGAGTTCCTGCAGGTCCAGCGAATTGTTGGCGTGCGCGCCGCCGTTGATGATGTTCATCATCGGCACGGGCATCTGCACCGCGCTCATGCCGCCGAAGTAACGGTACAGCGGCAGGCCGGCTTCTTCGGCCGCGGCGCGGGCCACCGCCATCGACACGGCCAGCATGGCGTTGGCGCCCAGGCGGCCCTTGTTTTCGGTGCCGTCCAGGTCGATCAGGGTCTTGTCCAGGAAGGCTTGCTCCGAGGCGTCCAGGCCCAGCACGGCTTCGCTGATCTCGGTGTTGATGTTCTCCACCGCCTTGAGCACGCCCTTGCCCAGATAACGCTTCTTGTCGCCGTCGCGCAGCTCGATGGCTTCGCGCGAGCCGGTGGAAGCGCCCGACGGCACAGCGGCGCGGCCCATCACGCCCGACTCCAGCAGCACGTCGCATTCGACGGTGGGGTTGCCACGGCTGTCCAGGACTTCGCGGCCGACGATATCAACGATTGCACTCATGGTTTCTACCTTTGGAACAAGTCAAAAAGAAAACAGAACAGGGCGCCGCAGGCGCTCACTGTGGCGAATGGACTGTGGGGTGTATGGTGCCGCCGCTCATTGGAAATCGTTCTCCAGCAGCGGGTTTGTTTTGGTTACGGAATCGAGCGCGACCAGGGTTTCCAGCAGCGCCTTCATGCGACCCAGCGGAACGGCGTTGGGGCCGTCGGACCAGGCCTCGGCCGGCTTCGGGTGCGTTTCCATGAACAGCCCTGCGACGCCCGCGGCGACACCAGCACGGGCCAGCACGGGCACCATTTCGCGTGCGCCACCGCTGACGGCGCCCAGGCCGCCGGGTTTCTGCACCGAGTGGGTCACGTCGAACACCACCGGCGCGCCGGACTTGCGCATCTCGGCCAGGCTGGTCATGTCGGCCACCAGGTTGTTGTAGCCGAAGCTCACGCCGCGCTCACAGGCCAGGAAGCGGTCTTCCGACAGACCCGCCTCGCGAGCGGCTGCGCGGGCCTTGTCGATCACGTTCTTCATGTCCCAGGGCGCAAGGAACTGACCCTTCTTGATGTTCACCGGCTTGCCCGACTGGGCCACAGCACGGATGAAATCGGTCTGGCGACAGAGGAAGGCCGGGGTCTGCAGCACGTCGACCACGGCGGCGACCTCGGCCACCTGCGACGCGTCGTGCACATCGGTCAGGATGGGCAGCTGCAATTGCTTGCGCACTTCGTCCAGGATCTTCAGGCCTGCATCCAGGCCCACGCCACGCTGGCTGGTGCCCGAAGACCGGTTGGCCTTGTCGAACGAGCCCTTGTAGATCAGCGGAATGCCCAGCGCGGAGCAGATCTCCTGGAGTTGCCCCGCGACGTCCAGCGACATCTGCAGACCTTCGATGGAACAGGTCCCGGCGATCAGGAAGAAGCGCTGGTCCAGGCCGACGTCGAATCCGCAGAGTTTCATGGCGCTGTCTCCGGTCAGGCTTTCTTGGCGGCCTGCTGGTGCTCCACCGCCGCCTTGACGAAGGCGTTGAACAGCGGGTGGCCCGCCCAGGGGGTGGACTTGAACTCGGGGTGGAACTGTACGCCGATGAACCAGGGGTGCGCGGCCTGCGGCAGTTCGACGATCTCGGTCAGTTGCTCGCGCTGCGTCAGGGCAGAGATCACCAGACCGGCCTCGCGCAGCTGGTCCAGGTAGTTCACGTTGGCTTCGTAGCGGTGGCGGTGGCGCTCGGTCACCACGTCGCCGTAGATGCTGTGCGCCAGCGTGCCGGGGGTCACGTCGGAACTTTGTGCGCCCAGGCGCATGGTGCCGCCGAGATCGGAATTGGCATCGCGCTTCTGGATGCTGCCGTCGGCGTCTTTCCATTCTTCGATCAGCGCGATCACGGGGTGCGGCGTCGCGGCGTCGAACTCGGTGCTGTTGGCACCTTCGAGGCCCGCCACATGGCGCGCGTACTCGATGGTGGCCACCTGCATGCCCAGGCAGATGCCCAGGTAAGGCACCTTGTGCTCACGGGCGAAGCGGGCGGTGGCGATCTTGCCTTCCACGCCGCGCTGGCCGAAGCCGCCGGGCACCAGGATCGCGTCGTACTGCTTGAGCTTGGCGCTCACGTCCACGCCTTCCATGGTCTCGGAATCGACGTGGTCGATCGTGACCTTCACGTGGTTGCGCATGCCGGCGTGGCGCAGGGCCTCGTTGACCGACTTGTAGCTGTCCGACAGGTCCACGTATTTGCCCACCATGGCGATCTTCACCTCGCCTTGCGGGTGCTCGGTCTCGTAGACCAGATCGTCCCAGCGCTTGAGGCTGGTGGGCGGCGTGTTCAGGCGCAGCTTGTCGCAGATCAGGCCATCCAGGCCCTGCTCGTGCAGCATGCGCGGCACCTTGTAGATCGTGTCCACATCCCACATGCTGATCACGCCCCACTCGGGCACGTTGGTGAACAGCGAAATCTTGGCGCGCTCTTCTTCCGGAATGCGGCGGTCGGCGCGGCAGAGCAGGGCGTCGGCCGAAATGCCGATTTCGCGCAGCTTCTGCACCGTGTGCTGGGTCGGCTTGGTCTTGAGCTCGCCGGCCGCGGCGATCCACGGCAGGTAGGTCAGGTGCACGAAGGCCGAGTTGTTCGGTCCCATGCGCAGGCTCATCTGGCGCACGGCTTCCAGGAAAGGCAGGGACTCGATGTCCCCGACCGTGCCGCCGATCTCGACGATGGCCACGTCCACCGCATCGGGCGTGCCGATGCCGGCGCCGCGCTTGATGAATTCCTGGATCTCGTTGGTGACGTGCGGGATCACCTGCACCGTCTTGCCGAGGTAGTCGCCGCGGCG
>CAZJZD010000011.1:0-99946 GCA_964550405.1 uncultured Hydrogenophaga sp. | reverse complement strand
GCCACCGGCATCCCGGTGTCCAAGATGATGCAGGGTGAGCGCGACAAGCTGCTGCAGATGGAAACCAAGCTGCACGAGCGGGTGGTGGGCCAGGACGAGGCCATCAGCGCGGTGGCCAACGCCATCCGCCGCTCGCGCTCGGGCCTGTCCGATCCGAACCGGCCCACGGGCTCGTTCCTGTTCCTCGGCCCGACCGGCGTGGGCAAGACCGAGCTGTGCAAGGCGCTGGCGGGCTTCCTGTTCGACAGCGAGGACCACCTGGTGCGCATCGATATGAGCGAGTTCATGGAGAAGCACTCGGTCGCCCGCCTGATCGGCGCGCCGCCCGGCTACGTGGGCTACGAGGAGGGCGGTTACCTGACCGAGGCAGTGCGCCGCAAGCCGTACAGCGTGCTGCTGCTCGACGAGGTGGAAAAGGCGCACCCGGACGTGTTCAACGTGCTGCTGCAGGTGCTGGACGACGGCCGCCTGACCGACGGCCAGGGTCGCACCGTGGACTTCAAGAACACGGTCATCGTCATGACCAGCAACATCGGCTCGCACCTGATCCAGTCCATGGTGGGCGAGGGCTACGACGAGGTGAAGGAAGCGGTGTGGGGGGAACTCAAGAACCACTTCCGGCCCGAGTTCCTCAACCGCATCGACGAGACGGTGGTCTTCCACGCGCTCGACGCAGCGCACATCGAGTCGATTGCCGGCATCCAGCTCAAGGCGCTGCAGGCCCGCCTGCAGAAGATGGACCTGCGGCTGGACGTGGCACCGGCCGCGCTGGGCGAACTGGCCAAGGTCGGTTTCGACCCGGTGTTCGGTGCCCGGCCGCTCAAGCGTGCGATCCAGCAGCGCATCGAGAACCCGCTCTCGAAGCTGCTGCTGGAGGGCAGGTACCCGCCCAAGTCGGTGATCCCGGTGGGCGTGGACCCGGTGCGCAACCCGGGGGTGTTCGAGTTCGGTGAACCGGTGGCGATGGCGTGATGACCCCCACGCTCCGCCGCTGACGCGGGTCGCTGCCCCAGGGCCGGGGAGGGCCCCGGTCCAGGCCGGGGTTTGGGGGCGCGAATTCAGCTTGGGGCGGCCCGGCGCTGAATTCCCGCCATCTGGGGCAGCCCCTCTACCGGCTGTCCGGGGCCGGCCCTAACATGGCCGGATGACCCAGACCCCGCCCGACCTTCCCCTGTCCGCGCTGTTCGAGGCGCAGCAGCGCGCCAGCCGCGCACAGCCCGATGTCCCACTCACTGTGCGGCTCGACCGGCTGGCCCGTTTGCAGGCGCTCATCGACGAGCAGGGCGCAGCCTTGGCCGACGCGGTGCAGGCCGACTTCGGTGTGCGCGGTCCGTTGCTGACCGAACTGGCCGACTTCTTCGTGCTGCGCGCTGAGCTGGGGCAGCTGCGCAAGCGGCTGTCCCGGTGGATGAAGCCGCAGCGCGTGTCCACGCCGATCTACCTGCAGCCCGCGCGGGCCTTCGTCCAGCGCCAGCCGCTGGGGGTGGTCGGCATCATCGGCCCCTGGAACTATCCCGTTCAGCTCACACTGGGCCCGACCGCGGCAGCCATGGCCGCAGGCAACCGGGTGATGATCAAGCCCAGCGAACTGACCCCCCGAACCTCGGCCCTGCTGGCCGATCTGATCCACGCCCGCTTCAGCGTCGACGAATGCGTGGTGGTTCAGGGCGGGCCGGATGTGGCGCACGCCTTTGCCAGCCTGCCGTTCGACCACCTGTTCTTCACCGGCTCCACCGCCGTGGGCCGCAAGGTGGCCGCTGCGGCGGCACCAAACCTCACGCCGGTCACGCTGGAACTGGGCGGCAAGTCACCCTGCATCGTGGATGCGTCGGCCGACATCGACGCGGTGGCGCTGCAGATCGCTCACGGCAAGCTGCTCAACGGTGGCCAGACCTGCATCGCGCCCGACTACGTGCTGCTGCCGCGCGGGCGCGAAGCGGCCTTCGAACAGGCCATGCGCGCCGCGGTGCAGCGTCTGTTCCCCACGCTCGCAGGCAACCCGGACTACGCCGCCATCCTGACCGAGCGGCACCTCCAGCGCCTGCACAGCCTGGTGGACGAGGCGCGCGGGCAGGGGGCCCGTGTGGTGACGCTGGCCGAAGCGCCCCCCGCGAGCGGTCCGCGCCAGATGGCCCCCACGCTGGTGTTCGACCCGGCGCAGGACATCCGGCTGATGCAGGAAGAAATCTTCGGCCCGGTGCTGCCGGTGCTGCCTTGTGACAGCGCCGACGAGGCGATCGCCTTCATCAACGCCCGGCCACGCCCGCTGGCACTGTACTGGTTCGGCCAGGACACGGCCGCGCGCGATCGCGTGCTCGCCAACACCGTCAGCGGCGGGGTCACGGTCAACGACACGTTGATGCACATCGCCCATGAGCACCTGCCTTTTGGTGGCGTGGGCGAAAGTGGGTTGGGTGCCTACCACGGGGAAACGGGTTTCCGCCGCTTCAGCCACGAGAAGGCGGTGTACGTCCAGTCGCGCTGGGCGCAGGGGCAGCTGTTCTATCCGCCGTACGGCCCGCGCTTGCAGCGGCTGATGGGGCTGCTGCGCCGGTTGTTCTGACCGGTTCGGAGCCTCAGTCGTCTTCGGCCTGGATCAGCAGGGCGGTCTTTTGCAGGTAGCCCTGCTCGCGCAGTCCGTGCGCCAGTTCGTCAATGTCTTCACCCAGCAGATCGGCCAGTTCACGTTCGCTGCGCCGGCCATTGGCCATGAGGAGCAGGGTGTGGGCACGGCGTCCGATCAGACCCGGTTGGGCCAGGGCCTCCCAGGCCTTGGGTGTCTTGGCGATGCGTTCGAGTGTGGCCATGTGGCGTCTCCCCACGAAAATCCGGTGTGCTGACAGCTTGAAGTCAGCAAGATACGGGCCGGGCGTGACGCGTGTGTGACACGCGTTTCGAATGCACGGGTGCACCACGGCCGGGCGGTATCCTGCAGTGCGTCCGATCAGCCGTCTTTTTTGCACCAGCCTGAAGCCATGAAACCGACCATCACCATCTTCCACAACCCATCCTGTGGCACCTCGCGCAACGTGCTGGCCCTGATCCGCGACGCAGGTGTCGAGCCCCAGGTGATCGACTACCTCAAGACGCCGTACAGCCGAGAACAGCTGGCGGGTCTGCTGCAGGCCATGGGGTTGCGCCCGCGCGACGCACTGCGCACCAAAGGCGATCTGTACGTCGAACTCGGGCTGGCCGATCCGTCGCTGAGTGACGCACAACTGCTCGAAGCCATGGTGGCGAACCCGGTGCTGGTGGAACGGCCCATCGTGGTCAGCCCCAAAGGCACACGCCTGTGTCGACCCAAGGAGCGGGTGCTGGACCTGCTCTGATCAGGCCGCGCCGGGTCCGAAGCGTGTCGGCGGCTGGCCGAGCGAGGCGCGGAACATGGCGCTGAAGGCGCTGTCGCTGGCGTAGCCGCTGGCCGCCGCCACCTGGCTGACCGGCGCGCCACGCGCCAGCATCGGCAGCGCGTGGGCCAGCACCACCTGCTGGCGCCAGCGCTGGAAGCCCATGCCCAGTTCCTCGCGGAACAGGCGGGCCAGCGTGCGTTCGCTGGCGCCGCTGTCAATCGCCCATGCAGCCAGCGTGGCGTGCTGCGCAGGGGCGTTCAGCACCGCCTCGCAAAGGGCGCGCAGGCGCCGGTCGCCGCGCTGCGGGTCGGGCATGGGCACCCCCAGGGGCTGGGTGGGGGCGTGGGCCATTTCGGCCAGCACCAGGGTCGCCAGCGCCCGCTGGCGCTGCGCATGCACCGCGTGGTGTGGCTGGTCCATGGCCAGCACGAGTTCACGCAGCAGCGGCGAGACGACCAGCACCCGCGTGCTGTGCCAGTCCGGCTGCACCACCGAGGCATCGACGTACAGGGTCAGCAACTGCGAGGCTTCGAGCATGGTCACGGCATGGCGCGCGCCCGGGGGAATCCACACCGCCCGCGACGGTGGCACGATGGTGGTGGTTTCTCGTCCCGCCGAGCCGTCGATCGGCCGGTCGGCCACCGTGACCTGTAGCAGTCCGCTGCCGCAGTAGGCCAGTTGCCCCCAGGGGTGGTGGTGCGGCTCGAACTGGGTGTCGTGGCCCATGGCGCGGGCGCGGCAGCGCACCGGCCGCTGCGGGCTGGGTTCGAAGGCATCGGTGTCGCCAATCGGCACGGCTTGGCGGGTGCGGCGCTGGTTCACGGGTGGAATCGGCTTGGCAGGAATTCGACGGATCTTGTCTTTCTATCGCAAAACGCCATGAGACGCTGCCCCTAACATGCCGCCGATGAACACCGCCACGCTTTCCGCCCCCCTTCCAGAACAGCCGGTTCCCCTGAAACAGGATGCGGCCGTGATCGCGCTCGTCGGTCTGGCCCATGGCACCTCACACTTTTCGCACCTGCTGCTGGCACCACTGTTCCCGGTCTTCATGCGCGACTTCGGTCTGAGCTTTTCCGACGTCGGGCTGCTCATGAGCATTTTTTTCGTGATCTCGGGTTCCGGGCAGGCCATGGCCGGGTTCGTGGTGGACCGCATCGGTGCCCGCCCTGTGCTGTTTGCTGCCATCGGTTGCTTCCTGCTGGCTTCGCTGGCCGCTTCGCAGGCCACCGGCTATGGCGGACTGGTGCTGGTGGCGGTGCTGGCCGGGCTGGGCAACGCACCCTTTCACCCGGCCGATTTCACCATCCTGAACCAGCGGGTTTCGCCTGGCCGCCTGGGCCATGCGTTCAGCGCACACGGGCTAACCGGCAATCTCGGCTGGGCACTGGCCCCTGCGTTTCTGGTCGGCATCACCAGCCTGAGCGACTGGCGCACCGCCTACCAGGCCGCTGCCTTGCTCTACGTGGGCGTGCTGGCGCTGCTGTTCTGGCAGCGGGACAAGCTCCGCACCGAGGTGGTGGTGCGCCACGCCGATGCGCCCAAGGGTTCCGACCTCGCGTTCATGAAGCTGCCGGTGGTCTGGTGGTGTTTCAGCTTCTTTCTGCTCTCGACCATGACATTGGCCGTGGTGCAGAGCTTTGCGCCGTCCATCCTGAAGGCGGTGCATGGCGTGAGCGTGGAAGCCGCCACGCTGACCATCAGCGCCTATATGCTGTGTGGTGCCGCGGGCATGTTCGTCGGTGGCTTTGTGGCGGTCTACGGGCAGGGTCACCGCTGGAGCAGCGACCGCATCGTGGCCATGGCCATGACCGGTGGAGCCGTGCTGCTGCTGGTCTGTGCCACCGGCTGGCTGGGCGGCGCGGGCACCATGGCCGTGCTGGCCGCCACCGGCTTCGCGGTCGGCGTGGGCGGCCCCAGCCGCGACATGATGATCAAGAAGGCCACGCCCAAAGGTGCGACCGGCCGGGTGTACGGCACCGTGTATTCCGGGCTCGACATCGGCTTTGCGGTGTCGCCGCTGGTCTTCGGTGCGCTGATGGACCGGGGCTGGTACGCGGCGACGCTCGCGGGGGCTGCCCTCGTGCTGCTGCTGTCGGTCTATGCTGCGGTTGGCGTCGGGCGGCGCACCGGGACCGCTGCGACTTCGGTCACAGCCGCCTGAGCGTTCGCGTCGCTCCAGCAACAACCCCGACGGGCATACCGCACACATCGCCAAAGTGAATGGTCGTTCGGTGAATAGATCACAGAACGCGCGGGAACCTATCGCTTAAGGAGTCGCCGGCTCGAACCTACAGTGCAGCTGTCCTCAGTCAAACGGAGTCAGCACCATGTGGAATGTTCAAGCCAAGACCGTCGTTACCCATCACCCGGAGCCGGTCACGGGTCTGTTGCCCCAGGGACTCGATCCCGCCCTCGCGCTGAAGGTCCTCGACGAAATCGACTACGGTGTGATGGTGCTGGACGACCATGGGCGCCTGCGACACGCCAACCATCTGGCCCGCCATGAGTTGGGTGCTCAGCGCCTCATCATGAGCCATGGCAACGTGCTGCTGGGTGTCAACAGTGAGCTCAGTGAGCAGCTGCAGATGGCGCTGGAACAGGCCCTGCGAGGCCAGCGCCGACTGCTGCTGCTCAAGGACGGCGAGCGCGAACTCTCGCTGGCCTTTGTGCCGCTCGGGCTGCCGTTGCAGTCCGAGTCACCCGCTGTGCTGGTGATGCTCTCGCGCCAGAATGCCTGCGACAACCTCTCGGTGCGCATGTACGCACGTGCGCAGAACCTCAGCCCCAGCGAAGAAGCGGTGATGATTGCGCTGTGCCGTGGCCTGACCATTCCGGAGATCGCCGACGCGCACGGGGTGGCCCAGTCCACGGTTCGCAGCCAGATCAAGGCATTGCGGGAAAAAACCGGAAGCTCCAGCATCCGTCATCTGCTGCAGCGCCTCAACAGCCTGCCCCCCATGGTGCCAGCCTTGCGCATCGTTTCGCCCCTGTCGCACAATGCCATGGCCTGATTCCAGCCATGAGCATCGATGCCCCTGTCACAAGCCACTGCCGTTCCCGCTGACACGCGTCACATCCAGGCCCTGGCCGCGCTGGGGGTGCAGCGTCGCTACCGGCGTGGGACCCTGCTGATCCAGGAAGGTGACACAGGCGACACGCTCTACATCGTGCTGCAGGGGCGTTTGCGTGCTTACCTCAGCGGGGACAACGGCAAGGAGCTCACGCTCGGCAGCTACGGGCCGCTCGAATACGTGGGAGAAATGTCGCTGGACGGTGGCCCCCGCTCGGCCAATGTGGAGGCCACCGAGGCCAGTACCTGTTCGGTGGTGTCTCGCGCCACTTTGCTGGCCTACATCGCCGACCATCCTGAGTTCGCGCTGGAACTCATGGCCCGTCTGATCCGCCGGGCGCGACTCGCCACCGAAAGTGCGCGCAGCGTTGCCCTGATCGACGTCTATGGTCGGCTGGTGCGCCTGCTCAACCAGCTTGCCGCCACGCCCAACGCGCAGGGCGAGCGCCCGCTGCTCGAACGCTGCACGCACCAGGCCCTGTCGCTGCATCTGGCCTGCTCGCGTGAAATGGTCAGCCGCCTGCTCAAGGACCTGGAAACCGGGGGCTATGTCGCGGTGCGCGACCGGCGCATCTGGTTGCTCAAGCCGCTGCCAGCACGCTGGTGACGGCTGAGGCTCTTTCGCGGGCGAAGAAGCACGGACGAAAAAAAAGCCGACCCGGAGGTCGGCTCTGTCGTGGGCATCCGGTCTGCGACCGGAACAGCTCACTTCAGGTGTTCGTTGATCATCTTGGTCATTTCGAACATCGAAGCCTGGGCCTTCTTGAAGATTTCCTTCAGCTTGGCGTCGGCATTGATCATGCGCTTGTTGACGGCGTCCTGCAGCTTGTTCTTCTTGATGTATTCCCAGACCTTCTTGGTCACTTCGGTGCGCGGCAGCGGGTTGGCGCCGACGATGGCGGCCAGAGCGGCGCTGGGCGTCATGGCCTTCATGAAGGCTGCGTTGGGCGTGCGCTTCTTGGCCGGGGCCTTCTTGGCGGCCGGAGCAGCCTTCTTCGCCGGGGCGGCCTTCTTGGCGGCCGGAGCAGCCTTCTTCGCCGGGGCGGCCTTCTTGGCGGCCGGAGCAGCCTTCTTCGCCGGAGCGGCCTTCTTGGCGGCCGGAGCGGCCTTCTTCGCCGGAGCGGCCTTCTTGGCCGGGGCTTTCTTCGCAGGAGCTTTCTTTGCAGTTGCCATGGTTGAATTTCCTTCTAGAAGTGGTACATCGACCGACTGAAAACGCGCTTTCACAACGGTCTCGAAGATGCTAATGGACTTGCAGTCGCATTCCAAGGTGCGCAGATCAGTTTTTTGCGTGTTTTCATAGGGGGCGACGCGCTTTTTGTCTCCGAAAACAACACTTGATTGACCGGTGGCAGAAAGCACACTGTCAGAGCGGGCCTGCATGCTGGCATGCTCGCGGTGTGCGGCTGCACCGCCGCCTTCGGTTGTTCACCTGATCCAAGGAGCTGTTTTCCATGTCTGTCCCACCCATCGTTGCCACCTGCGATCTCTGCGATGCCCACAAGGGCAACGACACCGGCGCCTTTCGTGTTCTGCCGCCGGTGTTCCGGGATTTCGGTGCCCTCACGCGCTTCGCCGGTCCGGTGGTGACCGTCAAGTGCTTCGAGGACAACACGCCGGTCAAGCGTGCGCTCGAGGGACCGGGTGAAGGGCGTGTGCTGGTGGTGGACGGCGGCGCCTCTTTGCGCCGGGCACTGGTGGGCGGCAACATCGGCGCGGCTGCGGCACGCAACGGCTGGGCTGGCGTGGTGATCGATGGCTGCGTGCGTGATGTGGCCGAGCTGCGCGCGTGCCAGGTCGGCATCCGGGCGCTGGCGGCCATGCCGCTGCCGACGGAGCGCAAGGCCGACGGGCTGCGTGACGCGGTGGTGCAGATCCAGGGCGTGTGGGTGCGGCCTGGTGACTGGCTCTATGCCGATGAAGACGGCATCGTGGTCAGCGCCACGCCCTTGCACACCTGAACGCGTGAGCGAAGGTCAGGCGTTCAGTCCCTTGTAGAGCATGTAGGCGGCCAGCACGTAAAGGATGCTGGCGAACGCCTTCTTGAGCGCCTTCACCGGCAGCGCGTGTGCGGCCTTCACGCCCAGCGGTGCCATCAGCACGCTGGCGCAAGCGATCACGGCCAGCGCGGGCAGATAGATGTAGCCCAGCGAATGCTCCGGCATATCCGCCACGCCTTGGCCTGAAACGATGTAGCCGGCGGCGTTGGCCAGTGCAATCGGAAAACCCAGCGCTGCGCTGGTGGCCACCGCGTTGTGGATGGCCACGTTGCACCAGGTCATGAAGGGCACGCTCACGAAGCCGCCCCCCGCGCCGACCAGACCCGAGAGAAAGCCGATCACCGTGCCCGCGCCCAGCTGGCCGGCGGTGTCCGGAAGCGTGCGCGAGGGCTTGGGCTTCTTGTCCTTGAGCATCTGCGTGGCCGAGAAACCGACAAAGCCCGCGAACAGCAGGGCCAGCCACGCGCCCTTGAGCACTGCGAAAACGCCCAGGCTGGCCAGCGCCGCGCCGATCACGATGCCGGGCGTCAGCCGGCGAGCGATGTCCCAGCGTACCGCACCCCGCTTGTGGTGGGCTCGTACGCTGGACACGGAGGTGAAAACGATGGTGGCCATCGAGGTGGCGATGGCCATCTTGACCGCCAGGTCGGCCGAGACACCGCGCGTGCTCAGGATGTGCGTGATGAAAGGCACCATGATCATGCCGCCACCGATGCCCAGCAGCCCCGCCAGAAAACCGGTGCACAGGCCCAGCACCACCAGCTCGACGATCAACAGAGGCTCAAGAATCATGGAGAAAACGGAAGGGGATGCGCTTCCGGAGAAAGTGATCCCAGTCCAGAACAGCCGTGGAACCGGCTCAGCCGGGCCACAGGCTGTGTCCTCCCTCCCGCAGGAGAGGGGGGAAGCCGCGGAGCGGCGCAGGGGGGAGAGCGGAATAAGGTGTCTGCGAATGCCGCCGGACCGTCATCCTGAACCGGGGGTTCAGGTGGGCGAGGGCAACGGGGCTTCGGGTTCATCTGACGCGAGACGCTCACACCTGCCACGTATGTACCAAGCCCGGGCTCAATGAGCATTGGTTCAAGGAAATATAAAGCCCGGCGCGCACCGCAGACGGTGTGGATTGTAGGGCGGACCGGCGCTGCCGTGGTGCCCGACGGTGCGAAGAAAAGCAGGCGGTTCGCCGCGTGCTTCAGAGCAACTGGCCGTCCTGGCCCAGGGTCTGGTCAATTCGGCGTACCAGTTCGTCCAGTCGGCCTTGCTGTTGTGCATCGGGCAGTGCCTGCCCCACGGTGGCGACCATGCCGCCGGACTGCAGTGACTGTGTTTCCATCTGGGACAGCTCGAAGGCCAGGTTCAGCGAGGCCAGCACCGCGATGCGGTCGCGGGCTTTGACCTTTCCGGCGTCGCGGATGCGGCACATGGCCGTGTCAACCCGTTCGACGGCTTCGAGCAGGGACTGTTCGCCACCTTCGGGGCAAGCCAGCAGGTAGCTCTGGCCCATGATCTGCACCTCGATCTGCTTGCTTGCGGGCTTGTTCATGTGCTGCTGTCCTTGCGGTGCGGCTCGGCCGCGGTGGTCACGGGCAGACGGTCGAGCAGCGCGTCGATGCGTCCGCGTGCGGCATTCAGGCGGGACTTGAGGGAGTCGCGCTCGGCCTGCAGGGCCTGCACCTGTTCCAGCAGGAGGTGGTTGGTGCGTTGCAGCTCTTCATGGCGCAGCAGCAGCCTCTCAACGCGCTCGGCGATCTGGTCTAGGGAGTGGGTGTCGGCCATGGTGGTCCCGGAGTCGATTTCGCATTGTAGGGTTGCCGAAAGCCCATGCCCTTTAGAATCCACCCCGTTGGTGCTCGCGGTGTGGTTCACATGCCGCAGTTCAACGGGAAGCAGGAGGGAAAGTCCACACATGGACCGACCTAACCTGCGCTGCCCCCGCAACGGTAAGCAGACGAGATGCCCGAGCCATCGGGCCACTCCGCTTTCATCTCACAGCCACTGGGTGCCATCAGGTGCCTGGGAAGGTGATGAAGGTCGCTCTGCCAGCCCGGATACCGGCCAACACGGAGGTGGTGCGTCCCGCAGGGACGTGCTGCCATGCCGCCCACGCGCTGTCGGGGAAGACAGCGAGGGCCCTCGTCTGTGTTTTCTTTCATCATGATTTCCCGCGTTACCTCCGCACGCCTTGGCGTGCTGCCCCTGGCCTGCGCCGCTGCATTTCCGGTCCATGCCCAGGTCGTCGCCAGCCTGTCCGAAACCGTGGTCACCGCCACCCGGGTGGAGACCCGAAGCGATGCCCTGCTCAGCGATGTTGTGGTGATCGAGTCCGACGCCATCGAGCAGGCGGCCGGGCGGTCTTTGCCTGAAATGCTCTCGCGCAGCGCCGGATTGCAACTCAGCGCCAATGGCGGCCTTGGCAAACAGTCTGGTCTGTACTTGCGCGGCGCAGAAACCCGCCACCTGCTGCTGCTGATCGATGGTGTGCGGTACGGGTCCAGCACGGCCGGTGCTCCCGTTTGGGACAACTTGCCGCTGAGCATGATCGATCGCATCGAAGTGCTCAAGGGGCCGGCTTCGGCGCTCTACGGCAGCGATGCCGTGGGGGGCGTGGTGCAGATTTTCACCAAGCGTGGACAGAAGGGCTTTCATCCGCAGGCCAGCGTCACCCTCGGCAGTTACGGGCATCGTAAGCTGACCGCTGGCTTGAGTGGTGGCGATGACCGTCTCACTTACCACCTGAGCGCCGGTACCCTGCGCGAGGACGGCTTCTCTTCCACCAATCCGAAGGTCGCTTTTGGCAACCACAACCCCGACCGGGACGGGTTGGAGCAGGATCACGTGTCGGCTTCGCTGCGCTGGGCTTTCGCACCGGGCTGGACGACGGACGCGCTGTTCACCCAGGCCGACGGCACCAGCCAGTACGACCAGGGACCGGGCAGCTTCGATGTGCACTCGGACACCACCAGCCGTGTGACCAGCTGGGGTCTGGAGCGCCAGTGGTCGGCCGATGCACGCACGCGCCTGAAGCTGGCCCGCAGTGAAGACCAGTCCGACAGCTACAGCGCGCCGGGCGCACCCTCGGTGTTCAACACCGCCCAGACCCAGTGGACGTTGCAGCACGACTGGCAGACCCGGCTGGGCAACGTGCTCGTGGGACTGGAGTCGAACAAGGAAGCGGTGTCCGGGACCCAGGCCTACGCGGTGAACTCGCGCACCACCGACGCCATTTTCCTGGGCATGACCGGGCAGTCAGCCGACCACCTGTGGCAAGCCAACCTCCGCCGCGACAAGAACACCCAGTTCGGCGGTGCGACCACCGGGTTTGTCAGCTATGGCTACCAGCTCACGCCGCAGTGGCGCCCCCACATCGCCTACGGCACCTCATTCAAGGCCCCCTCGTTCAACACCCTGTACTACGTTTCGCCTTCCTTCAAGGGCAATCCCACGACCCAGCCGGAGCGCGGCAAGAACCGCGAGCTGGGCTTGACCTATGCCTCGGGTGCACACGAAGTGAAGATCACCCGTTTCGACAACCGTGTGCGCGGCTTCATCACCATCCAGCCGGTGGTGGCCAACGTGCCCCGTGCCCGCATGGAGGGCTGGTCGCTGGCCTACACCGGTGCGGCGGGTGACTGGCGCTGGTCCACCAACCTGGAGTTGCTGGACGCCCGCAACCTGGCCAACAACCTCAAGCTGCAGCGCCGGGCCGACGAAACCCTGACGGCGAGCCTGGACCACACCGTCGGTGCCTGGAACTGGGGGGCCTCCCTGCTGCTGGTCTCCGAGCGGTTTGACAACGCTGCCAACACCCAGCGCCTGCCGGGCTTTGGCACCCTCGATCTGCATGCCCGCTACGCGCTGAACAAGGACTGGTCGCTGGCCCTGCGCCTGAACAACCTGGGCGACAAGTTCTACGAAACCGCCTACGGCTACAACCAGCCCGGGCGGGCCGCGCTGCTCACCCTCCACTGGGCGCCCCAGCCGTGACCGCCCGCGCGCCCGCCCTGCTGATCGCTGCCCCGGCTTCCGGCCAGGGCAAGACCACGGTCACGGCCGCACTGGCACGACTGTGCACGCGGCAGGGCCGGCGGGTGCGGGTGTTCAAGTGCGGACCGGACTTTCTGGACCCGCACTGGCACCAGCTGGCCAGCGGCCACCCGGTGCACAACCTGGATCTCTGGCTCAACGGCGAGGCGGACATCCGCGCGCGGCTGCACGAGGCGGCGTTGAACAGCGACCTGATCCTGATCGAAGGGGTGATGGGGCTGTTCGATGGCGACCCGAGTGCGGCCGACCTGGCGGTGAAGCTGGGCATTCCGGTGCTGGCAGTGATCGACGCCGGCTCCATGGCCGGCACCTTCGGGGCGCTGGTACACGGCCTGCGCCACTACCGCCCGGGATTGCCCTGGGCGGGCGTGCTGGCCAACCGGGTGGCCAGCGACGGGCACGAGAAGATGCTGCAGGCCTCGGTGCGCGGTGACGACCTGGGCGCGGTGCCCGGTGGCATCGACGCCGGCTGGCTGGGCGGCCTGCGCCGCGACGCCGGCTTTTCGTTGCCCGAGCGGCACCTGGGTCTGACGGTCGCGTCCGAACTGCCGGACGCCATGGAGCGACTGGACGCGCTGGCCGATGCGATGGCGACCACGCCACTGGGGCAGCTGGATGCCGCGGGCTGGCAACGCTGGTCTGTGCCGTTTGCGGCACAGGCGGAACGCCCGGTGGCCCCGCTGCTCCAAGGCTGTACGGTGGCGGTGGCGCGCGACACGGCTTTCTGTTTCACCTACCCGGCCAACCTGGACACGCTGCGTGCGCTGGGCGCCGAACTGAGGTTTTTTTCGCCGGTGGCCGACGAGCCGGTGCCGGACTGCGATGCGGTCTGGTTGCCGGGTGGCTACCCCGAGCTGCACGCCGACGCGCTGGTGAACGGCACACGCTGCCGCGCCAGCCTGTCGGCGCACATCGCGGCGGGCCAACCGGTCTGGGCCGAGTGCGGCGGCATGATGCCGCTGTTCGACGGGCTGACGCTGGCCGATGGCACCCGCGTGCCGATGTGGGGGCTGCTGCCGGGCGAGGTGGCCATGCAGCCGCGCCTGGCCGCCCTCGGCCCGCAGCGCTGGGACACGGCGCAGGGCGAGCTGCGCGGCCACACCTTTCACTACTCGCTGACCACGTCGCCGCTGGTGCCCGAGGCCCAGACCGCACCGGGCGGCCGGTTCGGCAAGCCCGAAGCGATCTACCGCCAGGGCCCGGTGCGCGCGAGTTACTTCCACGCGTGGTTTGCTTCCAACCCGGAAGCGGCCGCGCGGCTGTTCCTGCGGGAGGCCGCATGACCGTCGCTTTGCCAGGGCCGCAGCGCATCGTCTGTCTGACCGAGGAGACCACCGAGTGGCTGTACCTCCTGGGGCAGGAGGCGCGCATCGTCGGCATCAGTGGCTACACGGTGCGGCCCCGCCGGGCGCGCGAAGAGAAACCCAAGGTCAGCGCGTTTCTCAATGCCAAGATCGACAAGATCCTGGACCTGCAGCCCGATTGCGTGTTCGGTTTCTCGGACCTTCAGGCCGACATCGCGGCGGCGCTGATCCGCGCCGGCGTGCAGGTGACGGTGTTCAACCAGCGCCGTGTGGAAGAGATTTTCTCCATGCTGTTCCAGGTCGCGGCCATGGTGGGCTGTGCGGACGAGGGGCTGGCGCGCATCGCGGCCATGCGCCAGCGGCTGGACGCCATCCGTGACGAGGTGGCCCTGCTGGAAGCCGCGGGCAAACGGCGCCCGAAGGTGTTCTTCGAGGAGTGGGACGAGCCGCACATCAGCGGCATCCGCTGGGTGTCGGAGCTGCTGGGCATCGCGGGCGGCGACGACGTGTTTCCCGAGCTGGCCGTCCAGTCGCTGGGCAAGGACCGGATCATTGCCGATGGTGCCGAGATCGTGCAGCGCGCGCCCGACATCATGATCGGCTCCTGGTGTGGCAAGAAGTTCCGCGCCGAAAAGGTGGCTGCGCGGTCAGGTTGGCAGGACGTGCCGGCCGTGAAGACCGGCCAGCTGTTCGAGATCAAGTCGGCCGACATCCTGCAGCCCGGTCCGGCTGCACTGACCGACGGAGTAGCGCAGATGCACCGCATCGTGCGCGAATGGATGGTGGCCCATGGCTGACATCGCGCGCAGTGAGCTGATTCTGGGTGGCCAGCGCAGCGGCAAGTCGCGTCGCGCCGAGTTGCTGGCACGCGACTGGCTGGCGGCCGCGACCGCACACCGCGCCGTGATGGTCGCCACGGGCCAGGCCTGGGACGAGGAGATGCGCGAGCGCATCGCGCGCCACCAGGCCGACCGCGCCGCGCGCGTGCCGGGCATGCTGACGGTGGAAGAACCGCTGGCGCTGGCCGATGCGGTGCGGCGCCACAGCGACGCTCACACGCTGGTCGTGGTCGATTGCCTGACCCTGTGGTTGACGAACCGGATGATGCCGGCCGACCCGGCGCAGGCGCTGGGCGAGGGGGCCGTGATTGCGGCGGGCGATGACCTGTGCGCGGCCATCGCCGCAGCGCCCGGCCCGGTGGTGCTGGTGGGCAACGAGATCGGTCTGGGGGTGATCCCCATGGGCCGCGAAGTGCGTGCGTTTGTGGACGCGCTGGGCCGCCTGAACCAGCAGGTGGCGGCGGCTTGCGAGCGTGTCACCCTGATGGCGGCCGGGCTGCCGCTGACCCTGAAAGGCCTCCCATGAGAGCGATGCTGCGGCGACTGGCGATGGGGGTGATCGTGCTGCTGGCGCTGCCGGCGCAGGCCGCCCTGCAGATCACCGACGACAAGGGCGTGGTGGTGACCTTCGAGCGCCCGCCGCAGCGCATCGTGAGCCTGCTGCCCTCGCTGGCCGAGACGGTGTGCGAGCTCGGGCATTGCCAGCGCCTGGTGGGTGTGGACCGCTATTCCACCTTCCCCGCCAGCCTCACGAAGCTGCCGCAAGTGGGGGGGGGACTGGACCCGAACATCGAACTGATCGTGGCCTTGCGGCCCGATGTGGTGCTGATGGCCACCTCGTCCCGCGCGGGGGACCGCTTGCGGGCGCTGGGCATCAAGGTGCTGGCGCTGGAGCCCAAGACCCACGCCGACGTGCAGCGGGTGATGCTCAAGATCGGCCAGTTGCTGGAGGTGCCGGACGCGCAGCGCATCTGGCGCGCCATCGACGCGGCGGTGATGGCGGCGGCCCAGTCGCTGCCCCCCGGCGTGCGTGGCACGCGGGTGTATTTCGAGGTCAACCCCGGGCCGTACGCGGCGGGTGAGGCGTCCTTCATCGGCGAGACGCTGACCCGTCTGGGCGTGAAGAACATCGTGCCGGCCTCGCTCGGCCCCTTCCCCAAGCTCAACCCGGAGTACATCGTGCGCGCCAACCCGGACCTGATCATGGTCGGCCAGCGCAGCGTGGACGGCATGATGCAGCGTCCCGGCTGGCACAGCCTGCGCGCCATGCGCGGACAAAACCTGTGCGTGTTCCCGGCCGAGGAGTCCGACACCCTGGTGCGCCCGGGACCGCGCATGGCCGAGGGCGCGCGCATCATGGCGCGCTGCCTGGCGTCCAAAGCACCTGCGGTCAGCAAAGGAGCCACGCGTCCATGAATGCTCGCAGAGCGTCCTGGCTCGTCGCTGCCTTGTTGCTGGCGGCGGTGCTGCTGGCCGCGCTCGGCGTCTGCGTGGGCAGTGCCGGTTTCGAGAACCTGCTCGGCCCACTGTTGAATCCGGACCTGGACCCGGACGCCACCGCCATGGCGCAGCAGATCGTGTTCGACATCCGCCTGCCGCGCACCCTGGGGGCCTGGGGGGCGGGCGCGCTGCTGGGGCTGGCCGGGGCCGTGGCGCAGGGCCTGTTCCGCAACCCGCTGGCCGACCCGTTCCTGCTGGGCAGCGCCTCGGGTGCTTCGCTGGGCGTGGCGCTGGCGCTGGCGGCCATGGGAGGGGCGGGCGGCATGCTGGGTGCCAGCATGATGAACAGCGGCGTCGCGGTGAGCGTGTTTTCCAGCAGCGTCTGGGTGCGCCTGGGGCTGACCGGTGCGGCCTTCGGGGGGGCGGTGCTGGCGGTGCTGCTGACCCTGGTGCTCTCGCGCGGTGTGCAGCACACGCTGCGCCTGCTGCTGGCCGGTGTGGTGGTGGGCGTGGTGCTGGGCGCCATGACGCATCTGGTGCTGCTGTTCTCGCCCGAATCGCTGCAGGCCATGCAGGCCTTCATGCTGGGGTCCACCAGCTTCGTGGGCTGGACCGCCGCCGGCCTGATGGCGGGCGTGTGGGCGCTGTGCACGCTGGCCGCCTGGCTGCTGGCGCGCGTGCTCGACGGCCTGAGCCTGGGCGATGCCACGGCGCGCAGCCTGGGCCTGCCGCTGGGGCCCATGCGCGCGGCGCTGGTGGGCGTGCTGGCCCTGGCCACCGGCACCGCCGTGGCGCAGACCGGCCTGATCGCCTTCGTGGGCCTGGCCGCGCCGCACCTGGTGCGTTCGCTGGTCAAGACCACCAGCAGCCGCCTGATGCTGTTGGCCAGCTGCATGGGTGGTGCCCTGCTGATGGCGGCCGACACGCTGGCGCGCTGGCTGATCGCGCCGCAGGAGCTGCCAGTGGGCGTGCTCACCGCGGTGCTCGGTGGCGGTTACCTGCTGTGGCTGATGCACCGCAGCACGCGGCTGGGCCGGGGAGGAGGGCTGTGAGCGCCACACCTGCATTCAACGTCCCTGCGCTGGAAGCGCGCGACCTGGGTGTTCGCTTCGGCGACGCGGCCATCCTGCACGGCATCACGCTGGCGCTGCCGCGTGCGCGCTGGACCAGCATCGTCGGGCCCAACGGCGCCGGCAAGTCCACCCTGCTCAAGGCCTTGGCCGGCCTGTTGCCGCACAGCGGCACCTCGGTCCTGCTGGGGCAGCCCTTGCCCGACTGGCCGCACCGCCAGCGGGCGCAGCACCTGTCGTGGCTGGGCCAGAACGAGGCCAGTGGCGACGACCTGACCGTGTGGGACGTGGCCATGCTCGGCCGCCTGCCGCACCAGGCCTGGCTCAGCCCGCCCAGCGCCGCCGACCACGCCGCGGTGGAGCGTGCGCTGCGCGCCACCCAGGCCTGGGACTGGCGTGCCCGTTCGCTCGGCCAGCTGTCCGGCGGCGAGCGCCAGCGCGTGCTGCTGGCCCGCGCCCTGGCGGTGGAGGCCCAGGTGCTGCTGATGGACGAACCCCTGGCCAACCTGGACCCGCCGCACCAGGCCGACTGGCTGTCCATCGTTCAGGCCCTGGTGCGCGAAGGCTGTACCGTGGTCAGTGTGCTGCACGAGATCGGCATGGCACTGCACGCCGACGAACTGGTGGTGATGGCGCAAGGGCGGATCACGCACCAGGGCACTTGCGCCGACCCGGCCACGCACCGCGCGCTCGAAGCCGTGTTCGACCACCGCGTGGCGGTGCGCGAACTGGACGGGCAGTGGGTGGCCTTGCCGCAGATGAAACCCTTGAACAGAGCCTGACATGCAGATCGAGACACCCCCCACCGAGAAGCCCTACGACAAAGCCGAAGGCGAACGCCGCGGCATCGTGATCGTCAATACCGGCGATGGCAAGGGCAAGAGCACGGCCGCCTTCGGCCTGGCGCTGCGCGCCCATGGCCGCGGCAAGGCCGTGAAGATCTACCAGTTCATGAAGGTGCCGACGGCGCGCTTCGGTGAACACCGCATGTTCGAGCAGATCGGCATCCCGATCGAAGGCCTGGGGGACGGCTTCAGCTGGAAGAGCCAGGACCTGGAGCGCTCGGCGCAACTGGCGCGCGACGGCTGGGAGAAGGCGCGCGCCACCATCCTGGGCGGTGAGCACTTCCTGGTGGTGCTGGACGAAATCACCTACCCGCTGATTTACGGCTGGCTGCCGCTGGACGGTGTGCTGCAAACCCTGCGCGAGCGGCCCAGCCATGTGCACGTGTGCCTGACCGGCCGCCGCTGCCCGCCCGAGATCATCGAGCTGGCCGACACCGTGACCGAGATGACCAAGATCAAGCACGCGTTCAACGCCGGTATTCCCGCTCAACGAGGCATTGAAGACTGAACCCGGAGAGACACCCATGAACAACGTTGTTGAATCCCCCGTGACCCTGCACCGCCCGGCCAAGACCGCACCGGCCACCGAAGGCCGCTGGTCGGTGGACGAGATCAAGGCCCTGCTGGACCTGCCGCTGCCCGAACTGATGCACCGCGCCCAGACCGTGCACCGCGAACATCACGACCCGACCCACATGGAGCTGGCGACGCTGCTGTCCATCAAGACCGGCGGCTGCCCGGAAGACTGTGGCTATTGCCCGCAGTCGGTCCACTACGAAACGGGGGTGGCGGCCAGCAAGATGATGACCGCCGAAGACGTGCGCGAGGCCGTGCTGGGCGCCAAGGCGGCCGGTGCCTCGCGCTTTTGCATGGGTGCGGCCTGGCGCGCGCCCAACGACCGCGATCTGGAGAAGGTCGAGGAACTGGTGCGCGTGGTCAAGGACGAGGGCCTGGAGGCCTGCTGCACCCTGGGCATGCTGACCGGCGACCAGGCCCAGCGCCTGAAGAACGCGGGCCTGGACTACTACAACCACAACCTCGACACCGCGCCCGAGCTGTACGGTGACATCATCAGCACGCGCGACTACCAGGAACGCCTGGACACCCTGGGCCATGTGCGCGAGGCCGGCATCCACGTCTGCAGCGGCGGCATCGTCGGCATGGGCGAATCGCGCGCCGGCCGCGCCGGCCTGATCGCGCAGCTGGCCAACCTCGAACCCTACCCCGAGTCGGTGCCGATCAACCACCTCGTCAAGGTGCCCGGCACGCCGCTGGCCGACGAACCCGACCTCGATCCGCTGGAATTCGTGCGCACGGTGGCCGTGGCCCGCATCACCATGCCCAAGGCCAAGGTACGCCTGTCGGCCGGGCGCCGGCAGATGGCCGAATCGACCCAGGCGCTGTGTTTCCTGGCCGGGGCCAACTCCATCTTCTACGGCGACAAGCTGCTGGTGACCGGCAACGCCGATGTGGAAGCCGACCAGGATCTGCTCCAGCGCATGGGCATGCACACCACCCGCGGCCATTCTTGATATGTCCCCCTGCGCCGCTTCGCGTCTTCCCCCCAGGGGGACCCCACCAGTGGCCCGGCAAAGCCGGTTCCACGGGGGGTGCTGGACTGCGTGCCTGGAGCGGCGAGGGGGCTGGCCGTGCTGACGGGGGGGGTGTCTTTGGATGCCGCCGTGCTGGCCGGCGCGGTGCTGGTCGCGCTGGCGCTGGATGTGCTGTTCGGCGAGCCGCCGGCCCGGCTGCACCCGGTGGTGGCGATGGGGCATTACCTGGGGGCGGTCGGGCGTCGCGTGTCGCGAGCGGCCGACGCGGTCCCGCGGCCGGGGGCCGAGTTCTGGCTGGGGGTGCTGGGCTGGTGTGCGGGTGCGGCGCTGGTGGCGGCCCTGGCGTGGGCCGCCGGTTGGTGGATGCAAACCCTGCACCCGCTGGCCCAGGCGGCTCTGCTGGGCGCGCTGCTCAAGCCCCTGCTGTCGTGGCGCATGCTGCGCGACGAGGTGCGGGCGGTCGAAGCCGCGCTGGCCGAATCGCTGGCGGCCGGGCGCCAGCGCGTGGGCTGGCTGGTCAGTCGCGATGTGACCCACCTGAGCGAAACCCAGGTGCGCGAAGCCGCGGTGTCCACCCTGGCCGAAAACCTCAACGATTCGGTGGTCGCGCCCCTGTTCTGGTTCGCCATCGCGGGCCTGCCGGGCGCCGCACTCTACCGCTTTGCCAACACCGCCGATGCGATGTGGGGCTACCAGGGTGAACGCGGCGGCCGCGACTGGACCTGGGCCGGCAAGTGGGCCGCGCGGGTGGACGACGCGCTGTCCTGGCTGCCCGCGCGCCTCACGGCGCTGCTGATCGCATTGCCGTCCTGGGGGCGCGGCTGGATGGACGTGGTGGCGAATGCCGGCCGCACGCCGTCGCCCAACGGCGGCTGGCCCATGGGTGCGCTGGCCGTGGGCCTGGGCATCCGCCTGGGCAAGCCCGGTGTGTACGAACTCAATGCCCAGGGCCGGGCGCCGTTGGCGGGCGACACGGCACAGGCGCTGCGGCGCTGTGGCCAGGTGGTGGCCATGCTGTCCGTGGTGGCGGCTTCGGTGGCCGTGGGAGTCCTGGCATGACGCCGCGCATCCATGGCGGAACCGACGCGCTGGGGCCTGTGCGCTGGGACTTCTCCAGCAACGCCAACGCCTGCGGCCCGTGCCCTGCGGCCCTGCAAGCGGTGCAGCGGGCCAACGCGGCGCATTACCCCGACCCGACCTACACCCGGCTGCGGGCCGCCCTGGCGGACCTGCACGGCGTGGACCCGGTGCGCGTGCTGCTGGTCGCCAGCGCGAGCGAAGGCATCCAGCGCATCACCGGCTGGCGCTGGCGCGCGGGCGACCGGCGTTTCTGGACCCCGCCGCACGCGTATGGCGACTACGCGCACGCCGCCTCGGCCTGGGGGCTGGAGCGGGTGAACGAAGCCGGGCTGGCGCCGCTGGCCTGGCTCTGCGACCCGGGCAGCCCGCTGGGGCAGGGCGAATCGCCCGACGCCGTGAAGGCGCTGCTCGACGAGCAGCCCCGCACCGTGGTGCTCGACCGCGCCTATGCGCCGCTGCGGCTCAAGGGCGACAGCGCCCTGAACGCGGCGCAGCTCGACCGCGTCTGGCAACTGTGGTCGCCCAACAAGGCGCTGGGCCTCACGGGCGTGCGTGCGGCGTACGCCATTGCACCGCTGGGTGCGCACGCCGACAGGATCGAACTGGAGGCGCTGTCCGCTTCCTGGCCCATCGGTGCGCACGGCGAGGCCATGCTGATGGCCTGGGCGCAGCCCGGGGTGCAGGACTGGGTGGCCGACAGCCGGGCCACGCTGGCCGAATGGGCCGAGGCCCTGCGCGACCTGCTGGTGCGCCACGGATGGACCTGTGCCCCCAGCGACACCGCCTATGGCTGTGCCAAGCCGCTGCAGGCGCTGGACGCCGCGGCCCTGCGCGCGCATGGCATCAAATTGCGCGATGCCACCTCGTTCGGCCTGCCGGGCTGGTGGCGACTGAGCGCGCAGCGGCCCGAGGCGATGGCCGCGCTGGACGCGGCGCTCGACGAACTGCAACGGGAGACTTCGCGATGACCGCCGTTTGCGTCATGGTGCTGGGCACGACCAGCGGTGCCGGCAAAAGCTGGCTGACGACGGCGCTGTGCCGGCACTACGCGCGCCAGGGTTTGCGCGTGGTGCCGTTCAAGGCGCAGAACATGAGCAACAACGCGCGCGTGGTGGCCGGGGCAGCGGGCAGGCAAGGCGAGATCGGTTCAGCACAGTATTTCCAGTCGCTGGCCGCCAAGGCCGAACCCGATGTCCGCATGAACCCGCTGCTGCTCAAGCCCGAGGCCGACACGCGCAGCCAGGTGGTGCTGATGGGCGAGGTCAGCCGCGAGCTCAGCGACATGCCCTGGCGCGGCCGCAGCGAAAAAGTCTGGCCGCACATCACGGCTGCGCTCGATGCCCTGCGCGCGGAGAACGATGTGGTGGTGATCGAGGGCGCCGGGTCGCCAGCCGAGATCAACCTGCACGCCAGCGACATCGTCAATATGCGCGTGGCGCGCCACGCGCAGGCGCGCTGCCTGCTGGTGACCGACATCGACCGCGGCGGCGCCTTCGCCCACCTGTACGGCACCTGGGCGCTGCTGCCCGAGGACGAGCGGGCACTGATCAAGGGCTTCGTGCTCAACAAGTTCCGGGGGGATGCGAGCCTGCTCGCCCCCGCACCGCAGATGCTGCAAGACCTGACCGGCGTACCGGTGGTCGCCACGCTGCCCATGTGGTGGCAGCACGGGCTGCCGGAAGAGGACGGCGTCTTCGACGACAAGACCCGGGCCGCTGGCGCGGTGAAGAAGACCATCGCCGTCATCGCCTGGCCACGCATCAGCAACCTCGACGAATTCCAGCCGCTCAAGAACGTGCCGGGTGTGCGCCTGGTCTGGGCCCGCACGCCGGCCGACTGTGCGGGCGCCGACTGGATCATCCTGCCGGGCTCGAAGTCCACCGCGGCCGACCTGGCCTGGTTGCGCGCGCAGGGGCTCGACCACGCGGTGGCCGAACACGCTGCGCAGGGCAGGGCGGTGCTGGGCCTCTGCGGCGGTCTGCAGGTGCTGGGCGAGGCGCTGATCGACACCCATGGCATCGACGGCAACGCGCCCGGCCTGGGCCTGCTGCCGCTGGTGACCGCCTTCGACGCCGACAAAACCGTGTGCCGGACGACGGCCACCTTCGGCGCGCTGGCAGGCGCCTGGTCGGCGCTCTCGGGTGTCACCGCCGCTGGCTATGAAATCCACCACGGGCAGACGGCGCAACACCCCGCCATGGCCGCCAAGGGCGACATCGCGCGCGAGGTCGTGCCAGGCCTGGCCTGGCAGAACGCGGCCGGCAATGTGCTGGGCTGCTACCTGCACGGCCTGTTCGAAGACCCAGCGGTGCTGCGCGCGCTGTTCGGTGCGACCGTGCCCACGCTGGAGACCGTGTTCGACGGCCTGGCCGATTTTCTGCAAACCCATGTCGAGCCCGGCGTGCTCGAATCCCTCATCCACAAGGACTGACCATGACCTTCACCATGCCCGCCATCGACGACATCGCGCAGCCCGCGCTGGCCGCGCGCCTGCAGCACCTGCTGGACAACAAGACCAAGCCGCTCGGTTCACTGGGCCAGATCGAACGCCTGGCGCAGCGCATCGGCCTGGCGCTGGGCAGCGAAGCGCCCGTGCTCAAGGACCCTCAGCTGGTGGTGTTCGCCGGTGACCATGGCCTGGCCGCGCGCGGCGTTTCGGCCTACCCGAGCGATGTGACTTGGCAGATGGTCGAGAACTTCCTGGCCGGCGGCGCAGCCGTCAGCGTGCTGGCGCGGCAGAACGGCATTGGCCTCACAGTGGTGGACTGCGGTGTGCGGCACGATTTCGCGCCCCGCGCCGGGCTGGTCATCCACAAGGTGGCGCCCGGCACGGCCGATGCGCTGGAAGGCCCGGCGATGAGCGCCGTACAGCGCGACCAGGCGCTGGCCAACGGTGCCGCTCTGGTGAAGAACCTGCCGGGCAACACGCTGCTGCTGGGCGAGATGGGCATTGGCAACACCTCGGCCGCGTCCCTGCTGATGAGCCGCCTGGCCGGGCTGTCCATCGTGGACTGCACCGGCGCGGGCACCGGCCTTGACGCCGAAGCGGTGCAGCGCAAGATCGGCATTCTGAAAGACGTGCTGGCCCGTCACCCGGACGCCAAGGCGCCACTGGACGTGCTCGCGGCCTTCGGCGGCTTCGAGATCGCGACCATGGTCGGCGCGGTGCTGCAGGCCGCGTCCGAGCGGCGCGTGATCGTGGTGGACGGTTTCATCGCCACCTCCGCCGTGCTGGTGGCCAGCAAGCTGCAGCCGGCCGTGCTGCAGCGCTGCGTGTTCGCCCACCGCTCGGGCGAACGCGGCCACGCGCTGATGCTGTCCCACCTCAAGGCCGAGCCGCTGCTGGACCTGGGCCTGCGCCTGGGCGAAGGCTCCGGCGCCGCCCTGGCCTGGCCGTTGCTCATGAGCGCCTGCGCCATCCTGCGCGAAATGGCCAGCTTCGAATCGGCCGGCGTGTCGCGGCAGGACGAAGCCCCCGTCGCGGTACGCTGAGGGCATGTCCTTCCTGCGGCACTTTTTGATTGCGATCCAGTTCTTCACCCGCATTCCGGTGACCGGGCGGCTGGCGGACTGGGTGGGCTTCTCGCCGGCCATGTTGCGCGCCAGCGCGGCGCACTTTCCCGGCGTGGGTTGGGTGGTGGGCGGGCTGACGGCGCTGGTGTTCTGGGGCCTGATGCAGACCCTGGTGGCCCAGCCGGCAGCGCCCTGGGTGGCGGCGGTCCTGAGCACGGCCTTCAGCGTCTGGCTGACGGGGGCTTTCCACGAGGACGGCCTGGCCGACACGGCCGATGGCCTGGGGGGCGCGGTCAGCCGCGAGCGTGCGCTGGACATCATGAAGGACTCGCGCATCGGCAGCTACGGCGCCATCGCCCTGGTGCTGGCGCTGCTCGCCAAGGTGCTGCTGCTGGGCCTGCTCACACAGGCCGGTGGGGCGCAGCAGGCGGCCTGGGCGCTGTTCGCGGCGCATGTCAGTTCGCGGTTGATGCCGCTGTTCGTCATCCGCACCCTGCCGCACGTGGGCGACACGGCGGCGTCCAAGAGCAAACCGCTGGCCGAGAGCATCGGCATTCCCGGGTTGCTGACCGGCCTGGCGTGGTGGGCGGCGGCCATGGCCCTGGCGGGCTGGATGGCGCCGGGTCTGCCCTGGCTGCCGGCTGTGCTGGGCGCGCTGGCCGGTCTGGCCTGGATGTGGCGGCTCTTGCAGCGGCGCCTGCAAGGCTTCACCGGCGATGGCCTGGGCGCCACGCAGCAGGCCAGCGAGCTGCTGTTCTACCTCGGTCTGGCGCTGGCCTTGTGAGGTTTCGGTGAAGCGCTCATGAAGCTCTGGCTGCTGCGCCACGCCCGCGTCACGCTGGAGGCGGGCCTGTGTTACGGCGCGAGCGACGTGCCGGCCGACCCGGAGCTGACCCGACAGGCGGCCGAGGCCGCCGCCGCGCTGCTGCCGCCGGGCTTGCCGGTGCGGGTGTCGGGCCTGGGCCGGGCGCAGCAGCTGGCGCAGGCGCTGTGCCAGCTGCGCCCTGATCTGCCGCCGCCGGCCATCGACCCGCGCCTGAACGAAATGGACTTCGGCCGCTGGGAGCTGCAGCGCTGGGACGCCATCCCGCGCGGGGCTTTCGACGACTGGATGGCCGATTTCGCCCACCACCGTTTCGGCGGCGCCGAGAGCACCCAGCAGATCATCGAGCGCGTGGCCGACGCCATCGACCACCAGCGGCGCCAGCCGGAGTCCGAAGCCGTGTGGGTCACGCACGCCGGCGTCATCCGTGCTGCGCAGTTCGTCGTGACGCACGGTCGTGGCCCGATCCGCTACGCCAGCCAGTGGCCGCGGGAGGCGCCCGAGCCGGGCGGCTGGTTGCAGCTCACCGTCTGATCCGTTCGGAACATCTTCAGCGAACCGTCGCATCCCCGAAGCGCCCGCCATCCCAGGGGCGCGGCCATGGCCAGCACCGCAGGGTGCCCATGGTGACAGGCCAGTTGCTGCAACGCCGGTGCTTCGACCAGTACCGTGCGCAGCAGCCCGGTGGCAATGCCGAGACGGCGCACGGGCGCCTGCACCGACAGGGCCAGTTCGCAGCACACCGGGTTGGTGGTCGGGGTCAGCTGCAAGACGCCAGCGAGCACGCTGTCGCCCGGCGCGACCGCCGGCAACCAGGCACCCCACCAGCGGTGCGACGCCCACTGCAGGCCTCGGGACCAGCGCAACAGCGCCTCGTCGCTCAGGCGCAGGCCGAAGCGGTGGTAGCGGTCTTCAGGTCCCAGCGCCATCCAGTGCAGCAGCACGGCGGACGCCTGATCCGCCCGCAGGCGCCGGAACTCAGCTTTCCGGTGCGACATACACCAGCTTCCCGGTGGTGCACTGGCGGCGCTGCCCGGTCTCGGGTGCCTCGGCCCACATCTGCACCTCGACCTGCACCGAGCGTCGGCCGATGGACACCACGCGGGCGTCGGCTTCCACCACCTCGCCCACGTACGCGGGGGCGCTGAAATCCAGGCGTTCGCTCGCGGCCATCACCATGGGCTGCCGGGTCTGGCGCGTGGCGGCGACGAACCCGGCCTTGGCCATCCACGACATTGCCGGTCCGCCATGCAGCACCTGGCGGTGGTTGGCCTGACCAGGGAACACGATTTCGGCCACGGTGGCCTGCGCCAGGGGGTGGGGCCGGGCGGGTTCCGGCGGGCACGGTGGCAAGACGGGTGCCGCGGTGTCGCGCCGGACCATGACGAATTCGCCCGAGAGGCAGTCCAGCCGTTCACCGGTGAGCAGGTCTTCCGCGACCAACTGCGTGTGAATCGTGGCCGAGCGGCGCCCGATGCGGCTCACGCGCGACTGGCACTCGATCAGCAGGCCGACCCGCGCCGGGGCCTGGAAGTTCAAGGCCCCCACCGATGCCGTGACCACACTGCCGCGCAACACGCGGCTGGCCAGGATGAAGGCGTTGCGGTCCAGGATGGACAGGCCGGCGCCACCGAACAGGGTGCCGTGGTGGTTGGACTGGTCGGGCCAGACCATGTCGACCACGGTCAGTTCGTGCCCGGGGACGGGCGGGGGAGAAGGCGGGGTGACAGCGGTGTCGGGCATGCGCGCTCCAGAAAAGGACGGAGCGGAAAACCGGACACCGGGCAAGTCCAGGCGGGCTACCGAGGGGTACCGAAACGGCACGGGAACGGCACGGCGCGCAGCGCCGCAGAGCATCCTGGGTCTTGCATCGGAGGCACCCCGCCCCAAAGCCAAAACATCGCTTCAGGGCAGGTCTCCTGGCTATCGGGTCATCGCGTCACGCCAGCCTTCCCGGCACGAAGCCAGTGGCAGGGGGGGCGTTTCGCTCGCCGATCACAGTTGCGGGGGCAGCCACATGACAGGACGGGGTCCTGCCTGTTGTTCCCTTTTCATTCTTGCCGGGGCAAGAAACCATGAAGCGCCGGCAGTTTAGCAGCGCCCCGCGGGTCAGCCCGTTGTCTTGGGCTTGAAGTCGCAACACGCCGACACGGCGCACTGGTGGCACAACGGCTTGCGCGCCTGGCACACATAGCGTCCGTGCAGGATCAGCCAGTGGTGTGCGTCCACCAGGTACCTCGGCGGGATGCGCTTGAGCAGTTGCTGCTCCACCGCCAGCGGCGTCTTGCCCGGCGCCAGACCGGTGCGGTTGCCGACGCGGAAGATGTGCGTGTCCACCGCCATGGTGGGTTCGCCGAAGGCCACGTTGAGCACCACGTTGGCCGTCTTGCGGCCCACGCCGGGCAAGGCTTCAAGGGCTTCGCGGGTGCGCGGCACCTGGCCGCCGTGGCGTTCCACCAGGATGCGGCAGGTTTCCATCAGGTGTTTCGCCTTGCTGCGGTACAGGCCGATGGTCTTGATGTAGGACTCCAGACCTTCAAGACCCAGGTCGAGGATCTGCTGCGGCGTGTGCGCCACCGGGAACAGCTTGCGTGTGGCCTTGTTGACGCCCACGTCGGTGGCCTGGGCCGAGAGCAGCACGGCGGCCAGCAGTTCGAACACGCTGGTGTATTCCAGCTCGGTGACGGGCTGCGGATTGGCGGCTTGCAGGGTGGCGAAGAAGGTCTCGATCTGGGCGGGTTTCATGGCCCTGCAGTGTAGTCAGCTGGCCGCCTGCAGCGTCAGCTTCAACGCCACGAATTCGGCTGGTTTCAGCGCGGCCAGACCGATCAGCAGCTGAACCCGTCCGGCCGCGACGTCGGCCGCCGTCATCGTGCTGCGGTCGCAGCGCACGAAGAAGGCCTCGTCGGGCTTCTGCCCCATCAGCCCACCCTGGCGCCAGATGCCGGACAGGAAGTCCTGCACTGCGGCCCGCAGCCGGGTCCAGAGGGGTTCGTCGTTGGGTTCGAACACCACCCAGCCGGTGCTGGCCACCACACTCTGCTGCACATGCAGGGCCAGCCGTCGCACCGGCAGGTACTTCCATTCCGATCCCACGCTGTCGGCACCGGCCAGGGTGCGGGCACCCCAGACCAGCACGCCTTTCCCCACGAAGGTCCGAAGGCCGTTGAGGCCGGCCGCGTTCAGGGGCCCCTGGGTGGCATCGTTCAGGTCCTGGACCAGTCCCGTCGCTCCCGAGAGCGTGGCCTCCATGCCGGCGGGGGCCTTCCAGACCCCGCGTGTTGCATCGGTGCGCGCGATCAGACCCGCCACCGCGCCGCAGGGCGCGACGGCGAGCGTGCCGTTCTTGCGCTGCGGGTCCGGCACCCGCAGGCGCGGGTGGTAGACGGCCACATGGGACGCCGCCGTCGGCCCCACGCTGGTCCGCAAACCGTCCATGCCGGCGACGGCGGTGCCCACGTCGCGCCATGCAGCGGGGGCATCCACCAGCAAGACGGCGCCACGCTGGCGGCAATAGGCCGCCGCGCGCGCCCAGGTGGCGACCGAGAAATCGCGGCTGGCGGCCGGTGGTGGCAGGCACAGCAGGTTGAAAGGCACCGTGTCCAGTGCGTACAGGCCTTCGCGGCGCAGGCGAGCGGCCTTGAGCGCGGGCACCCAGGCGGTCTGCGCGGAAGCGCCCGCCGGCAGTCGCACGATCAGGGCTTCCTGGCCGCCGTTCTGGAAGTACAGGCGCACCGACGGCGGCAGGGTGCTGCCCGGCCCGTCGGGGCCGAAGAGCCGTTCGAAGTCCAGCGCACTGCGGACCACCACGGGCTGGTGCACCGGGCCGTCGGCAGCGAGGCCGACGAAAGCGGTCATCGACGTGGCGGCGGCAACGATGGGCGGGGGCGTGAGGCTGACTTCCTCAACGTAGACACCAGGGTGGGTGGCCATGGGCACTCCAGCGGGGGATGTGTCCGACATTTCGCCACAAAGCGGACGCTGGTGCCAACGCTCCAGCGCAGGGATGACGCTCAGTGCAGGCGCGACGCGTCCACGTAGCGCTGCGCCTGTGGCAGGTGTTCCACCATCCAGGCCGCGTCCACGTCCAGTGCGTCCAGCACGTCGGTGGGCAGACCGCTCACGGCCGCTTCATTGGCCGCGGGCGCGGCGGCCAGCAGTTCGGCCAGGTGCAGCACCGCACCCAGGCGCGAGAAGGGTTGGGCGTTCAGCGGGTCGGCGACGGCATCCAGCGCTTCGATCATGCTGTCCGGGAAGTTCCAGGCGCGCGCCAGTTCGGCCGTCACCTCGCCCTCGGTCAGCCCCATGAGGGCGGCTTCGCGTTGCCAGCGTTCGCCCGGCACCTGCGGCTGGCGCTCGAATTCGGTCACGCAGGACGGGGATTTCATGCCCATCAGCAGTTCGCCCACGCGCACCATGAAGCCGGTGAGCCAGGCCTGTTCGCTGTCGGAGCCGATGCCCTGGGCCAGCCACTGGCTCAGCCCGCCGCGCACCTGGTTCGCCTGCCAGAAGCTCTGGCGATCCAGACCGGGGGAGACCGGAAAGGCGTCGTTGAAGCAGGCCGCCAGCGCCAGCGCGCGCACCTGGTTCAGGCCCACGCGGGCGATGGCTTCGTCGATGTGGTCGACCTTGGTCCGGGCGCCGTAGTGGGCGCTGTTGGCCAGGCGCAGCAACTGCACGGCCAGGGCCGGATCGCGGGCGATCGCGTCGCGCACATGGACCAGGGGAACGTCTTCCTCGTTGAGCGAACGGATGAGCTCATGCGCCACCTCCGGCATGGTGGGCAGGGTCAGGTCCTTGAGGAATTCGGCCGCGGTCATGGGGGGCTCCGGTCGAGACTTGTGGTCATGACATCCGATTGTTCCGGCCTGGCGAACCGGCCAAGCCCGGATAACCGGCGCAAAGTCCCGCCATTTGTGCGCCGTGGCGCCGCAGCATGGCGGTCGCCGTGTGCTTTTGCACAGCGGGTACACCAGGTGGTCGGGGCGCTACCATCGGCGGCACTGCCCGTCCTTTCCCCAGTCGAGACCTGTCATGTCCTTCCAGATCCCTTTTGCCGACCGCCTCAACAACGTCGAAACCTCTGCGATCCGCGAACTTTTCAAGCTGCTGGGCAAGCCCGGCATCATCAGTTTTGCCGGTGGCTTCCCCGACAGCGCCCTGTTCGATGTGGACGGCATCCGTGAAGCCGTCAACGCCGCGCTGACCGAAGAGGCCGGCGGCACCCTGCAATACGGTGCCACCGAGGGCTACAACCCGCTGCGCGAACAGCTGGCCGCGTTCATGACCAGCAAGGGCAACCAGGGGGTGACGGCCAACGACCTGATCGTCACCACCGGCAGCCAGCAGGCGCTGGACCTGCTGGGCAAGACCCTGGTTTCCCCCGGTGACAAGGTCATCGTCGAAGGCCCGACCTTCCTGGCCACCATCCAGTGCTTCCGCCTGTACGGCGCGCAACTGGTGACGGCGCCGGTGGACGGGCAGGGCGTGGATACCGACCGGCTGGAACAGCTCATCGTCGAGCACAAGCCCAAGTTCATCTACCTGATCCCCACTTTCGGTAACCCCAGCGGCGCCATGCTCAGCCTGGAGCGCCGCAAGAAGGTGCTGGAACTGGCGGTGCAGCACGACGTGCTGGTGGTGGAGGACGACCCGTACGGCGACCTGTACTTCGGCGAAGCACCGCCGCCCAGCCTGCTGGCCCTGAGCGCCAGCGTGCCCGGCAGCCGCGAGCGGCTGGTGCACTGTGGTTCACTGTCCAAAGTGCTGAGTCCCGGCCTGCGCGTGGGCTGGATGGTCGGCCCGGCCGAGCTGCTGGCCAAGGCCACTATGTGCAAGCAGTTCAGCGACGCCCACACCAGCACCTTCGCCCAGGCCACCGCGGCGCAGTACCTCAAGGCCGGCCGCATGCCCGCCACCCTGGCCAAGGTGCGCGCCGTCTACGCCGAGCGCGCCGCCACCATGGGCAACGCGCTGCGCCGCGAGCTGGGCGAGGCCATCGAGTTCGTGCAACCACAAGGCGGCCTGTTCGTCTGGGCGCGCCTGACCGGCGCCGGCGGCAAGGTGGCCGACGGCGGGGAACTGGCCAAACGAGCGATCGAAAAAGGTGTGGCTTTCGTGCCCGGCGCGCCGTTCTACGCCAGCCACCCCGACCACGCGACCCTGCGCCTGAGCTTTGCCACCGTGGGGTTGGAGAAGATCGAAGAGGGCGTGGGGCGACTGGCCCAGGCGCTCTGACCACCCGGACACTGTCATGACCCCGGTCATCGGCATCGACCACGTCTACATCACCGTGTCGGATCTTGCCCGTTCGCAGGCCTTCTACGACACGGTGTTCCTCGGTGTGCTGGGCTTCCGGCGCAACGCGTTCAGCATCGGTGGCGATCCACACGTGCAGTACTACAACCAGCACTTCGGCTACGTGTTGCGGCCGGCACGGGTGGATGTGCCGCACCAGCCCTATGCCCCGGGCTTGCACCACCTGTGCCTGAGGGTGGATTCGGTGGACGATGTGAAGGCGGTGTCGGATGCCTTGAATGCCGCCGGCATTGCGGCCACGCCGGTGGCGCTGCACGACCAGTACGCGCCCGACTATTGGGCGACGTTCTTCACCGATCCGGACGGCATCCGCCTGGAGGTGACCAACTACCGAGCCGAGCGCCGCGAGCGGCACGACAAGTGGAACGAACTGCCGAACTGAAGATCCGATCGCTCAGCCAGCGGCTTCGAACTGGTCGGCGTTGCGGCCCTTGAACGGCGCGTAGAAGGCCTTGATGGCGGCCATGTCGGCGTCCACATCGCCAGTGGGCCGGAACAGCGGCCCCAGGCCGCTGCGCTTGCTGGCGTAGTCCATGTAGGCCATCACGATGGGCACGCCAGCGGTCTGGGCGATGTAGTAGAAGCCGGTCTTCCAGTAGCGCGTCTTGCTGCGCGTGCCTTCGGGCGGCACGATCAGCTGCACCGGGCCGTCGGCCTCGCGGATGGCGAGCGCGGAGGCCGCCACCAGGTTGTTGGCCTGTTCACGGTTGACCGCGATGCCGCCGAGCCAGCGCATCACCGGGCCGAACGGCGCCTTGAAGATGGTGTGCTTGCCCATCCAGTAGGGGTTCAGGCGCAGGGCAAAGGCCACCATCAGGGTGTAGGGCAGGTCCCAGTTGCTGGTGTGCGGCGCGGCGATGAACACGCTCTTGGCCGCCTCCGGGGGGAGGGCGCCTTCCACCTTCCAGCCCGTCAGGCGAAGAAAGGTGACGGACAAACCGCGGAGCAATGTGTTGACCACCGGGGTGGTGAAGATGGTGCGGTGCATGGGCGACGAGTATCGGGGACGACAGCGGGTTGGGGTGTCGCGCGCTACCATCGCCCCCGTTTTGTTTGATGGATATCAAGCCATGACCACCACCCTCGACGTGCAAGGCCTGACGGTGACCATCGAGGGCAGCGGCCCTACTGTGGTGATGCTGCACGGCTGGCCGGACACGCCCGCCGTCTGGAACGGCACCGTGGCCGCGCTGCGCGACGGCTACCGCTGCGTGCGGTTTGCGCTGCCGGGGTACGACCTGAACCAGGCGCCGCGCCCGGTCTCGGTGGACCAGATGTGCGGTCTGGTCGCCGCCGTGGTGGACGCGGTCAGCCCCGACGAGCCGGTGAGCCTGGTGCTGCACGACTGGGGTTGTTTCTTTGGCTATGAGTACGCGGCGCGCCACCCGCAGCGCGTGGCGCGGGTGGTGGGCACCGACATCGGCGACACCAACTCGGGCGCCTACCTGTCGTCGCTGCGCTTCAAGGAAAAGCTGATGATCGCCGGCTACCAGCTGTGGCTGGCCACCGCCTGGAAGCTGGGCGGCTGGCTGCCCGGTCTGGCCAATCGCATGACGCGCTACATGGCACGTGTCAACCACTGCCGGGCGGCGCCCGAACACATCGGCTGGCAGATGAACTACCCCTACGCCATGCAGTGGTTCGGCGCCTTCGGTGGCCTGCGTGGTGTGGCGCGGGTGGACAAGGTGTTCGGCCCGCAGATTCCGACGCTGTTCTGCTTCGGCAAACGCAAGCCCTTCATGTTCCATTCGGCGCGCTGGCTGGCGTTGGTGGGCACCACGCCCGGCAGCCGTGTGCAGGGCTTTGACGCCGGGCACTGGCTGATGTTGCAGAAGCCGGCCGAGTACCACGCCGCCGTGCGCGGCTGGCTGGACGAACGCACGGCCGCACGATGAAACCTGAAGACCTGGAACGGCTCTTCACCACCGAGATGCCGTTTGGCAAGCACAAGGGAACGCCCATCGCCGATCTGCCGGGCAACTACCTCAACTGGTTTGCGCGCGAAGGCTTCCCCAAGGGCGACATCGGCCGCCTGCTGGCACTGATGCACGAGATCGACCACAACGGGCTGGGCGACTTGCTCACCCCTTTGCGCAGGGGACTCACCAAACCGTGATCGGCCAGCTCCCTCGGGGGGCAGCGACCCGTGCAGCGGTGGAGCGTGGGGTCAGGCCTGCAAGGCGGCGAGCACATGCGCCGCCGCATAGGCGTCGTTGGCGGCGTACACCAGTTGTGACTCGCTCAGTTGCGGCAGGGCCCAGTTGGACGTGGCGGCCTTCTTGGACTTGGCAAAGCGCTGGCCGAACAGCACCGCCACTGCGGCCTTGACGCCCATGTCCTTGCGGTACCCGCGTTCGCGGAACACGTGGTTGAGTTCCAGCACGCCGGCCGGCTCCACGCCCAGCTTGTGGCGGATGCGCGCGGTGTCGTCGCCCAGACCGAACCCGGCCTTGGTGTGGGCGGCTTCGGCCAGCAGCGCAGCCACCTGGTCGCGGCAACCGTGGTCCGTCAACTGGAACACCCAGGCCCGCTCCAGCGTGGCCAGCTGCACGATGTGCGGTCCGTCCGACGCCTCGCCCACGCGGAAGGTGGGTTTGCTCTCGGTGTCGAAACCCCAGGCCGGGTGGTCGCGCAGCGCGGCCACGGCCTCGCGCGCCTGCGCGGTGCTGGCCACCAGGGCGATGCGTTCCAGCCCCAGGCGGGGGAATTCGGGCAGCAGGGCGATGGTGTCCTTGTCCGGGACGGGGCGGGTGGTGTTCATGGTGTTCGGGCGTGAATAATCAGGCGATTGTGACCATGACCTACACGCTCAAGCTCTACGTGCCCGATGACACCCCGCCTGGCCAGCGGCAGGCGGCCGAACGGCTGTTCCGCCAGACCCTGGAAACGGCGCTGGGCGATGCCGCCCTGGTGGCCCCGGTGTACGCGGCCTGGCTGGCCATCGTGGCCGAACACGGCGAAACGCCCGATCCCGAGGTGCTGAGCGTGGACCAGCGCATGGTGCAGGAGAGCTGGCAGCAGGCCGAGCGCGCAGCGCTGGAAGCGGTGTTCGGCCCGCACCGGCACCTGGACGAAGGCGGGTACGAGATCCGTTTGGGCTGATCGGTCAGGCGGGGGCGATAATCACGCCCCTCTTGCGTCCTGACCGGGCGACACCATTCCCCGAAAGGATCGATCATGAAAAAGACCTTCCCGCTGCAACGCGAAGGCCGCCACCCCGACCGCGTGCTGGACGCACTCAAGCACGAGCTGCGCAAATACCAGGCCCGTGAACGCGGCCGTCCGCTGCCGCCCGGCACCGATTTCTGGGACTTCGACTGCCGGTTCGGCGCCAGCGAAGAGACCGCCCAGCCGCTGCACCCGGCCGAACTGAACCGCCAGCTGGATGCCCTGGCCCAGGGCGGCGCCACTCAGTGTTATGTCGAGCTGCAGGCCAAGGCGGTGCGCCGCAAATGGGAAGCCCGGGCAACAGACGCCAAAGCAGACGCTCCGGTACCATCGTCCGATGGCTCCGAACCCGACGACGACTCCGCTGCATGAAGTGACGAACGACGCCCCTGTGGAGGGCACGTTCGTGAAGTTTCCCGGCTCGCCCTTCGAGCTGTTCCAGCCGTACCCGCCTGCGGGTGACCAGCCCACGGCCATCGCCGGTCTGGTCGAGGGCATCGAGGACGGCGAGGTGTTCCAGACCCTGCTGGGCGTGACCGGCTCGGGCAAGACCTTCACCATGGCCAACGTGATCGCCCGCGTCGGGCGGCCGGCCATCGTGTTCGCGCCCAACAAGACGCTGGCCGCGCAGCTGTACTCCGAATTCCGCGAGTTCTTCCCCAAGAACGCGGTCGAGTACTTCGTCAGCTATTACGACTACTACCAGCCCGAGGCCTATGTGCCGCAGCGCGACCTGTTCATCGAGAAGGACAGCGCGATCAACGAGCACATCGAGCAGATGCGGCTGTCGTGCACCAAAAGCATCCTGGAGCGGCGTGACGTGGTGATCGTCGCCACCGTCTCGGCCATCTACGGCATCGGCCGGCCCGAGAGCTACCACCAGATGGTGATGACCCTGCGCGTGGGCGACAAGGCCGGCCAGCGCGACCTGATCGCGCAGCTGGTGCGCATGCAGTACAGCCGCAACGAGCAGGACTTCAGCCGTGGCAAGTTCCGCGTGCGCGGCGACACCATCGACGTGTTCCCGGCCGAACACTCCGAGATGGCGATCCGCATCGAGCTGTTCGACGACGAGATCGAAAGCCTGCAGCTGTTCGACCCGCTGACCGGTAAGGTGCGGCAGAAGATCCCGCGTTTCACCGTGTTCCCCAGCAGCCACTACGTGACGCCGCGCGAGCAGGTGCTCAATGCGGTCGAACTGATCAAGGCCGAGCTGCGCGAGCGCCTGGACCAGCTGGTGGGCATGGGCAAGCTGGTCGAGGCCCAGCGGCTGGAGCAGCGCACCCGCTTCGACCTGGAAATGCTCAGCGAGGTGGGGCATTGCAAGGGCATCGAGAACTACTCGCGCCACCTAGCCGGCACCGCCGAGGGGGAACCGCCGGCCACGCTGACCGACTACCTGCCGCGCGACGCGATCATGTTCCTGGACGAGAGCCACCAGATGATCGGCCAGCTCAATGCGATGTACAACGGCGACCGCCAGCGCAAGACCACGCTGGTGGAGTACGGCTTCCGCCTGCCCTCGGCGCTGGACAACCGGCCGCTGAAGTTCGAGGAATTCGAGCAGCGCATGCGCCAGTGCATCTTCGTCTCGGCCACGCCGGCCGACTACGAAAAGCAGCACGCCGGCCAGGTGGTGGAGCAGGTGGTGCGTCCCACCGGCTTGGTGGACCCGGAGATCGAGGTGCGCCCCGCCACGCACCAGGTGGACGACGTGCTGCAGGAGATCCGTCTGCGCGTGGAGAAGAACGAGCGCGTGCTCATCACCACGCTGACCAAGCGCATGGCCGAGCAGCTGACCGACTACCTGACGGAAAACGGCGTCAAGGTGCGCTACCTGCACAGCGACGTGGACACGGTCGAGCGGGTCGAGATCATCCGCGACCTGCGCCTGGGCGCCTTCGACGTGCTGGTGGGCATCAACCTGCTGCGCGAGGGGCTGGACATTCCCGAGGTGTCGCTGGTCGCCATCCTGGACGCCGACAAGGAAGGTTTCCTGCGCGCCGAACGCTCGCTGATCCAGACCATCGGCCGCGCGGCGCGCAACCTCAACGGGCGCGCCATCCTGTACGCCGACCGGATCACGGACTCGATGCGCAAGGCGATCGACGAGACCGAGCGCCGCCGCGCCAAGCAGCAGGCCTACAACCTGGCCAACGGCATCACGCCCAAGGCGCTGAACAAGCGGGTCAAGGACCTGATCGACGGCGTCTACAGCGAAAAGGCCGGCAAGGAAGCCGACCGCCTGGCCAGCGAAGCCGCGGCACGGGCACAGACCGACGCCATGAGCGAGAAGGACCTGGCGCGCGAGATCAAGCGGCTGGAAAAGCTCATGCTGGAGCACGCGCGCAACCTGGAGTTCGAGAAGGCTGCCCAGGTGCGCGATCAGCTGCACCGCCTGAAAGAGCGGGTGCTGGGCGCCCCGGGCGAAGACCACGTGGCCTGACGCACAATCGGGGCACAAGCCGCCGTGCAAGGGCGGTTCGGACAACAGGGTCCGGACACGGCGGTGCAACATGCCTTCTCACGACAACATGCCAGCATTGCCAGACGCGCCGGGGCGGACCGAGCCTTTGGGCGACACCCGCATCTACCTGATCGAAGACGACCCCACCATCCTGCAGTTCGTGCAGCAGGCGCTGCTGCTGCGGCCGCAGTGGCGGTTGCTGGGTCAGGCGGGCAGCCTGGCCGAGGCCCGGCAGCACGCCCTGCTGTCCGACGCGAACGTGTTCCTGGTCGATCTGGGCCTGCCCGACGGGCGCGGCGAGGAGGTGCTGCGCCTGCTGGCGCGCCACCAGCGCGACGCCGAGTTGCTGGTGTTCACCGTGTTCGGCGAGGAGTCGCGACTGGTCGGTGCACTGGAGGCCGGCGCCACCGGTTACGTGCTCAAGGGTTGCAGCGCCGAGGAGCTGATCGCCGCCATCGAGCAGATCCGCGACGGCGGTGCGCCAATCTCTCCCCTGCTGGCGAGGCTGCTGCTCAAGCAGTTCCGTTCCGAGCAGGACTCCTTGCCGGGCCAGACACCGGTGCCCGACGAGGTGATGTTGTCGGAGCGTGAAACCGATGTGCTCAAGCTGGTGGCCAAAGGCTACGTCAACAAGGAAATCGCCATGAAACTGGGCATTTCCCCGGCCACGGTGGGCACCCACATCAAGAACCTGTACCGCAAGCTGGCGGTGCACAGTCGCGTGCAGGTGGTGCGCGCTGCCCAGGAGCGCGGGCTGCTGTGAACGCCGTGGTGCCGCTGTCCCGCCGGGTGCTGTCCACGCCAGCCTACTGGTGGGCGGGCATGCTGCTGGTGCTGATGATCGCCGGGCTGGTCTGGGTGTCGCGCACCGGTCCGGTGGACGGTGCCTTTGCGATCCGGCAGGCGGAAGTCCTGCACCAGCAGGCGGGTGTGCCGGCGGTGTCCACGGTGGCGCTGCCGCACGTGTGGGACGACCAGTCGCCACGCTGGGCCGGCGAGGCGCGTTACCGGCTGTCCTGGCCCGATGGCCTGGACACGGCCGCTGCGGCCGGGCGGCCGCTGGCGGTGCTGTTGCCCCGCATCGGTGCCCGCTACCGCGTCTGGCTCAACGGGCACGAGGTGGCGGACCGCTACTGGTCGTACCCCGGCTTTGCGGACACATCGCTGGTGCCCCAGATCGTGCACCTGCCGCGTGACCGCCTGACCCCGGACCTGCGGGACAACCGCCTGGAGATCGAGGTCCGTGGCCAGCCGCTGCGAAAGAGCGGCCTCTCCCTGGTCCATGTCGGTGTGGCCGATGCGCTGAACCAGCGCCATGCCCAGCTCATGTGGTGGCAGGTGTACGCCACCTGGATGGTGGCCGCCTGTTCCCTGATGCTGGGGCTGATGTCGCTGCTGCTGTGGCTCAACACCCGCGAGCGCATGTTTGGCCTGCTCGCGGCGGGCGTGTTCTCCTGGGCCATCCGGCTGGCCCTGACGCCGCTGGAGACGCCTCCGATGTCGTTCGAGGTCTGGTACTACTTCCAGAAGCTCTCGTTCACGGCCTATTGTGGTTTCCTGTACCTGTTCATGTGGGACCTGTTCGACTACCGGCAGGGGATCATCCGGAGCTTTGTCAACGGCCTGCTGTGGCTGGGGCCGTTCTGGCTGGCCGCGACGGTGTACTTCAACAACTACGCGATGTACCAGCTCTGGATGGCGGTCATCACCCTGACGTCGGCGGTGGCGCTGGTCAAGCTGTTCCATCGCGCACGCTGGGGGCTGGACGTCAACCAGCGGCTGATGGTGGTGTTCGGCGCCGCCACCATGGCCACCGGTGTGCGCGATTTTGCGGTGGTGAACATGGGTTTCCCGGGGGATGCGGACATCCGCTGGATGACCGTGGGTTCGCTGATGCTGATGTATGCGCTGGGCTGGGTGCTGGTGCGCCGGGTGGCCGGCGCCATGGGGCAGGTGGAGCAGATGAACGCGGAGCTGGCGCGCAAGGTGAGCCAGCGTGAACAGGAACTTCACGAGGTGTTCGACCGCCTGCGGGCGGCGGAGAACCAGCGCGTGCTGGAAGCCGAGCGCCGCCGCCTAACCCGCGACATGCACGACGGGCTGGGCAGCCAGCTGGTGCAGACGCTGAACCTGGTTCGGGCCAGCGGCCCGCAGATCGACGGAGCGGCCGTGGCGGGCATGCTCAACCATGCACTGGAAGAGTTGCGCATGACGCTCGACTCGCTGGAACCCATGGACGGGGACCTGCCGACCATCCTGGGCACGCTGCGTCAGCGCATCGGCCCTCCATTGCAGGCGGCCGGCATCGAACTGGAGTGGCAGGTGGAGGACGTGCCGGCGGTCAACGGGTTGGAAGCCCGGGGTGTGATGCACCTGTTCCGTTGCCTGCAGGAGATTTTTGCCAACGTGGTCAAACACTCGCATGCGCGGCGGGTCACGGTACGCACCTGGATGGACGGGGCGCAGGTGTGTCTGAGCGTGAGCGACGACGGCGTCGGGCTGGGTCATGCCGCCGGCGACACCTGGCGCGCGGGTGGGCGTGGCATGGGCAACATCCGTTTGCGCGCGGCCGAAATCGGTGCCGAGGTCGGCTTTTCCGATGCGGCCCCTGGCACCTGTGTGACCCTGCGCTTCGCGGCCAGCTGAGGCCAGCCACCCGCCTAAGCCGACTGAATCACTGGGATTTGGGTGTATACTCGATCAAAACAGTCGGGAACCCTTCGACGCACAGCCGCATCTGACGGCACAGAGGGTGGGGAAGCGTTCCGGTACCGCGATGTTGCGGTGTCCGGAGTTCATCGACGGTCAAGCCAGCCACAAGGAGCTTGAAATGCGCCTCACGACCAAAGGCCGCTTTGCGGTCACCGCCATGATCGATCTGGCCCTGCGCCAGAACAACGGACCAGTCACGCTGGCCGCCATCAGCCAGCGCCAGCAGATTTCGCTGTCCTATCTGGAACAGCTGTTCGGCAAGCTGCGCCGCCACGAACTGGTGGAATCCACCCGTGGTCCCGGCGGGGGCTATACCCTGGGCCGAAAGGCCGGTGAAATCACCGTCGCCGACATCATCGTTTCGGTGGACGAGCCCATCGACGCCACCCAGTGCGGCGGCAAGGAAAACTGCCTGGGCGAAGGCAACCGCTGCATGACCCACGAACTCTGGGCACAGCTGAACGCCAAGATGGTGGATTTCTTGGACTCGGTCTCCCTGCAGTCGCTGGTGGACGAGCAGATCGCCAAGGGCGTGGTGGTGGAAAACGCGCCCATGATCAAGCGGGCGATCTCCAGCACGCCGGTGGTCAAGCCCATTCGCGTGAATGCGCCGAACTCGGTCTTTGCGCTCGGAGGCGCTGCGCTGTCCAAATGATGTTCCCGGGCGGGCGGTCAGGGCCTTGGATGCCCTGGTTGCTTGTGCCTGTTGAAGTTTCACATTCCAACGATTGCCGATCATGAGCAACACGCCCCACTTCCCGATCTACATGGACTACAGCGCCACCAATCCCTGCGACCCGCGGGTGGTGGACGCCATGATTCCCTGGTTGCGCGAGCATTTCGGCAACCCCGCTTCGCGCAGCCACGCCTGGGGCTGGGAGGCCGAGAAGGCCGTCGAAACCGCCCGCGAACAGGTGGCGGCACTGATCAACGCTGACCCGCGAGAAATCGTCTGGACCAGCGGTGCGACCGAGTCCAACAACCTGGCCTTGAAGGGTGCGGCGCACTTCTACAAGACCAAGGGCAAGCACCTCATCACGGTGAAGACCGAGCACAAGGCGGTGCTGGACACCATGCGCGAGCTGGAGCGCCAGGGCTTCGAGGTGACCTACCTCGACGTGCAGGCCGACGGCCTGCTGGACTTGGATGTGTTCAAGGCGGCGATCCGCCCCGACACCATCCTGGCCTCGGTCATGTTCGTGAACAACGAGATCGGCGTGATCCAGGACATCGCCGCCATCGGCGCCATCTGCCGAGAGAAGGGTGTGATCTTCCATGTGGACGCGGCGCAGGCCACCGGCCGGGTGGACATCGACTTGCAAACCCTGCCGGTCGACCTGATGAGCCTGACCAGCCACAAGACCTACGGGCCCAAAGGCATCGGTGCGCTGTATGTGCGCCGCAAGCCGCGCATCCGCATCGAGGCGCAGATGCACGGCGGTGGCCATGAGCGCGGCATGCGTTCGGGCACGCTGCCCACCCACCAGTGCGTGGGCATGGGTGAGGCCTACCGCATCGCCAAGGAAGAGATGCACGCCGAGAACGCGCGCATTCGTGCGCTGCACGGCCGCATGGTGGCCGGCCTGAAGGACATCGAAGAGGTGTTCATCAACGGCCACGAGACGCGGCGCGTGCCGCACAACCTGAACATGAGCTTCAACTACGTCGAGGGCGAGTCGCTGATCATGGGGATCAAGGGCCTGGCGGTGTCGTCGGGTTCGGCCTGCACCTCGGCCAGCCTGGAGCCCAGCTATGTGCTGCGCGCCCTGGGGCGCAGCGACGAGCTGGCCCACAGCAGCCTGCGCATGACCATCGGCCGCTGGACCACCGAACAGGAGATCGACTACGCGATCGCCACGATCAAGGAAAACGTCGCCAAGCTCCGTGAGCTTTCCCCGCTGTGGGAAATGTTCAAGGACGGCGTCGACCTGTCCACCATCCAGTGGGCAGCGCATTGAAGGAGAACAACCATGGCCTATTCTGAAAAAGTCGTTGACCACTACGAAAACCCCCGCAACGTCGGCTCCTTCGACAAGGGCGACGAGTCCGTCGGCACCGGCATGGTGGGCGCGCCCGCCTGCGGCGACGTGATGAAGCTGCAGATCAAGGTGAACCCGACCACCGGCGTGATCGAGGATGCGCGCTTCAAGACCTACGGCTGCGGTTCGGCCATCGCATCCAGTTCGCTGGTGACCGAATGGGTCAAAGGCAAGACGCTGGACGAAGCGGCGGCCCTGAAGAACAGCGAAATCGCCGAGGAACTGGCGCTGCCGCCGGTCAAGGTGCACTGCTCCATCCTGGCCGAAGACGCCATCAAGGCGGCCGTGGACGACTACCGAAAGAAACACGCGAACTGAGCCACCGCCATGTCCGTCACCATTTCCGAAGCCGCGGCCCGGCATGTCACCCGCTACCTGACCAAGCGTGGCAAGGGTGTGGGCGTGCGCCTGGGCGTCAAGACCACGGGCTGCTCCGGCATGGCCTACAAGCTGGAATACGCCGATGAAGTCTCGCCCGAGGATGTGGTCTTCGAAGAGCATGGCGTGAAGGTGCTGGTGGACCCGAAGAGCCTGCCTTACATTGACGGCACACAGCTGGACTTTGTTCGGGAGGGGCTCAACGAGGGCTTCAAGTTCCACAATCCGAACGAACGCGACCGTTGCGGTTGCGGAGAGAGTTTTCGGGTTTGATGGCGCACCCGTTGCGCCGCTTGTGGCCTTATCCGCCATGGGGCTCCCGCAGCGGCCCTGCAAAGCCGGTTCCGCGCGGGCTTTGACCGGCTACCACCACCGGGTCCCGTTTTTTCTATGATCCGGTCATGAATCTGCAATCCAACGATTTCGAGCTGTTTGAGCTGCCGGTGGCGTTTGCGCTGGACCGTGCGCAACTGGATGGACGCTGGAAGGATCTCCAGCGCGAGGTGCATCCGGATCGCCACGCGGCTGCCGATGCGCAGACCCAGCGCCAAGCCATGCAGTGGTCGGTTCGCATCAATGAGGCCTACCAACGTCTCAAGGATCCTCTGGCCCGGGCCGCCTATCTCTGTGAACTGCACGGTGCACCCGTCCAGGCCGACAACAACACCGCCATGCCTCCCGCCTTCCTGATGCAGCAGATGGAATGGCGCGAAGCGCTGGAGGAGGCCTCCAGCGCCAGCGTGGTCGAAGACCTGGCGGACGAGGTCGCCGCAGCGCGCAAACGCATGCTGGCGGATTTGCAGAAGACAGCCGATGTGCAGCGTGACTGGCCCGCGCTGGCTGCGCAGGTGAGAGCCCTCATGTTCGTTGAGCGATTTGCGCAGGACGTGGAGAGCCGGCTCGAACAGCTGGGACAATAAGCGGTTTCGTCCGACTTTCGACCGTTTTTGACCCGCCATGGCGCTACTGCAGATTTCCGAACCCGGCCAGTCACTCGACCCTCACCAGCGCCGGGTGGCCGTGGGCATCGACCTGGGCACCACCCATTCGCTGGTGGCCGCCGTGCGCCACGGTGTGGCCGAATGCCTGCCCGACCTGCAGGGCCGCGTGATCCTGCCCAGCGTGGTGCGGTATCTGGACCCCGCGCAGGGTGGTGCGGGGCGACAGATCGGTTTTGACGCGCTGACCGCCCAGATCGGTGACCCCGCCAACACCATCAGTTCGGTCAAGCGCCTGATGGGCCGGTCCCGGGCGCAGGTGGCCGATGTGGAGCGCCTGTCCTACAGCGTGGTGGACGACAACGGCATGGCCGTGGTCGAGACCGCGGCGGGCCGAAAGACGCCCATGGAGGTCAGCGCCGAGATCCTGGCCACGCTGCGCTTCCGGGCCGAGGACAGCTTCGACGATGAGCTGTTCGGCGCGGTCATCACCGTGCCGGCCTATTTCGACGACGCCCAGCGCCAGGCAACGAAGGATGCCGCGCAGCTGGCTGGCATCGAGGTGCTGCGGCTGATCAACGAGCCGACGGCTGCGGCGATTGCCTACGGTCTGGACAACGCGGCCGAGGGCATCTACGCCATCTACGACCTGGGCGGGGGCACTTTCGACATCTCCATCCTGCGCATGACGCGCGGGGTGTTCGAGGTCATGGCCACCGGCGGCGACTCGGCCCTGGGCGGGGACGACTACGACCAGGCGCTGGCCGCCTGGGTGCTCCGGCAGGCAGGCCTTGGGCCGGTGGACGACGCTGCCGAGCGCGCGGCGCTGCACCGCGAGGCGCGGCGCGTGAAGGAGCAACTGACCGGCCATGACAGCGTGTTGTTCAGGGCGGAGATCAACGGCTTTGCCATCGAGCAGACGGTGCACCGCAACGACTTCGAGGACTGCACCGCCGACCTGACCGCCCGCACCATGGGCGCGGTGCGCAAGGTGCTGCGCGATGCCGGCGTCGGCAAGGACGAGGTACAAGGCGTGGTGATGGTCGGCGGCTCGACCCGCATGCCGGTGATCCGCCGCACCGTGGGCGACTTCTTCGGCCGCGAACCGCTGACCAACCTCAATCCCGACGAGGTGGTGGCGCTGGGCGCGGCGATCCAGGCAAACCAGTTGGCGGGCAACAGCCAGGATGGCGATCTGCTGCTGCTGGACGTGATCCCGCTGTCGTTGGGCATCGAGACCATGGGTGGTCTGGTCGAGCGCATCGTGCCGCGCAACAGCACCATTCCCACCGCACGGGCCCAGGACTTCACCACCTACCAGGATGGTCAGACCGCGCTGGCATTGCATGTGGTGCAGGGCGAGCGCGACCTGGTGGCCGACTGCCGCAGCCTGGCGCGGTTCACGCTGCGGGGCATCCCTCCCATGGCAGCGGGCGCCGCGCGCATCCGCGTGACGTTCACGGTGGATGCCGACGGTCTGCTGTCGGTGAGCGCCAAAGAGCAGGGCAGTGGTGTCGAGGCGAAGATTGACGTCAAGCCGTCCTATGGCCTGAGCGACGAGCAGATCGCCACCATGCTGCAGGAGAGTTTCACCACCGCGCAGCAGGACATGGCCGCGCGTGCGCTGGTCGAGGCGCGCGTCGATGCCGACCGCATGATCGCCGCCACGCGCAGCGCGCTGGCGGCCGATGGCGACCTGCTCGACGGGGGCGAGCGTGCCGCCATCGATGCGCTGATGAACACGCTGGCCACAGTGGCGGGGCAAGGCAACACGGCCGACATCGAAGCCGCCACCCAGGCGCTGGCCAAGGGCACCGAAGCGTTTGCGGCCCTGCGCATGAACCGCGGCATCCAGCAGGCGCTGGCGGGCCGCAAAGTCGAAGAAGTCTGAACACCATGCCCACGATCAAGATCCTCCCGCATCCCGAGTACTGCCCGCAGGGCGCCACCATCAGCGCGCCGGCCGGCACCTCCATCTGCGAGGCCCTGTTGGACAATGACATCAAGATCGAGCACGCCTGCGACATGAGCTGCGCCTGCACGACCTGCCATGTGGTGGTGCGCGAAGGCTTCAGGAGCCTCAACGAGCTGGACGAAGCCGAAGAGGACCTGCTCGATCGCGCCTGGGGGCTGGAACCGAATTCGCGCCTGTCCTGCCAGGCCATCCTGGCGCAGCAGGATGTGACGGTCGAGATCCCCAAGTACTCGATCAACCACGCCAAAGAGAACCATTGATGAGACAGATCGTTCTCGACACGGAAACCACCGGCCTGTCCGCCGAGAATGGCGACCGCATCATCGAGATCGGTTGTGTGGAGCTGCTCAACCGCAAGCTCACCGGCCGCAACCTGCACCACTACGTCAACCCGGAGCGCGACAGCCACGAAGACGCGCTCAAGGTGCACGGCATCAGCAACGAATTCCTGCGCGACAAACCCAAGTTCGCCCAGATCGCGGACGAGCTGCTGGCCTACCTCGACGGTGCCGAACTCATCATCCACAACGCGCCGTTCGACATCGGCTTCCTGAACAAGGAGCTGAGCCTGCTCGGCCGCCCGCCGCTCAGGCAGTTCGTCTCGGGCGTGATCGACACCCTGGTCATGGCGAAGGAGATGTTCCCGGGCAAGCGCAACGGCCTGGACGCCTTGTGTGACCGGCTGGAAGTGGACAACTCGGGCCGCACCTTGCACGGCGCCTTGCTGGATGCCGAGCTGCTGGCCGATGTGTACATCAACATGACCCGGGGCCAGGACGCACTGGTCATGGACGCCGTCGAGAGCCATGCGCCTGGTCTGGTGGTCGAGCAGATCGACCTGCGCCGCTTCGAGCTGCCGGTGCTGCTGGCCAACGAACAGGAGCAGCAGGCGCACGAGGCGCTGCTGGCCGATCTGGACAAGGCCAGCAAGGGCAAGACCCTTTGGCGCGCCCTGCAGGCCAGCTGAGGCGCCCACCCTCCCATAACTTTTTCGGCGCAGATCCGAAAAGCGTGCTGGATCAGGCTATAATGCGAGGCTTCCGAACAATCGGACCCAGCCAAGGCTGAAACGGTTTTCGGGCGGTTAGCTCAGTGGTAGAGCACTGCCTTCACACGGCAGGGGTCGCAGGTTCGAACCCTGCACCGCCCACCAGACAAAACCCCGCATCGTCACCGACGGTGCGGGGTTTTTCGTTGGGCCGGCCGTTCAGCAAGCCTGGCCTTCGGTACACAGGCTGACCAGCGGGGTCTGGCCTTGCTCGTCGACCGGGAAAAAGCCCGTCATGCCGTGCACATACAGCGATGCATAACTGGAAAACGCCATGCTCCACTCCTGGAAGCGTCGGCGTTCGATGGGCTGTCGGCCCATCAGGCGGATGTCGGTGTGGCGCTCGTCGCGCTGCAGGCTCTGCCAGAGCTGTTCGATGGCGTCGGGTGGGCCCTCGATGCACTGGGTGAACTGCCCCCGCCAGTAGAGCAGATGGCCGGTGATGGCCAGTTGCTGGTTGCGCAGGCGGGCCTGGGTCAGGAGGTGGAACAGGTGCAGGGATCCGAAGTCCTGTGTGGCTTGGGACTGGTAGATGAGTCGTTCGAGCATGGCGTTGACGGGGCGGTGGGAGGCCCGGTGGGTGGTCCGCGCCGGGCGGCCGACACCATAGCAGGCCCGTATGCGGTGAACCTGACAGGTCTCAGCCCATGAGGTGAGCCCACCACAGCCGGGCCCGCATGCCCAGGCCGGTGGTGTAACCCACACTCGCACCGCGCAACTCGCCTTGTGCGTCCACCACCACGAAGGCCGGCACGGCCCTGAATCCCAGCGCACGGGCCGCATCGCTGTGTGCGTCCACGGCGGTGGTCCACGGCAGCTGCCGCTGGCGCAGCACCCGCGCAACGGCCGCTGGTGGGCCGGACTGCATGGCGATCGTCAGTACCGTGTGGTCCTGTGCCAGCGCGGTCACGGTGCCTTCCCCGGCCCGGCAGATCGGGCACCAATCGGCCCACACGTACAGCGCCACCGGTTGGCCGGCATGGGCGGCGCGCCAGGCGGCCAGCGTGGTGTCGGTGGTGCGACCATCAGGCTGGACCAGGGTCAGGGCCAGATCGGGCGCCGGTCCGGAGGGCACATCGCGCGTCTGCCAGGCCTGCACCGCCACGAAAACCCCAAGCACCATGAGCACGGTGCCGAGGTGATGCTTCCAACGCTGTCGCAGTTGACCGGTGAGGCGGTGCCAGCGGCTCACAACTCGCCCGCGCTCATCAGATACAGCACATCCGGTTGCAGCAGTTCGTCCAGCGCCGGATCGGGCTGGTGCCAAGGCTTGAGCAGGAACAGGGCGACGAAGCCCAGGGCCAGCAAGGCGCCGCCCCAGAGGGCAGGGTGCTGTCGCCAGCTGGCCTGCAACACCGTCAGCGGACCCGGTGGATGAAAAGTCTGGGGTGTTCCGCGCAGACGCCACTGGTGCAGGGTCCGATCTTTGAGCGCCGTCAGATCGGTACCGACGCTGCGGGGCAGCGACTCACGCAGCTGCTGACGCAGGCTGTCGTCGTCCGGGGACGTGTCGGTGGGGCGTTGCGGTTTCATGGGTTGTGCTCCGTGAGCTGGCGCCTGAGGGCGATTTTCGCCCGGTGCAAGAGTTGATGCGCGGCGTTGCTGTCGAGTTCCAGCGAGCGCGCGATGTCGGCGGTGTCGGCGTCGGCGTAGGCCCACATGGCCAGCGCCATGCGCTGGCGTGCGGGCAGGCGCGCCATGGCGGCCTGGAGTGCGGCGGCGCCTGCACCCCCCGGTTGCTCGTGGCCCGATCCGTCATGCGCGCCGTGCTGCTGCGCGTCCGACAGCTCCGTCAGGGTGTCGTGGTCGGCGCTCAGCTCACGCCGCCGGGTCAACCAGGTCTTGCAGCGGTTGATGACGATGGTGTTGAAGAAGGTGGCCAGGGTGGCACCGTGGGCATCGCTGGGCCGGCTGCCCCACAGGCGCAGAAACGCTTCCTGCACCGCGTCTTCGGCGTCTTCGCGCCGAGCAAGCAGTTGCATGGCCAGTCCGTGCGCCTGCGGGGTGAGCCGGTGCACCAGTTGCGTGGCGCTGGTTTCGTCGCCCGCGCAGGCAGCGCGCCAGAGCGACCAGTCGTCCGCCGGCACAGGCTGCGTCGCCAGCAGGCTTCGACCCACCCGGCGGCCGAGTTGCAGGATGGATTGGCCCAGGCCGGCGGCGGAGGAGGGAGATCGCATGGCCGGGTCAGTCGGCCAGGAGTTTTTCGCGCAGGGCCTTGCGCTCGGCCGGCGAGAGCTTGTCCAGCATCTCGCGCCGCTGGCGCAGCAGTTCGCGGCGTTCTTCGGGTGACATGGCCTCGATCTGCGCGCGCCGTTCCTCGGCCAGCCGCCGCTTCTCGGCCGGGGTCATCGCCAGCCAGCGCTGCCGGGTTTCGGCGATCAGGGCCTCGCGTTGCTCGGGCGGCATGCTTTCCACCTGCTCGCGCAGTTCTTTGCGGAAGGCCTTGCGTTCGGCGGGTGTGGCCTGCTTGAGCTGCCGCTGGATCTCGGCTTTTCGCAGGGCCTGTTGTTCGGGCGTCAGGCGTGCCCACTCACGGGCGTCCGGCACGGCCAGTGGGGCCGCTTGTGCGGTCAGGCACAGCAGCCAGCCCAGGCTGGCCAGGGTCAGCCGACGCATCGGCAAGGAGGGCAACAGGTTCATGTTCGGGTGTGATGGTCTGGGTCCTGCCTGCTTCAACCCGGCTCATGGCCGGCGCTTACGCAAAACCCGCGCAGATCGGTCGGATTTTCGGCGAAGCGCGTAAGCCGGCCACCCGGTCACCGGTTCAAGGGGGGCGCGGTGCCGATGCGCCGTGCAGTTCTATCCCTTCCATCCCTTCAAGGAACACACATGAAACACCATCGCCTGATCGCTGTCACCGTCGCCGCCCTCAGCCTGGGGCTGTTCGCAGCCGGTGCCCAGGCCCAGTCTGCAACCAGCCTGGCCGACAAGCAGCAGCAGCGTGTCGACAAGCGCCAGGACCGCCAGTCACAGCGCATCACCCGTGGCGTGGAATCGGGCCAGCTGACCGTGCACGAACAGGCACGTCTGGAACAGCAACAGCGCCACATCAACCACCTGGAGACCCGCACCGAAGCCGATGGCAAGGTGACGGCCAAGGAAGCGGTGCGCATGGAAAACGCACAGGACCACGCGAGCCGCACCATCTACCGCAAGAAGCACAACCAGCGCGTGAACTGAACCGGCGTCGCGCAGCGGACGGGCCGGGCGCGCAGGGCGGCGGCGGGCACCCGGCACCGTGGTAGTGTTGCCATCCGGGGCTTCGGCCCCGGTTCCATCGCAGCACAACCCTCTGGAGACCCGTTCATGACCCTGCAGACCAAGTACCTGCTCGACGAAAGCCAGATGCCCAAGTTCTGGTACAACATTCAGGCCGATTTGCCCAAGGCCCTGCCGCCCGTGCTGCACCCGGGTACCCTGCAGCCCATCGGCCCCGACGATCTGGCGCCGCTGTTTCCGATGGAGCTGATCCTGCAGGAGGTCAGCACCGAGCGCGAGATCGAGATTCCCGAGCCGGTTCGCGACATCTACAAACTCTGGCGCCCGGCCCCGCTGTACCGGGCCCACCGGCTGGAGAAGGTGCTCGGCACCCCGGCCAAGATCTTCTACAAGTACGAGGGCGTCAGCCCCGCCGGCAGTCACAAGCCCAACACCGCCATCCCGCAGGCCTTCTACAACAAGCAGGCCGGTGTCAAGCGCCTGACCACCGAGACCGGTGCCGGCCAGTGGGGCACCTCGCTCTCGTTCGCGGGTTCGCTGTTCGACCTGGAGGTGCTGGTGTTCCAGGTGCGCGTGTCCTACGACCAGAAGCCCTACCGCCGCGCCGTGATGGAGACCTATGGCGCACGCTGCCTGGCGTCCCCCTCCAGCGAAACGCAGTACGGCCGCAGCGTGCTGGCCCAGCGGCCGGACCACCCGGGCAGCCTGGGCATCGCCATTTCCGAAGCGGTCGAGCTGGCGGTCCAGCGCGAGGACACCAAGTACGCGCTGGGCTCGGTGCTCAACCACGTGCTGATGCACCAGACCATCATCGGCCTGGAAGCCATGGAGCAGATGCAGATGGCCGACGCCTGGCCGGATGTGGTGGTCGGCTGCACGGGCGGCGGCTCCAACTTTGCCGGCATCGCCTTCCCCTTCATCGGCCATGCGCTGCGCGGCGGGAAGAAGTCGCGCATCGTCGCGGTGGAGCCGGCGGCCTGCCCGTCGCTCACGCGCGGCAAGTACGCCTACGACTTCGGCGACACCGGCCACATGACACCCCTGACCAAGATGCACACGCTGGGCAGTACCTTCACGCCGCCGGGCTTCCACGCCGGCGGCCTGCGCTACCACGGCATGGCGCCGCTGGTGAGCCACTGCCAGCAGCTGGGGCTGATGGAGGCGACTGCCTACACCCAGGGCCAGTGCTTCGAAGCGGGCGTGACCTTCGCCCGTGCCGAAGGCATCGTGCCGGCACCCGAGGCCAACCACGCGGTCAAGGGCGCCATCGAGGAGGCCCTGCGCTGCAAGCGCGAAGGCAAGAGCGAGACCATCCTGTTCAACCTCTGCGGCCACGGCCACTTCGACATGGCGGCCTATCAGAAGTACTTCGCGGGCGAACTCAAGGACGAGGCCTACGACGAGAAGGAGCTGGCCATGGCCCTCTCGGGCCTGCCCAGCGTGCCGGAACCGGCCTGAGGTCCGGGACGGGTCAGGGCTGGACCACTTCGAGCAGGCGGTCCAGCCCGCCCATGTCGATGGCGACCTTGGCCTGGGCGCGCACCCTGGGCTTGGCACGATAGGCCACGGACAGACCGGCCACGCCCATCATTTCCAGGTCGTTGGCGCCATCGCCCATGGCAATGGCCTGCGACGGCGAGCAGCCGATCAGGCTGCAGGTGCGCAGCAGGGTTTCCTTCTTCATCGCGCCGTCGCAGATGTCACCCCAGCTCTGGTCCAGCATGCGGCCGGTGAGCTGTCCGTCGACGATTTCCAGCTGGTTGCTGCGCGCGAAGTCCAGTGCCAGCCGCTCGCGCAGGCGCTCGGCGAAATAGGTGAAACCGCCGCTGACCAGCAGCACCTTCAGGCCGGCCGCCTTGCAGGCCAGCACCAGCTCGGCCGCACCGGGGTTCAGGCGCAGGCGCGAGCGGTAGACGTGCGCCAGGTGCTCTTCGGTCACGCCCTTGAGCAGGGCGACGCGCTGGCGCAGGCTGTCCTTGTAGTCGGTGATCTCGCCGCGCATGGCGGCTTCGGTGATCGCGGCCACCTCGGCCTTGCGGCCGGCCGCGTCGGCGATCTCGTCCACGCACTCGATGTTGATCAGCGTGGAATCCATGTCGAACGCGATCAGCTTGAAATCGCGCAGCTTCAGGGGGGGCGTGATGCCCTGGACCGTCAGGCCCGGGGCGAATTCGGTGGGGGAGGTCATCCCGGAATTATCGCGGGAGCCGGGATGACGCTCTGGATCAGGACTTGGCCGCCGGCAGCACCTTGGTGATCGTGCCGATCTGCTTGCGCAGGTCCGGTCCGACCAGATCGGCCACCGATTGCTGGTCGCTGGTCACGGTCAGGCCCTGCGCCTGCAGTTTGGTTTTGACTTCGTCGGTGCTGGTGCCGGCGACCTGGGCCAGCACGGTGATCGGGGCCTTGGCCAGGGCACGCACCGGGGGCGCAAAGCCGGGTTCGCTGCCTTCACCTCCTGCGGGGATGAAGCTGAGCGCCAGAACCGTGACAAACAGGCCGATCACCACCCGGCCGGTGGTTTGCGTGAAGTACCGCTTGAAAGCGGCCACATTCAGCAGCAGGTGCAGCGTGACACCGATGACCATGGCCCAGCTCAGCCACTCGTGCGCGGTCTTGTTCAGGCCGCTGTCGAGGTGGAAGAACATCAGCACGCCGGTGACGGCGGAGAGGAAAAAGGCGCCGATGACGACGGGTGTGATCCAGGGACGGTGCGGGTTCAGGTTCATGTGGCTTCTCCTTCAGAACAGATGCCGTCATGCTGCGGCGCCGGTTTGAAGTTTCGTGAGCGGCATGTGAACGGCAGGTGAACGCCGGGACCAGTTGCTCCTGTTTTTGATGCAGATCAAACAGCGCTGGCCGGCGCTTCCGTCCTGATCGGCTGCCCCAGCGACCTCAGCACATCCCGCACCATCTGCACCCGGTCCTTGACCTCGGGCAGGGCGCGTTCGATGCGCAGCTTCTCGTTGCCGGCCAGCTTGATGTGTTTGTTCTTCTGGATCAACTCGATGATGCGCATCGGCTCGATCGGCGGGTTGGGCCGGAAGGTGATGTTGATGACACCGGGCGCCGCATCGACCTTGACCACGCCGTAGGGCTGGCTGAGCACGCGCAGGCGGTGCACATCGATCAGGGTCTGTGTCTGCGCCGGCAGTTTGCCGAAGCGGTCGACGATTTCCTCCAGCAGGCCATCGACCTGGTCGGCCGTCTTGGCCGTGGCCAGCTTCTTGTAGAACGACAGGCGCAGGTGCACGTCGCCGCAGTAGTCGTTGGGCAGCAGGGCGGGCGCGTGCAGGTTGATGTCGGTGGTGACCGACAGGGGCGAGAGCAGGTCCGGCTCGCGTCCTGCCTTGAGCGCCTTCACCGCCTCGCTGAGCATCTCGTTGTAGAGCTGGAAACCGACTTCCAGCATGTTGCCGCTCTGGTTCTCGCCCAGCACCTCGCCGGCGCCGCGGATTTCCAGGTCGTGCATGGCCAGGTAGAAGCCCGAGCCCAGTTCCTCCATCTGCTGGATCGCGTCCAGCCGCTGGGCGGCCTGTTTGGTCAGGCCTTCGATCTCGGGCACCAGCAGGTAGGCATAGGCCTGGTGGTGGCTGCGGCCCACGCGGCCGCGCAGCTGGTGCAGCTGGGCCAGGCCGAACTTGTCGGCGCGGCTCATGACGATGGTGTTGGCCGTGGGCACGTCGATGCCGGTCTCGATGATGGTCGAGCACAGCAGCAGGTTGTAGCGCTGCGCCACGAAGTCGCGCATCACACGTTCCAGCTCGCGCTCGGGCATCTGGCCGTGGGCGATGGCGATGCGCGCCTCGGGCAGGATTTCTTCGAGCTTCTGCTTGCGGTTCTCGATGGTCTCGACCTCGTTGTGCAGGAAATAGACCTGACCGCCACGCTTGAGTTCGCGCAGCACGGCTTCGCGGATCACGCCCGTGCCTTCGTTGCGCACAAAGGTCTTGATCGCCAGGCGGCGCTGCGGTGCGGTGGCGATGACGCTCAAGTCGCGCAGGCCTTCGAGCGCCATGCCCAGCGTGCGCGGGATCGGTGTCGCGGTGAGCGTGAGCACGTCCACCTCGGCGCGCAGCTGCTTCATCGCTTCCTTGTGGCGCACGCCGAAGCGGTGTTCCTCGTCGATGATGAGCAGGCCCAGGTTCTTGAACTGGGTCTTTTCCGACAGCAGCTTGTGCGTGCCGACCACGATGTCCACGCTGCCGTCGCTGATGCCTTTCATCGCGGCCGTGATTTCCTTCTGCGAACGGAAGCGGCTCATCTCCGCGACCTTCACCGGCCACTTCGCGAAACGGTCGGACAGCGTCTGGTAATGCTGCTCGGCCAGCAGCGTGGTGGGTGCCAGAAACGCCACCTGCTTGCCGCCGGTGACCGCCACAAACGCGGCGCGCAGGGCGACCTCGGTCTTGCCGAAACCCACGTCGCCACAGACCAGGCGGTCCATGGGTTGGGGGCTGATCATGTCCTGGATGACGGCGTGGATGGCGGCCTTCTGGTCGGCGGTTTCTTCGAAGCCGAAGTCGTTGGCGAAGACCTCGTAGTCCTGCGCGCTGAAGCGGAACGCGTGGCCCTGACGCGCGGCGCGGCGGGCGTAGATGTTCAGCAGCTCGGCGGCGGCGTCGCGCACCTGCTCGGCGGCCTTGCGTTTGGCCTTCTCCCACTGGCCGCTGCCCAGCTTGTGCAGCGGGGCCTCGTCGGCGCTCACGCCGGTGTAGCGGCCGATCAGGCTGAGCTGGCTCACCGGCACGTACAGCACCGCCTTGTCGGCGTATTCGAGGTGCAGGAACTCCTGCAGCGCAGGCGTGCCGTCGGGGTTCTTGTCGCCCATGTCCAGGTTGACCAGCCCGCGGTAGCGGCCGATGCCGTGCGCGCTGTGCACCACCGGGTCGCCCACGTTCAGTTCGGACAGGTCCTTGATCAGCGCGTCGACGTCGCTGACCTGTTCCTGCTTCTTGCGCCGGCGTGTGGTCGGTCCGGCGGCGAACAGCTCGGTCTCGGTGACGAAGTCCAGGCTTTCTTCCAGCCAGGAGAAGCCGACCGTCAGGCCCGCGGTGGCAATGCCGACCTTTTCGTCGCTGGCCTGGAACTCCGCGAGCGAATCGAAGGCCGGCGGGTTCAGGCCGCTGGCGCGCAGGAAGTCCAGCAGGCTCTCGCGCCGGCCGTCGCTTTCGGCCAGCAGCAGCACCCGGTGGGCGGTGTTGCGGATGTGGCCCTGCAACCGGGCCAGCGGGTCCTCCGCACCGCGCACCACGGCCAACTCGCCCAGCTTCTGCGCGAACGCGCTGTCAGCGATATCGTCGACGCCCGAGCCAGCGCCGGGCCGCCCCAAGCTGGCGAGCGCCCCCTCGGGGGGCAGCGAACCTGGCGAAGCCGGGAGCGTGGGGGCCTTCGGTCTGATCGCCAGTTGGGCGTGGGCGTTGGCCTCGGCGTAGAACTGTTCCATCGACAGGAACAGGCTCTCGGGTGGCAGGGCGGGGCGGTCGGGATCGCCCTTGACCAGGCGGTAGCGGTCCTGCGTGTCCTGCCAGAAGCGCTGGAAGGCGGGTTCCAGGTCGCCGTGCAGCACCACGGTCGCCTGTTCGCCCAGGTAGTCGAACACGGTGGCCGTTTCATCGAAGAACAGCGGCAGGTAGTACTCGATGCCGGCCGTGGCCACACCGTTGCCCATGTCCTTGTAGATGCGGCTCTTGGTGGGGTCGCCTTCGAGCAGCTCGCGCCAGCGGCTGCGAAAGCGCCCGCGTGCCGCCTCGTCCATCGGGAACTCGCGACCGGGCAGCAGGCGCACCTCGGGCACGGGGTAGAGGCTGCGCTGGCTGTCGGGGTCGAAGGTGCGGATGCTGTCGATCTCGTCGTCGAACAGGTCGACGCGGTAGGGCACCTGCGAGCCCATGGGGAACAGGTCGATCAGGCCGCCGCGCACCGCGTATTCGCCGGGGCTGACCACCTGCGTCACGTGGTTGTAGCCGGCCAGCGTGAGCTGGCCCTTGAGCTTGGCCTCGTCGAGCTTCTGCTTGACCTTGAACTGAAAGGTGTAGCCCGCCAGGAAGGACGGCGGCGCCAGCCGGTACAGCGCCGTGGTGGCCGGCACCAGCACCACGTCGGCTCCGGTGTCCTTGTCGCGCTGCTGGATGCGCCAGAGCGTGGCCAGGCGTTCGGAAATCAGGTCCTGGTGCGGCGAGAAGGCGTCGTAGGGCAGGGTTTCCCAGTCGGGAAACAGGGCGCAGCGCAGATCGGGCGCGAAGAATGCCATCTCGTCCATCAGGCGCTGCGCGTCGGTGGCGTCTGCGGTGACGATGGCCACCGGCCGGCCGGCGGCCTTTTCCCGCGCCGCCAGTTGCGCGAGCAGCAGCGAATCGGCCGCGCCAGCGGGGCGGGGCAGGTGGAAACGTTGGCCGGGTTTGAGCTTGGGCAGGTCCATGGCGGGCGGGCAGAAAACGCGAAAACCCCCCGGCGGGCAGCCGGGGGGTGGATGGCGCAGATTCTAGAATGCGCGCCTACCCATGACCGACGTTTCCACCCCATCTCCCCAGAGCCCGCAGGCCCGCTGTTTTGCGCTCCTGCCCTGCGCAGGCACAGGCTCGCGCGCCGGCACCGCCGGTCCCAAACAGTACGAGCCTTTGTTGGGAGTCCCGCTGGTTTTGCACACGCTGGCCGCTTTCCAGCGGGTGTCGCGCATCGAGCGCGTGCTGGTGGTGGTGTCGCCGGCCGACCGTTTTCTGAGCATCGACGATCCGCAGGTGACGCTGGCGCGCTGCGGCGGGGCCAGCCGTGCAGAGAGTGTCTTCAACGGACTTCAGGCGCTGCTCGACAGCGGCGCCCGGGCAGACGACTGGGTGCTGGTGCACGATGCCGCGCGATGCCTGGTCACGCCGGCGCAGATCGACGCGCTGATCGACGTCTGCCAGGACGACCCGGTGGGTGGCCTGCTGGCGCTCAAGCTGCCCGATACGCTCAAGGCCGAGGCCAGCGGGCGCGTGGCCGCCACCGTGGACCGGTCCGACAAATGGCTGGCGCAGACGCCGCAGATGTTCCGCATCGGTGCGCTGCGGGCGGCACTGGTCGCACGTGCCACCACCGGTTTTGAGGGCATCACCGACGAGGCCAGCGCCCTGGAACTGGCCGGCCAGGCGCCGCGCCTGGTGCCGGGCAGCGCGCAGAATTTCAAGGTCACCTACCCCGAAGACTTCGCCTTGGCCGAAGCCATTCTGAAAGCCCGCACATGAACATTCCTTTTCGCATCGGTGAGGGCTGGGACGTGCACGCGCTCGTCCCCGGTCGGCCGCTGATCATCGGCGGCATCACCGTCCCGCACCACGCCGGTCTGCTGGGCCATTCCGACGCCGACGTGCTGCTGCATGCGATCACCGACGCGCTGTTCGGCGCGGCCGGACTGGGCGACATCGGCCGGCATTTCCCCGACACCGACGCACAGTTCAAGGGCGCCGATTCGGCCGTCCTGCTGGCCGAAGCCGCGCGCCGGGTGCGTGAGGCGGGCTACGAGATCGGCAACGTGGACAGCACCGTGATTGCCCAGGCACCCAAGCTGGCGCCGCACATTCCGGCCATGGTGGCCCGCATTGCCACCACATTGGGTGTGGCAGCGGATCAGGTCAATGTGAAGGCCAAGACGGCCGAGAAGCTGGGCCCGGTGGGGCAGGGCCTGTCCATCGAGGCACGCGCAGCCGTGCTGCTGCTGCGCGTCTGAGCGGCCGACTCAGGCGCTTTTGGCGCGCGCCAGCTTGATGTGGGCCGACAGTCCACCCGTGCTGCTGTTGGCCAGTGCGAAGCGGCCTCCCATGCGCTGGATGGTTTTTTCCACGATGGCCAGCCCGAGCCCGGTACCGGTGGCTGCCGAGCGGGAAGGGTCACCCCGATAGAAGGGCTGGGTGAGCTGGGTCAGCTGTTCCGGCGTGACCCCCGTGCCGTGGTCCCGCAGCTTGATCAGCACCCAGTCGTCCTTGGCGCGGGCCGCAATGTCGATCTGTGCCACCCCGGTGACCGGGTGCCGGCCGTAGCGTTGAGCGTTTTCGATCAAATTGCTGAACACGCGCTGCAGCTCCGTGGCTTCACCCATCACCACCAGATTGGGCTCGATGGCGGTGGTGATGACCGTGTCGGGCTCGGCTTTGGCCACGAAGGTCGCCGACTCGATGACCTGGTTCAGATTGACACGCTCGGGAGCGATCTGCTCCGGCCGCGCGTAGTCGAGGAACTTGTCGATGATGGCGTTGACCTGTTCGATGTCCGCCGCCATGTGTTCGCGTGCCTGTTCGTCGGCCACGCTCATCTCGGTTTCCAACCGAAGCCGTGAGAGCGGGGTGCGCAAGTCATGCGAAATGCCGGCCAGCATCAGGGCCCGGTCCTGCTCGATCTTGGACAGGCGCTGGGCCATGCGGTTGAACCCGATGTTGACCTCACGGATCTCCGCCGTGGCCACGGCCTCACTGAGTTTGCTCGCATTGAAGTCGCCTTCCCGAAGGCGGCTGGCCGCAAACGAGAGATTCTTCAGGGGGCGGTTGATCAGGCCGGCAATGACCGCGGCTCCGGCCAGGGACAGCACAGCGGCCGTCCCCAGCCAGATCAGCCAGGTCGTGCCCGCGATCAGGCCGATGCGCGACGGGTCGGTGAGCAACCAGTAGGGATCGTCTTCGATCAGAAAACCGATCCACAGACCCTGCGTGCCGTTGACTTCGCGGGCCACTACCGTGCCTGGGCCCAGGCGGGCCCGGAGTTGCTCGGACACCTCCCGGCTGAGGGCGTCCTGGGAATACAGCTTGTGTTGATCCGTCGGTTCCCGCGGTGCGATCCGAACGCCTTCCTGATCGGCCAGGGTCTTGATCAGCGAGAGGCGCGCAATGGAGTCGGAGTGCACCAGCGCAGCACGGCTGAGGTTCACCAGAGAGGCCAGCTGTTGCGCGTTCTGAAGGACGCGAGGTTCGAACTCCAGCGCGCGGAAGGTCTGCAGCCACGCCACGATGCAGCCCAACAGCAGCAGCGCCAGCAGGAAAAAGGTGCGCCAGAACAGGCTGACTTCGCGCGGCGGCCGTTCGTCCAGTGGGGCCGGTGCCGTCTCCAGTGGCGTGGGCTGCGACTCGAACGGAACGCGGGACTCGTCGTTCATCAGTTGCTGCCGTCCGGCACAAAGACGTAGCCAACCCCCCAGACGGTCTGCAGGTAGCGGGGCGACGATGCATCTTCCTCGATGAGCTTGCGCAGTCGGGAGACCTGTACATCCAGACTGCGGTCAAAGGGTTCGAACTCGCGCCCACGCGCCAGCTGGGCCAGCTTCTCGCGCGACAGCGGCTGACGCGGATGACGCACCAGCGCCTTGAGCATTGCGAATTCGCCGGTGGTCAGGGGCAGGTCCTGGCCGCCTTTGCGCAGCGTGCGCAGGCTCAGGTCGAATTCGAAAGGCCCGAAGCTGACCACTTCGGCTTCCTGGGAAGGCGCACCAGGCACCTCGGTGGGCGGGCGGCGGCGCAGCACGGCGTGGATGCGGGCCAGCAGTTCCCTCGGGTTGAACGGTTTGCCCAGGTAGTCATCCGCCCCCACCTCCAGGCCGACGATGCGATCCACATCTTCGCTTTTGGCGGTCAGCATGATGATGGGGGTGCGGTCGCCGTTGGCGCGTAGTCGTCGGCAGATGGACAGCCCATCTTCTCCGGGCATCATCAGGTCCAGCACGATCAGGTCGACCGATTCACGTTGCAGGACGCGGTTGAGCGCCTTGCCGTCTTCGGCCAGCATCACCTCGAAGCCTTCCTGCAGCAGGTACCGGCGCAGCAGATCCCGGATCCGGACGTCGTCGTCCACCACCAGGATCTTGTTGGGGCGGGTGTTGTTTTGTGGCATGGGAGCAACTCTCCGAAAATGTAACAAACGCGATTGTGGCAGCTGCAAGTGCTTGTCACGACTGGTTTTTTGATCTCTTGACACGGTGTTACAACTGTTGCCCGCCCCTTCGTCTCCGTTACCTCGGGTCAACACACACAATCGGCCGCGTTGACATACTTTCAAGCATGAGCAAATTCCAGTTGATTGCCGCCAGCGTTCTGGTGTGTGCCTCGATGGCCGCACAGGCACAGGACAGGCGCCCCTTTCCTGCGTCGGCCGAAGCCAGCCACAGCGTTCCACCGGTTGCCGCCGGTCAAGTGGTGGAGCAAGCGGAACCGCGTCCCGTCGTGCCCTTGCGCGACAGCCTTCGTCAGTCGTGGAGCGATCCGGGCGACAAACCCTACCGCCTGAGTTCGGAAGAGCGTCAGCGGATGCGGGCACAACTTCGCGCGCAGTCCACCACGTTCGACACCCCCTCCAAGTGAGTTGATCATGCCGTTTGTTTCCGGACGGCCACCGGTTCGTCTATCCGGTCGGCTGGCGTTGGCCTCTGCTCTGGTCACCGGGCTGTCGCTGGGCGCGACTCAGGCTCAGGCGCAGTCCGTACCTGCTGTACAGCCCCTCAATGTGGTGAACCTGTCGGCCAGCGGTGTTCTGGAAGCTCCGCAGGACTGGCTCACGATCACCCTCAACACCACCAAGGAGGGTACGGATGGCGCCGCTGTGCAGGCCCAGCTCAAGGCGGCGCTTGATGCGGCCCTGTCCATCGCCAGACCGGCGGGACAACCCCAGCAGATGGAAGTGCGCACCGGGCAGTTCAGCCTGTTCCCGCGGTATGCCAGCAACGGGAAAATCAGCGGCTGGCAGGGCACGACGGAGTTGGTGATCGAGGGGCGAGACTTCGTCCGCATCAGCTCCACGGCAGGCAAGATCCAGACCCTGACGCTGGGCAGCGTCGGGTTCTCGCTTTCGCGCGATGCACAGCGCCAGCTGGAGGCCGACGTTCAGGCGCAGGCCATCGAGCGTTTCAAGTCCAAGGCCGCTGAGGTCGCCAGGGGCTTTGGCTTCGAGGGCTATGTGTTGCGCGAGATCAGCATCAGCTCAGCCGATCAGGAGGGTGTGCGCCCATTCCCCCGCGCCATGGCCATGCAGGCCAAGGCCGTCATGGCCGATGAGCCGGTTGCCGTCGAGGCCGGCAAGAGCACGGTCAGCGTCACGGTGTCCGGTGCGGTTCAGTTGCGCTGATGGTGTGTGGTTACCCCGCCAAAAGGCCCGCATCGCGGGCCTTTTTCGCTGCTGCCGGCCCAGTGCCTCACTGCGCCACCCAGCCGCCATCCATGTTCCAGGCCACGCCTCGCACATTCTGACCCGCGGGCGAGCAGAAAAACACCGCCAGTTCGCCCAGTTCCTCGGGGGTGGTGAACTGCATCGAGGGCTCTTTCTCGCCCAACAACAGCTTCTTGGCGTCCTCGTTGGACAGTCCGAGCGCAGCAGCCTTTGCATCCACCTGTTTCTGCACCAGCGGGGTGAGCACCCAGCCAGGGCAAATCGCGTTGCAGGTCACACCTGTGGTGGCGTTTTCCAGCGCGGTCACCTTGGTCAGGCCGACGACGCCGTGTTTGGCCGCTACATAGGCCGATTTTTCAGCCGATGCCACCAGACCGTGGACCGACGCCACGTTGATGATGCGCCCCCAGTTGGCGGCCTTCATGGCTGGCAGCGCCAGGCGAGTGGCATGGAATGCACTGCTGAGGTTGATGGAGATGATGGCGTCCCAGCGATCCACCGGGAAGTCCTCGACCCTGGCCACGTGCTGGATGCCGGCGTTGTTGACCAGGATGTCCACGCGACCGAAGGTTGCGGCGGCGAAAGCCATCATGTCAGCGATCTCGGCCGGCTTGCTCATGTCAGCTCCGTGGTAGGCCACCTGAGCACCCAGCGCTGCGATCTCCGCTTTCGGCCCCTCCGCATCGCCAAATCCATTGAGCACGATGTTCGCGCCCTGACGGGCCAGCGCCTTGGCAATGCCCAGGCCGATTCCGCTGGTGGAGCCCGTCACGAGGGCGGTCTTGTTCTTGAGCATCGGTAACCTCCGGTTCCATTACGATTGGTTGAACAGATTGAATCCATTATCACGGACACCCCACAGGGCAGATCAGCGCATGGCCACTCCGCAACTCAGGTACCTGCCCGTCAATGGCCCCCCGGCCAGAGGTGGCGCGCCACGCCGCATGGCGTTCTGGGATTGGTCGGGCCCGGCAGACAGCCAGCAGGTGGTGATCTGCGTTCACGGGTTGTCGAGGCAAGGACGCGATTTCGATGTGCTCGCCACAAACCTGAGTGCACACGCCAGGGTGCTGGCCGTTGACGTCGCCGGCCGTGGCCACAGCGACTGGCTGGCCGACCCTTCGGGTTACCAGGTCCCGACCTATGCCGCCGATCTGGCGCAACTGATTGCGCTGGTGCGCTCGCAAACACCCTCTGCCGTGGTCGACTGGGTGGGGACCAGCATGGGGGGACTGATTGGCATGGCGATAGCCGCCCAACGGCCACTGGCGCCGCGTCGCCTGGTTCTCAACGACGTGGGGCCGGTCCTGCAATGGGAGGCCTTGCAGCGCATTGGCAACTATGTCGGTCGAAATCCTTCGTTTGAATCCGAGCAGGCGGCATTCGACCATCTGGCCGATCTGTCGACCGGCTTCGGGCCTCATACCCCCAAGCAGTGGGCGGCGCTGTCGCGGCCCATGCTGCGAGAGCGTGAGGGCCGCTGGTGGCTGCACTACGACCCCGCCATTGCCGAGCCGTTTCGGGCTCTGCTAGCTGCTGGTGACGAAGCCGCGGCACGGCAGGTGGTACAGGCGGGGGAGGCGGCACTCTGGGAGCTTTACGACGCCATCCAGTCGTCGACGCTGTTGCTGCGTGGCGCGCAGTCGGACCTGTTGTCCCACGATGTCGCAGAGGAAATGGGGCGGCGCGGGCCTTGCGCACGGTGTGTGGAGTTCCCGGACGTCGGGCATGCACCCACGCTGGTGAGTGACGATCAGGTTGCCGTCGTGTGCGATTTCCTGCTGGGCACCTGATACATGTCATGAAGAGAAACATCACACAAGGCCCAACGTCTGTCGCAACGCAATCCGCCATGACGCCCTCGGGGGCGTCGGCGGCCATCGTGGCGGCGACCGCCGACGGGTTGCCCAACCACGCACAGGCCCTGAGCCGGGCGCGTGCCTTTGCGGAGCCCTTGCTGGCTGGCGAGCAACTGGACACGGGTGAAAACACGCTGGCCCATGCCGATGCGGTGGCGCGCATCCTCGAGGAGATCGGCGGTTCGGAAGCCATGCAGGCCGCAGCTCACCTGGTCTATGCCTGCCAGTACCTGAACCGTCCGCAGGAAACCATCAGCAGGGCGTTCGGAGAGCAGTTTGCCGCACTGGCGATCGAAACCACCAAGCTTGTGCAGCTTCAGCGCCAGGCCCGCATGAAATCGGCCGAGGTGCAGGCAAAGAAGGAAGAGGAGCGCCAGGCAGCGGTGGCCGCTGCCCTGCCACTTCCCTCGGTGGCCAAGCTGCCTGTCTCGGAGCTGGCCGCGAGCCAGACCGAGAACGTGCGCAAGATGCTGCTGGCGTTTTCGCGAGACCTGCGTGTGGTCATGCTAAGGCTCGCCTCCCGTTTGCAGACACTGCGCTACTTTGCGGCCACCAAGGGGGATCCCGGGCCGGTGCTGGCCAGCGAGTCGCTGCATGTGTTCGCACCGTTGGCCAACCGGTTGGGTATCTGGCAGATCAAGTGGGAGATGGAAGACCTCAGCTTCCGCTTTCTGGAGCCGCACACTTACAAGGAGGTCGCCCGGCTGCTGGACGAAAAGCGGGCAGAGCGCGAGGACCATGTCGAACAGGTCCGACTGCAGCTGCAGTCCCAGTTGAGGGAGCAAGGCATTGAGGCTTCTGTTCAGGGGCGGCCCAAGCATATCTACAGCATCGTCAAGAAGATGCGCGGCAAGTCGCTGGACTTCGATCAGGTGTTCGACATCCGCGCGCTGCGGGTGGTGGTGCCCGCCGTGGACGACTGCTACACCGTGCTGGCCCATGTGCATGCGCACTTCACGCCGGTGGCAGAGGAGTTCGACGACTACATCGCCAAACCCAAGCCCAACGGTTATCAGTCCTTGCACACGGTGGTGAGGGATGAGCAGGGGCGGGCCTTCGAAATCCAGATCCGCACCCAGGCCATGCACGACCACGCTGAACACGGCGTGGCCGCCCACTGGGCCTACAAGGAGGCCGGCACCAAGGGGTATGCAGGCGTCAATGCGAGTTCGGATTACGACGCCAAGATCGCCGTGTTGCGCCAGCTGCTGGCGTGGGAGCGTGACCTCAGCGGTGCCGCGCAAGGGCTGTTCGACGACCGCATCTACGTGCTCACGCCCGATGCCGCCATTGTCGAGTTGCCTCGAGGCGCAACCGCCGTGGACTTTGCCTACACCGTGCACACCAGTCTGGGACACCGTTGCCGCGGCGCGCGCGTCGATGGCGCCATGGTCACGCTCAACACGCCGTTGCAGAACGGCCAGACGGTGGAGATCGTCGCAGCGAAGGAGGGCGGGCCGTCCCGGGACTGGCTCAACAGCGACCTGGGGTATCTGATCAGTCACCGGGCCAAAAGCAAAGTTCGGGCGTGGTTCAACGCCCAGGCGCTGGAGGAGACGGTAGCAAAGGGCCGCGAGGCGGTCGAGCGCCTGCTGCAGCGTGAGGGCAAGACTTCGCTCAAGCATGAGGAACTCGCCAGCGCCATGGGCTTTGCGTCCGCTCAGGCGTTCTTCGAGCAGGTGGGCAAGGACGAGCTGTCGCTGCGAGCCATCGAAACCCACCTCCGACCCGCCGAACCGGTGGCGGCCGAGGAGGCATTGCCGTGGCTCAAGAAGCCGCGCAAGGCAAGGGCGGATCAAGGTGGGGGCGTTCTCGTCGTGGGGGTGGATTCGCTGATGACACAGCTGGCCAAATGCTGCAAACCCGCTCCACCGGACGACATCCGAGGTTTCGTTACCCGTGGCAAGGGTGTCAGCATTCACAGAAGCGACTGCAGCGACTTTGCCCATCTGCAGCGCCAGAGTCCGGATCGAGTGATCGACGTGCAGTGGAGCGCACCGTTATCCGAACGGGACGGTGTTGCAGCGGTGTATCCGGTCGATGTGGCTATCGAGGCGCAGGACCGCCAGGGGCTTTTGCGCGACATATCGGACGTTTTCGCGCGTGAAAAGATGAACGTGATCGGCGTCCAGACCCAATCGGTCAAGGGGACGGCTTGGATGACCTTCACCATTGAGGTGCACGACGCTTACCAGGTGACGCGCGCCATGTCCGTCGTCGGGGATGTGGCCGGGGTGCGGGTTGTGCGTCGAAAGTGATGACGGCGTGTGAAAGACCAAAACCGCGTGCTATACTGCAGGGCTTCGAGCATATCGAAGGCGCGTAGCTCAGCTGGTTAGAGCACCACCTTGACATGGTGGGGGTCGTTGGTTCGAGTCCAATCGCGCCTACCAATACGGCAAAGGGTCTGGCATTCGCCAGACCCTTTTTTGTTTTCGCTGGTCCCGGAGAGGGTAAACCCACGCTGACAGGCGTCAAGCCGGCTCCCTAAAATCTGCTGTAGTCTCGACGCTTGGTCCAAATGGTCGGGTTGTTTCTTTTTCAGGAATCCAGCTGTGCACAAGAGCAAGGTCGAAGCGGCAGATGCCAAGTCCGGTGGCGTTCGGGTGATCAAGAAGTATCCGAATCGCCGGCTGTACGACACGGACACATCGACCTACATCACGCTCGCTGAGGTGAAAGCGCTGGTGATGGACAACGAGGCCTTTGTTGTTCGCGATGCCAAGACCAACGAAGACCTCACGCGCAGCATCCTCCTGCAGATCATTCTGGAGGAGGAGACCGCGGGTGTTCCCATCTTTACCGAGCAGGTTCTGGCCAACATCATCCGTTTCTACGGGCATGCCATGCAGGACTTCATGGGGTCGTACCTCGAAAAGAACGTGCAGATCTTCATGGACTTGCAGAACAAGATGGCCGAACAAACCAAGGGCCTGAGTCCTGAGCTGTGGAAGCAGTTCACCAACGTGCAGTCCCCCATGATGCAGGGCATGATGGGAACCTACATGGAGCAGTCGCGCAGCGCCTTTGCCCAGATGCAGGAGCAGATGCAAAAGAACAGCGAGCAGATGCTCGCAGCGTTTGGCCTCAAACGCTGAGTCTGCAGACCGGCTCTGAGACAATCAGGGCATGACCGAATCCCATTCCAATGCGGGTGCAGCAGCGCCCAAAGTCGGCTTCGTGAGCCTGGGCTGCCCCAAGGCGCTGACCGACTCCGAACTCATCCTCACGCAGCTCAGCGCCGAGGGTTACCAAACTTCCAAGACCTTCGCGGGTGCCGATCTGGTGATTGTCAACACCTGCGGCTTCATCGACGACGCGGTGAAGGAAAGCCTGGACACGATTGGTGAAGCCCTGGCCGAAAACGGCAAGGTCATCGTGACTGGCTGTCTGGGCGCGCGCGAGGCCTCGGGTGGCGGCAACATGGTGCAGCAGATCCATCCCAGCGTGCTGGCGGTGACCGGACCGCACGCCACACACGAGGTGATGGAGGCGGTGCACAAGCACCTGCCCAAGCCACACGACCCGTTCGTCGATCTGGTGCCGGCCCAGGGCATCAAACTCACACCGCGTCACTACGCTTATCTCAAGATCAGCGAAGGCTGCAACCACCGTTGCACCTTCTGCATCATCCCGTCGATGCGGGGCGATCTGGTGAGTCGTCCGGTGGGCGATGTGCTCTCCGAGGCGCGCAAGCTGTTCGAGGCTGGCGTCAAGGAGTTGCTGGTCGTGAGCCAGGACACGTCGGCCTACGGCGTGGACCTGCAGTACCGCACCGGCTTCTGGGATGGGCGGCCGGTGAAAACGCGCATGTTCGACTTGGTCCGCGCCCTGGGTGAACTGGCCAAGGGCTTCGGCGCCTGGGTGCGGTTGCACTACGTGTACCCGTATCCCCATGTGGACGAGATCATTCCGTTGATGAACGAGGGGTTGTGCCTGCCGTACCTGGATGTGCCTTTGCAGCACAGCCACCCCGATGTGCTCCGGCGCATGAAGCGTCCTGCCAGTGGTGAGAAGAATCTGGAGCGCATTGCCCGCTGGCGCGAGATGTGCCCGCAGATCGTGATCCGCAGTACCTTCATTGCAGGCTTTCCGGGTGAGACCGAGCAGGAGTTCCAGCATCTGCTGGACTTTGTTCAAGAGGCCCGCATTGATCGTGCTGGTTGTTTCGCCTACTCGCCGGTCAACGGGGCGGCGGCCAACGAACTGCCGGATCCCGTGCCGGAGGCCTTGCGCGAAGAGCGCCGTGCCCGTTTCATGGCGGTGGCCGAGCAGGTCTCGGCCGCGAAGCTGCGCGAACGCGTTGGCGCGACCATGCAAGTGCTGGTGGACTCAGCGCCGAACCAGGGCAAGAAAGGCGCCGTCGGACGTAGTTATGCGGATGCGCCTGAGATCGATGGTGTGGTGCGGCTGCTGCCGCCCGAGAAGATCAGCAAGATCCTGAGGGTGGGAGAGTTCACCAAGGCGCGCATCGTGGCGGCCGAAGGACACGACCTGCTGGCGGTCCCGGTTTGACAGGGCCGCATCTTGCTGCAATCTGCCGGTCAAGCTGGCAGATTGCAGCGGCTGTTCTTGTGAAAACAAAAGAAAAGGGCTTGCCAACTTCACGTTGGCAAGCCCTTATGATTGGTGCCCAAGAGAGGACTCGAACCTCCACGCCTCTCGGCGCTAGTACCTGAAACTAGTGCGTCTACCAATTCCGCCACCTGGGCATCTCAGGAAGACCGCTAGTATAGCAACAAAAATCGTAAAGAAGCAAACTTGAACGAAAAAAATAACCTCTTGGCCGAATTCGAAGGCATCGTGTCCGGCCACCGTGATGGCCATGGTTTTGTGATCCGTGACGACGGACAGGCCGACATCTACTTGCCCTCCAACGAAATGCGGGCGGTGCTGCACAAGGATCGCGTAAAGGCGCGCATCGTGCGTCTGGACCGCAAGGGGCGCCCCGAGGGGCGCGTCACCGAAATCATCGAACGATCCAACGCGCCCATCATCGGCCGCTTGCTACAGGAAAGCGGTGTCTGGCTGGTGGCTCCCGAGGACAAACGTTACGGCCAGGATGTCCTGATCCCCAAAGGCGCCACAGGCTCCGCCAAGCCTGGACAGGTCGTGGTGGTCGAACTCACCGAACCCCCGGCGCTCTATGGGCAGCCGGTGGGTCGAGTCAAGGAGGTGCTCGGCGAAATCGACGACCCGGGCATGGAAATCGAGATCGCGGTGCGCAAGTACGGTGTGCCGCACGAGTTTTCGGACGCGGCGCTGGCGCAGGCCCGCGCGCTGCCGGACCATGTTCGCCCAGTCGACCACAAGCACCGCGTCGATCTGCGTGATGTGCCGCTGGTGACCATCGACGGTGAGGACGCGCGCGACTTCGATGATGCGGTGTACTGCGAGCCGGCCAAGGTGGGTCGTGCCAAGGGCTGGCGCCTGCTGGTGGCGATTGCCGACGTGAGCCACTATGTTCAGACCGGCTCGGCCATCGATGTGGACGCCTACGACCGTGCGACGTCGGTGTATTTTCCGCGGCGTGTGATCCCGATGCTGCCGGAGAAGCTCTCCAACGGGCTGTGTTCGCTGAATCCGGGCGTTGAACGGTTGTGCATGGTCTGCGACATGCTGATCAATGCCAAGGGCGAGATCCACGCTTACCAGTTCTATCCGGCGGTGATGTTCAGCCACGCACGCTTCACCTACACGGAGGTGGCTACCATTCTGCAGAACACGCGTGGTCCGGAGGCTCAGGGGCGCAAGTCGCTGGTGCCCTATCTGCTGAACCTGCATGACGTCTATCGGGCTCTGCTGTCGGCGCGTAACACTCGGGGCGCTGTCGATTTCGAGACCACCGAAACACAAATCGTCTGCGACGATTCCGGGCGTATTGAAAAGATCGTGCCTCGCACCCGCAACGATGCGCACAAGCTGATCGAGGAGGCGATGCTCGCCGCCAACGTCTGCTCCGCCGAGTTCATCGCGCAGAGCAAGCATGCGGGCCTTTTCCGTGTGCACGAAGGTCCCACACCGGAAAAGCAGGAAACCCTGCGCAACTACCTCAAGGCCATGGGCGTGCCGCATTCGATCAGCGACCGGCCGCATCCTTCGGAGTTCCAGCAGATCGCGGCGGCAACCAAGGATCGGCCCGAGGCGCAGCAGATCCACACCATGCTGCTGCGCTCCATGTCGCAGGCGATCTACACGCCGATGAACGAGGGTCACTTCGGCCTGGCGTTCGAGGCCTACACCCATTTCACCAGCCCGATCCGCCGCTATCCGGACCTGCTGGTGCACCGGGTGATCAAGGCGATCCTGAACAAGCAGCGCTACCAGTTGCCCGCCCTGCCCACACCGGGGGAGGCCCATGCCAAGCTGAGCAAGCGACTGGCCAGCCGGTCCAAGGTGCCGGTGGACGAGCCGCGCAAGAAGCTGTCGGGCGATGTGCTGGCCTGGCAGGCCGCTGGTTTGCATTGCAGTGCCAACGAGCGCAGAGCCGACGAAGCGAGCCGCGATGTCGAGGCCTGGCTCAAGTGCAAATACATGCGCGAGCACCTGGGCGAGGAGTTCAGTGGTGTGGTGACCTCGGTCACCAGCTTCGGCCTGTTTGTGACGCTCGATGCCATGTATGTCGAAGGCCTGGTGCACATCACCGAGCTCGGTGGGGAGTACTTCCGCTTCGACGAAGGACGCCAGGAACTGCGGGGCGAGCGCACCGGCATGCGCTACGCACTGGGAACGCGGGTACAGGTGCAGGTCAGCCGGGTGGACTTGGACGGGCGCCGCATTGACTTCCGGTTGATCAACGGGGAGGAGGATCTCGTGCTGCGCGCCATGCGTGACAAGACCGGCGGTCCGGGGGCGAGCGACGGAGGGGATGCTGCGGGCTCGGGGCGGTCGCGTCGTCAGCGCGAAAAGGCCGACCGCGGAGCCAAGCCGCGCGGGGCAGGTTCTTCGCCTGCTGCGCCGCTGGATCTCAAAGCGTCTGTTCAACGGGCGGCTGCTGGCAAGAAGGCTTCGCGCAATGAACCGCGTGGTGGTGGCAAGTCCCGCAAAGGGCGGCGTTGAGCTGGTTGCCTGAAGGTTCGCCCCGCCTCATCTCCGTGTTCCAATCTCCCCATGCGTGTCCTGTTCTTTCTGCTTGAAACCGTCTTTTTCTTCCTGATCGCGGCTGCTCTGTTGCGTGCTTGGATGAACCAGATGAAGGTCCAGATGTCCGGTCAGCCCGGGCGCTTTGCCATCGCGGTGACCGACTGGCTGGTGCGACCCCTGCGACGCGTGTTGCCACGTTCCCTGGCACAAAGCCGCGTGGATTGGGGTAGTCTGGTGGCGGCCTTGCTACTGGCCCAGGCCTATGCCGGCATTGCGCTGGTGCTGCACAGCATGGCCGGGGCATTGCCGGTGAATGTGCTGCCTGTGTTGCTGCTTCTGGCCGTGCGCATGCTCTTGCGTGTGCTCTTACAGGGGCTGATGTTTCTGTTGCTGATCTACGCTGTGCTCTCTTGGGTGCAACCGCAGTCGCCGGTCCTGGGGACGCTGGACCGGCTCTGTGCCCCTTTGCTGCGCCCGCTGCGCCGATGGCTTCCGCTCATCGGGGGCGTTGATCTGTCGGTGCTGGTGCTGCTGATCCTGCTGCAGATCGGTCTGATCCTGCTGGGCTGATTCAGCGCGGGCAGGCGCTGCGCGCCAGCGTGTCCGCTGTCAGGGTGACATCGGGGAAGCGCGCGGTCCATTGGTCAGCCAGCCAGCCGTGTCGATGGACGGCCGCTGCGACCACCTGCCACAAGGGCGTGGACTCGCTGCGAGCGGCCATGGCGGCCCCGAGCATACCGGCCAGCACATCGCCGGTGCCCGCGGTGGCCAGGGCCGCGTTGCCGCTGCTGTTGATGAGCGGTGTCTCGCCGGGTGCGCAGATGACCGTGCCCGACCCTTTGAGTACGCAAATCGCACCGAACTGCTCGCTGAGCCGGGCGGCTGCGCCCAGGCGATCGTCCATCACCTCGGCTGTGGTGCAGCCCAGCAGGCGTGCGGCTTCCAGCGGGTGGGGCGTGAGGACGGTGGTTTGTCCCCGCGCCTGTCGCTGTCGCAGGACTTGCTGCAGGCGGGTGTCGCGGGACGCGACGTTCAGTCCGTCAGCGTCCAGCACCAGCGCGCGTGCGCGTTCGATGACGGCGGGAAGCACCGTCGAGACGGACGAACCTCCGCCGCAGCCACAGACCACGGTGGCGCTGTCCAGCAGGGTGTCATTCCGCAGAGCCGACCATTGGCGGAGCATCAGTTCGGGGCATGCGGGGTCCCAGGTGGGGCCGTGGGTGTGATGGTCGCTCCCCAGCAGGTGGAGATAAACGCGGCCGGCGCCCGCGTGCAAGGCGGCCCGGGCCGCGAGCACCGCAGCGCCCGACATGCCCGCGCCCGAGATGGCGATGTCCTGGCCGCCGATCACGACCACATCGCCCTGACTGCCTTTGTGCGCGGCATGGGGACGAGGCACCATTTCAGCGAGACCGTTCCAGAGCCGGGCGGTGGCCGGCTGTGAGACATCTGGCCGTACGCCCAGATCATCCAGCCACACGGTGCCGGCCTGGTCGCGACCGTCGGCGGTGAACAGGCCGGGTTTGAGCGTGAGCAGGGCCAATGTGTGACGTTCGCCTGGCAGCGGGCGGTTCAGCGGTCCGGCCCAATGGCGGCCGCTGTCAGCATCGAGGCCTGAGGGGAGGTCCACGCTGAGGACGGGGGCGGTGCTGCTCAGCAGTTGTTGCAGTTGTGCTGCCAGCGGCCCTTCGGGCGTGCGCAGGCGGCCGATGCCGAGCAGGGCGTCGATGGCCAGGTCGCAGGACACTGGTGGCCTGTCGTGGATCCGGATCCCGGCGGCACGGGCCTGCTGCAGGGCATGCGCGGCGTCGGCTGGGAGCCGGTCCGGGGCGGCGCACAGGGTGACCACCACCTCCAAAGGCGTGCCTGCGTGCTGCGCGGCCAGGTGCAGATGGGTGGCGGCCACCAGGCCGTCCCCACCGTTGTTGCCGGGGCCGCAGGCCACCCAGATGCGCCGCGCATGGGGAGCCACCGCCCGCGCCAGCTGCGCCACCGAAGCACCGGCGCGGGCCATCAGGCTGTGCGCGGGACGGTCGGCAAGGGCTGCCCGTTCGATCTCGCGGCTGGCCGCTGCGCTGTACAGCGGTTCGGTGGTGGTGCCAGGGATGCGTCGCATGGTCGGTGGCGGGCGTTGAGTGCCCATTTGACCACGGGTGTCAGCCGGTCAGGCGCGTCGGTGAGAAGCGGGACATGTCGATATCGGTGGCCCGGCCACCCAACTGGTCGGCCAGTGCGCGGGCACTGCCGCAGGCCATGGACCAGCCGCTGGCACCATGGCCCAGGTTCAGCCAGACACGGGGTATCGTGCTCTGGCCGACCAGGGGCAGGCCGTCGGGAAGCACGAGCTGGGCGCCGAACCACTCCTGCACGCTGCCCTTGGGGCCACCCAGCCGGGCTGCGCCCGGGAACCAGTCCATCAACACGCGGTACAGGCGTTTGAGCTCATCGGCTGATGGCTGGGTGCGATGTCCGCCCAGCAGGGCACCGCCGGCTACCCGAACGCGCTGACCCAGGCGTGCGACGCTCACCTGGTGGCGAGCATCGAGCACCGCCGAGACCGGTGCATCCAGCGGTTCCCGTACCGCTGCACTGATGCTGTGGGCATAGAGCGGCTGCAGCGGCAGGTTCAGCCCCAGCGGTCGCAACAGCCGGGCGCTGGCCGCGCCCGCGCACACCACGATCTGGTCGAACGGCACGCGCTGTCCATCCGCCATCACAACCGAAACCCCATTCGGGTTGGCTGCATCGATCCGCTCGACCGCGCGACCGAACTCGAACCGGCCGCCCGCCTGTTGCACCACGGTCTTGAGCAGCAGCGTGAACTGGCGGGTGTTGGCGTGGGTGGCGCTGGGGAGTTCCAGCGCGCCGTGCAGTGGTGTCTCGGCGTTGAGGGCGGGCTCGATGTGCCGGGCCGAGACCTCATCGATTTCCCGGGCGAGCAGGCCCCATTCCCTCAACTGCGGCAGGATCGCGCGCATCTGTTGCGCCTCGCGTTCGTGGCGCCACAGCAGCAGCAGACCTTGCTGCCGTTCGTGCCCGAGCTGATGGTCCTCCGTGATGGCGTCCAGACGATCCTGGCTGTAGCGGATCAGCTGGAACTGCGCAGACTGTCTGTCCGCCGAATCGGTGTGCCGGGCGCGGTGCCAGCGCCACATCCAGCGCCAGGTGCCGCCGCCGGGCCAGCTGTTCAAACGCCTGGCACCCGAGTTCGGGGTGCCCGGGCGCAGGAGGCTGCCCAAGCCCTCCATCGGCCCGAGCGAAGCGGGCCAGCCGGGCAGTATCAGGCCTCCGTTGGCAAAACTGGTGCCTTCGGCGGCCGTCTGGTTGCTTTCAAAGACGGTGACTTCGTGGCCGTCGGCGCACAGTTCGTGGGCGGAGGTGACACCAATCACCCCCGCGCCGATGACGGCAATTTTCATGGGTGGAGAGGCCGCGCTGTGGCGCGGCCGACAGGAAGAAGGGAGTGGGCCTGGTCTGCTATACTCGACAGGCTTTGCTGTTGATGAAACGGGATTTCCCATGCCACGTCAGCAAAGTCAATCGCAAACCGGCCCAACCGGGTGTTGTCTGCCGGCCCTTCAGGGCCCACAGCAGGTGATCGGGGCCGGATTTTAGACTCAACCTCTGGAAAGAAATCACATGTCTGTCTCCATGCGCGAAATGCTGGAAGCCGGTGTCCACTTCGGTCACCAAACCCGCTTCTGGAACCCCAAGATGGCTCCGTTCATCTTCGGTCATCGCAACAAGATCCACATCGTCAACCTCGAAAAGACGTTGCCGATGTTCGAAGAAGCTGCCAAGTTCGTGAAGCAGCTCTCTGCCAACCGCGGCACCATCCTGTTCGTGGGCACCAAGCGCACCTCGCGCGACATCGTGGCCCAGGAAGCTCGTCGTGCCGGCGTGCCCTTCGTCGACCAGCGCTGGCTTGGCGGCATGCTGACCAACTTCAAGACCGTCAAGACCTCCATCAAGCGTCTGAAGGACATGCAGGCCCAGAAGGAAGCCGGCCTGGACAGCATGAGCAAGAAAGAGCAGCTCATGTTCGCTCGCGAAATGGAAAAGCTGGAAAAGGACATTGGCGGCATCCAGGACATGACCGCGCTGCCCGATGCCATCTTCGTGATCGACGTGGGCTTCCACAAGATCGCCATCTCCGAGGCCCAGAAGCTGGGCATCCCGCTGGTCGGCGTGGTCGATACCAACCACTCGCCCGTGGGCATCGACTACGTGATCCCCGGTAACGACGACTCGGCCCGCGCCGTGGCCCTGTACGCCCGCGGCATGGCCGACGCCGTGCTCGAAGGCCGTGCCAATGCCGTGACCGACGTGGCCAAGTCCGCCACCGCCGAAGGCAGCGACGAGTTCGTCGAAGTCACCGCCTGATCGCCGTGCAACCGGTGAAGAGGGGGCTCGAGTAGCCCCTTTTTCACACGCTCGATTTATCTTGACCTGTTGGCGTGCCCGTTGTGGGTCACGCCCCAATGGAGAACTGAAATGGCAATTACCGCAAGCATGGTCGCCGAACTGCGCGCCAAGACCGACGCCCCCATGATGGAGTGCAAGAAGGCTCTGACCGAAGCCGACGGCGACATGGCCAAGGCCGAAGAGCTGCTGCGCGTCAAGCTGGGCACCAAGGCCGGCAAGGCCGCCAGCCGCGTGACCGCCGAAGGCGTCGTGGCCGCCGCCGTCAGTGGCACCACCGGTGCCTTGGTCGAAGTGAACTGCGAAACCGACTTCGTGACCAAGAACGACAGTTTCCTGGCCTTGGCCAATGCCGCCGCCAAGCTGGTGGCCGAGCACAACCCGGCCGATATCGCGGCTCTGGGTGCACTGGCCTACGAGCAGGACGGCTTCGGCCCCACACTGGAAGATGTGCGCAAGGGTCTGATCGGCAAGATCGGCGAGAACATGTCTTTCCGCCGCTTCCAGCGCTGGGCCAACGGTGGTCAACTGGCCGCCTATCTGCACGGCACCCGCATCGGCGTGGTCGTCGAGTTCGACGGTGACGCCACCGCCGCCAAGGATGTGGCCATGCACGTGGCTGCCATGAAGCCGGTGTCGCTGACCTCGGCCGATGTGCCGGCCGAGCTGATCGAGCGCGAGCGCTCGGTGGCCGCCGCCAAGGCCGCCGAGTCCGGCAAGCCGGCCGACATCGTCGCCAAGATGGTTGACGGTTCGGTTCAGAAGTACCTCAAGGAGGTTTCGCTGTTCGACCAGGTCTTCGTGAAGGCTGCCGACGGCAAGCAGACCGTGGGTGCCTACCTCAAGTCCGCCAACACCAACGTGAAGGGCTTCACGCTTTACGTGGTGGGTGAGGGCATCGAGAAGAAGGTCGACGACTTCGCCGCCGAAGTGGCGGCCCAGGTGGCGGCCGCCAAGGGCGCCTGATCTGCCGGTCCGGTCTTCCGCTTTACAGACAACGGGCCGCAAGGCCCGTTGTCACATCGGTCGCCTGACTATTCCCCGTCAGTGCCGTGCAGCAGGCCGGTAGGGCCTTCGCGGCTCGCTACACTTGACGGTTATTGCCTTTGTCTGAATCACAGGGATAAGCCCATGCCAGCCTACAAACGAATCCTGTTGAAACTGTCGGGCGAAGCCCTGATGGGTGATGATGCTTTCGGTATCAACCGGGCGACCATCGAACGAATGGTCCAGGAAATCGCCGAGGTTTCCCGCCTGGGTGTTGAGGTGGCCATCGTCATCGGTGGCGGGAACATCTTTCGAGGCGTGGCGGGCGGCTCGGTCGGCATGGACCGTGCCACCGCTGACTACATGGGCATGCTGGCCACCGTCATGAACTCGCTGGCACTGGCGGACGCACTGAACAAGACGGGCGTTACCGCCCGCGTGATGTCGGCGATCGCCATTGATCAGGTGGTCGAGCCCTACGTTCGTCCCAAGGCGCTGCAGTATCTGGAAGAGGGCAAGGTTGTTGTGTTCGCTGCCGGTACCGGCAACCCGTTCTTCACCACCGATACCGCAGCTGCGCTGCGTGGGGCCGAGGTGGGGGCGGAAGTGGTGCTCAAGGCCACCAAGGTCGACGGGGTTTACACCGCCGATCCCAAGAAGGACCCCAAGGCCACGCGTTACACCTCGTTGAACTTTGACGAGGCCATGGCCAAAAATCTGCAGGTGATGGATGCCACGGCGTTTGCGCTGTGCCGCGATCAGAAGCTGCCGGTCAAGGTGTTCTCGATTTTCAAGACGGGTGCGCTGCGCAATGTGGTGCTCGGTGGTGACGAAGGCACCCTGGTTCACGTCTGACAACCGGACAACTGTTGTTGAATTGAGGAAGTTGTATGAGCATTGCTGAGATTCGCCAAAACGCTGAACACAAAATGGGCCAGTCGCTGGAGGCGCTCAAGGGCCAGCTGTCCAAGGTGCGCACCGGTCGGCCGAACCCGCAGATCCTGGACACCGTGATGGTGGACTACTACGGCTCTATGTTGCCGATCTCTCAAGTCGCCAACCTGAGCCTGCTGGACGCGCGCACCATCGGCGTTGCACCCTGGGAAAAGGGCATGGGCGCCAAGATCGAGAAAGCCATTCGCGAGTCGGATCTTGGGCTTAATCCCCAGAGCCAGGGTGACCTGATCCGTGTGCCTATGCCGCCCATGACCGAAGAGCGGCGTAAGGAGCTCACCAAGGTGGTGCGTGGTGAGGGGGAGCAGGCCAAGATCGCCATCCGGAACCTGCGTCGCGACGCGAACGAGCACGTCAAAAAGCTGGTCAAGGACAAGCTGGCATCGGAAGACGATGAGCGTCGCTCGACCGATGACATCCAGAAGCTGACCGACCGCATGATCAACGAAGTGGATCGTCTGGTGGCGTCCAAAGAACAGGACATCATGGCGGTCTGATCGCCGCCCATGCCGATGTCCACAGCGCCCTCCGTGATTCCACCCGAACGCCTGCCCCGGCATGTGGCCATTGTCATGGATGGCAATGGACGTTGGGCGAAAAAGCGCTTCCTGCCGAGGGTTGCGGGCCACAAGCAGGGCGTTGATGCTTTGCGGCGCGCTGTCCAGGCCTGCATCGACCGTGGCGTATCGGTGCTGACGGTCTTTGCCTTCTCATCCGAAAACTGGAACCGTCCGGCCGATGAGGTGTCTGGCCTCATGGAGTTGTTGGGCATGGCCTTGGGGCGTGAGGTGCCTCGCCTGCATGAAAACGGGGTGCGCTTGCACTTTCCAGGCAACCGGAGCGTGTTGTCGGCACGCGTGCAGCAGGCGCTGGCGGAAGCCGAGCGCCTGACCGCCGGCAATCGCAAGCTCGTTCTCAACGTCTGCTTCAACTACGGTGGTCGCTGGGACATCGCACAGGCCGCACGACGACTCGCGGCCGAAGGACGCGAGATCACCGAGGAGGCGCTGTGTGAGGCCACTGCCTTGGCGCACGTGGGCGATCCGGACCTCCTGATTCGCACCGGTGGCGAGATGCGGATCAGCAACTTCCTGCTCTGGCAATGCGCTTACTCGGAGTTGGTGTTCACCAGTTGTCTGTGGCCCGACTTCGATGAAGATGAACTCGATCGCGCGCTTGCGGCCTATGCTGCACGGGAACGGCGCTTTGGCCAGACCTCCGAACAGGTGGCGCCCGCTGCATCGGGCGGTGCGCATGCTTAAGCAGCGGATCATCACCGCGCTGGTGCTGCTGGCGTTTTTCCTGTTTGCCCTGTTCTTTCCCACCATCGAACCGTTTGCCCTGCTGGTCCTGGCGCTGACCGTGTCGGCTGGCTGGGAATGGGCGCGTCTCAATGGTTTGCCTGAAGCGCCTGCACGGTTGACGGGCGCGGTTCTCGGGGCTGTTCTGGGTCTGGTGTGGTGGTTTCTTGACCCCTCGCAGAGTCCGAGGGTGATCTGGTGGGTGGCCGCGGCGATCTGGGTGCCATTGTCGGTATGGATGCTGCGCCGCGGTGTCGCGGGCTGGGGGCGCTGGCCGGTCGCTCTGCGCTTGCCAGGTGGTCTCGTGCTTATCGCTTGTGCCTGCTTTGCCCTGATCCAGGCACGCCAGATGGGGCTGGGCTTTCTGCTCTCTGTCCTCACCCTGGTCTGGATGGCCGACATCGCGGCTTACTTCGGTGGCAAGGCCTTTGGTCGTCGAAAGCTGGCACCCGCCATCAGCCCGGGCAAGAGCTGGGAAGGGGTGTTCAGTGGAATGGCTGGTGTGATTCTGCTGGCAGCAGGCTGGCTGTGGCTGGATGCTCAGGGGCTGACCGACCAGCCCAGCCTGTTCTCCCGGCTGTGGGCCAGCGGCCCTTTGCTGGCGGTTCCGGTGCTCCTGTTTCTCACGGGCATGAGCGTGGTGGGCGACCTGGTCGAATCGCTGGTCAAGCGCAGTGCCGGCATGAAGGATTCCAGCCAGTTGCTGCCTGGCCATGGCGGGGTGCTGGACCGGGTCGATGCTCTTTTGCCGGTGTTGCCCTTGGCCATGCTGTTTGCCACCCTTTGACCTCATGATCGATTCACGACAGTTCGTCACCGTCCTCGGATCCACCGGTTCCATCGGGACCAGCACTCTGGACGTGATCGCGCGGCACCCGGACCGTTACCGCGTTTTCGCGCTCACCGCAGCCACCCAGGTGGACGTCCTGCTGGCCCAGTGTCAATCCTTTGAACCGCGTTACGCCGTCATGGCCAGTGCGCCTCATGCACGGCAACTGGCAGACAAGGTGCGGGAACGGGGCTTGCCTGTGCAGGTGCTCTCGGGTGCTCAGGCACTCTGTGATGTGAGCGCCGATCCGGCGGTCGATGCGGTGATGGCCGCCATCGTCGGGGCAGCAGGTCTGGCGCCCAGCCTGGCGGCGGCGCGCGCGGGCAAGAAGTTGCTGCTGGCCAACAAGGAAGCCCTGGTGGTGGGCGGTGACCTGTTCATGCAGGCGGTGAAGCAGGGGAGCGCCACCCTGTTGCCCATCGACAGCGAGCATTCGGCGGTGTTCCAGTCCCTGCCGGAGGACCCGACCACGTGGGACCGCCGCGTGCGCAAGATTGTGCTGACCGCCTCGGGCGGGCCGTTTCGCACACGCGACCCTGACACACTGGCCGACGTGACGCCGGAGCAGGCCTGCGCTCATCCCAATTGGGTGATGGGGCGCAAGATCTCGGTGGATTCGGCCACCATGATGAACAAGGCGCTGGAAGTCATCGAGGCGCGCTACCTGTTCGGGCTGGCACCCGAGCGTATCGAGGTGATCATTCACCCGCAGAGCGTCATACACTCCATGGTCGAATACACGGATCGCTCGGTGGTCGCGCAGCTGGGCACGCCCGACATGCGCGTGCCCATCGCCTATGGCCTGTCCTGGCCGGAGCGCACCGAATCCGGTGCCGCGACGCTGGACTTTTCGACGATCGGCGCACTGACGTTCGAGCCGCCGGACAGCCGTCGCTTCCCTGGTCTGCAACTGGCATGGGATGCGCTGGCCGGGCCCACCGGCACCACCGCCGTGCTCAACGCGGCCAACGAGGAGGCGGTCGCTGCGTTCCTGGATCGACGCCTGGGCTTCGACCAGATCCATGCGGTCAACCATGCAACTTTGTCCACCTGCATGCCCTCCAAGCCTTCGAACCTGGACGACCTGCTGGCCATCGATGCCATGGCCCGTGCCGCTGCCCGTGAATCGATTGTCCGGATCGGTCGCTGAGCGGGTCACTCGCCCGGGAAGGACCGGAACATGATGACCTTGATCGCTTTTGTCGTGGCCCTCGGGCTGCTGATTGCCGTGCACGAATACGGCCACTACCGCATGGCCGTGGCCTGCGGCGTGAAGGTACTGCGCTTTTCGGTCGGCTTCGGCAAGCCGCTGTTGCGCTGGCAGCGACCGGGCAGCCCGACCGAGTTCGTGCTGGGCGCCTTGCCGCTGGGCGGCTATGTGCGCATGCTCGACGAGCGCGAGGCACCCGTCGACCCTGCCGAGCGCCACCTGGCCTTCAACACGCAGCCACTTCGATCACGAGCGCTGATCGTGTTCGCGGGACCGGCGGCCAACCTGCTGCTGGCCATCGCGCTGTACTCGCTGGTGAACTGGACCGGTGTCGAGGAACCTGAGCCGGTGCTGGCCAGCCCGGTGGCCGGGTCGGTGGCCGAGCAGGCCGGACTCCGCGGCGGTGAATGGGTGCGTCAGGTGGCTACTGAAGGGGACGAACCGGTGGCGGTTCGCTCGTTTGAAGACCTGCGTTGGCACCTGACCCAGGCTGCACTGGACCAGCGCAACCTCAGTCTGTGGGTGGCCAGCGGACCGGACGTGGGCGGGCGCGAGGTGGTGCTCCCGCTGGATGGACTGGACGTGCAAGACGCCGATGCCAGGCTGTTCCAGCGCATTGGCATCACCGCACCCTGGAGTGCCCCGGTGGTGGGTGAAGTCATGCCCGATGGCGCTGCGGCCGCTGCCGGTTTGCAGGAGGGTGATCGTGTGCTGCGGGTCGGTGACCGCCCCGTCGCCGATGGCCAGCAGCTTAGGGCGCTGATCCGCTCGGCCGTCGGGCCGCAGGGTGAGGCGTTGAGCCAGCGCTGGGTGATTGAGCGCGCCGGTCGGCAGATCGAACTGGAAGTGCAGGCGCGACCGGAACGGCAGGGCGATGTCTGGATCGGCCGAGTCGGTGCCTATATCGGTGCAGCGCCGGCCATGACCACGGTGCGCCTGGGCGCCATCGACGGCCTGGTGCAAGGGGTGGTGCGCACCTGGGAGGTCTCGTGGCTGTCGCTGAAGATGATGGGGCGCATGCTGATCGGTGAGGCTTCGGTCAGGAACCTCAGCGGCCCGCTCACGATCGCCGACTACGCGGGCAAGTCCGCCAGTCTCGGTATCACGTCTTACCTGCTGTTTCTGGCTCTGATCAGCGTCAGTCTGGGCGTGCTCAACCTGCTGCCGCTGCCGGTCCTCGATGGTGGACACCTGATGTATTATCTTTGGGAGGGTGTGACCGGCCGGCCCGTATCGGATGCTTGGCTGGAGCGCCTGCAACGCGGCGGCGTTGCCATTCTGATGGCCCTCATGGCCGTAGCCCTCTTCAACGATGTGGCCCGCTTGGCTGGCTGAAATTCCTCCCTTCCCATGAAAAACAAACTCGCAGGTCTACGTGGCCTGTCACTGGGTGTGCTCGCCGCGTCCGTGCTGGCGGCGTTGCCAGCCTGGGCCGTTGAACCGTTCAAGCTTCGCGACATCCGGGTCGAAGGTCTTCAGCGCGTCGAACCGGGCACCGTGTTCGCATCGCTGCCGTTTCGCATCGGTGACCAGTACAACGACGACAAGGGTTCGGCCGCCATCCGTTCCCTGTTCGGTCTGGGCCTGTTCACCGACGTGCGTCTGCAGATCAACGGCGATGTGCTGATCGTGATCGTCGAGGAGCGACCCAGTGTGGCCGACGTGAGCTTCTCGGGCATCAAGGAGTTCGACGCAGAGGTGCTGAAGAAGGCGCTGCGCGACGTGGGGCTGGCCGAAGGCCGTCCCTTCGACAAGGCGCTGGCCGACCGCGCCGAGCAGGAACTCAAGCGCCAGTACATCAACAAGAGCATGTACGCGGCTCAGGTGGTCACTACCGTCACGCCGGGTGAACGCAACCGGGTCAACCTGAACTTCAGCGTGACCGAAGGCGATGTGGCCAAGATCCGCGACATCCGCATCGTCGGCAACCAGGCGTTTTCGGAGTCGACGCTGCGCAACCTGTTCGATCTGGACACCGGCGGCTGGCTGAGTTGGTACACCAAGAGTGACCGCTATTCGCGCGCCAAACTCAATGCCGATCTGGAGACCCTGCGCTCGTACTACCTCACGCGCGGTTATCTGGAGTTCCGCATCGATTCGACCCAGGTGGCCATTTCGCCCGACAAGGCCGACATGAGCGTGACGATCAACATCAGCGAAGGCCAGCGCTTCGTGGTGTCCAAGGTGGAACTGGCGGGAGATTACCTGGGCAAGGAAGCCGACTTCAAGTCGCTCGTGACCCTGCGTGCCGGCGAAGCGTACAACGTCGAGGATGTGAACACCACCATCAAGGCCTTCACCGACTACTACGGTGCCTTTGGATATGCCTTTGCCCAGGTGGAGGCCGTGCCCGAGATCGATCGGGTCAACAACCGCGTGGCTTTCGTGTTGCGTGCCCAACCTTCCCGGCGGGTGTATGTCCGGCGCATCAATGTCGAGGGCAACAACCGCACACGCGACGAAGTGATCCGCCGCGAGTTCCGTCAGTTCGAAGCCTCGTGGTATGACAGTGATCGCATCCGGCTGTCGCGCGATCGGGTGGACCGATTGGGGTTTTTCACCGAGGTCAGCGTGGACACGCAGCAGGTGCCCGGCTCGCCGGATCAGGTGGACCTCAACATCTCCGTGGTTGAAAAGCCCACCGGCAACCTGTCACTGGGTGCTGGCTATGCGCAGGCCGAAGGTCTGTCGCTGATCGTGGGCATCAAACAGGAGAACGCCTTCGGCAGCGGAAACTACCTGGGGCTCGACATCAACACCAGCGACTACAACCGTCAGCTGGTCCTCAGCACCACCAATCCCTATTTCACGGCCGATGGTGTCTCGCGCACCTTCGACATCTATCACAAGACCAGCAGTCCATACAGTTCCCAGGGTGGTGACTACGAACTGCGGACCACAGGTTCCAGTGTGCGGTTCGGTGTGCCTTTCACGGAGCAGGACACCGTGTTCTTCGGCCTCGGTGCCGAGCAGACGCGCATCGTGGAAGGGACCGACATCCCGCAGGCCTATCAGGAGCACATCGCCGAGTTTGGTGAAACCAGCACCTCGGTGCCGTTGACTGTGGGGTGGGCGAGAGACGATCGGGACAGTGCCCTGGTGCCCAGCAAGGGGCGTCTGCAGCGTTTCAACACCGAATGGGGTGTGGCGGGCGATACCCGATACCTCAAGAGCAGCTACCAGTTCCAGCAGTACATCCCGATCACCAAGCAATACACCTTCGCGTTCAATGCTGAAGTGGGTGTGGGCAAGGGACTGCAGGGCCGGAAGTACCCCGTGTTCAAGAACTTCTATGGTGGTGGCCTGGGTTCGGTCCGCGGGTTTGAACAGGGCACGCTGGGAGCGACTTCCCCGATCGTCAACAGCACCTCAACCACGCAAGAGGTGAACATTGGCGGCAACCGCAACCTGGTCCTCAATGCCGAGGTGAGCACGCCGTTCCCGGGTGCGGGCAATGACCGCACCCTGCGCATGTTCGGCTTTGTCGACGTGGGCAACGTCTGGGCTCCAGATCAGCGTCTGGACACCGCGGACCTCCGGGCGTCTGCGGGCATCGGCCTGAGCTGGATCTCGCCGGTCGGTCCGTTGCGGTTTGCCTGGGCGAAGCCGGTGCGCAAGCAAGAGGGCGATAAAATCCAAAAATTCCAGTTTCAGATCGGGACCTCATTCTGATGAAGCCGTTTTCTTCCCGCCTTGCCCGCCTGATCGCCATTGGCGCCGGCGCTTCGGTGTTGTCCCTGGGAGCGTTTGCTCAGGATTTGAAGATCGGGCTGGTGAACCTGGATCGAATCCTCCGCGAATCCAACTCGGCCAAAGTGGCCCAAACGCGACTCGAGCAGGAATTCTCCAAACGAGAAAAGGATCTGCAGGCACTGGCGGCGCAGCTCAAGAGTGCTTCAGAGAAGTTCGAGCGTGAGGCTCCGACGATTCCTGAGAGCCAACGCGTCTCGCGTCAGCGCCAACTGGTGGATCAGGATCGTGAGCTGCAGCGCAAGCAGCGTGAGTTCCAGGAAGATCTCGGTCTGCGCAAGAACGAGGAACTCCAGCAGGTGATCGAGCGCGCCAATCGGGTGATCAAGCAGGTTGCCGAGGCCGAGAAGTTCGATCTGATCATCCAGGAAGCCGTGTACGTCAGTCCCAAGCTCGACATCACCGACAAGGTGCTCAACGGCTTGAACAACGCCAAGTAAGGGGTGTCGTGTGACCGTCACCCTGGGCTCCATTGTCGAAGCCCTAGGAGGCACGCTGGTCGGTGATGCCGGCGCCCGTATTGACCGGTTGGCCCCCCTGTCTTCCGCCGGTCCTGCCGAGTTGTCCTTCCTTTCGCAGGCGCGTTACGCCACGCAGCTGCAGAGCACGCGAGCGGCCGCCGTGATCGTCACGCCGGCGCTGCTGGAGCAGGCTCAGAAGCGCGGTGCCTGCATCGTTACCGAAGATCCCTATCTTTACTTTGCACGCCTGACGCAGTGGTGGCGCAGGGTGCATGCGCAACGCCCAGTTGCCCGTGTCGACCCCCTGGCCAGCGTTGACCCGCTGGCCCGCATCGGACGCGACGTGGACATCGGTCCGTTCGCCGTCATCGGCGCGGGAGTCGAGATCGGCGACGGGGCGTGCATCGACGCGCATGCGGTGATCGGTCGCGATGCTCGCATCGGCGCCGGAACCGTGTTGTATCCACGCGTGACGGTGGGTGAGCGCTGTGTGGTCGGCGAGCGCTGCATCCTGCATCCGGGCGTGGTCATCGGAGCCGATGGATTCGGGTTTGCCCCCCATCAGGGGCAGTGGATCAAGATCGAGCAGTTGGGGGCGGTGCGCATCGGCAATGACGTCGAGATCGGCGCCAACACTTGCATCGACCGCGGTGCGCTGGACGACACGGTCATCGAGGACGGCGTCAAGCTCGACAACCTGATTCAGATCGGACACAACGTGCGCATCGGTGCCCACACCGCCATGGCTGGCAACGCAGGTGTGGCCGGCAGCGCCACCATTGGTGCGCATTGCACGGTCGGTGGTGGCGCCATTGTGCTGGGCCACCTCACCCTGGCCGACGGGGTTCACGTCTCGGCCGCATCCGTGGTCACGCGCTCGATCCGCGAGCCGGGCCAGTACACCGGCATGTTTCCCATCGACGACAATGCGAGCTGGGAGAAGAACGCCGCTTCCCTCAAGCAACTCAACCGCCTGCGCGAACGCCTCAAGGCCGTCGAGCAGGCCCTCGAACAAGCCCAACAGAACAAGACCGAGCCATGATGGACATCCACCAGATCCTCAAGCAATTGCCGCACCGCTATCCCATCCTGCTGGTGGATCGGGTGCTGGAACTGGAGAAGGGCAAACGCATCAAGGCACTCAAGAACGTGTCGGTCAATGAGCCGCAGTTCACCGGCCACTTCCCGCACCGTCCCGTGTTTCCGGGGGTTTTCCAGCTGGAAGCCATGGCCCAGGCCGCGGCGCTGCTGGCCTTCGACACCCTCGGCACCACGCCTGACGACAAGACGGTGTATTACTTCGCTGGCATCGACGGGGCGCGCTTCAAGCGCCCGGTCGAGCCGGGTGATCAGCTGATCATGGACATCACGCTGGACCGCATGAAGGCCGGCATCTTCAAGTTCAAGGCCGTGGCAACGGTGGCTGGCGACGTGGTTTGCGAGGCCGAACTCATGTGCACCATGCGCACCATCGCCTGAGCGACGGGGCATCGCGCATGAACAAGATCCACCCTACCGCGCTGGTCGATCCGGCAGCCCAGCTGGACAGCAGTGTCAGCGTTGGCCCGTACACGGTCATCGGCCCGCACGTCAAGATTGGTGCTGGCACAACGGTCGGCGCGCATTGCGTGATCGAGGGGCACACCACCATCGGTCGCGACAACCGCATCTTCCAGTTCAACTCGCTGGGTGCGATCCCGCAGGACAAGAAGTACGCGGGCGAACCCTGCGAACTGATCATCGGCGACCGCAACACCATCCGCGAGTTCTGCACCTTCAACATCGGATCGCCCGGGGATCTGGGCAAGACGGTGGTGGGCGATGACAACTGGATCATGGCTTATGTGCACCTGGCGCACGACTGTGTGGTGGGCAACAAGACCATCTTCGCCAACAACTCGCAGCTGGCCGGTCACGTGACCGTGGGCGACTGGGTCATCCTCGGCGGTTTCACCGTGGTGCACCAGTTCGTGCGCATCGGCGATCACGCCATGACAGCCATGTGCTCGCTGCTGTTCGCGGACCTGCCTCCGTTTGTGATGTGCCAGGGCCAGCCGGCCGCGGCACGCTCGATGAACTTCGAGGGGCTGCGCCGGCGAGGTTTTTCACCCGATCGCATCGCCGCCGTCAAGGCCATGCACAGGGCGCTGTACCGCGATGACCTGACGTTGGAGCAGGCGTCCGAGCGCATTCGCAGCCTGACGGAGAAGACGCCCGAGGCGGCTCCCGACGTGGCGCTGATGCTGGACTTCCTGCAGCAGACCTCGCCCCAGCGCGGCATCGTCCGCTGATCCCATGACCGAACCCAGACGTTTTGCGCTGGTCGCCGGCGAAACGTCCGGGGACCTGTTGGCCGGCCTGCTGCTGCAGGGCCTGCGCCAGCGCTGGCCGCAGGTACAGACCGTCGGGATCGGCGGCCCCCGCATGGCCGAGCAGGGCTTCGAAGCCTGGTGGCCGAGTGAGAAGCTCGCCGTGCGCGGTTACATCGAGGTGTTGCGTCACTACCGCGGGATTGTCGGCATCCGCGACGAGTTGCGGCATCGCCTGCTCGGCGCAGACCGGCCCGACCTGTTCGTCGGTGTGGACGCACCCGACTTCAACCTGGACCTTGAAGCCGCGCTCAGGACGCAGGGCGTTCGCACCATGCACTTCGTGTGCCCGTCGATCTGGGCCTGGCGACCCGAGCGGGTGGAGAAGATCCGCCGCAGCGCCGACCACGTGCTGTGCATCTTCCCGTTCGAACCCGCACTGCTCGCCCGGCATGGCATCGCGTCCACCTACGTCGGCCATCCGCTGGCGAACGTGATCCCGCTGGAACCCGATCGCACGGCCGCCAGGCGCAAGCTCGGTCTGCGCGAGGACGACACCGTGGTCGCGATCCTGCCCGGCAGCCGTGCCTCCGAGGTGCAGTACCTCGCCCAGCGGTTCTTCGACGCCGCCGCGCTCATGTGCAAGGCCCGTTCGGGTCTGCGCTTTGTGGTGCCCGCCGTGCCAGCGTTGCGCGAGCGTATCCGCCAGCTGGCAGCGGCCAGCGGCTTGGGCGACGCGCTGACCGTGTTCGACGGGCAGTCGCACGCCGTACTGACCGCCTGTGATGTGACGCTGATCGCCAGTGGCACCGCCACCCTTGAAGCCGCACTGTTCAAGCGGCCGATGGTGATTGCCTACAACATGAACTGGCTGTCCTGGCAGATCATGCGGCGCAAGCAGCTCCAGCCCTGGGTCGGGTTGCCCAACATTCTCAGTGGCGAGTTCGTCGTGCCCGAGCTGCTGCAGGACGCCGCCACGCCCGAAGCACTGGCGCGCGAGACACTGGCCTGGCTCGATGCGCCGGATCGCTGCACGCAGCTGCAGCAACGCTTCACCGACCTGCACCACCAGCTGCGCCGCGACACGGCACAGCTCGCCACCGATGCGATCGAAAAAGTTCTTGCAGGCTGAGCAGGCTGCCTTCAGCTGGGACGTGCCCGGGCTCATCGCCGGGGTGGACGAGGCCGGTCGCGGGCCGTTGGCCGGCCCGGTGGTGGCGGCGGCGGTCATCCTGGACGACCTCAAACCCATCAAAGGGCTCGCCGACTCCAAGCAGCTCACCGCCAAACGCCGCGAAATGCTGTACGACGAGATCCGTGCCAAGGCCCTGTGCTGCAGCATCGCACAGGCTTCGGTGGAGGAGATCGACCGACTGAACATCCTGCACGCCACCATGCTCGCCATGCAGCGCGCGGTGCAGGGCCTGCGCCTGAAGCCGGCCAAGGTGCTGGTGGACGGCAACCGCCTGCCGCCGCTGGATGTGCTGGCCGAGGCCATCGTCTCGGGTGATGCGCTGGTGCCGGCCATCTCGGCTGCGTCCATCCTGGCCAAGGTCACGCGCGACCGGCTGCTCGATGAGCTCGACCAGCGCCACCCGATGTACGGCTTCGCGAAACACAAGGGTTACGGCACGGCCCAGCACCTGCAGGCGCTGGCGACGCACGGCCCACTGCCCGAGCACCGGCGCAGCTTTGCACCCGTCGCACGCGCCGCTGCCTCACAGGACCGGTCATGACCACTCCCAGCCCCATCACCTCGCGCGACAACCCTTTGCTCAAACGCCTGCGGCTGCTGGCGCAGGACAGCACGGCCTACCGCAAGCAGGGCCAGGTCTGGCTCGAGGGCGACCACCTCTGTCGCGCCCTGCTGGCGCGAGGCCGGCGCCCTGCAACAGCCGTCTTCACCCAGTCGTACTGGCCGCAGGCGCCGCAGGAATTGCGCGAGGCGACCGACCACATCGTCACCGTGCCCGATGCGCTCATGGCCGGTATCAGTGGATTGGAGTCACCGGCCGGTGTCGGCTTCGTGTGGGATCTGCCGGCGGCGCCCGGCGTACAGGCCGGGCAGGGCGCCGTGGTGCTCGACCGCCTGCAGGATGCCGGCAATGTCGGCTCCATCCTGCGCAGCGCAGCAGCCATGGGTTTTGCCCAGGTGCTGGCCCTCAAGGGCACGGCGGCCCTGTGGTCGCCCAAAGTCATGCGCGCCGGTATGGGGGCGCACTTTGCGTTGCATCTGGTGGAAGGCTTGTCGGTCGACGACTTGGCCGCGCTGGGCGTGCCCTTGCTGGTGACCAGTTCGCACCGCGGCGACTTCTTGCACCAGGCGCGCCTGCCCTGGCCCTGTGCCTGGGTGCTGGGCCACGAAGGGCAGGGCGTGTCCCCCGCGCTCGAAGGCTTGGCCAGTGCGTCGGTACGCATCGTGCAGCCTGGCGGCGAAGAGTCGCTCAACGTGGCGGCCGCTGCGGCGATTTGCCTGCACGCCAGCGCGGCGACCAGGGCCGAGCGGCTATAATTCCGGGGTTTACCCGCAATCGACGCAAGCTGCTGCGTCCGCCCCGGCTTTCTGCCCAGATTCCCGTCTTTTTCACCCTGGTTGCCCTCTGGGCGGCCGATGTGGGAGCGGGCGCGAATCTTCACGGTTGTGCCCCCTGGCGGGCGCGGGTGCTTGCACAAAACCTGGAGAAAACCGTGCTGCCCGTCCACCCGAAAGCCCTTCTAGCGCTCGCCGACGGCACGGTCTTTACCGGGATTTCCATCGGGGCCACCGGTCAGACGACCGGCGAGGTGGTATTCAACACCTCGATCACCGGCTACCAGGAAATCCTCACCGATCCGAGCTACTGCCAGCAAATCGTCACCCTCACGTACCCGCACATCGGCAACACCGGTGTGAACCGTGAGGACGTGGAGGCCGACCGCATCCATGCCGCCGGCCTGATCATCAAAGACCTGCCCCTTCTGGCGTCCAACTTCCGCAGCGAAGAGACCCTGTCCCAATACCTGCAACGTGAAGGGACGGTCGCCATCGCCGACCTGGACACGCGTGCGCTCACACGCTTGCTGCGCACCAAGGGTGCCCAGAACGGTTGCATCCTGGCGTTGCCGGCTGGCGAAGTGATCACCGATGCGCACCGCGTGCAGGCCATTGCGGCCGCCAAGGCCGCGCCCAGCATGGCCGGTCAGGACCTGGCCAAGGTCGTTTCCGCCCCCGCAGCCTACGCCTGGACCCAGTCCGAGTGGAAACTCGGCAGCGGCTACGGCGAACAGGCCGCACCGAAGTTCCATGTGGTCGCCTACGACTTCGGCGTCAAGAAGAACATCCTGCGCATGCTGGCCGAGCGCGGCTGCAAGGTCACCGTGGTGCCGGCGCAGACGCCGGCCGCCGAGGTGCTCAAGCACCAACCCGACGGCATATTTCTGTCCAACGGCCCGGGCGATCCGGAGCCTTGCGACTACGCCATTGCTGCAGCCAAGGAACTGATCGAGACCGGCACACCGACCTTCGGCATCTGCCTGGGTCACCAGATCATGGCGCTGGCCTCGGGGGCCAAGACCTTCAAGATGAAGTTCGGCCACCACGGCGCCAACCACCCGGTCAAGGACCTCGACAGCGGCCGCGTGAGCATCACCAGCCAGAACCATGGCTTTGCCGTGGATGAGAAGTCCCTGCCGGCGAACCTGCGCGCCACGCACGTCAGCTTGTTCGACAACACGCTGCAGGGCCTGGCCCGCACCGACAAGCCGGCCTTCTGCTTCCAGGGCCACCCGGAAGCCTCGCCCGGCCCGCACGACATTGGCTACCTGTTTGACCGCTTCATTGCGCTGATGACCCAGGCCCAGGAGAAGAAATAATGCCCAAGCGCACCGACATACAGACCGTCCTCATCATCGGCGCCGGCCCGATCATCATCGGCCAGGCCTGCGAGTTCGACTACTCGGGCGTTCAGGCCTGCAAGGCCCTGCGCGAAGAGGGCTACAAGGTGGTGCTGATCAACAGCAACCCGGCGACGATCATGACGGACCCGGCCACGGCCGACGTCACCTACATCGAGCCCATCACCTGGCAGACGGTCGAGAAGATCATCGCCAAGGAGCGTCCCAACTGCCCGGGTGGCTTCGCCATCCTGCCGACAATGGGCGGCCAGACCGCGCTGAACTGTGCGCTGGATCTGTGGCGCAACGGTGTGCTGGCCCGTTATGGCGTCGAGCTGATCGGCGCCACGCCGGAGGCCATCGACAAGGCTGAGGACCGTCTGAAGTTCAAGGACGCCATGACCAAGATCGGTCTGGGGTCGGCCAAGTCGGGCATCGCCCACAGCATGGAAGAGGCCTGGGCGGTGCAGAAGACCACCGGCTTCCCGACCGTGATTCGCCCCAGCTTCACGCTGGGTGGCACGGGTGGCGGCATCGCCTACAACCCGGAAGAGTTCGAGACCATCTGCAAGCGTGGCCTGGAAGCCTCGCCGACCAACGAGCTGCTGATCGAAGAATCGCTGCTCGGCTGGAAAGAGTACGAGATGGAAGTGGTGCGCGACAAGGCGGACAACTGCATCATCGTCTGCTCGATCGAGAACCTGGACCCGATGGGCGTGCACACGGGTGATTCGATCACCGTGGCGCCGGCCCAGACGCTGACCGACAAGGAATACCAGATCCTGCGCAACGCTTCGCTGGCCGTGCTGCGCGAGATCGGCGTGGACACCGGCGGTTCGAACGTGCAGTTCTCCATCAACCCGAAGGACGGCCGCATGGTCGTCATCGAGATGAACCCGCGTGTCTCGCGTTCGTCGGCCCTGGCCTCCAAGGCCACCGGCTTCCCCATCGCCAAGGTGGCGGCCAAGCTGGCCGTGGGCTACACGCTGGACGAGCTGCGCAACGAGATCACCGGCGGCGCCACGCCCGCATCGTTCGAGCCCTCGATCGACTACGTGGTCACCAAGATCCCGCGCTTCGCGTTCGAGAAGTTCCCCACCGCCGACAGCCGCCTGACCACCCAGATGAAATCGGTGGGCGAGGTGATGGCCATGGGCCGCACCTTCCAGGAGTCGTTCCAGAAGGCCCTGCGCGGTCTGGAAGTCGGCGTGGACGGCATGAACGAAAAGACCCAGGACCGCGAGACCCTGGAGCGCGAGCTGGGCGAACCCGGCCCCGAGCGCATCTGGTACGTGGGCGATGCATTCGCCGCCGGCTGGTCGGTGGACGAGGTGCACCAGTTCACCAAGATCGACAAGTGGTTCCTGATCCAGATCGAGGAAATCATCAAGCTCGAGATGGCCATGGACAAGCTGGTCGCCGAGAAGGGCGACCAGGCATTGACCAGCCTGGACGCCGACACGCTGCGCGGCCTGAAGAAGAAGGGCTTCTCCGACCGCCGTCTGGCCAAGCTCCTGGCCACCACCGACACCGCGGTGCGCGAACGCCGCAAGGCACTGAATGTGCGCCCGGTCTACAAGCGCGTGGACACCTGCGCGGCCGAGTTCGCCACCGACACCGCCTACCTGTACTCGACCTACGAAGGCCACGGGGACGGTGAGTGCGAGGCCGAACCGACCAACAAGAAGAAGATCATGGTGCTGGGCGGCGGTCCCAACCGCATCGGTCAGGGCATCGAGTTCGACTACTGCTGCGTGCACGCCGCGCTGGCCATGCGCGAAGACGGGTACGAGACCATCATGGTCAACTGCAACCCGGAAACCGTGTCCACCGACTACGACACCAGCGACCGCCTGTACTTCGAGCCGCTGACGCTGGAAGACGTGCTGGAGATCGTGGACAAGGAGAAGCCGGTCGGCGTGATCGTGCAGTACGGCGGCCAGACGCCGCTCAAGCTCGCGCTGGGCCTGGAGGCCAACGGCGTGCCCATCATCGGCACCACGCCCGACATGATCGACGCGGCCGAAGACCGCGAGCGCTTCTCGGCCCTGCTGCACGAACTCAAGCTCAAGCAGCCGCCCAACGCCACCGCCCGCACCGAAGCCGAGGCACTGGAAAAGGCCGCCTCCCTGGGTTACCCGCTGGTGGTGCGCCCCAGCTACGTGCTGGGCGGCCGCGCGATGGAGATCGTGCACGAGCAGCGCGACCTGGAGCGCTACATGCGCGAGGCCGTGAAGGTGAGCAACGATTCGCCGGTCCTGCTGGACCGCTTCCTGAACGACGCCATCGAGTGCGACGTGGACGCGGTGCGCGACGCATCGGGCCGTGTCTTCATCGGCGGCGTGATGGAGCACATCGAACAGGCCGGCGTGCACTCGGGCGACTCCGCCTGCTCGCTGCCACCGTACTACCTCTCCAAGGCCACCATCGACGAGCTCAAGCGCCAGACCGCCGCCATGGCCCAGGGCCTGAACGTGGTGGGTCTGATGAACGTTCAGTTCGCGATCCAGGAGAAGGAAGAGAACGGCGTCAAGACCGACGTGATCTTCGTGCTCGAAGTGAACCCGCGCGCCTCGCGCACGGTGCCTTTCGTGTCCAAGGCCACGGGTATCCAGCTGGCCAAGGTGGCGGCGCGCTGCATGGCCGGCCAGACACTGGACCAGCAGGGCATCGGCGCCGAGGTCACACCGCCTTACTTCAGCGTCAAGGAGGCCGTGTTCCCGTTCGTCAAGTTCCCGGGTGTGGACACGATCCTCGGCCCCGAGATGAAGTCCACCGGCGAAGTGATGGGCGTGGGCAAGACCTTCGGCGAGGCCTTCGTCAAGAGCCAGCTGGGCGCCGGCACGAAGCTGCCCCGGTCGGGCAAGGTGTTCCTCACCGTGAAAAACGGTGACAAGTCGCGTGCGGTCGAGGTGGCCCGCCAGCTGGTGGCCATGGGCTTCGAGCTGGTGGCCACGCGGGGTACCGCTGCGGCCATCGCCGAGGCCGGCGTGCCGGTGCAGACGGTGAACAAGGTGACCGAAGGCCGGCCGCACATCGTGGACATGATCAAGAACAACGAGATTGCACTGGTCATCAACACGGTCGAAGAGCGTCGCAACGCCATCGCCGATTCGCGTGCGATCCGCACCTCGGCCCTGTTGGCCCGCGTGACCACCTTCACCACCATCGCCGGGGCTGAAGCCGCCGTCGAGGGCATGAAGCACGTGGACAACCTGGGCGTGATTTCGGTGCAGGACATGCACGCCCAGCTCGCTGCAGCCTGATCACCGCGACACCGGGTCTTTACCCGGTGTGACAAGCCCGGACCGGGGCATAATCCGGTCCATCTCACCGCCGAACGGCAACGTTCGGCGGTTTCCTTTTGTTCCGGGCTGAAAAAACGTTTGCACCAGCCCCTCGTGTTTCCGGAGTGAATGCCATGGCCACCTTTCCCATCACCAAGCGCGGCGCCGAGATGCTCAAGGCCGAGCTGCACAAGCTCAAGACCGTGGACCGGCCGGCGGTGATCCAGGCCATCGCCGAGGCGCGTGCTCAGGGGGATCTGAGCGAGAACGCCGACTACGACGCGGCCAAAGAGCGCCAGGGCTTCATCGAAGGCCGCATCGCCGAAGTGGAGGGCAAACTGTCGGCCGCGCAGGTCATCGACCCGGCGAGCGTGGACGCTGGTGGACGTGTGGTGTTCGGCGCCACCGTGGACCTGGAAGATGAAGACAGTGGTGCGGCCGTGACCTACCAGATCGTGGGCGAGGACGAGGCCGACCTGAAGAAGGGGCTGATCAACATCAGCAGCCCGATCGCGCGAGCACTGATCGGCAAGGAAGAGGGCGATGTGGCCGAGGTGCAGGCGCCCGGTGGCGTGCGCCGCTACGAGGTGGTGGCTGTTCGCTACGAGTGACGACCATGCAGCGGTTGGCGGTGTTCCTGGCGGCGCTGTGGTGGGGCGGCATCACGGGCCTGAGCTTTGTGGCCGTGCCGACGCTGTTTGCCAAGCTCGGCGCAGCGGTCGCCGGCCCGGTGGCCGCGCACCTGTTTTCCCTGCAATGCTGGGCCGGTCTGGGCATTGGCCTGGCCTTGCTGCTGGTGCTGCGCCGTGCGCGTGCCGATGCGACGTTCCCGATGGCGGGTGAGGCGGTGGACCCGCAACGGCTGGCGCAGATGCAGCGCGTGCTGGGCACCATGGGTTTTGTGTTGGCCGCCATGCTGCTGGCGCTGGTGCAGGAATTCGGTGTGGCGCAGAGGATCGTCACCGCCCGCGCCACCGGCGGCGACCTGCGCCTGTGGCATGGCCTGGGCAGTGTGATGGTGCTGGGCCAGTGGCTGTGCACCGGTGCGGTCTTGTGGCGCCTGTCGCGCCGGTAAATCAGACCTTTGCGCCGCGTTCAGCGGACTCCAGCGTATTGACCATCAGCATGGTGATGGTCATGGGTCCGACGCCGCCGGGCACCGGGGTGATGTAGCCCGCCACTTCCTTGACACCGGCGAAGTCCACGTCGCCGCAGAGTTTGCCTTCCTCGTTGCGGTTCATGCCCACGTCCAGCACCACGGCGCCGGGCTTGACCATGTCGGCCGTGAGCACGTTGCGCTTGCCGACGGCGGCGACGATCACATCGGCCTGCAAGGTCATGGCCTTGAGGTCCTTCGTGGCGCTGTGACAGATGGTGACGGTGGCGTTCTGCTGCAGCAGCATCATGGCCATGGGCTTGCCCACGATGTTGCTGCGGCCGATGACGACGGCGTGCTTGCCCTTGAGGTCGTAACCGATGCTCTCGAGCATCTTCATGCAGCCGTAGGGCGTGCAGGGCCAGAAGCCGGGCAGGCCGGTCATGAGCGCGCCGGCACTGGCGATGTGGAAGCCGTCCACGTCCTTCTCGGGCGAGATGGCTTCGATGACGCGCTGTGCGTTCATGTGGGCCGGCAGCGGCAGCTGGACCAGGATGCCGTGGATGCTGGGGTCGCGGTTCAGGGCGTCGACGCGGGCCAGCAGTTCCGCCTCGGTCATGGACGCGGGCCAGGTTTCCAGCACCGAATGCATGCCCGTGTCTTCACAGGCCTTGACCTTGTTGCGCACATACACCTGCGAAGCCGCGTTGTCCCCCACCAGGATGACCGCCAGGCCGGGCGTGACGCCCTTGGCCTTGAGCGCGGTCACACGGGCGCTGACGTCAGTGCGAAGCTGTTTGGAAAGGGCGTTGCCGTCGATGAGTTGGGCGGTCATGGTGATGAGTCCTGGATCTGGAAAGTGAAAACGCCCGCAGGGGCGGGCGTTGGAAGGGGTGGTGGCTGTTTCAGGCCTTGGCCGGCGTCTGGCCCAGGGCGATCTTGAGCAGGTCGGCCACGGTGTTGGCGCCGAGCTTTTCCATGATGTTGGCGCGGTGCGCTTCCACCGTCTTGATGCTGATGCCCAGATCGTCGGCGATCTGCTTGTTCAGCCGGCCGGCCACGATGCGCTCGAGCACCTGCGACTCGCGGCTGGTGAGCTTGGCCAGCAGGGCGTCGCGGCTGGCGGCCTGCTGGTGGGTGGCGAACGCGTCCCTGGCTTTCTCCAGCATGCGTTCGACGAGGGCCAGCAGCTGGTCTTCGTTGAAGGGCTTCTGGATGAAGTCCAGAGCGCCTTTCTTCATGGATTCAACGGCCATGGGCACGTCACCATGACCGGTGATGAAGACGATGGGCAGGGGCGACTGGCGCTCGATCAGTTTTTCCTGCAGCTCCATGCCGCTCATGCCGCCCATGCGGATGTCGGCGATGAGGCAGGCCACCTCACGCGGGTCGTAGCGGCTGAGGAAGGCTTCCGCCGATTCGAAACAGCGGACCCGGTAATCCTTGCCTTCCAGCAACCATTGCAGGGAATCGCGTACCGCCTCGTCATCATCGACGACATAGACGCTGCCTTTTTTTGGGGTCAAGCTCATCTCGTACTTTCGTTGTCGCGTGGTGTTGTCTCAGGGACCGCTTCGTTGGCTGCTTCGTTCACCGTCAACCGGGAAACCACGGGTATCCAGAAACTGAAACAGCAACCCACCACCTCCGAGCCATTGTAGATGTTCTCCACCCGCATCCTGCCGTGGTGCGATTCCACGATGCTGCGGCAGAGCTTGAGGCCGATGCCCATGCCTTCGCTCTTGGTGCTGTAGAACGCCTCGTAGATGCGTTCAATCATCTCGGGCGGCACGCCTTTGCCGGAGTCGCGCACACTGAACTCGACCACGTTCTGTTCCTCGACGCGCCTGGGGCCTACGCGCAGCTCCACGAAACGTTGCCCGGGAGGGCGGGCGGCCTGGACAATGGATTCGCCTGCGTTCTTGAGCAGGTTGATCAGCACCTGTTCGATCAGGATGGGATCGACCACCAGGCTGGGCAGGCGGGCGGCCACATAAGGGGACAGGCGCACCTGCTGGCGCCGCAACTCGATATCCGCGAGTTCGATGGCGTTGGCCACCATGGTGGGCACGTCCGAGGGCATCGGGTTGGGCTCGCTGCGTTTGACGAAAGCGCGGATGCGCTGGATGACCTGGCCCGCCCGCTGTGCCTGACGGTAGGTCTTGTCCAGTGCCGCCAGCAGTTCTTCTTCCGAGATGCGTTTCTCGTGCAGGCGCGAGATCATGCCGTTGCAGTAGTTGCTGATGGCGGTCAGCGGCTGGTTGAGCTCGTGGGCCACGCTGGACGCCATCTCACCCATGGTGATCAGGCGGCTGGCGGTCTGAGCACGCTCGGCCTGCCGGGCGGCCTGCTCCTCGGCCTTGCGGCGGGTGGTGATGTCACTGGCGATGACCATCTGTGCCAGCCGGCCATCCACCCAGGTGAGGTAGCGCGAGCGCACTTCCAGCCAGCGGTCCAGGGACTCCATGAAGATCTCGGCGTTCTCGGTCCCGGCATCGGTCAGTGACTGGGTCGGCATGCCGGCAAAGCTGTCCACTGCGTCACCTTGGTCGCTACCGGGCGACGGTGGTGCGCCGGCCAGTTCGATGAGTTGGCGATGACCCTGGCCTCGCGTACCGAACCACAGCCGGTACATCTTGTTGGCGAACAGCATCTCGTCGCTGCCCAGCGGCGCCACGGAAACGGCCGAATCGAGCGACTCCAGCACCGTGGTGAAGCGTTCGTAGGACGCCGAGAGCTCCTCCCGGATGCGCTTGGGCTCGGTGATGTCCGTCATCGAGGTCATCCAGCCTGTCTGCACGCCCTTGGGGTCGATGAGTGGTGAGACGTACATGCGGGCGTCGAAGATGCTGCCGTCGCGGCGCTGCACGCGCACCTCGAAGCCGCCTGGTGTCGAGCGCCCACTGATTTCGTCGTCCAGTCGTGCTGCAAGTTGCTCGTGGTCCTCCTCTGGCCAGTAGGGGAACGGAGCGGTGCGACCCACGAGTTCGGCCTCGGTCCAGCCGGTCATCGAACAGAACGCCGGATTGACGTACGAGATCCGTCCCTGCATGTCGAGTGCCCGCATACCCGTGAGCATGGAGTTCTCCATGGCGCGGCGGAAGTTGGTTTCGGTCACCAGTGCCTGCTGCGTCTGAACACGCCGGCGCGTGTGGCGCCATGTACCCAGCAGCATCCAGACGGTCAGGGCCGACAGCGCACCGATGATCCAGAAGAAACCCGAGCCAACGATGTCCTGCGAGGTCCGGTATCCCTGGGCCCGGAGGACCAGGCTGTTGCCAACCGGTGAAACCGGCACCTCGTGTTCCAGCGGTGCGGCCGACCAGGGCAAGACACGCATCGCCCCGGCCGTGTTCTGCAGGCTGCCGGCGAGCACCCGGCCGCGTTCGTCCAGCAGGGCCGCCGCATAGCGCGCCATGATTTCGGGCGGCATGCCAAAGCGCATCAGGCCATCCACCGAGTATTCCCCCATGACCGTACCGGCGAAGCGGCCTTGTTCGCTCAGTGGGATCTGCAGGATCAGTGTGGCCTGGCGCGGATCTTCGCCCAGCGGTCTTGAATAGACGGGCTGGCGCAGATCCCGTGCCAGTTCGAAGGAGCCATCGGTCTCTTCGGTGGCCAGGGTGCCACCGGTCGCGCGCATCAGGGCCAGCGGCGCACTGGGTGATGCGTAGGACGCCACGATGGTGCGTCGGTTGTCGAGCCAGGAGATGGCCAGCAGTTCGGGGAACTGGCTGATCAGTGTCTCGGACTGGAAGCTGAACTCTTCTGCGCTGATTTCCTTGTTGTCCAGCTCGCGCGCCAGGCGCATCAACTGTTCCTGGCGTTCGAGCAGCCGCAGACGCAGGCGCTGCTGTGCGTACTCCACGTCCCGCGTCACCGCTTCCTGTTCGCGTTCCATTTCGTCGTAGCGCAGGTAGGTGGTGGACACCACGATGGCCGAGAGGAACAGGAGCACGGCGAACAGGGGGGCCAGCGTCGCAAAACGGTCCTGGCGGGATGGGGATTGCCGGCGCCACCATTGGCGCCACCACCCCAGCGGGGAGCGGTTGGTTCTCGGCGGTGAGTCGGGTGTTTGGGGTGGGCTCATGACCTTTCGAGTCTACGTGAGCAGCTCTGCGGAACATGACAAACAATCCCCTTAAAATTCACAATGTGGAAATAAAGAGCACATATTGAAATTTGACGGGTGCTGTGGAACAATGCACAAAAGCGCAAGTCAGCCAGCGATGGTTGACCAGGATTCAACCCACCGGAGACAAAGCATGTCAGCAAGCAATGCAGCCCTTGGAGCCGTCGCAGGAGACGTCGATGCCCAGGAAACCCGCGAATGGATGGAGGCGCTGGCCGCCGTCATCGAAAAAGAGGGCCCCGAACGCGCCCACTTCCTGCTGGAGCAGCTGCTGGAAGAAGCCCGTCAGAACAGCATCGACATGCCGTTTTCGGCCAACACCGGCTATGTGAACACCATCGAGGCCACCGAAGAGGCCCGCTGCCCCGGCAACATCGAGATCGAAGAACGCCTGCGCGCCTACATGCGCTGGAACGCCATGGCGATGGTCGTGAAGGCCAACCGCCACAACCCCGAAGACGGGGGTGACCTGGGTGGTCACATCGGTTCCTTCGCTTCGCTGGCCCACATGTTCGGTGCCGGCTTCAACCACTTCTGGCACGCCGAGTCCGAGAACCACGGCGGCGACTGCCTGTACATCCAGGGCCACGTGTCGCCCGGTGTGTATGCCCGCGCCTATCTGGAAGGCCGCCTGACCGAAGAGCAGCTGCTGCATTTCCGCCAGGAAGTGGACGGCAAGGGTCTGTCGAGCTACCCGCACCCCAAGCTGATGCCCGAGTTCTGGCAGTTCCCCACGGTGTCCATGGGCCTGGGCCCGCTGATGGCGATCTACCAGGCGCGCTTCCTGAAATACCTGCACGCCCGCGGCATCGCCAACACCGAGAACCGCAAGGTCTGGGTGTTCTGCGGCGACGGTGAAATGGACGAGGTCGAGTCGCTGGGCGCCATCAGCCTGGCGGCGCGCGAAAACCTGGACAACCTGATCTTCGTGGTGAACTGCAACCTGCAGCGCCTGGACGGCCCGGTGCGCGGCAACGGCAAGATCATCCAGGAGCTCGAAGGCGAGTTCCGCGGCTCCGGCTGGAACGTGATCAAGCTGCTGTGGGGTTCCAACTGGGACCCGCTGCTGGCGCGCGACAAGGACGGCGCCCTGCGCAAGATCATGATGGAGACGCTGGACGGCGACTACCAGGCCTTCAAGGCCAACGACGGCGCCTACGTGCGCAAGCATTTCTTCGGCCGCGATCCCAAGGCGCTGGAACTGGTCTCGCACATGAGCGACGACGACATCTGGGCCCTGCGCCGCGGTGGCCACGACCCGCAGAAGGTCTATGCCGCGTATCACAAGGCCGTCAACCACAAGGGCCAGCCGACTGTCCTGCTGATCAAGACGGTCAAGGGCTTTGGCATGGGCAAGGCCGGTGAAGGCAAGAACACGGTTCACCAGACCAAGAAGCTGACCGACGAGGACATCAAGTACTTCCGCGACCGCTTCAACATACCAATCCCGGACAGCGAGCTGCCCAAGATCCCGTTCTACAAGCCGGCCGACGACACGCCGGAAATGCAGTACCTGCACGAGCGCCGCAAGGCCCTGGGTGGCTACCTGCCCAAGCGCCGCACCAAGGCCGACGAGAGCTTCACCGTGCCCTCGCTGGAAACTTTCAAGGCGGTTCTGGAGCCCACTGCAGAGGGGCGCGAGATTTCGACCACCCAGGCCTATGTGCGCTTCCTGACCCAGCTGCTGCGCGACCAGGCCCTGGGCCCGCGCGTGGTGCCCATCCTGGTGGACGAGGCCCGCACCTTCGGCATGGAAGGCCTGTTCCGTCAGGTCGGCATCTACAACCCGGCGGGCCAGCAGTACACCCCGGTGGATAAAGACCAGGTCATGTACTACAAGGAAGACAAGGCCGGCCAGATCCTGCAGGAAGGCATCAACGAAGCCGGCGGCATGAGCAGCTGGATCGCGGCAGCCACCTCCTACAGCACGTCCAACCGCATCATGGTGCCGTTCTACGTGTACTACTCGATGTTCGGTTTCCAGCGCATCGGCGACCTGGCCTGGGCGGCGGGTGACATGCAGGCGCGTGGCTTCCTGTTGGGTGGCACCTCCGGCCGGACCACGCTCAACGG
>CAZJZD010000010.1:0-100468 GCA_964550405.1 uncultured Hydrogenophaga sp. | reverse complement strand
CGCGTGGTGCACCTGCCCACCGGCATCGTGGCCGAGTGCCAGGACGGCCGCAGCCAGCACAGCAACAAGGCCAAGGCGCTGCAGGTGCTGCAGGCGCGCATCCAGGAAAAGGAGCGCAGCGAGCGCGCCGCCAAGGAAGCCGCCACCCGCAAGGGCCTGGTCGGCAGCGGCGACCGCAGCGACCGCATCCGCACCTACAACTTCCCGCAGGGCCGCCTGACCGACCACCGCATCAACCTCACGCTCTACAAGCTGCTGCAGGTGATGGAGGGCGACCTGGGCGACGTGATCCACGCGCTGCAGGTGGCGCGCGGTGCCGAACTGCTGGCCGACCTGGAAGCAAAAGCATGACCCCCCTGCGCCGCTTCGCGTCTTCCCCCCTGAGGGGGGACGCACCCTGTGGCCCGGCGAAGCCGGTTCCACGGGCGCCCTGGACGGAGCGCTCCCTGTGACGCTGACAGACGCCCTTCGACAGGCGACAGGCGCCGGCCTGGAGCGGCTGGACGCGCAGATGCTGCTGCTGCACGTGCTGGGCCGCTCGCCGCACGACCGCGCGTGGCTGATCGCACACGACAGCGACCCGCTGCCGTCCGACGCCGCTACCCGGTGGCACACCCTGCAACAACGCCGCCGGGCCGGTGAACCGGTGGCTTACCTGCTGGGTGAAAAGGAGTTCGGCGGGCTGAACCTGCAGGTGGACGCCCGCGTGCTGGTGCCACGCCCGGACACCGAGGTGCTGGTCGAGTGGGCGCTGGACGCGCTGCCCGCGTCCGGCGGCGCACCACCCGCCCGGCTGCTGGACCTGGGCACGGGCAGCGGCGCCATCGCGCTGACGGTGGCGGCCCGCCGACCGGACGTGGAGGTCACCGCCACGGATGCCAGCGCCAACGCGCTCGCGGTCGCACAGTCGAATGCCACGCGACTGCAACTGCCCGTGCGCTTTGCGCTCGGCGCCTGGCTGGCAGCCGTCCCGGACGAACGCTTCCACGTCATCGCCAGCAACCCGCCCTACATTGCCGAAGGCGACCCGCACCTGGCCGCCTTGATCCACGAACCCCTCAGCGCGCTGACCTCAGGCCCGGACGGGTTGAACGACATCCGTCGGATCGTGAAACAAGCGCCCGGTGCACTGCACCCCGGCGGCTGGCTGATGCTGGAACACGGCCACGACCAGGCGACGGCCGCGCGGGAACTGCTGACCGAACAGGGATTTGAAGCCGTCAGCAGCCGCACCGACCTGGCGGGCATTGAACGCTGCAGCGGCGGCCGATGGCCCGGCTTGCGATAATCACGCCACCTCCCGGCCCCGGCCGGCACCTCTTCAACGCATCCACAGGACAAGCCCATGAGCGACGTGCAATCCCAGATCGACCAACTGGTCAAATCCAACGACATCGTGCTCTTCATGAAGGGCAATGCCAGCTTCCCGCAGTGCGGCTTCTCGGGCCGCGCGGTGCAGATCCTCAAAGCCTGCGGCGTGGACACCAAGGCGATCAAGACCGTGAACGTGCTGGAAGACGACGGCATCCGCGCCGGCATCAAGGAATACAGCAACTGGCCCACCATCCCGCAGCTCTACGTCAAGGGCGAGTTCATCGGCGGCTCGGACATCATGATGGAGATGTACGAATCGGGCGAGCTGCAAAAGGCCATCAGCGGCCAGGCCTGAGCGCCCCCGTTTGTCCATGCAAGGCCACCTTCGGGTGGCTTTGTGCTTTCCGGGGTGAACGGTTTCACGAAAGCGGGCGGATCACAGGGCTTTTCCTGCGTTGAGCCGTGGCATGTGTTGTGCTTGAATAAAAGCGTTGCCGAACCCTTTTTCAAGGAGAACCGCATGAGCTCACGCAGCCTGGTCGCTTCACCTTCCATCGGACTGCCCATCGCCCGGATGCGCAGCGTGTTCGACGCCGACGCGGTCGAGCGCAAGCTGGCGCACCTGCAGGCCAGCGGCAACGAGCGCGAGTACGAGGGCCTGCGCAACACCTGGCAGCGCATGCTCGAACGCGGTCCGCAGCGCTTTGCCGTCAAACCCTCGGGCGTGCCCGACATGGCACCGCTGTACGACCTGCTGCCCAACTTCGGTGACGTGCTGGACGACGTGAAACGCCATGTGGCGCTGAGCCAGGACAGCCACGACGCGCTGGAGGTCACCCCCATCCTGCTGCTGGGTCCACCCGGTGTCGGCAAGACGCATTTCGCGCGCCAGATCGCCGACCTGCTGGGCACCAGCATGAGCCTGGTGCCCATGAGCAGCATGACCGCCGGCTGGCTGCTGTCGGGCTCCTCATCGCAATGGAAGGGCGCCAAGCCCGGCAAGGTGTTCGAGGCCCTGGTGGACGGGCAATACGCCAATCCGGTGATCGTGGTCGACGAGATCGACAAGGCCAGCGCCGACGCGCAGTACGACCCGCTCGGTGCGCTCTACGGCCTGCTCGAGCACGACACGGCGCAGAGCTTCGTGGACGAGTTCGCCGAGGTACCGATCGACGCCAGCCAGGTGATCTGGATCACCACGGCCAACGACGAGCGCGCCATCCCGGAACCGATCCTCAACCGCATGAACGTGTTCGAGATTGCACCGCCCTCGCCCGAGGCGGCGCGCAAGATCGCGGCCCATCTGTACCGCGGCATCCGCGGTGAACACGACTGGGGGCAGCGTTTCGACCCGGAGCCCGCCGACGACGTGCTGGACCTGCTGGCTATGCTGGCCCCGCGCGAAATGCGGCGCGCCCTGGTCACCGCCTTCGGCAACGCGCGGCTGGACAACCGCTTCAACGTGGAACCGGGCGACCTGCCCAAGACCGGCAGCGGCAAATCGAAGATCGGCTTCCTGCAGTAGGTGCCGGCGTCTCAGGCGTCGGGGTGCACCCAGTTTTTCGCCGCGGCGTAGACCGCGTTCGGGTATTCGGCACGCCCCCGACTGCCGTTGTAGCGCCCCAGCGCCAGGAAGGTGTCACCCCGCTCGCGGTCCAGGTAGTGGCGCAGGATCACGCAACCAAAGCGGATGTTGGTCTGCATGTGGAACAGCTTGCCCGGGTCGCCGTCACCGATCACGCGCGACCAGAACGGCATGATCTGCATGTAACCCCGGGCGCCCACACGGGAGATGGCGAACTTGCGGAACGCGCTCTCGACCTGGATCAGGCCCATCACCATGGTGGTGTCCAGTCCCGCGCGCTTCGATTCATACCAGACCGTCTGCAGAAACTCGATGCGGGTCTGGAAATCGGGCTTGCGCTTCTTCAGCCGTTCGCTGGTCGCACCCAGCCAACGCAGGTAGGCCAGGCGCCTGTTGATGTCGCTGAACTCGGGCACCGGCGGCGCGCTGCTGGCAATCGCAGCGCTGAGCGCGCTGCGCACCGAATCGGCCAGCGGCTCTTCCACCTGACCGCCCGCATGCACCGCACCGGTGCCCAGCCAGCCCGCCGCGCCCAGCGCGGTGGCGCGCAGCAGACACTGACGGCGGTTCAGATCGTCCATGGCGCTCACGCGCTCAGCCGGCCCTTCACAAAAGCCAGGGCATCGGCGGCCGGCACCTTGGTGGCGGCGGCGTCGCGGCGGTGCTGGTACTCGACCATGCCCTCCTTGAGCCCCCGGTCGCCGATGGTCACGCGGTGCGGCACGCCAATCAGTTCCCAGTCGGCGAACATGACGCCCGGTCGCTCGCCCCGGTCGTCGAGGATCACGTCCACCCCGGCGGCCAGCAGGTCGGCATAGAGTTCATCGGCCGCGGCCTTGACGGCCTCGCTGCGGTCGGCACCCACCGGGCAGACTACCACGGTGAAGGGCGCGATGGCGTCGGGCCAGACGATGCCGCGCTCGTCGTGGTTCTGTTCGATGGCCGCCGCCGGCAGGCGGGTGATGCCGATGCCGTAGCAGCCCATTTCAAAATGCTTGGGCTTGCCGTCGGTGTCCAGGAAGGTCGCGTTCATGGCCTTGCTGTACTTGGTGCCCAGGTAGAACACATGGCCCACCTCGATGCCGCGCTCGATGGCCAGCGCGCCCTTGCCGTCGGGCGAGGGATCCCCCTCCACCACGTTGCGCAGGTCGGCCACCAGACCCGGCTCGGGCAGATCACGGCCCCAGTTCACCCCGGTGATGTGGAAATCCACCTCGTTGGCACCGCAGATCCAGTCGGCCATCACCGCCACCTCGCGGTCGGCCACGATCTTGAGTGGCTGCTTCAGGCCAATGGGGCCGAGGTAACCCGGCTTGCAGCCGAAGTGGGCTTCGATCTCCGGGATCGAAGCGAAGCGGAAGCCCTTGTCCAGGCCCGGCACCTTGCCGACCTTGACCTCGTTCATGTCGTGGTCCCCGCGCAGCAGCAGCAGCCAGACCTGGCTCTTGACGATCTCGCCGGCCTCATTGAGTTCGTCGGTCGCCAGCACCAGCGACTTGACCGTCGTGGCCAGGGGCACACCCAGCAGCTGGGCCACGTCGGCGCAGGTGCTCTTGCCCGGCGTGGGCGTCTTGGTCATCGGGTTGGTGGCAGCCGGTCGCGGCCCGGCGGGTGCCAGCGCCTCGGCCTTTTCCATGTTGGCGGCGTAGTCGCTGGCCGGGCAATAGACGATCGCGTCCTCACCCGTGGCCGCGATCACCTGGAACTCTTCGCTCAGATCACCGCCGATGGCACCGCTGTCGGCCGCCACCGCGCGGTACTTCAGGCCGAAGCGGTCGAAGATGCGGCGGTAGGCCGCGGCCATGACCTGGTAGCTGGCTTTGGCACCGGCTTCGTCGCGATCGAAGGAATAGGCGTCCTTCATGATGAACTCGCGCCCGCGCATCAGGCCGAAGCGCGGACGGCGCTCGTCGCGGAACTTGGTCTGGATCTGGTAGAGGTTCTTGGGCAGCTGCTTGTAGCTGCGCAACTCCTGGCGCGCGACGTCCGTCACCACCTCTTCGCTGGTCGGCTGGATCACGTAGTCACGCTCGTGGCGGTCTTTGATGCGCAGCAGTTCCGGCCCCATCTTCTCGAAACGGCCGGTCTCTTGCCACAGCTCGGCCGGCTGCACCACCGGCATGGTCATCTCGACCGCCCCGGCCCGGTTCATCTCCTCGCGCACGATGGCTTCCACCTTCTGGATCACGCGCAGGCCCATGGGCATGTAGTTGTAAATGCCGGCACCGAGCTTGCGGATCATGCCGGCGCGGGTCATGAGCTGGTGGCTCACGACCTCGGCGTCGGCGGGGGCTTCCTTGAGGGTGGTGATGAGGAACTGGGAGGCTTTCATGGGCAAACCGCCGCCATGGGCGGCCTGGGGCTGGGGTCGGGTTGGAAACGGGAAGTGAACCGGCGCGCCACCGATCGGTGTTTACCCGGCGTTGGGCCGCCGGCAGTGCTCAATCGGTACGCAATCTGTCATGCGCGATGCATAATCCAGACAGTTCAAAAATTTGGGGTTGATTATGCTTGACAGAGAAGGCTTCAGGCCCAATGTCGGCATCATTCTGCTCAACCAGCGAAACCAGGTGTTCTGGGGCAAGCGCATCCGCTCCCACTCCTGGCAGTTCCCGCAGGGTGGCATTGACCGGGGCGAAACACCCGAGCAGGCCATGTACCGGGAACTGCACGAAGAGGTGGGGCTCAAGCCCGAACACGTGGCGATCGTCGCCCGGACACGGGACTGGTTGCGCTACGAAGTGCCAGACCGCTTCATCCGCCGGGATGCGCGCGGCCACTACAAAGGCCAGAAACAGATCTGGTACCTGTTGCGACTGGTCGCTCAGGACTGGAACCTGAACCTGCGCGCCACCAACCACCCGGAGTTCGATGCCTGGCGCTGGCACGACTACTGGGTGCCGCTGGATGTGGTCGTGGAATTCAAACGCGGCGTCTACGAAATGGCGCTGACCGAACTCGCCCGCTACCTGCCGCGCAACGACAGCCGAAACCGCTTCCTGCGCGGCAACGGCCGCCCCAATCGGCCTGCGCAGGACGAATGCGAGATGCGCACCCCGCGCCGTCTGCAAACGCCCGAAATGGAACTGCCGCCCGGCGCGAGTTTTGATCCGAACCCTCAGTCACCAACGGCGACCTGAACCGGATCAGCCCCGCGACAGCACCAGGTTGTCGCGGTGGATCATCTCGGGTTCGGCCGCGTAGCCGAGCAGTCGCTCGAAATCGGTCGACGACCGGCGACAGATCAGCCGGGCCTCCGGACTCGCGTAGTTGGCCAGGCCGCGGGCGATTTCCTGACCGTCCGGCCCCCGCACCGCGATCACGTCACCACGCGAGAAATCGCCCTCCACGCCGGTCATGCCGATGGGCAGCAGGCTTTTGCCTTCGCCCACGATCTTGCCGACCGCACCCGCGTCGACCACCACGGCACCGCGCATCTGGAGGTGATCGGCCATCCACTGCTTGCGCGCCTGCTGCTTGGCCGTCTGAGCCACCAGACAGGTGCCAATGGCCTCGCCCGCACACAGGCGCTGCAGCACCTGGGGCTCGCGCCCCCAGGCGATCACCGTGGAGGCACCGGAGCCGGCCGCGCGCTTGGCCGCCAGGATCTTGGTGATCATGCCGCCCTTGCCAATGCCCGAACCGGCGCCGCCGGCCATGGCTTCGAGCTGCGGATCCCCCGCGCGGGCCACGTGCACAAAGGTCGCCGACGGATCGCGTCTCGGATCGGCGGTGTACAGCCCTTTCTGGTCGGTCAGGATCACCAGCGCATCTGCCTCCACCAGGTTGGCCACCAGGGCGCCGAGGGTGTCGTTGTCACCGAACTTGATCTCGTCGTTGACCACCGTGTCGTTTTCGTTGATCACTGGCACCACACCCAGCTGCAACAGGGTCAGCAAGGTGGACCGTGCATTGAGGTACCGCTCGCGGTCGGCCAGGTCGGCGTGCGTCAGCAGCACCTGCGCGCTGCCCACACCGCACTCACGCAGCTTGGTCTCGTACATCTGCACCAGGCCCATCTGCCCCACAGCGGCCGCCGCCTGCAATTCATTGATCTCCTTGGGACGGCTGGTCCAACCCAGGCGCTTCATGCCCTCGGCCACCGCCCCGCTGCTGACCATGATCAGTTCGCGCCCCTGCTGCACCAGCGCCGCCAGTTCCTGGCTCCACTGGCCGATGGCCTGTTCGTCCAGACCACGTCCCTCGTTGGTCACCAGGCTGGACCCTACTTTGACCACGATGCGGCGGGCGTTCAGCAACACGCTGGACGATTCAACAGGGGCGGGGGCAGAAATCAGCGCGTCGGACATGCTCGAAAGGCCTTGATCGGTCAGGTCAGCAGGGAAGGGAAACTCAGACGCCCCGCGGGTCGTCCTGCGCGAAGCGGGGATCCACGTCAACCGGCTCCTGGTGCGACTGGAATTCCTGAGCCAGATACTGGTACACCGACTGCACCAGCCGCTCACAACCCTCACGGGTCAGTGCCGAAATCTCGAACACCGGCCCCTTGTGCTTGAGGCGCTTGACGATGTCCTTCACCCGGGCCTCGCGCTCTTCGGCGGGCACCATGTCCAGCTTGTTGAGCACCAGCCAGCGTGGCTTGGCATGCAGCTCGGGGTCGAACTTCTTGAGTTCGGCCACGATGGCCTTGGCCTGCTGCACCGGATCCACCGCATCATCGAACGGCGCGACGTCCACCAGGTGCAACAAGACACGGGTACGCTGCAGATGGCGCAAAAACTGATGCCCCAGACCCGCGCCCTCGGAGGCGCCTTCAATGAGCCCGGGCACATCGGCCACCACAAAACTCTTTTCCGGGCCGACGCGCACCACCCCCAGGTTCGGGTACAACGTGGTGAACGGGTAGTCGGCGATCTTGGGGCGCGCGTTGGAAATGGCGGCGATCAGGGTGGACTTGCCGGCATTGGGCATGCCCAGCAGACCCACATCGGCCAGCACCTTGAGCTCCAGCTTGAGCGACTTGCGCTCGCCAGGCCAGCCAGGCGTCTTCTGGCGCGGCGCCCGGTTGGTCGAACTCTTGTAGTGCATGTTGCCGAAGCCTCCATCACCACCCTTGGCGATGGTGATCAGCTCCCCCGGCTGCAGGAGCTCATACAGCACCTCACCGGTCTCGGCGTCGCTGATGATGGTGCCCACCGGCATCTTGAGCACGATGTCGTCGCCCTTGACGCCGAACATGTCGGAGCCTTTGCCATGCTCGCCGCGCTCGGCCTCGAACCGGCGGGTGTAGCGGAAATCCACCAGCGTGTTCAGGCTGGCATCGGCCACGGCATACACATGCCCGCCGCGACCGCCATCGCCGCCATCGGGGCCACCAAATTCCTTGTACTTCTCATGCCGGAACGACGCGCAGCCGTTGCCGCCATCGCCCGCAGCGACATCGATCGTGGCTTCGTCCACAAATTTCATGATCAGCTCTTGTGCAAATTCAAACAGAAAAGGCCCGCATACGGCGGGCCTTTCCACGGGGATGCTGCCATCCGGTCGGCGGCCCGGGCGGGCCAAAGCCTCACACGGGGGTGATGCTCACGACGTGGCGGTTGAGTTCGCCCTTGACGGCAAAGTTCACGTGCCCGTCCACGGTGGCAAACAGGGTGTGGTCCTTGCCCACGCCGACATTGGTGCCGGGGTGGAACTTGGTACCGCGCTGGCGCACGATGATGGAACCGGCGCTCACCAGCTCACCACCGAAGGCCTTCACACCGAGCATCTTGGGCTTGGAATCGCGCCCGTTTCGCGTAGAGCCGCCGCCTTTTTTCTGTGCCATTTCAATCTACTCCTCAGACAGCGATTGCAGCGATCTGCAGCTCGGTGAAGTTCTGACGGTGACCTTGGCGCTTCTGGTAGTGCTTGCGACGGCGCATCTTGAAGATCGTGACCTTCTCGTGACGACCGTGGGACACCACAGTGGCCTTGACCGTTGCGCCGGAAACCAGGGGCGTGCCCACCTTCAGTTCGGTGCCGTTGCCGACAGCCAGAACCTGGTCGATCACGATTTCCTGGCCCACATCCGCAGCAATCTGTTCTACTTTAATTTTTTCGCCAGCAGCAACGCGATATTGCTTGCCACCGGTTTTTATGACCGCGTACATATGAACCTCATGATGTTGTTCGGCCCACCACTGGACCGGACTCTCCGGCAGACGAACTTCCGCCGAACCTGGGATTCTATCATTCGCGCCAACCCATCGCAAGAGCTCACGAAGCGGACCATCCAGAGCCAACGCGACCTGCCATGGCATCCATCAGGCGCCAGCCTTTTGGCGTTCCTATAATCCGCCAGTTTCAAAGCGCTCCAGTTCATATCTTGACCTCAACCCATCCTGCCCCAGACTCCCCGCTCGACCTGATCCGGCAGGACATGCAACTGGTTGACCGCGTGATCAGCGAACGACTGACATCGGACGTACCGCTGGTCAAGGAAGTTTCCCAATACATCATCTCCGCAGGCGGAAAAAGGCTACGCCCCGCCCTGTTGCTGCTCGTCAGCGGCGCACTGGGCAGCACCCACCCACACCGCCACACACTCGCAGCCGTGGTGGAATTCATCCACACGGCCACCCTGCTTCACGACGATGTGGTGGACGAATCCACGCTCAGACGTGGCCGCGAAACCGCCAACGAGCGCTTCGGCAACGCTGCCAGCGTGCTTGTGGGCGACTTTCTGTACTCGAGAGCCTTTCAGATGATGGTCGACGTGGGCAATATGCGTGTGATGCAGGTGCTCTCGGATGCGACCAACGTGATCGCAGAAGGCGAGGTACTGCAACTGATGAACATGCGCGATGCCTCGCTTGACCAAGCAGCCTACCTGCGCGTCATCCGCTCCAAGACAGCCAAACTTTTCGAAGCCAGTGCACGACTGGCCGCCATCTTGCTCGAATCGAAGCCCGAGGTCGAGGATGCATGCGCCACCTATGGGCAAGCCTTGGGAACTGCCTTCCAGGTCATTGACGATGTACTTGACTATGAAGGCAGCGCCATGGAGTTGGGCAAGAACTTGGGCGACGATCTGCGCGAGGGCAAAGTGACCCTGCCGGTCATCTGTGCGTTGCAACGCTGCAATGCACCCCAGCGCGATGTCATTGTTTCTGCCATCGAAAATGGCGAACTCGACCATCTGGATCAGATCCTGACCATCGTCAGGGAGACTGGAGCACTCGAAGCCGCCCGTGCAGCAGCTCTGGCGGAGGCCCAGCGCGCGATTGAAGCAGCTTGTTTGCTGCCCGCCAATGAACACCGAGAAGGAATGCTACAATTAGCGGCTGCACTGCAAGAGCGACGCTCCTGACACGTGCACTACCGCCATCTGCGGTACATGGTTGGTCCAGCAGGACCTATCGGGGTGTAGCTTAGCCTGGTAGAGCGCTACGTTCGGGACGTAGAGGCCGGAGGTTCGAATCCTCTCACCCCGACCAGTTTTCATTTTCATCTGTGAAAACCGTACAACTGACAGAGTTGTGCGGTGTTTTTCGCATCCTAGATGCAACGCAGCGCCCCTGACAATGTGGGTATTGCACACAGTTTGCCTGAAAAATGGACGGCAAGTCATTGATTTAAGATAGATTACGCGTTTATGGCATCTGTCGACACCGTGATACAGGACTCACCCTCCATGGCCCTGCCGGGCTTGGGGCGTGCGCTCGTGTCGGCAGGCAAACTGGGGCAGAAAGCTGCTGAGGATCTCTACAAGAAATCTCAGAGCGGTCGCACGAGTTTCATTGCCGAGCTGACTGGTTCTGGCGCGGTGTCCGCATCGGACTTGGCGCACACCATGTCGGTCGCTTTTGCTGCGCCACTGCTGGATCTGGATGCCATCGATGTTCATCGGCTGCCCAAGGGGCTGCTGGATGGCAAGATCTGTGCGGACTACCGTATCGTGGTCCTGAGCAAGCGAAACAATCGCCTGATGGTGGCCACGGCAGACCCGTCGGACCAGCAGGCAGCAGAAAAGATCAAATTCGCCACCCAGATGGGGGTGGACTGGGTGATCGCCGAGTACGACAAGCTCAGCAAGCTGGTCGAAAGCCAGCACACCACAGCTGGCGAGGCTGTGGACAACATCATCGGCGGCGACTTCGAGTTTGATGAACTCGACGCGGAAGCGGCCGTCGTCGAAACCAGCAGCGACAAATCCAACGAAGTCGACGACGCGCCGGTTGTCAAGTTCCTGCACAAGATGCTGCTCGACGCGTTCAACATGCGCGCGTCCGACCTTCACTTCGAACCGTACGAACACAACTACCGTGTCCGATTCCGGATCGACGGCGAGTTGCGCGAAATCGCCTCCCCGCCCATCGCCATCAAGGACAAGCTGGCCTCCCGCATCAAGGTCATTTCGAGAATGGACATCTCGGAAAAGCGGGTGCCCCAGGACGGGCGCATGAAGCTCAAGGTCGGACCTGATCGGGTGATCGATTTTCGTGTCAGCACCTTGCCAACCCTGTTTGGCGAAAAGATCGTCATCCGTATCCTGGATCCGAGCAGTGCCAAGCTCGGTATCGAAGCACTGGGTTATGAGCCGGAAGAAAAGGCTCGGTTGCTGGAGGCCATTTCCCGGCCTTACGGCATGGTTCTGGTGACCGGCCCCACCGGTTCAGGCAAGACGGTGTCGCTCTACACCTGCTTGAACATGCTGAACAAGCCGGGCATCAACATCTCGACAGCGGAAGATCCGTCGGAAATCAACCTGCCAGGGGTCAACCAGGTCAACGTCAACGAGAAAGCGGGCCTGACCTTTGCCGCAGCACTCAAGGCATTCTTGCGCCAGGATCCGGACGTGATCATGGTGGGTGAAATCCGCGATCTTGAAACGGCCGACATCTCCATCAAGGCAGCTCAGACCGGCCACCTGGTGCTCTCGACACTGCACACCAACGACGCACCGACGACACTGACCCGGATGATGAACATGGGCATTCCCACGTTCAACATCGCTTCCAGCGTCATCCTCATCACCGCGCAACGTCTTGCGAGACGGCTTTGTGCCAACTGCAAAGAGCCTCTCGATGTACCACGCAAGGCACTGATCGAGGCCGGGTACAAAGCTGAAGAACTGGATGGCACCTGGACACCCTACCGGCCAGTGGGCTGCTCTGCCTGCAACAACGGCTACAAGGGCCGGGTGGGCATCTACCAGGTGATGCCGATTTCCGAAGAGATCCAGCGCATCATCCTGCGCGGTGGCAGTGCATTGGATATCGCAAAGCAAGCGAGCATCGAAGGCGTCCGGACGCTGCGTGAATCGGGCCTGCTGAAAGTGAAACTTGGCATGACTTCCCTGGAAGAAGTGCTCAGCGTCACCAACGAATAACCGGGCTGCAGCCCCCAGATCAGAGGAATCCATGGCAACTGCGGCATCCAAGAGCACCAAGGACTTCGTCTTCGAGTGGGAAGGCAAAGACCGCAATGGCAAGACGGTTCGCGGAGAGACTCGCGCCGGAGGGGAGAACCAGGTGCTGGCCGCCCTGCGCCGTCAGGGCATCGTGCCGGGCAAGATCAAGAAGCGTCGTACCACATCGGGCAAACGCATCAAGCCCAAGGACATCGCCATCTTCACCCGTCAGCTGGCCACCATGATGAAAGCAGGTGTGCCGCTGCTCCAAGCCTTCGACATTGTCGGGCGTGGCAACCCCAATCCAAGTGTGACCAAGCTGCTCAATGACATCCGGACCGATGTTGAGACCGGCACATCGCTGAGCGCAGCATTCCGCAAACATCCGCTCTACTTTGACACGCTCTACTGCAACCTGGTCGAAGCGGGCGAGGCCGCCGGTATTCTGGAAGAGTTGCTGGATCGCCTGGCGCTCTACATGGAGAAAACCGAAGGCATCAAGTCCAAGATCAAGTCGGCTCTGATGTACCCCATCTCGGTCCTCGTGGTCGCGTTCGTCGTGGTGGCGGTCATCATGATTTTCGTGGTGCCGTCGTTCAAGGAAATGTTCAACAACTTCGGGGCCGACCTGCCTGGCCCGACCTTGGTGGTGATCGCCATCAGCGAGTTCTTCGTGGACTACTGGTACATCATTTTCGGAGGCATCGGCGGCGGCGTGTATTTCTTCATGCAGGCCTGGCGTCGCAACGAGGGGGTGCAACGTTTCATGGATCGTGTGCTGCTCAAGATGCCGATCTTCGGAACACTGGTGGAGAAATCGGTGATCGCCCGATGGACCCGTACGATGGCCACCATGTTTGCTGCCGGCGTGCCGCTGGTCGAAGCCCTGGATTCGGTGGGCGGCGCCGCCGGCAATTCGGTCTACGGATTGGCAACCGAGAAGATCCAGCAGGAGGTCTCGACCGGCACCAGCCTCACAACCGCCATGACCAACTCGGGCGTGTTTCCGTCCATGGTGTTGCAGATGTGTGCGATTGGCGAAGAGTCGGGCTCGATCGATCACATGCTCGGCAAGGCCGCCGATTTCTATGAAGCCGAGGTGGACGACATGGTGGCGGGGCTCTCCAGCCTCATGGAGCCCATCATCATCGTGATTCTGGGCACCATCATTGGCGGTATCGTGGTCGCCATGTACCTGCCTATCTTCAAATTGGGCCAGGTGGTATGACGCCAAGCGATGCCGCACTGTCCGCGGCCGCACTTTTCGCACTCGGATTGCTGGTCGGTAGTTTTCTGAATGTGGTGATCCACCGGCTGCCCAAGATGATGGAGCGACGTTGGGCCGCCGAATGTGCGGAGCTTCATGCCACATCGGAGAACCCCACCCCTGAGAAGACGCCTCAGGCACCGTTCAACCTGATGGTGCCGCGCTCACGATGCCCGCAATGCGGCCATGTCATCCGGTGGTTCGAGAACATTCCAGTCGTGAGTTACCTGGCTCTCGGTGGCCGCTGTTCGGATTGCCGCACGCCCATCAGCCCCCGGTATCCGGTGATCGAGCTCCTGACCGGGGCGCTCTTCGCCTGGTGCGGATGGCGCTGGGGACTGACCCCGACCGCCTTGGTCTGGAGCGGATTTGCTGCAGCCGTACTCGGTCTTGCGGCCATCGACTGGGACACCACGCTGCTGCCGGATGACATCACCCTGCCGCTGGCCTGGGCGGGTCTGTGCGCGGCCGCCCTTGGTCTGACCGATACGGCCTTGCCGGCGGCCCTTTGGGGCGCGGTCGGTGGCTACCTGTCCCTGTGGCTGGTGTATTGGGCGTTCAAGCTGACCACCGGTAAGGAGGGCATGGGATACGGTGACTTCAAGCTGTTCGCAGCCCTGGGGGCATGGTTTGGCTGGCAGGCACTGATACCCATGATCCTCATGGCCTCTCTGATTGGTGCCGTGGTCGGTATTGCGCTCAAGGTGTTCAGCCAGCTGCGCGAAGGCGGCTATGTGCCTTTCGGTCCCTTTCTGGCACTGGCAGGCCTGACCGCGCTGTTCTTCGGCCCTTCTTCCATCCTTGCCGCTCTGGGCCTCTGAGGCAGAAAGGGGGCCCGATGAGACTTGGGCTCACAGGCGGCATCGGCAGCGGCAAGAGCACCGTAGCGGCCTTGCTGCAGGCGAATGGAGCAGCACTCATCGACGCGGATGCGATCGCCCGAGCCTGCACACAACCGGGTGGCGCGGCCATGCCCGCCATTGTCGACACCTTCGGCGAGGGCTTCGTTGCCACGGATGGGGGCCTGAACCGCGACCGCATGCGCGAACACGTTTTTGCGCATCCCGATGCCCGAGAGCAGCTCCAAGCCATCGTTCACCCCTTGGTAGCCCTGGAGATCGCCAGTCAGGCCGCCCGTTCAAACTCCGCCTGCACCGTGTTTGACATTCCGCTGCTGGTGGAGTCGCCCCGCTGGCGTCCGCAACTCGATCGCGTCCTGGTCGTCGACTGCGAACTCGAGACACAGATACGGCGCGTGATGGCGCGCAACCGCTGGGATCGCAACACAGTCGAGGCTGTGCTGAGCAGCCAGAGCCCCCGCCGGCAGCGCCTGGCGGCAGCGGACTTCGTGCTGTACAACGACGGTCACGAGATCGAACACCTGCGCCAGCTGGTGGACCGGCTGGCCCGACGGTTCGGGCTATGATGGCGCTCGCCGCCATCGTCCCCAAGCCGCTGTGATCCTGTACGAATACCCCTTCAACGAACGCATTCGCACCTATCTGCGGCTGGAACACCTGTTCCGGCGACTGGCCGAGCTGATTCCGCGCCAGCACGCGCTGGACCACCATTTCGCGCTCCAGACCGTTTTCGAGATCATGGACGTGGCCTCGCGTGCGGACATGAAGAGCGATGTGCTCAAGGACATCGACCGCCACCGCCAGCAGCTGAGCGGCTATCGGGGCAACCCGGCCATTGCCGAGAAAGTGCTCGACGAGGTGATCGGGCAGCTGGACGACTGTTTCAACCAGCTCAACAGCACCGCTGGCAAAGCCGGCCAGGCCCTGACCGAAAACGATTGGCTGATGAGCATCCGCAGCCGCATCGGCATTCCGGGTGGCACCTGCGAATTCGATCTGCCCGCCTATTACGCGTGGCAGCACCTGAGTGCCGGACAACGTCAGGCCGATCTGCAGAACTGGGTGCAGACCCTCGCCCCGCTGGCCGAGTCCATCGTGCTGCTCATGAAGATGCTGCGCGACTCGGGCATGCCGCAGAAAGTCGTAGCACCCGGAGGCCAGTTTCAGCAGAACCTGCCGCAGGGCCGCACCTTCCAGCTGCTGCGCTTGCGGATCGATCCGACCCTGGACCTGGTGCCGGAAATCAGCGGCAACCGCCTGATGGTGTCGGTCCGCATGATGCGCCAAGGTGAAGACCACCGCCTGCATGCTGCGGCGGAAGACACGGCCTTTGAACTGACGCTCTGCGCCTGAGGTCCGCATATGGTCCAGGACCCGCCCGTCGTTCGCACGGTACGCTGTCCCGCCTGTGGCGGCGACAGCGTCTATGCGCCATCCAATCCCTACCGCCCATTTTGCTGCGCGCGTTGCAAAGGCATGGACCTGGGCGCCTGGGCCAGCGAACAGTTCAGGCTGCCCGAGCGCGAGTCCAACAGCGAACCGGGGTTCGAGAACCCCTGAACCCCGTCAGGCGGCGGCTTCTTCGGCCAGCCAAGCCAGCACGGGAATGGTGCCGGGCAACACCGGTGTGCATTGCACCGGCAGCTGCTCCCAGCTGTGTTGCTGTCCTTCGTGCATCTGCATCTGGCCCGTCCAGTCGTACACCTTGCAGAAATGCAGCCGCACCAGCGCGTGCGGATAGTCCACGAGCTTCTCGCGCCATGGTTGGGCGGCGCCAATGGTGATACCGATTTCTTCCTGCAGCTCGCGGCGCAGCGCCTGCTCAACCGTCTCGCCCGCTTCGAGCTTGCCGCCCGGGAACTCCCAGTAGCCCGCGTAGACCTTGCCTTCGGGACGCGAGGTGAGCAGGAAACGGCCGCCGGGCGCGATCAGTACCCCCACCGCCACATCGGTCACGGAGCGACCGCCGGGCGCAGCACCGCCCCCGTCCACCACCAGTACGTCGACGGCCATGGTGGTCAGACGCCCGTCGCGTGTGCGCCGGCGTAGTCGCGCGCAAACTGGTAGGCCACACGGCCGCTGCGCGAGCCGCGCTCGAGCGCCCACACCAGCGCCTGGGGCCGCGCCGCTTCGATCTCTGCGGCCGCCACACCGAAAGAAGCGAGCCACTGCGCCACGATGATGAGGTATTCGTCCTGGCTGAAGGGGTAGAAGCTGACCCACAGACCGAACCGTTCGGACAGGGAGATCTTTTCCTCCACCACCTCGCCCGGATGCACCTCGCCGTCGGGCGTGTGCGTGTAGCTCAGGTTCTCCTTCATGTACTCCGGCAGCAGGTGGCGACGGTTGCTGGTCGCGTAGATCAGCACGTTGTGCCCCGCCGCCGACACCGATCCGTCCAGGATGGACTTGAGCGCCTTGTAGCCCGCCTCGCCGTCCTCGAAGCTCAGGTCATCGCAAAACACGACGAAGCGCTCCGGCCGGTCCGCCACCACGTCCACGATATCGGGCAGGTCCACCAGATCGGCCTTGTCGACCTCGATCAGGCGCAGCCCCTGCGGTGCGTATTCGTTGAGACAGGCTTTGACCAGCGAACTCTTGCCGGTGCCGCGTGCGCCGGTCAGCAGCACGTTGTTGGCAGGCTGCCCTTGCACGAACTGCAGCGTGTTGCGCTGGATCTTCTCTTTCTGCCCGTCGATCTCCTGCAGATCGGCCAGTCGCATCTGCGCGACGTGACGCACCGGCTCCAGCACACCGTGACCGTTGCTGCGCTTGCGGTAACGGAAGGCGATGGAGGCGGCCCAGTCGGGTGCGCCCAGCGGCTGGGGCAGCACCGACTCGATGCGGGCAATCAACTGCTCGGCCCGCTCGATCAGGCGTTCAAACTTCTCGTTCATGCGCAGCGCCTGCGACTGATCAGGACCTGTAGTCCGCGTTGATGGTCACGTAGTCGTGGCTGAAGTCGCAGGTCCACACCGTCTCGGTGGCTTGGCCGCGGCCCAGGCCGATGCGCACCAGAATTTCCGACGATTTCATCACCCGTTGACCGTCTGCCTCACGGTAGTCGGGGTTGCGACCACCCTGCTTGACCACATGCACATCACCCAGGTGCAGTTCGATCTTCGTGGCATCCAGATCGGTGATGCCGGCATACCCCACGGCCGCCAGGATGCGGCCCAGGTTCGGATCGCTCGCGAAGAACGCCGTCTTGACCAATGGAGAATGCGCCACGGCATAGGCGGCCTTCAGGCACTCCTCGCTGTTCGCGCCGCCTTCGACGCGCACGGTGATGAACTTGGTCGCGCCCTCGCCGTCGCGCACGATGGCGTGCGCCAGGAACTGCGCCACCTCGGTCATGGCGACCAGCAAAGCCCGGCCATCGGCGCTGCCGAGGTCGCTGACCGCGGCATTACCGGCTTTGCCGGTGGCGACCACCACGAAGGAATCGTTGGTGGAGGTGTCGCCGTCCACCGTCACGCGGTTGAACGAGGCATCGGCCAGTTGCCTGGCCAGGCTGTTCATCAGTGCGGGCGCCACAGCCGCATCGGTGGCCACGTAGCCCAGCATGGTCGCCATGTTGGGGCGGATCATGCCGGCCCCTTTGGCAATGCCGCTGACCGTCACGGTCTTGCCACCCACCACCGCCTGCCGGCTGATGGCCTTGGGCAGGGTGTCGGTGGTCATGATGCCTTCGGCCGCCTTGAGCCACTGCGCACCGCTGGTACCGGCGGCGCTGCCGGCATCGGCCAGAGCAGCGGGCAGACCGGCCAGCAGGCGGTCCAGCGGCAGCGGTTCCATGATCACGCCGGTGGAGAACGGCAGCACCTGCTCATGCTGCACGCCCAGGGCCAGCGCCAACGCGCTGGCGGTCTGGCGTGCGTTCTGCAGCCCGGGCTCGCCCGTGCCGGCGTTGGCGTTGCCGGTGTTGATGACCATGGCGCGGATGCCCTGGCCTGCGGCCAGGTGATCGCGACAGACCTGCACCGGTGCAGCGGCGTAGCGGTTCTGGGTGAACACGGCACCGACGGCGCTGCCTTCATCCAGCAGAAAAACCGTCAGGTCCTTGCGGTTGGCCTTGCGGATGCCCGCCTCGGCCACGCCGATGCGAACGCCCGCGACGGGCAGCAGGTCCTGGGCTTGTGGAGCGGTGTAGTTCACAGCCATGCTCAATCTCCGGTCAGGTCAGCGCACCGTGGCAGTGCTTGTATTTCTTGCCGCTGCCGCAAGGGCACGGATCGTTGCGGCCCACGCGCGGCACATCGGCCGCCACGGTGCGGGCGTCCACCGTGGACTCCACGTCGCCGGTCTCGGTGGGCGCGGTGTAGGTCACGTTGGCGATCTGTTCGGCCCGTGCCTCGATCTGCTGCGCCGCTTCGTTCACCTGCTCGGGACTCTGCACACGCACGTTCATGAGGATGCGGGTGACGTCGTTCTTGACACTGTCGAGCAACTGGCCGAACAGCTGGAACGCCTCGCGCTTGTATTCCTGCTTGGGCTGTTTCTGTGCATAGCCGCGCAGGTGGATGCCCTGGCGCAAATAGTCGAGTGCCGACAGGTGGTCGCGCCACTGGCTGTCGATGGTCTGCAGCAGCACCATGCGCTCGAACTGGGTGAAGTTCTCTTCGCCCACGAGGGCCAGCTTGGCCTCGAAGGCTTCCTTGGCGGCCACCTTCACGCGTTCGACGATGTCCTCACCGTCGATCGACTCGGCTTCGGATACCCAACCGCTGACCGGCAAGTCCAGTCCCCAGTCTTCGCGCAGGGCCTTCTCCAGTGCGGGCAGTTCCCACTGCTCCTCCACACTGCCTTGCGGCACGAACTGGTGCACCACGTCCTCGAAGGTCCCGTCGCGCAGGGCATCGATCTGCGCACGCAGGCTCTGCGCATCGAGGATGTCGTTGCGCTGCTGGTAGATCACCTTGCGCTGGTCGTTCGACACGTCGTCGTACTCCAGCAGCTGCTTGCGAATGTCGAAGTTGCGGGCCTCGACCTTGCGCTGCGCGCTCTCGATGCTGCGCGTCACGATGCCAGCCTCGATGGCCTCGCCCTCGGGCATCTTCAAGCGGTCCATGATGGCGCGCACCTTGTCGCCGGCGAAGATGCGCATCAGCGAATCGTCCAGGCTCAGGTAGAAGCGCGAAGAGCCCGGGTCGCCCTGGCGGCCCGAGCGGCCACGCAGCTGGTTGTCGATGCGGCGGCTCTCGTGCCGTTCGGTGGCGATGATGCGAAGGCCACCCAGGGCCTTGACCTTCTCGTGGTCGGCCTGCCACTGCTGGCGCAGGGCCTCGATGCGGGCCGCCTTGGTGGCCGCATCCAGCGATTCGTCGGCCTCGATGGCGGCACTCATCTTCTCCAGGTTGCCACCGAGCACGATGTCGGTACCGCGGCCGGCCATGTTGGTGGCGATGGTGATCGCCCCCGGTCGTCCCGCCTGGACAATGATGTCGGCCTCACGCGCGTGCTGCTTGGCGTTGAGCACTTCGTGCGGCAGCTTCTCGGTCGTCAGCAGCTGCGAAATGATCTCGGAGTTCTCGATCGACGAGGTGCCGACCAGCACTGGCTGGCCACGCTCATGGCACTCGCGGATGTCCTGGATGGCCGCAACGTATTTCTCCTTCGTCGTCTTGTAGACGCGATCGAGCTGGTCATCGCGCTTGCTCGGGCGGTTCGGCGGGATCACCACGGTTTCCAGGCCGTAGATCTCCTGGAACTCGTAGGCCTCGGTGTCGGCCGTGCCGGTCATGCCACCGAGCTTGGTGTAGAGGCGGAAGTAGTTCTGGAAGGTGATGGACGCCAGCGTCTGGTTCTCCGGCTGGATGGCCACGCCTTCCTTGGCTTCCACCGCCTGGTGCAGGCCATCGCTCCAGCGGCGACCGGCCATCAGACGGCCGGTGAACTCGTCGACGATGACGATCTCGCCGTTCTGGTTCACGTAGTGCTGGTCACGGTGGTAGAGGTGGTGCGCCTTGAGCGAGGTCACCAGGTGGTGCATCAGCGCGATGTTGGCCGGGTCGTACAGCGAGGCCCCTTCGGGCAGCAGGCCGGCCTGCGCCAGCAGTCGCTCCGCGTTCTCGTGCCCCTGCTCGGTCATGTGGACCTGGTGGGACTTCTCGTCCACCGTGAAGTCGCCCGGCTTGGTCACACCCTCTCCCGTGCGCGGGTCGGCTTCACCTTCCTGCCGCACCAGATGAGGCACCAGCTGTTTGATGGCCATGTAGACCGATGTCTGGTCTTCGGCCTGGCCGCTGATGATCAACGGCGTGCGCGCCTCGTCGATCAGGATGGAGTCCACCTCGTCCACGATGGCGTAGTTCAGGCCCCGCTGCACACGATCCCCCGCCTCGTGGACCATGTTGTCGCGCAGGTAATCGAAACCGTACTCGTTGTTGGTGCCGTAGGTGATGTCGGCACGGTAGGCAGCCTGCTTGTCTTCGCGCGGGGCCTGAGGCAGGTTGATGCCCACCGACAGGCCGAGGAAGTTGTAGAGACGGCCCATCCACTGCGCATCGCGCGTGGCCAGGTAGTCGTTGACCGTCACCACATGCACACCCTTGCCAGACAAGGCATTCAGGTAGACCGGCAGCGTGGCCGTCAGCGTCTTGCCCTCACCGGTCCGCATTTCCGCGATCTTGCCGGAATGCAGTGCAATGCCACCGATCAACTGCACATCGAAGTGCCGCATCTTCATGACGCGCTTGCTGGCCTCACGCACCACGGCGAAGGCTTCCGGCAGGATGTCGTCAAGCGTCGCGCCGCCGGCCAGGCGTTGGCGGAAGGCATCGGTCTGCGCCTTCAGCTCTTCGTCACTGAGTTTTTCGTACTGGGGTTCCAGACCGTTGATGCGGTCGACCGTCTTGCGGTAGGTCTTGAGCAGGCGGTCGTTGCGACTGCCGAAGATTTTGGTCAGGAAGTTTGTGGCCATACGTGCTGGCCCACCGCAGCGGCGCAGTCGCAGCGCCGGGCAGGCAATAGGGAATCGGAAGCCCCCTTCGACCGACGCTGCCTGTCACCGGGAGCATCCCGTCAAGTGAAGGCCAACGCCCGACTTTCAAGGGCAATCGGGGATTTTACCCGGCGCCCTGGCCATCTCTCAGGGCTGACGCACCTTCTGCGCGAGTTGCTCTGCCGCTGCCAGACTGTCGCCGGCGGCGAGGAAACGCTGCGGGTCCTGCACCACACCACCGACCCAGACTTCAAAGTGCAAATGCGGTCCGGTAGAACGCCCGGTGGACCCGACTTCGGCGATCTTCTGCCCGCGCTTGACGATGTCACCCTTTTTCACGAGCACTTTTGACGCATGGGCGTACCGCGTGATCAGCCCCTTCCCATGATCCACCTCGACCATGTTGCCGTAAGCATGGTGGTATTCCTGCACCACCACGACCCCACCGGCAGCAGCGTAGATCGGCGTCCCCACATCACCGGGGAAATCCAGTCCCGTGTGCAGCGCAGACCTGCCGTTGAACGGATCGATGCGAAACCCGAAGGGCGATCCGATGCGACCGCCTTTGACAGGCTCTTCTGTCGGCACCAACGCCCGCTGGATCGCCTGGTCAAACAGGCGGGATTCGACCGCGGTCAGCCAGTCCACCCGCGACGCGCTGGCACCGTCGATTCGGTCCATGGCCTGGTTGAGCTCCTCAAGCGTCAGCGACCGCCCTGCAACCAAGGCCCCGCCGGCGCCAGGCACCACCTTGAAATCGGCGGGGTTGAGGCCAGCAAGACCTGCCACCCGTTCACCCAACGACTCGATTTGCAGCATGCGCGCCTGCATTTCACCCAGGCGCCGCGCCATCGCGTCCAGGTTCTCGCGCATGTAGAGGTTCTGGGCATTGACATCCCCTTGTGTCACCACCCTCGCCACCGACTCGAAACCCGGCCAACCGTTACGCACACCGTGCAGGAAGACCCAATGGTAGGAGGCCACCGCGCCCAGCATCAGGATCAGGGAAGCGACGACGCTGGCGGCCAGCATCTTCCATCCGTTGAGGTGCAAGGCCTGGCTTCTCGCCAGCCATGCGTCCGTGATAATGATGTGCACTGTCTTACCTTTCCACCGGGTGGAAGGACACACCCCGGATCATTTGCACCATGAACAAGGCACCGTCGCCCCAGAAGCAATTCACCCTGGAGCAGGCGGTGCAGGCGGCGCCGTCGCTGGCCAGCCTGCAAGAGCGCATACGAGAATCGCAACGCTGCATGGAACTGGTTCGGCATGTGCTCCCTGAAGCCATGCGCAGGCATGTGATCGCCGGCCCGATCGACGACACCGGCTGGTGTCTGCTGGTCGCGAATTCGGCCATGTCAACCAAACTTCGCCAGTTGTTGCCAACCATTGAACGCGCCCTCGCGCAAGGTGGGCGGCAGGTTAGCGCCATTCGCATCAAAGTCCAAGCCAGCACGCGATGAGCGGGGCTGCACCGGGACACACGGCCGCCTGAACACGGCCACATGATGCGTACAGGCACCATGTAGGTGGTGCCGCTTGTCTGACTCGAACAGACGACCTATCGCTTACAAGGCGAGTGCTCTACCAACTGAGCTAAAGCGGCAAACGCGAGACTGCGAGTTTACTTGACCCGTTTGAGTTGCGGCCTGCCGCTGCCGGGAGGTGTCGCTGGGGGCGGTCCGTCTGTTGAAGGCGCCTCCGGGTCAGGCCCAGCCGGGACATGGCCGGCGCCGTCCACGGCGATCCCGCCCGGCTTTTGCGGCGCAGGAAATGCCATACCCTGTCCGTTCTCGCGCGCATAAATGGCCAGAACATGGGAAACCGGCACCATGATGTCCCGCGCCACGCCGCCAAACCGGGCCTTGAACTCGATGTATTCGTTGCCCAGACGCAGGCCACTGGTGGCATCAAAACTGACGTTCAGCACGATCTCGTTGTTCTTCACGAACTCCCGAGGCACCTGAACAGAAGCATCCACCTGAACAGCGATGTAAGGGGAGAAGCCGTTGTCCAGACACCATTCGTGAAGAGCCCGGATCAGGTACGGGCGCGTCGACGGCATCGAGTTGTCCAGACCCATCATGTCTCTAGGCCTCGCATTGACAGCCAACCTGCTGCAACCACATCACTTGCGCATCACCTTTTCGGACGGCGTCAGTGCCTCGATGTAGGCCGGACGAGAGAAGATACGTTCGGCGTACTTCAGCAGCGGCGCAGCGTTCTTGGACAGTTCGATGCCGTAGAAATCCAGTCGCCAGAGCAGCGGCGCAATGGCCACGTCAAGCATCGAGAAGTTGTCACCAAGCATGAACTTGTTCTTCAGGAACACCGGCGCAAGCTGGGTGAGGCGGTCTCGAATGTGCGAACGCGCCTTCTCAAGTGCCTTCTCATTGCCCTTGCTGCTGCGCGACTCAAGCACCGACACGTGCGTGAACAGCTCCTTCTCGAAGTTCAACAGGAACAGCCGCACGCGTGCGCGGTCCACAGGGTCGCCGGGCATCAGTTGCGGGTGCGGGAAGCGCTCGTCGATGTATTCGTTGATGATGTTCGATTCGTACAGAATCAGGTCCCGTTCGACCAGGATAGGCACCTGGCCGTATGGATTCATCACGCTGATGTCTTCCGGCTTGTTGTAGAGGTCCACATCACGGATCTCGAAATCCATGCCCTTTTCGAACAGGACGAAACGGCAGCGGTGGGAATAAGGGCAGGTGGTACCCGAGTACAGAACCATCATTTTCGGTGTCTCCTAAGACAAAACAGTGGTTTGCCTAGCCGCTGAATGCGGCGCTGCAAACCACTGTGGGAACGAAGGCAACGCAGCCGAGGGATTCGGCCCGAGCCAAAGCAGCCGTGTTACTTGACGTCTTTCCAGAACGCGGCGTTCAGACGCCATGCCACGAGCGTGAAAGCGGCCAGGAACAGCATCACCCACACGCCGATGCGAACGCGGGTGTTGGCGACCGGCTCCGCCATCCACTGAAGATAAGCCACCAGATCACCGACGTTTTGGTCGAATTGGTCGGGAGTCATGGTACCCGGTTTGACCTGCTCCCACCCCTTCAGAACCTCGGTCTCATGCCCGTGGCTCTCGACTTTCTCCAGCACTGGGGCACGCTCACCTTGCAACTCCCACAGGGGGTTGGGCATGCCCACGCTCGGAAACACCATGTTGTTCCAGCCGGTGGGCTTGGTGTCATCCCGGTAATAGGTGCGCAGGAAGGTGTACACGTAATCTGCACCCGTACCCGAGTGACTGGAGCGCGAGCGGGCGATCAGCGTCAGATCGGGCGGATTCGCACCGAACCAAGCCTTGGCCTGCTTGGGGTCGATGGCCGACTTCATGGTGTCACCAATCTTGTCGGTGGTGAATGTCAGGTTCTCGGCGATCTGCTTGTCCGTCAGGCCGATGTCGCGCAGCCGGTTGAAGCGCATGAAAGCGGCCGAATGGCAGCTCAGACAGTAATTGACGAAGATCTTGGCGCCGTTTTGCAGGGCTGCCATGTCGTTGGTGCGCTTGGGCGCCTTTTCCAGGGGGAAACCGCCACCGGCGGCCATCGCCACACCAGACAAGCCCAAGGCCATCGCAAGACCCAGAATCAGTTTTTTCATTTGATCAGCTCTCTGAGGGATAGGTCTTCAGTGGGGCGTGAAGGTCACACGATCGGGAACAGGCTTGAACTGGCCCAGACGGGTCCACCACGGCATCAGCAGGAAGAAGCCGAAATAGAACAGCGTACCGACTTGGGAGACACGCTCACCGACCGGGGACGGCGGCAACACACCCAGGTAACCCAGGATGAGGAAGTTGATGACGAACACGGCAAACAGCCACTTGACGCCATTGGGACGGTAGCGGATCGACTTCACCGGGCTCTTGTCCAGCCAAGGCAGGAAGAACAGGATGATCACGGCCCCGCCCATGGCCACCACACCCCAGAACTTGGCATCGATCAGGTACAGCAACGCAACGGTGACGACCGATGCGCCGACGATGGCCCCCTTGAACAACAGGGGGAGACGGGTCATGACAACAGCCCACGCCGCACCCAAGAGAGCGCACAGCATCAACACGTAGGTCATCTCGGTGGTGATGGCGCGCAGCATGGAGTAGAACGGCGTGAAGTACCAGACCGGCGCGATGTGCAGCGGCGTCACCAATGGATCGGCCGGAATGAAGTTGTTGAACTCCAGGAAGTAACCACCGAACTCAGGCGCGAAGAACACGATGGCGGAGAACACCATCAGGAAAATCGACACGCCGAAGATGTCGTGCACGGTGTAGTACGGATGGAAAGGAACACCGTCGGCGGGCGCCGTCGAAGACCAGCGATTTCCCTTGGGGCCGGCCTTGATCTCGACGCCATCGGGGTTGTTGGAGCCCACGTCGTGCAGCGCCATCAGGTGGGCCACGATCAGTCCGATCAGCACCAGGGGAACGGCAATCACGTGGAAACTGAAGAAGCGGTTCAGGGTGGCGTCACCCACCACGTAGTCACCACGGATCAGCAGCGCCAGATCGGGACCGATGAACGGGATGGCGGAGAACAGGTTCACGATCACCTGAGCGCCCCAGTACGACATCTGACCCCAGGGCAGCAGATAGCCCATGAAAGCCTCGGCCATGAGCACAAGGAAAATGCCGCAGCCAAACAGCCACACGAGTTCACGCGGTTTGCGATAGGAGCCGTACAAGAGGCCTCGGAACATGTGCAGGTAGACGACCACGAAGAAAGCCGAAGCGCCGGTGGAGTGCATGTAGCGGATCAACCAGCCCCAGGGCACATCTCGCATGATGTACTCGACAGACGCAAATGCCAGGTTGGCATCCGGCTTGTAGTTCATCACCAAGAAGATGCCGGTGACGATCTGGATCACCAGCACCAGAAGTGCCAGGGAACCGAAGATGTACCACCAGTTGAAGTTCTTGGGGGCGTAGTACTCGGCCAGATCGCGCTTGTAGATGTAGAAGGCCGAAGGAATCCGGTTTTCGAACCAGTTCATGACCTTCGCGCCGACCGGCGCATCGGGGGAAATTTCTTTGAATTCAGCCATGGGGTGCCTCTGGGTTCAGTGAATCGGCGTGCGCCGCTCAGGCCTTCTTGTCTTCACCGATCAGCACGGTGGTTTCTGACGTGTAGTAATGCGGCGGGATCTCAAGGTTGTCCGGCGCCGGCTTGTTCTTGAACACACGCCCGGCCAGATCGAAGGTGGACCCATGGCAGGCACACAGGTAGCCTCCCGCCCAGTCGTCGGGTAGCGACGGTTGCGGACCAGGTGTGAACTTGTCGCCAGGCGAGCAACCCAAGTGCGTGCAGATACCGATACCGACGAACACTTCCGGCTTGATGGAGCGATGGCGGTTTTTGGCGTACTCGGGTGTGGGCACGTTGTTGCGCACAGATGCCGGATCGGCCAACGCGGGGTCTAGCTTTTCCAGATCCTTGAGCTGCTCTTCCGTGCGGCGCATGATCCACACTGGCTTGCCACGCCACTCCACCACCACTTTGCTCCCGGGGGCAATGGAAGAAACGTCCACTTCGACCGCTGCGCCGGCCGCCTTGGCTCTTTCAGACGGCTGGAATGAACTCACGAAAGGCACGGCCACGGCCGCAGCCCCCACGCCACCCATGGCGGCAGAGGTGATCAGCCAGGTACGGCGACTGTTGTCGACAGACGCATCATCTGCAGTTGCTTCACTCATGGGACTCTTTCAAGATCGGTTCGAGACGGGTATCACATCAGGGTCAACCCGCGATTGTAGTGGACTGTGCCGAACACCCGGTGCGGCGACGGTCTCGCGGCACCGGGCCGGCACGAGCGCCGATTGTGGCGAGCCGGTGCGGCGTGTGCGTTGACATGAATCAGCGCCCGACGCCGCACAAATGAATACTTAGGTGTGTAAAAATGCGTGTGCATCCGACCCCGGACGCGACCAAACACAACCCCGTTACAGGAGAAACGCATGAGCATGAGTAGTGAGTTCAAGGAGTTTGCCCTCAAGGGCAACGTGATGGACCTGGCGGTCGGCGTGATCATTGGTGGCGCCTTCGGCAAGATCGTGAGCTCTCTGGTGGACGACATGATCATGCCCATCGTGAGCAAGATCTTCGGTGGACTGGACTTCTCCAATTACTTCATCCCGCTGGCCGGTCAGAGCGAAACGGTGCTGGCGGAAGCCAAGAAAGCGGGCGCCGTCCTGGCCTACGGCAACTTCCTGACCATCCTGCTGAACTTCATCATCCTTGCCTTCATCATTTTCATGATGGTCAAGCAGATGAACCGGCTGAAGAAGGAAGCACCTCCTGCACCGCCAGCAGCCCCTCCCGAAGACGTTGTCCTGTTGCGCGAGATCCGCGACAGTCTGCGCAAGTAAATCCCGGGCGCTCCGACGCCCACCACGGTCTGGGCCGCTGCCAACGAAGTCTGGCTGCGGCCTTTGTGTTTCAGACGAGGGCAGCGTCAACAGCGGCCAGCAGGCTGGCTGGACTGGCGCGACCGGTGCCAGCCAGATCGAAGGCCGTCCCATGATCCGGACTGGTCCGCACAAAGGGCAGGCCCAGCGTGGTGTTCACACCATCTTCCAGTCCCAGCAACTTGACCGGTATGAGGCCTTGGTCGTGGTACATGGCGAGCACCACGTCGAACTCGCCCTGACGCGCCCGCATGAAAACCGTATCCGGCGCATGCGGCCCCGTCACGTTCATGCCCGAAGCGCGCGCCTGCATCACCGCAGGGGCGATGATGTCGATTTCTTCGCGCCCGAAAAGACCGCCCTCGCCCGCATGCGGATTCAGGCCCGCCACCGCGATCCTTGCCAATGGCATGCCGATGCGTCGGAAGTGCGCCGCGGTGATCTGCAAGGTTTGCAGAATCTGCTCCGACGTGACCGCCGCGAGCGCATCGCGGAGGGAAACGTGGATGCTGACCAGCACGGTGCGCAGTCCCGGACAGCTGAGCATCATACGGACCGGCAGCTGCTCGATAGGCAGCCCCAAGTGATGCGCCGCCAACGCCTGCAGGAACTCGGTGTGCCCTGGGTGATCTACGCCCGCTGCGGCAAGCGCCTCCTTGTGGATGGGTGCCGTGACCACCGCCGCAGCCCTGCCCTCCAGCGCGGCCTGTGCCGCCCAGCGGATGCAGTCCGCAGCAGCACGACCCGCTACCGCCTGGACCCGGCCGAAGGGCAGTGGGTCCAGGCGTTCACAGGCCTGCACCACCGCCAGAGAGGAAGGTCCAGCACGTTCACGCTCGTCCAGCCTGGGAATCGGAACCAGCGATACGCCCTCCCCAGCCCCGGTCAAAGCAAGTGCCCGAGCCAAGGTAGGAACGTCACCGGCCACCACCACCCGCGACAACAACTCAGGCCGCTGCTGAAGCGCCTTCACCACGATCTCGGGCCCGATGCCGGCCGGATCGCCCATGGTGATGACCAGCGGCAGGTGCATGGTGTTCACGCCGGATTGGGGATGTCGATGAACTCGTGCAACAGCCCGAGTTCGCCCGCGACGTGCGCAGCAACCGCTGGCGCTCCGTAGCGTTCCGACGCGTGATGGCCGCAGGCCAGGTAGGCCACACCGCATTCACGCGCGTAATGTGCCTGGGGTTCGGAGATCTCGCCGGTGATGAACAGGTCCGCGCCGGCTGCAATGGCCGATTCAAAGTAGGACTGCGCGCCACCCGTGCACAGGGCCACCCTTTGCACGGGGCGGTCCGGATCGCCGACCAGGGTCACCCCCCGGCCGAGCACCTGCTGCACATGCGCTGCCCATGCGGCTGCATGGGTGGTGTCGCACGCCCCCATGAAGCCCAGTGACTGCTCGCCGAACCGGCCGCGACTGTCCCCATACAGCATCACGCCCAGACGGCGCGCCAGCTGGACGTTGTTGCCCAACTGCGGATGCGCATCCAGCGGAAGGTGATAGGCGAACAGATTGACGTCGCCCGCCAGCAGACGTGCCAGGCGCTGCTTCATCCAGCCCGTGACCCGACCATCCTGTCCGCGCCAGAACAGGCCGTGGTGAACAAAGATGGCGTCCGCCCCCGCCTCGATGGCCGCCTCGATGAGCGCCAGACTGGCTGTGACGCCAGAAACGATCTTGCGGACTTCAGCCTTGCCTTCGACCTGCAAACCATTGGGGCCGTAGTCACGGAACAGCGACGGCTGGAGCAATTCGTCGAAAGCGTGCAACAGGGTTGCGCGGGTGACCGGGGATTCGGATGACATCGGGGACTGCGAGAAGGTGGTGGTCACAGCGGGCACATGCCCGCCAGCCAGCCATTCTGACAGCCCCGCCGTAAAGAGAACGGCGTGTGCGCTCGGCGCCCGGTCAGATCTCCGGATCGCGAGCCGGTTCGTTCATCTTGCGTGTGAAGAATCGGTAGAACCAGCCGGCCATCACGAGGATGAACGCCAACACCGCAACACTCAACAAGCCGTAGTCAGTCGAGAACAGATCCACCATGGCTTTCATCGCAATACTCCTTGCCTCTGTGAAGAAGACTGGATTCCACTGCTGCTGGACGGCCGGTGCATTGACGTGGGTCAATCTGGCTTGAACCACCAGACAACGACGTCATATGCGGGACAATCCTCGTGCCGTGCGTGGCGCACACGGCCCCCATTGATCTGCGCCGACCGATATGAAACGAATCTGGCTCGTCTTTGCCCAATCCGTGACCGTTTTGCTGGCCGCTTACTTCGTGGTCGCAACGCTCAAGCCTGAATGGCTCGACCGACGCGCCGTGCGGCCCACCGTGGTGCCCGTGCTGGAATCGGCCAACACCGACAACGCTGGCACACCACCCGGCACGACGGGCTTCCGCGCCGCAGCACAGGCCGCTTCACCGGCCGTGGTGAGCATCAACACCAGCAAGGCCGCCGAGAACAACCCGCAGAGCAACGATCCGTGGTTCCGCTTTTTCTTCGGCGATCAGGGGTCGGCGCAACCCCAGAGCGGGCTGGGTTCAGGCGTGATCGTCAGCCCCGCCGGGTACATCCTCACCAACAACCACGTGATCGAAGAAGCCGACCAGATCGAGGTTGTGCTCAACGACGGACGCAAGAGCGCGGCTCAGGTCATCGGCACAGACCCCGAAACCGACCTCGCCATCCTCAAAATCGACCTCACCGGTCTGCCCGTGATCACCCTGGGCAACTCGGATGCGCTGGCCATCGGCGATCCGGTGCTTGCCATCGGCAATCCCTTTGGGGTCGGGCAAACCGTCACCAGCGGCATTGTCAGTGCGCTGGGACGTACACAACTGGGCATCAACACGTTCGAGAACTTCATCCAGACCGATGCAGCCATCAACCCCGGCAACTCCGGCGGCGCGCTGGTGGACACCCACGGACACCTCATGGGCATCAACACCGCCATCTACTCGCGTTCCGGCGGCTCTATGGGCATCGGTTTTGCCATCCCGACCTCGACTGCCCGCAGCGTGATGGAGGCCATCGTGCGCGACGGCCAGGTCACACGTGGCTGGATCGGCGTTGAACCGCAGGACCTCACGCCCGAACTCGCCGAGAGCTTCGGCCTGGAGGCGGGTGCCGGTGTCATCATCACCGGCGTGCTCCAGAACGGACCGGCCGCGCAGGCCGGTATCCGGCCGGGCGATGTCATCACCCATGTCGCGGGCAAACCGGTGAACAACGTGGCCCAGCTGCTGTCCGCCGTGGCCGCGCTCAAGCCAGGCGAAGCGGCGGCGCTCGACGTGGTGCGCAAGGACGGCAAGAAACAGTTGCAGGTCACGCCCGGCAAGCGCAACCTGCCTCAAACGCCACGACGCTGAGGAGCGCTGCCCACAAAAAAAGAGCGCCCAACAGGCGCCCTCTTCTCGCGATGCGGCCGAAGCTCAGGTGGTCGCCTTGTCGTTCTCAGATGGCGCTGCGGTGTTCTTGACAAACCAGCGCGATCCCCAGATGCCCATTTCGTAGAGCAGACACATGGGCACGGCCAATGCCAGCTGGGAGATCACGTCCGGCGGCGTGACAACAGCGGCGATGACGAAGGCCAGCACGATGAAGTAGCCACGAAACTCCTTGAGCTGCTGCACGTTCACCATGTTCATCTTGACCAGCAGCACCACCACGATAGGCACCTGGAAAGCGAGACCGAACGCCAGGTAGAGCGAGAGAATGGCCTCCACGTACGAGGCGATGTCGGGTGTGGCCGCCACGCTTTTGGGCGTGAACTGCTGAATGAACCCGAACATCTTGTCCAGCACAAAGAACTGCACGAACGCAATGCCGGCGTAGGCCAACAAACTGCCCAGGATGATCAGCGGCACCGCAAAACGCTTTTCGTGGCTGTACAGCCCCGGAGCAACAAAGGCCCAGATCTGGTACATCCACCACGGCAGCGACAGCAGCAGCGCTGCCATGGCCAGCACCTTCAGTGGAACAAAAAAGGGCGAAAACACGCCCACTGCGATCAGCTTCGCCTCAGGCGGCATGTGGGCACGGATGGGAATCGCGATCAGGTCGATCAGTCCGCTGGGACCGGGCCAGATCGCCAGAATGCCCATGCACACGGCCAGACCGATCACGCCATACAGGAGCCGGTCGCGCAGCTCCATGAGGTGCTGCACGAAGGGTTGCTCGGTACCTGCGAGTTCGTCGGTGGATTTGTCGGAATCGGCCATCAGCGGGGAGCGGAAGAGGGACGGGGGCGGAAACGCGCCACGCGGGCAGCACCGGACTGGGCGCGCGTGCGAATGCCATTGCGCGACTTGTACCACTGGGGCACGGCACCACGCTTGAGGCGCCAGTTTTTGCGCGGGTGCTTGTAGACGGGGTTCAGGTCTGCGCCAATGGATCCCATGGCGCTGCTGTAGTCGGTGGCACTGCCTTCCAGACCCGCCGTCGCTTCGGACCAGGACTTCTCGAAATCCTGTGTGGTTTGGTTCACCGACGATTCCACATCGCGCGCAGCCGTCTCCACCGACTCCTTCATCTTCTTGAGCTCGTCGAGCTCCATGGAGCGGTTGACCTCGGCCTTGACATCGGCCACGTAGCGCTGCGCCTTGCCCAGCAAGGTGCCCACGGTGCGCGCGACCCGTGGCAGTTTCTCGGGACCGATGACGACCAGCGCCACCGCCCCGATGAGGGCGAGCTTGGAAATGCCCAGATCAATCATGTGCAGGCCGTCCTGAGAGCGATGCGGGCGCGGTGGTCAGACCAGCGCGCCCGTGAAACTGCGGTGGCGCCCCGCGGGTCGCCGGTCGGGGTGGATCAGCTCTTTTGCTTGGCGTCCACGTCGATGGTGTTCTTGTCGGTCGCTGTGCTTTGCGTCACCTGACCAGCTGGCGCCGAAGCGGCGTCGGCAGAAGCGCCGCCGTCTTTCATCCCGTCCTTGAAGCCCTTGACCGCACCGCCCAGATCGGAGCCGATGTTCTTGAGCTTCTTGGTGCCGAACACCATCACCACGATCAGCAGCACGATCAGCCAATGCCAAATCGAAAAGGAACCCATGTGTCTCTCCAACAATATGAAAGGAAGCGCTGGTGCGCTGTTGCTGGGATTCTAGCCCCGGCCCCGAGTTCGCCAGCGAGGCAAAAAAGTCAACCCCGCAGCCAGGGGCGCGGGCCACCCATGACATGCATGTGCAGGTGGTGCACCTCCTGGCCGCCCTCGGTGCCGGTGTTGCACACGATGCGGAAACCACCTTCGGGATACGGGTTGCAGCCCTGCTCCAGCGCCAGTTTCGGCGCCAGCACCATCATCCGGCCCATCAGGCGTTCATGCTCGGGCGTGAGCTGGGCCATGGACGGGATGTGCAGCTTGGGCACGATGAGCAGGTGCACCGGCGCCCAGGGGGCGATGTCGTGGAAGGCAAACAGGTCTTCGTCCTCGTAGGCCTTCTTGGACGGGATCTGGCCGGCGATGATCTTGCAGAAGATGCAGTTCGGGTCGTGTGCGCTCATGACGGAGTGTTCAGTCGGGCATGGACTGGCTGGCGTTCATGCGGACCATGCCCTTGACGATGCGGTAGAGGAACCAGATGGAAATGATGCCCCAGGCGATCCAGCCGGGCAGGATCAGCAGGAACCACAGCGGGATGGTGATCAGGTACAGCACGCCGGCCCAGAGCACCGAGCGAATGCGCCAGGAAAAGTGACTCGCCTGCCAGGTACCGGCTGCATCGCCCTTCTTGACCAGATCGATCACCAGCGCCACCAGCAGCAGCGCAATGCCCGGCTGGGTCGATGGCAAGACCGCACCCACCGCCACGATCAGGTGCAGCAGGTAGCTGACCCAGCCGATGGTTTTGAGCGACTCGGCCTGTTCATCGCCCTTGGCCTGAACATCGATCACGTCGGATTCGTTTCGCATGCGGGCCTCCTGGGCGGACGGACTTACTCGGACGCTTCGCGCGACTGCGCCTTGCGCAAGGCTTTTTCTTCCAGACCGCTCAAGCCCTCGCGGCGCGCCAGCTCGGCCACCACGTCGGCCGGTGCCTTACCGTAGTGGGCCAGTGCGATCATGCTGTGGAACCAGAGGTCGGCCACTTCGTTGACCAGTTTCTGCACGTCGCCACCATGGTCACAGTCCTTGGCGGCCATGACCGCCTCGGTGGCTTCTTCGCCGATCTTCTTGAGGAAGGCGTCCGGCCCCTTGTGCAGCAGGCGAGCGATGTAGCTCTTCTCGGGGTCGCCACCGTTGGCCGGCTTGCGGCTTTCGATGACCGCGGCCAGGCGCGCAAGCGAATCGGTGTCGGACATGGGGCTCACTTGTAGATGGATTCGGGGTCCTTGAGCACCGGATCCACCGACACCCACTGACCATTCTGATGGCTCTGGAAAAAGCAACTGTGGCGCCCGGTGTGGCAGGCGATGCCGGGCTCGTGACCGAGCTGCGTCACCTTGAGCAGCACCACGTCGTTGTCGCAGTCCAGGCGGATGTCGTGCACCGTCTGCACATGGCCCGACTCTTCGCCCTTGAACCAGAGCTTGTTGCGCGAACGGCTGAAATACACCGCCCGACCGAGTTCGGCCGTTTTCTGCAGCGCTTCGCGGTTCATCCAGGCAAACATCAGCACATCACCGGTGGCGGCTTCCTGCGCGATGACGGGCACCAGGCCCTGCGGATCCCATTTGATGGCATCGAGCCAGTCGTTTGTCATCTCAGAGCCTCACCGGAATGCCACGCTCGGCCATGCGCTGCTTGGCCTGGGCCACGGTGTATTCGCCGTAGTGGAAGATGCTGGCGGCCAGCACCGCGTCGGCTCCGCCCTGCTGCACACCGTCGGCCAGGTGGTCGAGGTTGCCCACGCCGCCCGAGGCGATGACGGGCACGCTGACCGCATCGGCCACGGCGCGCGTGAGCTCGAGGTCGAAGCCGCTCTTGGTGCCGTCGCGGTCCATGCTGGTCAGCAGGATTTCGCCGGCGCCGTATTCGGCCATCTGACGCGCCCAGGTCACGGCGTCCAGGCCGGTGTTCTTGCGTCCGCCGTGGCTGTAGACATCCCAGCCGGCACCACGCGCGGCCAGGTCATCGCCATGGCGACGCTTGGCATCGATCGCGACCACGATGCACTGGGCGCCGTACTTGTCGGAGGCGTCGCGGATCACCTGCGGATTGGCGATGGCGGCCGAGTTGAAGCTGGTCTTGTCGGCCCCGGCGTTGAGCAGGCGGCGCACGTCTTCCACCGTACGCACACCGCCACCCACCGTGAGCGGGATGAAGACCTGCGATGCCACGTCTTCGATGATGTGCAGGATCAGGTCGCGCCCGTCGCTGGTGGCGGTGATGTCGAGGAAGGTCAACTCGTCGGCGCCCTGCTCGTTGTAGCGGGCGGCGATTTCCACCGGATCGCCGGCGTCGCGCAGCTCCACGAAGTTGACGCCCTTGACCACGCGACCACCGGTCACGTCCAGACAGGGAATGATGCGTTTGGCAAGCATCAGACTTCAGCCATTGAGTTCGTCGGCCAGCTTCTGCGCCGCTTCGAAATCGAGGTCGCCGCTGTAGATGGAGCGGCCGCAGATGACGCCCTCCACGCCCTCGTCCTCCACCGCGCATAGCCCGCGGATGTCGTCCATGTTGGACAAACCACCCGAGGCGATCACGGGAATCGACAGCGCCTGTGCCAGCTTGACGGTGGCCTCGATGTTGATGCCACTGAGCATGCCATCGCGGCCGATGTCGGTGTAGATGATGGATTCGACGCCGTAGTCCTCGAACTTCTTGCCCAGGTCCACCACCTCATGGCCGGTGAGCTTGCTCCAGCCGTCGGTGGCCACTTTGCCGTCCTTGGCGTCCAGGCCGACGATGATGTGGCCACCGAAGGCGGTGCAGGCGTCCTGCAGGAAGCCAGGATTCTTGACCGCAGCGGTACCGATGATCACGTAGCGCAGACCGGCGTCGAGGTAGCGCTCGATGGTGTCCAGGTCGCGGATGCCGCCGCCAAGCTGCACGTCCACCTCGGAGCCCACTTCTTTGAGGATGGCCTTGATGGCTTGCTCGTTCTTGGGCTTGCCGGCGAAGGCGCCGTTCAGGTCCACCAGGTGCACGCGGCGCGCGCCCTTGTTGACCCAGTTGCGGGCCATGGCCGCCGGGTCTTCACCGAACACGGTGGATTGGTCCATGTCGCCCTGTTTGAGGCGAACACACTGGCCGTCTTTGAGATCAATGGCGGGAATCAGCAGCATGATGGTGAGGGTGACAGGACGTCAGGGGTTCCAGTGGAGGAAGTTGCGGTAGAGCGCCAGCCCCTGATCGGCGCTCTTCTCGGGGTGAAACTGGGTGGCAAAAATGTTGTCGCGGGCGATGGCGCAGGCAAAGCGGCCACCATAGTCGGTCTCGCCCACCACATGCCCGGCCTGCGCCGGCTTCGCATGGAAGCTGTGCACGAAGTAGTAGTACGACCCGTCCGGGATGCCCTGCCACACCGGGTGTGACGTGCGGCCGTTGACGGTCTGGAACACCCGGTTCCAGCCCATCTGCGGCACCTTGTAGCGGCTGCCGTCGGGCTGCATGCGGCCATCAAGCTGGAAGCGCACCACCTCGCCGGGAATCAGACCCAGACCGTCGGTCGGGCCTTCTTCGCTGCGCTGCAGCAGCATCTGCATGCCCACACAGACACCGAAGAGGGGCTTGTTCGCCGCCGCGTGCAGCACCGCGTCCAGCAGGCCGGAGGCGGCCAGCTCGCGCATGCAGTCGCCCATGTGGCCCTGGCCGGGCAGCACCACGCGGTCGGCGTCGAACACATCCTGCGCACGCGAGCTGACGATGACGTTGTGCCCGCTGGCCTGCGCCACGTGCACCACCGCCTGCGAAACGGAACGCAGGTTGCCGCTGCCGTAGTCCACCACGGCCACTGTCTTGGATCTCATCGGTCCGGAAGGGAAATTACAGGGAACCCTTGGTCGAGGGAATCACGTCGCCCAGGCGCTCGTCGCGCTCCAGCGCCATGCGCAGCGCACGGGCAAAAGCCTTGAACACGGTTTCGGCCTGATGGTGGGCATTCTCGCCATGCAGGTTGTCGATGTGCAGCGTCACCCCCGCATGGTTGACAAAGCCCTGGAAGAACTCGAACGCCAGCTGGGTGTCGAAGGCCCCGACCATGCCGGCCTTGAACGGCACGCGCATGTGCAGGCCCGGACGACCGGAGAAATCGATCACCACGCGCGAGAGGGCTTCGTCCAGCGGCACATAGGCATGACCGTAGCGGCGGATGCCCTTCTTGTCGCCCACGGCCTTGGCAAAGGCCTGGCCCAGGGTGATGCCCACGTCTTCCACGGTGTGGTGACCGTCGATGTGCAGGTCACCCTTGGCCTCGATCTCCAGGTCGATCAACCCGTGGCGGGCGATCTGGTCGAGCATGTGGTCGAAGAAGCCGATGCCGGTGGACAAGGCGGCCTTGCCCGAACCGTCGAGGTTGACGTGTACGCGGATCTGCGTCTCGGACGTGTTGCGCTGAACGTCGGCCACACGGGCCGGAGCGTTGGAGGGGGTGGTCATAGGCTGGACTGCAGGGCGTTGATCATCTGCGTGTTCTCGTCGGGGGTGCCGACGGTCAGGCGCAGACACTGGCCCAGCAGTGGGTGCATTTTAGAAACATTCTTGACCAGCACGCCGCGCGCCTTCAGACCGTCGAAGGCCTTCTGGGCGTCGGGCACCCGCACCAGCACCATGTTGGCCTGGCTGGGGAAGGGCTTGACGCCCGGCATGGCCGCCAGGGCGGCGATCAGCCGCTCGCGCTCGGCGCGGATGGTGGCCGCCTGCCGGGCGAACACGTCGGCGTGTTCCAGCGCAAACAGCGCACATTCGGCGTTGAGCACGCTCACGTTGTAGGGCGGGCGCAGCTTGTCGACCTCGTGCACCAGCGCCTGCGGGCCGAGCATGTAGCCCAGCCGCACACCGGCCAGGCCGAACTTGGACAGCGTGCGCATGAGCAGCACGTTGGCGTTGGCGGCCGGGTGGGCGCGGATCTCGTCCAGCCAGCTGCGGCTGGAGAACGGCTGGTAGGCCTCGTCCATCACCACCAGACCGCCGAACGCGGCCGCCTCGGCGATCAGGCGCCGGATCACCGCGGCGTCCCACAGGTTGGCCGTGGGGTTGTTGGGGTAGGCGAGGTAGGTGATGGTCGGCTGGTGCTGGCGCATCGCGGCCAGCATCGCCGCCTCGTCCAGTTCGAAGTCGGCCGTGAGGTCCACGCCGTAGAAGGCCAGGCCCTGCAGCTGGGCACTCATGCCGTACATCACGAAGCCCGGCAGGGGCGCCAGGATGCTGGCGCCGGGCACGTCGCAGCCCATGGCCAGCAGCGAGATCAGCTCGTCGGAGCCGTTGCCCAGCATCAGGGCGCAGCCCTCGGGCAGATCGACGTAGCGGGCCAGGGCCTGCTTGAGGTCTTCGATGCGCGTACCGGGGTAGCGGTTGATCGCCACGGCGCCCAGGCGTTCACCCAGAGCCTTCTGCAACTCGGGCGAGAGCGAAAACGGGTTCTCCATCGCGTCGAGCTTGACCATGCCGGTCGAGTCCTGGATGGCGTAGGCGTGCATGGACTGGATGTCCTGCCGGATGTTCTGCAGCGGGTTCGGGGTGTTCATCGAGTTCATTTCACGTCTCGCATCGGGGGCACTGGGTTCAGGCGCAGTTCGGCGGCGCGGGCATGGGCCTGCAGGCCCTCGCCATAGGCCAGTTCGGCGGCGATGGCGCCCAGCGGCTGGGCACCGGCCTGGCTGACCTCGATCAGGCTGCTGCGCTTCTGGAAGTCGTACACGCCCAGCGGCGACGAGAACCGGGCCGTGCCGCTGGTGGGCAGCACGTGGTTGGGACCAGCGCAGTAGTCACCCAGGCTTTCACTGGTGTAGGCGCCCAGGAAGATGGCGCCGGCGTGCCTCAGCAGCGGTTCCCAGCGGTGCGGATCGCTGCTGGAGACCTCCAAGTGCTCGGGTGCGATGCGGTTGCTGATCGCACAGGCCTCTTCCATGTCGCGCGTGAGGATGAGCGCCCCCCGGTCATTCAGGCTCTTGGCGATGATGGCGGCGCGCGGCATGGTGGGCAGCAGGCAGTCGATCGCGGCCTGCACGGCGTCGATGTAGGCCGCGTCCGGGCACAGCAGGATGGACTGCGCCAGCTCGTCGTGCTCGGCCTGGCTGAACAGGTCCATCGCCACCCACTCGGCGGGCGTGCTGCCGTCGGCCAGCACCAGGATCTCGCTCGGGCCGGCGATCATGTCGATGCCCACGGTGCCGAACACGCGCTTCTTGGCACTGGCGACGTAGGCGTTGCCGGGGCCGGTGATCTTGTCGACCTTGGGCACGGTGGCGGTGCCGTAGGCCAGCGCAGCCACGGCCTGCGCGCCGCCCACCGTGAAGGCGCGCGTGACACCGGCCACGTAAGCGGCGGCCAGCACCAGCGGGTTTTTCTCACCGCGCGGTGTGGGCACGACCATGATGATCTCGCCGACACCGGCCACGTGGGCGGGGATGGCGTTCATCAGCACAGATGACGGGTAGGCCGCCTTGCCGCCTGGAACATAGATGCCGACGCGGTCCAGTGGCGTGACCTTCTGGCCCAGCAGGCTGCCGTCTTCGTCGCGGTAGGTCCAGCTTTCGCCCGAGGCCTTCTTTTGCGCCTCGTGGTAGCGGCGCACGCGGGCCGCCGCGGCTTCCAGCGCACTGCGCTGCGCGGCAGGGAGGCTGTCGAACGCGGCTTTCAGTTCGGCCTGTGTCAGTTCCAGTTCGGCCATGGTGGCCGACTGCATGCCGTCAAAACGCGCGGTGTACTCCAGCACGGCCGCGTCGCCACGCGCCTGCACATCCGCCAGGATGTCCGCCACGCGTTGCTCGATCGCATGGTCCGTCTCCGCCGACCAATGCAGCCGATGGGCGAACTGCGCTTGGAAATCGGTCGAAACGGTGGACAGGCGAAGGGGCGTGGCGGTCAGGCTCATGACGTGGGATTGCCTTTCTGGAGGGCGTTGGTGAAAGCGTCGAGGATGGGGCGGATGGCGGCCTGCTTGAGCTTGAGCGCGGCCTGGTTGACCACCAGGCGCGAGCTGATGTCCATGATCTGCTCGACCTCCACCAGCTGGTTGGCCTTGAGCGTCTTGCCGGTGGACACCAGGTCGACGATGGCGTCGGCCAGGCCGGTCAGCGGGGCCAGTTCCATGCTGCCGTAGAGCTTGATCAGGTCCACGTGCACGCCCTTGCTGGCGAAGAACTCGCGCGCAATCGTCGTGTACTTGGTGGCCACCTTCAGGCGCGCGCCCTGGCGCACGGCGGTGGCGTAGTCAAAGTCGTCGCGCACCGCCACGCTCATGCGGCACTTGGCGATCTGCAGGTCCAGCGGCTGGTACAGGCCCTGGCCGCCATGCTCGATCAGCGTGTCCTTGCCGGTCACGCCCAGGTCGGCGCCACCGTGTTCCACATAGGTGGGCACGTCGGTCGCACGCACCAGCACCACACGCACGTCGGGCTGGTTGGTCGGCAGGATCAGCTTGCGCGAGGTTTCCGGGTCTTCCAGCACCTGGATGCCGGCCGCCTTGAGCAGCGGCAGGGTCTCATCGAAGATGCGGCCTTTGGACAGGGCGAGTGTGATCATTTGATGCGTTCGATGTTGGCGCCGATGCCGCGCAGCTTGGCTTCCATCTGGTCGTAGCCACGGTCGAGGTGGTAGATGCGGTCCACGATGGTTTCACCCTCGGCCACCAGGCCGGCGATGACCAGGCTGGCCGAGGCGCGCAGGTCGGTCGCCATCACGGTCGCGCCCTGCAGGCGCTCCACCCCGTCCACCACGGCCACCTTGCCATCGGTCTGGATTTTCGCGCCCAGGCGCACCAGCTCATTGACGTGCATGAAGCGGTTTTCAAAGATGGTTTCGGTGACCTTGCTGGTGCCGGTGGCGATGCAGTTCAGCGCCATGAACTGGGCCTGCATGTCGGTCGGAAAACCCGGGTACTCGGTGGTGCGGAAGCTCTGCGCCTTCAGGCGACCCGAGGCGCGCACACGGATGAAACCGTCACCGGCCTCGATCTCGGCGCCCGCGTCGTGCAGCTTGTCGATCACCGCGTCCAGGTGGTCGGCGCGCGCGTGGCGCAGGATCACATCACCACCGGTGGCGGCCACGGCGCACAGGAAGGTGCCGGCTTCGATGCGGTCGGCCACCACCTGGTGGGTGCCGCCGTGCAGGCGGTCCACACCCTGGATGTGGATGCGGCTGGTGCCGTGGCCTTCGATCTTGGCGCCCATGGCGATCAGCATTTCGGCCAGATCGGGGATCTCGGGCTCCTGCGCCGCGTTCTCCAGCAAGGTCTCGCCTTCGGCCAGCGCCGCGGCCATGAGAAAGTTCTCGGTACCGGTCACGGTCACCATGTCGGTGGCGATGCGGGCACCGTGCAGGCGCGAGCGGCCCTGCGGCAGCTTGGCGACCATGTAGCCGTGCTCGACCACGATCTCGGCCCCCATGGCCTGCAGGCCCTTGATGTGCTGGTCCACCGGACGCGAGCCGATGGCGCAACCACCGGGCAGCGACACCTTGGCGCGACCGAAGCGCGCCAGCAGCGGGCCGAGCACCAGCACCGAGGCGCGCATGGTCTTGACCAGTTCATACGGCGCTTCAGGGTTGAGGCTGTCGGGCGCCTGGAAGCTCATGCCGCCGCGCTCGCCGTGCGTCTCGGTCTTGACACCCATGTTGTCCAGCAACAGGCGCATGGTGGCCACGTCGCGCAGGCGTGGCACGTTGTTCAGGTGCACCGGATCGGATGTCAGCAGGGCGGCGCAGAGTTCGGGCAGGGCCGCGTTCTTGGCGCCGGAGATGATGACTTCACCCTGGAGGGGGCGTCCGCCGATGATGCGCAGTTTGTCCATGAGACGGTCTCTTTCAGTTCTGCGCCGACCATTCGGCGGGGGTAAAGGTTTTCATCGACAGGGCATGCACCTCGTCGGTCTTCATGCGGTCGCCCAGGGTGGCATAGACGCGCTGGTGACGGGCAATGGGGCGTTTGCCTTCGAACTCGGGCGAGACGATGACGGCGGCCCAGTGGCGGCCGTCGCCGGTGACTTCGATGTGCTCACAGGCCAGGCCGGCGGCGATGAGTTGTTGCAGTTGTTCAGCGGTCATGGTGTCAGTGCCGGATCTTGTAGCCGGTGCGCAGGAGATGCAGGGCAATACCGGCCACCACCGCGAGCGCGGCACCGACCAGCACCAGGCTCAGCCAGGGCGAGACGTCGCTGACGCCGAAGAAGCCATAGCGGAAGCCGTCGATCATGTAGAAAAACGGGTTGAGGTGGCTGACCTGCTGCCAGACACCCGGCAGCGAGTGGATGGAATAGAACACGCCCGAGAGGAAGGTCATGGGCATGATGATGAAGTTCTGGAAGGCGGCCATCTGGTCGAACTTCTCGGCCCAGAGCCCGGCGATCACGCCCAGCGAACCCAGCAGCGCCGCACCCAGCACAGCGAACACCAGCACCCACAACGGCGCCACCAGGCTGGGCTGGGCATACCACCAGGTGGCAATCATCACGCCGGCACCGACCGCCAGTCCACGCACCACCGACGAGCCCACATAGGCCACGAACCAGGCCCGGTGCGACAGGGGAGTGAGGAGCAGGAACACCAGGTTGCCCATGATCTTGCTCTGGATCAGTGAGGAGCTGCTGTTGGCGAAGGCGTTCTGCAGCACGCTCATCATCACCAGGCCCGGCAGCAGAAAGGCGGTGTAGTCCACTTGACCATAGACTTTTTCGCTGTCTTCGAGCACATGGCCGAAGATCATCATGTACAGGATGGCCGTGATGACCGGAGCCGCCACGGTCTGGAAGCCGACCTTCCAGAAGCGCAGCACCTCCTTGTAGAACAGCATCCGCCATCCGCTCATGAGGTCACCCCCGAGCGCGACGCCTTCTCCATCACATCGATGAAGACGTCTTCCAGGTCGGCCTTGCGGATCTCCACGTCTTCGGCGGTCACACCGGCCTGGCGGGCGCGCGCGAGCCACTGCTCGACTTCAACCGCATTGTGTGCCGGCAGTTGCACCACGCGGCCGGTGACCCGGGCCTGCGCGGCGAGTTCGGCCGGCAGCGCCTGGTCCGTCTTGAAGCGCAGCACATTGGAAGAGGCGCGGCTGAGCAGATCGGAGGTCTTGTCCAGTGCCACCAGCTGCCCCTGCTGCAGCATCGCGATGCGCCCGCACAGGGCCTCGGCTTCTTCCAAGTAGTGGGTGGTCAGCAACACGGTGCAGCCCTGCTGCTTGTTGAGCTGGCTGATGAACTGCCACAGGGTCTGGCGCAGCTCCACGTCCACCCCGGCGGTGGGTTCGTCGAGCACGATGACGGGGGGTTTGTGCACCAGGGCCTGCGCCACCAGCACACGGCGCTTCATGCCGCCGGAGAGCTGGCGCATGTTGGCGCCGGCCTTGTCGGCCAGGCCCAGACCGACGAGCAGTTCGTCAATCCAGTCGTCGTTGCGGCGGATGCCGAAATAGCCGGACTGGAAGCGCAGAGCCTCGCGCACGTTGAAGAAGGGGTCAAACACCAGTTCCTGCGGCACCACGCCGAGGGCACGACGCGCGGCGGCGTAATCGGACTGCACGTCGTGCCCCCGCACCAGCACGCGGCCGCCGGAAGCGCGCACCAGCCCGGCCAGGATGCTGATCAAGGTGGTCTTGCCGGCACCGTTGGGGCCGAGCAGGCCAAAGAACTCCCCGTCCTCAACGTCGAAGGACACGCCCTTGAGCGCCTGCAGGTCGCCGCGCGTGGTGCGATAGGTCTTGGAAACGGTCTGGAAGGAAACGGCGGGCATGTGGACAGCCCCGGGACGCCCGGCGGCGCCGTGTGGCGCGCCGTCATGGGGAACCCGGCATTTTACCGGCTGCCCGCTGCCCCGCCCGGCACGGGGCCGTTGCACCCGCGGGTATCAGGCCTGCAGCAGCTCCTGCACGCCGTAGAGCGTGACCAGATCACGCAGCCGCTGCGGACTGTTGAGCAGCTGCAGCGCCTTGCCCTGCTGAGCCAGCACCCGGCGCAGCTCCAGCAGCACGGCGACGGCGGAAGAATCGCACTCGCGCAAGGCGGCCGCATCCAGCACCGCCGCAGGCCCCGACTGCTGCAACAGGACCGCGCGCAACTGTCCCAGCACGGGCACGGCCTGCTCCAGCGTCATGCGTTCGGGCAAGGCGGCACAAGAGGCGTCGTCCGACATGGTCTTCAGCCGGCCTTGGCGGTGGCGGCCGCCTTGTTGCGCTGGGCCAACGACGCGATCAGGCCGTCGATGCCCTTGCTGCCGATCTCCTGCGCGAACTGGGCGCGGTAGGTTTCCACCAGCCAGATGCCCAGCACGTTGAGGTCGTAGATCTTCCAGCCGTCGGGCGTCTTCTCCAGACGGTAGTCCAACTGGATCGGGTCACCGCGGCCGCGGACTTCGGACCGCACCACCACTTCGGTGTCCTCGGGCCGGGCCCGCAGCGGCTTGAAGCTCAGGGTCTGATCCTTCACTTCGCCCAGCGCACCCGAGTAGGTGCGCACCAGCAGGGTCTTGAACTCGTCCTGCAACTGCTTCTGCTGCGCCGGCGTGGCCTGGCGCCAGAAGCGCCCCACCACGGAAGCGGTCATGCGGGTGAAGTTGACGTTCGGCATGATCTTGCTGTCGACCAGCACCATGATGCGACCGACATCGCCTTTCTGGATCGCGGGATCGGCCTTGACGGCGGTCAGCACTTCGCCCGAGATGCGCCGCACCAACGCATCGGGCCCCTCTTCGGAAGCCTGCGCGAGTGGGGCACCCAGGACACCCGCGGAGACCGCGAGCATGGCAACGAGACGGGACAGCCATTGACGACGTTGCATGAGGGAAGATCCTTTCAGGTCGGAAGCCCTGCAGTTGGGCCTACGTTCAGACCGGCACTGTAGTGCAGGGTTCCGAAGCGAATGTTTCGGTTGTGTAAGTGTGCGTAATGACCACGCAAAGACAGAAGAATCAGCGTGGCGCGGGTTCGACGTTCCCGAGACCACTGCCCTCTTCGACGAGGTTCTCGATCAGGCTCTGGCGCCGCTGAAGGTAGGCATCCCGCATGAAGCTGTAGGGATCGAGTGCGGCGCCCTCCAGCAGACTGCTGGCGCGCAGCAGACCGACCCGGGTGTCGACCACACGCAGGCTGTAGAGCACATTGCGGTCCGAGATGTCGTCAAGGTTGCCGACCAGATCGGCACGGGAGTCCACGACCAACCCGCCGGCGTCGCGGAACGACGAAGGCCCGAACACAGGCAGCACCAGATAGGGGCCCGACGGCACGCCCCAGCGACCCAGCGTCTGGCCAAAGTCCAGGCTGGTGCGTTCGATGCCCATTTCGGTCGCGAGATCGAACAGGCCACCGAAGCCGAACATGGTGTTGATACCGACGCGCAAGGCGTTCTCGGTGGCTGCGCGCGGCTTGAGCTGCAGCGTTGCATTGACCGCCGACCAGACGTCGCGCAGGTTGCCGAAGAAGTTGTTGACACCGCTGCGCACGAAGCCGGGCGTCACGTCCTGGTAGGCGATGGCCACGGGCTTGAGCACGGCACGGTCCACCGCGTCGTTGAAACTGCTGACGCCCCGGTTGAAAGGCTCCAGCGGATCACGCGGATTGGCGTCCGGCCCGGTGGCACAACCGGCCAGCAGGGCGGCGGCGAATGCAAGGCACACGGCCCGGAATCGCAGAGTCGTCATGTCAAGGTGCTCCCTGTTCGGCCCGTCATTGCGCGGGCGTGGCCTGGCCGCCTTCGGCTGCCTTGTTGAAGAGGAACTGGCCGATCAGGTTTTCCAGCACCACGGCCGACTGGGTCTGGGTGATCACGTCACCATTGGCCAGGTTCTTCTCGTCGCCACCGGGTTCGATACCGATGTACTGGTCGCCGAGCAGGCCCGCGGTGAGGATCTTGGCGGAAGAATCCTTGGGAAACAGGATGTCCTTGCGGATCTCCATCGTGGCCACGCCCTGGAAGGTCTGGGCATCAAGCGTGATGCCCGTGACGCGGCCGACGTTCACGCCGGCCGAGCGCACCGGCGCCCGCGACTTGAGACCCCCGATGTTGTCGAACCGGGCCTGCACCGTGTAGGTGTCACCGCCGTTGGCGAAGCTGGCCAGGTTGGCGGCCTTGAGGGCCAGAAACAGCAGGGCCAACGCGCCCAGGGCGACGAACAGGCCAACAAGGATTTCTGTGCTTTTTTTGTTCATGGGTTCTCCCGGAAGTCAGGGGGTCGAGAACATCAGGGCGGTCAGGATGAAGTCCATGGCCAGCACACCCAGCGATGCGGTGACCACCGTGCGTGTGGTGGCGTAGGCCACCCCCTCGGGTGTGGCTTCGGTTTCGTAACCCTGGTAGAGCGCCACCGCGGTGCAGATGACGCCGAACACGGCGCTCTTGACCACGCCATTGCCCACATCGCGCCACACGTCCACGCCGTTTTGCTGGATGGACCAGAAGTTGCCGGCATCGATGCCGATCAGCATCACCGCCACCACGTAGGCGCCCAGGATGCCGACGGTGGAGAACAGCGCGGCCAGCAGGGGCATGGAAACGATGCCGCCTAGGAAACGCGGCGCCAGCACACGGGCCTTGGGGTCGATGGCCATGAGCTCCATGGCGGCGATCTGCTCGCCTGCCTTCATGAGCCCGATTTCGGCGGTCAGCGACGTACCGGCGCGGCCGGCGAACAGCAGCGCGGTGACCACCGGCCCCAGTTCGCGCACCAGCGCGAGATTGACGATGAGGCCCAGCGACTCGGCGGCGCCGTAGGTGGTGAGCGCGTAGTACATCTGCAGCGCCAGCACGAAGCCCACCGCCGTACCCGAGGCCAGGATGATCACCAGCGAGCGGTTGCCGATGGCGTGGATCTGCTGCACCACCAGACCCGGACGGGCCAGGGCAGCGGGCAAGGCCCGCATAAGCTCCCAGAAGAAGAAGGCGCCACGCCCCCAGCTGGCCAAGGCGGCCAGCGTGCGCTGCCCGAGCAACTGCAACACATTCATGGCGCAGCCTCCAGCCCGAAATCCTGGGCCACGGGGCGTGCCGGATAGTGGAATTTCACCGGGCCATCGGGTTCTCCGCGCACGAACTGCCGCACCTCGGGCTCGGTGCTGGCCATCAGTTCGGCCGGCGTGCCCTGGGCCACCACCCGGCCACCGGGAGCCAGCAGCACCACCCAGTCGCTGATCGCCATGCACTGGGGTACATCGTGCGAGATCAGCAGGGTGGTGGCGCCGGTCACATCGGTCAGCGTTCGGATGAGCTTGGCCGCCACACCCATGGACACCAGGTCCAGGCCGGCAAACGGCTCGTCGTACATGATGAGCTCGGGGTCGAGTGCGATGGCACGCGCCAAGGCCACACGGCGGGCCATGCCGCCCGAGACCTCGCTGATCTTGAGCTGCGCTGCGCCGCGCAGGCCGACAGCGTTGAGCTTCATCAGAACGATGTCGCGGATCAGCGCCTCCGGCAGTTCGGTCATCTCGCGCAGCGGGAACGCCACGTTGTCGAAGACGTTGAGATCGGTGAACAGGGCGCCGAACTGGAACAGCATGCCCAGGCGGCGGCGCAGGCGGTAAAGCTGCGCCCTGTCGTGCACGTCGATGACCTCGCCATCGAACACCACGCGGCCACTGTTCACACCGTGCACGCCGCCGATCAGGCGCAGCAATGTGGTCTTGCCACAACCCGAGCCCCCCAGCACCGCGGTGACCTTGCCACGGGCAAATGTCAGCGAGAGGTCGTTGAGGATCATCCGCCGGCTGTCGTAGCCGAAGGAGACGTGGTCGATCTCGATGAAGGGTTTATCGCTCATGGGTGGTCGAAAGGACCGCGGATTGTCTCATGAGGGTAAATCCCTAAGGCTTTGGGCCTCTATCCACCCTTCAAACGCCGCCGGAAACAACGTGCTTCCGGCAAAAACGTGGTGGAACCGGCTCCGCCGGGCCGCTCGCGCTGCCCCCTGAAGGGGGTCGCGCGCTGCGCGGCGGGAGTGATTCGGTTATCTGGGCAGGTCCGAGTACCCCATCAGGAACTCGTCCACGGCGCGCGCGGCCTGTCGACCTTCGCGGATGGCCCAGACCACCAGCGACTGGCCACGGCGCATGTCGCCGGCAGCAAACACCTTGGCCACATTGGTCGCATAGCCCCCGGTGAAATCCGTCGTGGCCTTGGCGTTGCCACGCGCATCCTTGTCCACACCAAAAGCGTCGAGCACGGTGGCCACCGGGTTCACGAAGCCCATGGCCAGCAGCACCATGTCGGCCTTGTATTCCTTCTCGGTGCCGGCGATCTCGACCAGCTTGCCGTCCTTGAACTCGACGTTCACGGTCTTCAAGCCGGTCAGCTTGCCGTTCTTGCCGATGAATTCCTTGGTGGAGATGGCGAACTCACGTGCCAGGATGCCCTTCTCCGCGCTTTCATCGTGGCTGGAACTGGTGCGCAGCTTCAGTGGCCAGTAGGGCCACACCAGCGGCTTGTCCTCCTGCTCCGGTGGCTGGGGCATGACCTCGAACTGCGTCACGCTCACGGCGCCGTGGCGGGTGCTGGTGCCCACGCAGTCGGAACCGGTGTCGCCACCACCGATGACGATGACATGCTTGCCGTCGGCGCGCAGCTGGTTCTTGAGCTTGTCACCGGCGTTGACCTTGTTCTGCTGCGGCAGGAACTCCATCGCGAAGTGCACACCGTCCAGGTCACGCCCGGGAACCGGCAGGTCGCGGCTCTGCTCGGAACCGCCGGTCAGCAGCACGGCATCGAACTGGGCCTTGAGGTCCTCGGCGCTGATCACGGTCTTGGCATCGTTGGTGACCTTGCTGCCTTCGGGCATGGCGCCGATGAGGGTGCTGGTCTTGAAGACCACACCTTCGGCTTCCATCTGCGCGACACGGCGATCGATGTGCGACTTCTCCATCTTGAAGTCGGGAATGCCATAACGCAGCAGGCCGCCGATCCGGCTGTTCTTCTCGAACACTGTCACGTCATGGCCGGCGCGGGCCAATTGCTGGGCCGCCGCCAGGCCTGCGGGGCCCGAACCGACCACCGCGACCTTCTTGCCAGTCTTGTGCCGGGCCGGCTGCGGCTTGACCCAGCCTTCGGCCCAGGCCTTGTCGATGATGGCGTGTTCGATGGACTTGATGCCCACCGCGTCACCGTTGACGTTGATGGTGCAGGCAGCCTCGCAAGGCGCAGGGCAGATACGGCCCGTGAATTCGGGGAAGTTGTTGGTGCTGTGCAGCACGGTGATGGCGTTCTGCCAGTCGCCCGAGTAAACGAGGTCATTGAAGTCCGGGATGATGTTGTTGACCGGACAGCCGTTGTTGCAGAACGGCGTGCCGCAGTCCATGCAGCGCGCGCCCTGGATTTTGGCTTGGGCATCGTCCAGGCCGACCACGAATTCCTTGTAGTGCTTCAGGCGCTCGGCGACGGGCTTGTAGCCTTCTTCCAGGCGCTCGTATTCCATGAAGCCGGTGATCTTTCCCATGGTGTCGTCTTCCTTCGTGGGCGGTTCGTTTACTTGGCGGGTGCGGCCTGCTTCTTGGCGCTGCTCTGGGCTTTTCCGGTGGCGGCGGCGGCTGCCTTCCGGGCATTGATCTCGCCCAGGGCGCGCTTGTATTCGGTCGGGAACACCTTCACGAACTTCGCGCGGGCCACGGTCCAGTTGTCCAGCAGTTCGCGGGCGCGCTTGCTGCCGGTCCAGCGGTTGTGATCCTCGAGCAGCTTCTTGAGCTGCGCCTCATCGGTCTGGTCGCGGTGCCAGATCGCCTTGTCGGTGCTGGCCTCCTGCTCGGCAGCGGACAGCACCTTGTCGAGACTGACCTGCGCGGTGTTGCAGCGCTGGGAGAACAACCCGTCCTCGTCGTAGACGTAGGCCACACCGCCGCTCATGCCGGCGGCGAAGTTGCGGCCGGTCTTGCCCAGCACCACGACCGTGCCGCCGGTCATGTATTCGCAACCGTGGTCACCCGTGCCTTCGACCACCGCCGTGGCGCCCGACAGGCGCACGGCGAAACGTTCGCCGGCCACGCCGCTGAAGAAGGCCTCACCGCTGGTGGCGCCGTACATCACCGTGTTGCCCACGATGATGTTGCGGGTCGACTCGCCCCGGAAGTCGATGCTGGGGCGCACCACCACGCGGCCGCCGGACAGGCCCTTGCCGGTGTAGTCGTTGGCGTCACCGATCAGGTAGAGCGTGATGCCGTTGGTGAGGAAAGCGCCGAAGGACTGGCCGCCCGTGCCCTCAAGCTGGATGCGGATGGTGTCGTCCGGCAGCCCCTCGGGGTGCACCTTGGTCACCGCGCCCGAGAGCATGGCGCCCACGGAACGGTTGACGTTGCGAGCCACCTCGATGAACTGGACCTTCTCGCCCTTCTCGATGGCGGCCTTGCTCTTGGCGATCAGCACGTTGTCCAGGGACTTCTCCAGACCATGGTCCTGCGCCTCGGTGTGCAGGCGCGGCACATCGGCCGGCACGGCCGGCGTGGCCAGCAGGCGGCTGAAGTCCAGGCCCTTGGCCTTCCAGTGCTCGATGCCCTGCTTCATGTCCAGCAGGTCGGCGCGCCCGATCAGCTCGTCGAACTTGCGGATGCCCAGCTGCGCCATGATCTGGCGCGCTTCCTCGGCGACGAAGAAGAAGTAGTTGACGACGTGCTCGGGCTTGCCCGAGAACTTCTTGCGCAAAGCCGGGTCCTGCGTGGCCACGCCGACCGGGCAGGTGTTGAGGTGGCACTTGCGCATCATGATGCAGCCCTCGACCACCAGCGGTGCCGTGGCAAAGCCGAACTCGTCGGCGCCCAGGAGCGCGCCGATGACGACGTCGCGACCGGTCTTCATCTGGCCGTCGGCCTGCACGCGGATGCGGCTGCGCAGGCGGTTGAGCACCAGGGTTTGCTGAGTCTCGGCCAGGCCGATTTCCCAGGGCGAACCGCAGTGCTTGATGGACGACCAGGGCGAAGCGCCGGTGCCGCCATCGTGACCCGCGATCACCACGTGATCGGCCTTGCACTTGGCCACGCCCGCGGCGATGGTGCCCACGCCCACTTCGGACACCAGCTTGACGCTGATGTCGCTGTGCGGCGCCACGTTCTTCAGGTCGTGGATCAGCTGGGCCAGGTCTTCGATGGAGTAGATGTCGTGGTGCGGCGGGGGCGAAATCAGGCCCACGCCCGGCACGCTGTGGCGCAGCTTGCCGATGTATTCAGACACCTTGCCGCCGGGCAGCTGGCCGCCTTCGCCGGGCTTGGCGCCCTGGGCCATCTTGATCTGGATCTGGTCGGCGCTGGACAGGTACTCGGCCGTGACACCAAAGCGGCCCGAAGCGACCTGCTTGATCTTGGAGCGCAGCGAGTCGCCGGCTTCGAGCGGGTAGTCCACCTCGAAGATGTTGCCCAGCAGGTCGGACATGGTCTGACCCTGCTTGATCGGGATGCCCTTGAGCTCGTTGCGGTAACGCAGCGCGTCTTCGCCACCTTCACCGGTGTTGCTCTTGCCGCCGATGCGGTTCATGGCCACGGCCAGCGTGGCGTGCGCTTCGGTGGAAATGGAACCCAGCGACATGGCGCCGGTGGCGAAGCGCTTGACGATTTCCTTGGCCGGCTCGACTTCATCGAGCGGGATGGCTTTGGACGGATCGATCTTGAACTCGAACAGGCCGCGCAGCGTCATGTGGCGGCGGTTCTGGTCGTTGATGATCTGCGCGTATTCCTTGTAGGTGCTGAAGTTGTTGGCACGCGTGCTGTGCTGCAGCTTGGCAATCGCGTCCGGCGTCCACATGTGCTCTTCACCTCGGGCGCGCCAGGCGTATTCACCGCCGGTCTCGAGCATGTTGGCCAGCACCGGGTCGTCGCCGAAGGCGGCCTTGTGCATGCGGATGGCCTCTTCGGCGATTTCGAACACGCCGATGCCCTCCACGCGGCTGGCGGTACCGGTAAAGTACTTGGACACGGTCTCGCTGTTCAGGCCGATGGCCTCGAACAGTTGCGCACCGCAGTACGACATGTAGGTGCTCACGCCCATCTTGGACATGATCTTGGACAGGCCCTTGCCGATCGCCTTGGTGTAGTTGTAGATCGCCTTCTCGGCGCTCAGGTCGCCCGGCAGGTCCTGGGCAATCGCCTGCAGGGTTTCCATGGCCAGGTAGGGGTGCACAGCCTCGGCCCCGTAGCCAGCCAGCACGGCGAAGTGGTGCACTTCGCGCGCGGTGCCGGTTTCCACCACCAGACCGGCGGTGGTGCGCAGGCCCTCACGCACCAGGTGCTGGTGCACGGCCGACAGCGCCAGCAGTGCGGGCACAGCCACCTGGGTGCGGCTGACGCCGCGGTCGCTGATGATCAGGATGTTCTTGCCGCCCTTGATCGCGTCCACTGCTTCGGCGCACAGCGAGGCCAGCTTGGCCTCCACACCCTCTTTGCCCCAGGCGGCCGGGTAGGTGATGTCCAGCGTGGCGCTCTTGAACTTGCCCTGCGTCACCGATTCGATGTTGCGCAGCTTGGCCATGTCGTCGAAGTCCAGCACCGGCTGGCTGACCTCCAGGCGCATCGGCGGGTTGACCTGGTTGATGTCCAGCAGGTTGGGCTTGGGACCGACGAAGGACACCAGCGACATCACGATCGCTTCGCGGATCGGGTCGATGGGCGGGTTGGTCACTTGGGCGAACAGCTGCTTGAAGTAGTTGTACAGCGGCTTGTTCTTGCCAGAGAGCACGGCCAGCGGGCTGTCGTTGCCCATGGAGCCGATGCCTTCTTCGCCATTGACGGCCATGGGGCTCATCAGGAACTTGATGTCTTCCTGCGTGAAGCCGAAGGCCTGCTGCAGGTCCAGCAGTTCGGGCGAGACGCGCTCGGCGCCGGAGGACTGCGGCTCGGTCTGGGCCACCGGGTGTTCGATGGCGTCTTCACCGGCCACAGGCTGTTCCACGTCGTCCAGGCGGATGCGCAGGTTCTCGATCCACTGCTTGTAGGGCTTGCTGTTGGCGAGGTTGGCCTTGAGCTCCTCGTCGTCGATCATGCGGCCCTGTTCCAGGTCGATCATGAACATCTTGCCCGGCTGCAGGCGCCACTTGCGCACGATCTTGTTCTCGGGCACCGGCAGCACGCCAGATTCCGAACCCATGATGACCAGGTCGTCGTCGGTGATGCAGTAGCGCGAGGGGCGCAGGCCGTTGCGGTCCAGCGTGGCGCCGATCTGGCGGCCGTCGGTGAACACGATGGAGGCCGGGCCGTCCCATGGCTCCAGCATGGCGGCGTGGTATTCGTAGAACGCGCGGCGGCGCGGGTCCATGTGGGTGTGCTGTTCCCAGGGCTCGGGAATCATCATCATCACGGCCTGGCTGATGGGGTAGCCGGCCATGGTCAGCAGTTCCAGGCAGTTGTCGAACGTGGCGGTGTCGGACTGGCCTGCGAAGCTGATCGGGTAGAGCTTCTGCAGGTCGGCGCCCAGCACAGGGGAGGACATCACGCCCTCGCGCGCCTTCATCCAGTTGTAGTTGCCCTTGACCGTGTTGATCTCGCCGTTGTGCGCCACATAACGATAGGGATGCGACAGCGGCCACTCGGGGAAGGTGTTGGTCGAGAAGCGCTGGTGCACCAGGCCCAGGGCAGAGACACAGCGCGGGTCCTGCAGGTCCAGGAAATAGGTGCCCACCTGGTCGGCCAGCAGCAGGCCCTTGTAGACCACGGTGCGGCTGCTCATGCTGGGCACGTAATACTCTTTGCTGTGCTTGAGCTTGAGCGCCTGGATGTGGGCGCTGGCCGTCTTGCGGATGACGTACAGCTTGCGTTCCAGCGCGTCCTGCACGATCACGTCGTTGCCGCGGCCGATGAACACCTGCCGCATGATCGGCTCTTTCTCACGCACCGTCGGGGACATCGGCATGTCCTTGTTGACGGGCACATCGCGCCACCCCAGCAGCACCTGGCCTTCGGCCTTGATGGCGCGCTCCATCTCCTGTTCGCAGGCCAGACGGCTGGCGTGCTCCTTGGGCAGGAAGACAAAGCCGACGCCGTATTCACCGGGCGGCGGCAGGACCACACCCTGCCGGGCCATCTCCTCGCGGTAGAGCGTGTCGGGAATCTGCAGCAGGATGCCGGCGCCGTCGCCCATGAGCTTGTCGGCCCCGACCGCGCCCCGGTGATCGAGGTTCTCCAGGATCTTGAGCGCGCCCTGCACGATGTCGTGGCGCTTCTCGCCCTTGATGTGGGCCACGAAGCCGACGCCACAGGCATCGTGCTCGTTGGCCGGGTCGTACAGACCCTGTTGCTGGAGTTGCTGCTGTTCAGCTGCCTTGGTCATGGCGCTTCCTTCTCGGTTCAGGGGCACAAAAACACATTTCGCGGGACGCGGAGCTTACTGCGTTGCAACAAAAATGCCAAGCGCAATTAAATGGGGTCAGATTCCATTTAATCACCGCATATAAAGCATTGAATTTAATTAGGGACATATTAAAGAAATCAACAAATCCCTTTGATATCAAGTCACTACAGAACGGTTCAGGTCTGCGAGGACGGGCGTGCCGGACGCCCGGGCCGTCTGGGCTGGACGCGACGCTCGGTGAGCGACTGCAATCCGGCCACAAACGCCGGGCTGCCCAAGGCCCAACCCTTGAGCGTGGCATCGGTCACGGCGGCCTGTTCCCGGCCGGCAATGCCGGTGTGCACCAATTCGGCGTATGCCGCCTCGCGGGCAAAGGGCGTGTTGCCCAGCGCCCAGAACAGCGGGTGCGGGGTGACCAGCCGGTCCTGTCGCAGGCCCACACAGTGGGCATGGCTGGACCAGGGGTAGTCGCGCGCATGCTCAACCAGACCCGCCCGCACCGGGTTGAGGTCGATGTACACCATGCAGGCGAGCAGGTAGCGCTCGGACTCGATCACCGTGGACCGGTAACGCCCTTCCCACAGGGTGCCGGTGCGGCGGTGGCGGTCGTTGAAGTAGCGCACATAGCGCCGACCGACCGACTGCATCAGCTTGGGCAGGCCATCCGCTGTTTCGGGCGTGGCCAGCAGGTGCAGGTGGTTGTCCATCAGTACCCAGGCATGGATGGCCACCCGGTACTGCCTCGCATATTCAACCAACAGCCCCAGCATCTGCTCGCGATCCGCCGCATCCAGGAAAATGGGCTGCCGGTTGTTGCCGCGCTGAATGATGTGGTGCGGATAGCCGGCCAGGGTCAGGCGGGGCAGGCGGGCCATGACCGGGGTTTCAGGCGAAGCGGCTGGGCTGGCCGACGATGAGTTTGGCCATTTCGTCCAGCAGCGTTGTGTCGACCTGCACCGCTCGGTAGCGGGCACTCACCACCGACAGGCCGTTGACCCCGGCCAGCCGGAATGACAACTCGGCACTCTCGTGCTCCGCCGTCACCGTCACGCTGGCCCGGGCCGCCATTTCGTGTTCGAAGACGATGGCCTGCAGGCCATTCGTCTGAGGATGCCGCTGCTCCTTGCGCTCGTGCGGCACCTGCCCGGCCCGCAAGCTGCGCTCCACCCGTTCGAGATCGGGCGGGAAGTTGACCTTGATCTGGCCCTTGAGTGCGCCACCCGCCGCCGGCACCAGCTGCCAGCCCATGGCCAGGTAATCGAACACCTCCTGATCGCGCAGCATTTTCTTGCGCGCATCGAAGCGGAACCCGGTCTGCTTCATGTCCGGCCAGAGGGTCTTGCCGTCCAGGCTCAGGCGGCCCAGCACAGGTTCGATCACGTTGAGCTGGCGGTGCAGATCGTCCAGGTAGTGCCACACGCGCTGGCAGGCCCCCTGCGTGGCGGCGATCTGCGCTGCCAGCTTCTCGTGCTGGGTCGATTGCTGCGTCTGCAGCGCCTGCGCCTGCTGTTTGAGCTGATGGAGAAAGCTCATGCCGGTGTTCCCTGTCTGCTGTCGGTTCGTGCGGCCTGGCGGGCCACGTTCATGCGTGGGACGCAGTGTATCGCCCGGCCCACAGGCGCTGAAGCCGCCAGGCCAGCCCCAGGCCCAGCATCGACGAGACCGCCGTGAACAGGCCGGTCCACTGCCAGCCGCCCGCCTGCACGGCCAGCCAGGCCACCACCGGGGGTCCCAGGAACTGCCCCAGCGACGACCACTGCTGCATCCAGCCCACGGTGGTGGAGACGGTGTCGGCGCCAGGCGCCAGGCGCACCGCCAGCCCGAACAGGGTGCCGGGCACCAGCCCGCCCAGCGCAGAGAACAACAGCACGGCCAGGTACTGCAGGACCGGCCAGCCACCGGCACCGAAGGCGATCAGCGCTCCCGCTGCCATCGCGCCGTAACCGGAGGCCAGCAGCATGCCCGGTCGCACACCCCGAGCCAGCCACCGGCCGGCGGCCACGTTGCCGGTCATGTTGATGCCGGCCGCCAGCGCGCTGAGCAGGCCCAGCGCCAGACCGCCGACGCCGGCCTGGCTGTAGATGGTGGGCAGGAAACCCACCACCGCCAGCCACTGGCCGGAGTAACAGAAGAAGGCCAGCGCCATCAGCCAGGGCGCGGGGGCCCACAGCGTGCGACGCAGCCGCGGCCACAGCGGCATCGCCTGTCCTGACCCACCGGACACAGCCGTAGGCGCACCGCGGGCCAGCAGCGCCAGCGCCAGCAGACTGGTGCCCGACAGCCCCCACCACAGGCCTCGCCAGCCCAGCCAGCCGATCAGTCCGGCCCCGGTGAGCAGGGCGAGCGCGGTGCCCACCGGCATGTAGGCGCCCCACCACCCCAGTGCACGCGCCAGCGTGGGCGGATGCCGCACCCACTGGCGCAGCAGTGCCGGCGCCGGCAACACCGCCAGCAGAAAGCCCAACCCCTCCAGTGCGCGGGTCCACAACAGTTGCACCACATCGGCGGACAGCGCCCCCAGCGCGCTGCCAGCTGCCAGCAGCAGAAGGCCGGCGCGCATCACGCGCAGCGGGCCCAGCCGGTCGGCCGCCAGACCGATGAGCAGCCCCAGCACCATGCCCGCCAGTTGCACGAGGGACAGCAGGAATCCCGCCTGCAAGAGACCCAGGCCCAGCCCCTGTTGCAACGCCGGAATGGCGACCGGCAGTTTGCCGATGTGCAGCGCGCTGCTGATGCCCACACCCACGACCAGCGTCGCGTGACGCAGGTCCTGCCGGGCCTCTTCGGCGTCCGCGTGGGCTTGCATGGCTTTCAGGGAAACAGCACCGTACCGGTCAGGCGCTGGTGCTCACGGATCGCAAAGCGGTCGGTCATGCCCGCGATGTAGTCCGCCACCGCACGCGCCTGCTGCTCGGGGCGCACATGGGCCCCGGGCAGTTCCTGCGGCCGCTCCACGTAGGCGGCGAACAGCTCGGTCACCACCTGCCGCGCGCGGCCCGTGGTCTCCACCACCTGCGGATGCCGATAGAGATTGCGGAACAGGAAGCGCTTGAGCTGCTGCGACTCGGCGCGCATGCCTTCCGAGAAGCTCACCAGCGGCGGCTGGCGCCGCACGGCATCGGCGCTGTCCACACCCGACGCCTGAAGACGCGCCCGCGTGGCGTCGATCACGTCATAAACCTGATCGCTGAGCATCAGGCGGATGGTCTCGAACAGCAGACGACGCCCGGCCAGTTGCGCATGCGCGGCCAGGGCGCGCTGGTGGTAGCGCTCGAACAACGGCACCTCGGCCAGCTGTTCCATGCTCAACAAGCCCGAACGCACGCCGTCGTCGATGTCGTGCGCGTTGTAGGCGATCTCGTCGGCCAGGTTGCACAGCTGCGCCTCCAGCGAGGGCGACCCGCCTTGCAGGAAGCGCACGGCCACACCGCCGGGTTCGCGCGCGTTCAGGCGCTCGGCATTGGCGCGCGAACAGTGCTTGAGGATGCCCTCACGCGTTTCGAAACACAGGTTCAGGCCGTCGAAAGCCGGGTAGCGCTCTTCCAGCGCATCCACCACGCGCAGGCTTTGCAGGTTGTGCTCGAAACCCCAGTCCGCGTCGGCCACGGCGTCGATCTGCGTCGGTTTGTGGGCCTGCATGCAAGCGTGCAGCGCGTCCTGGCCCGCATGGCCAAACGGGGTGTGGCCCAGGTCGTGCGCCAGCGCGATGGCCTCGACCAGGTCCTCATTGAGCTGCAGTGACCGCGCGATGCTGCGGCCGAGCTGTGCCACCTCCAGTGAATGCGTCAGCCGGGTGCGGAACAGGTCGCCCTCGTGGTTGAGGAAGACCTGGGTCTTGTAGACCAGGCGACGGAACGCCGTGCTGTGGATGATGCGGTCCCGGTCGCGCTGGAAGGCCGAGCGGGTCGGCGCTTCCGGCTCGGCAAACCGGCGGCCCCGGCTGCGCGCCGGATCGCTGGCGTAGGTCGCCAGTCCCGCGGGCATCACCGATGCCGTCGGGCTCATGCCGCGCAACTCTGCGCGATCACCTCGGCCACCAGCGCGTCCGGCGCCCCGCGCACGACCGCGCGGCCGGGCCCGTCGATCAACACGAACTTGATCTCGCCGGCCTCTGATTTTTTGTCCACCCGCATCAGCGCCAGGTAACGGCCGGCGTTGTCCTGCGCGTCCAGCACCGGCGCCACCACCGGCAGGCCGGCGCGCTGCACCAGATGACGCAGACGCTCCACAAAGGCCTCGTCCACCAACCCCAGGCGTTGCGACAGGCGTGCCGCCATCACCAGGCCGCAACCCACCGCCTCGCCGTGCAGCCAGGCGCCGTAGCCCATGCCCGCCTCGATGGCGTGGCCAAAAGTGTGGCCAAAGTTCAGGATCGCGCGCAGCCCCGATTCGCGTTCGTCCTGGCCCACCACATCCGCCTTGATCTCGCAGCTGCGCTTGACGGCCTGCGCCAGCGCGGCCGGCTCGCGCGCCATCAGTGCGTCGATGTTGGCCTCGATCCAGGCGAGGAAGGCCATGTCGGCGATGGGTCCGTACTTGATGACCTCGGCCAGTCCCGCGCTCAGTTCGCGCACCGGCAAGGTCTTGAGCGTGTCCAGATCGCAGATCACCCGTTGAGGCTGGTAGAACGCACCGATCATGTTCTTGCCCAGCGGGTGGTTGATCGCGGTCTTGCCACCCACCGACGAATCGACCTGTGCCAGCAGGGTGGTCGGCACCTGTACAAACGGCACGCCCCGCATGTAGCTGGCGGCGGCAAAACCGGTCATGTCACCCACCACGCCACCACCCAGCGCAAACATCACCGTCTTGCGGTCACAGCCCTTGGCCAGCAGGGCGTCGAAAATCTGGTTCAGCGATTCCCAGGTCTTGTAGGCCTCGCCATCGGGCAGCACCACGCTGTGCACCTGCCGGTAGCGGGACGCGAGGGCTGCGCACAGGCGCTCCAGGTACAGGGGCGCCACCGTGGTGTTGCTCACCACCAGCGCGGTGTGGGCCGACGGCAGACCGTCGTAGCTGCCGGCGGCATCGAGCAGTCCACCGCCGATGGCGATGCGGTAACTGCGCTCGCCCAGGGCGATGTCAACGTGTTCCAGTGATGTGGAAGAAGCAGGGGAAGTGGCGTTCGGCATAGCCCCCAAGTTTAGGGGCTGGGCATCACACCCGTCAGGCGGAACGGGGATCGGTTGCCGGTGGCGACCCGCCCGGCACCTGACCGTCTCCCGCCAGGTCCAGTTGCATGAGGATCATGTTGACCAGCGTGGCCACCGAAGGCCTCCCGGTCTCGATCACAAAGTGCGCGGTCTCCCGGTACAGCGGATCGCGGACCGCATAAAGGTCACGCAAACGCTGCAGGGGATCGGCCACCTGCAGCAAAGGACGGTTGCGGTCATGACGCACCCGGCGAAACACCTCCTCCGGTGTCGAACGCAGATACACCACCCGCCCACGCTCGTGCAGATGCTGCCGGTTGACCGCCCGCAAAACCGAACCACCGCCAGTGGACAGCACACAGTCGCCCCCCTGTGTCAGGCGGTCGATCTCTTCCTGCTCGATGTCGCGGAAACGCTCCTCCCCTTCCCGCTCGAAGAACTCGCGAATAGAGCAGCCCAGCCGCTGCTCGATCACATGGTCCGAGTCAGAAAAAGGAATGACCAGTCGCCTGGCCAGTTGTCTTCCGACAGTGGATTTGCCGGACCCCGGCAAACCCACCAGCGCGATCATCATGGATTGGTACAGCTTTGTGTGGTACCGAACGGACTGATACGGCCAGCCGGTGCAATCGTCTCCGAACTGAAGTCGGAAGCCAGACCGGTCAAGGGGTGAGCGACAGACTTACGTGACTCGGTACCACCGACGGAAGCACGCGCGGTGATGTTCATGGTGAGCCAGGGCACGTACTGCTCGCCGTACTCCAGAACAAAGGTCGCACGCCCCTGAGAGTCGGTGGTCACCGTACCGGGGGCAATCACGACCGGGTTGCCCGGGGTAAGTTGACCATCCCGGTTGGCGTCCTCATCCGTCGGGGACCTGTCCAAGACGCCGTTCTGGTTCAAGTCTTCGTTCGGACACGTGGTGTATGCCCCTATGGGAGGAATGGCTGAGGGATCTGCCTCCCAGACAGTACCCGACCAATCCAGGAACCCACGCCCATAGGAAAGCGGGATGGTCGACAGACTGACGACCTGGTTACCGACCGCGTTGCCGTTGGCATCGGTCACGTAGACCGAGAACTGCTTGCTGTAGGTCGTGTCGTCCTTGTTGGTGATGGTGTTGCCAAAACCGATGCTGATGAACAGGGCTTGACCATTGACCGTCATCGCGGTTGTGCCCGAGATCCCGGTCCCTGAGACGGTGGCTTGCAGAATGACACCGTTGGTTCGGGTGGACTGGGCGCCCGAGATGAACTGCACCTGGGCACGTCCGTTGCCATCGGTCAACGCGGTCGGTGTGCTGAGGGATCCGTTGTTCCCGTCGTCCTGCAGGATGGTGAAATTGACCTGTCGGCCGGCCACAGCGTTACCGGACGCGTCGCGCACAAGGGCTTCCAACGTACTCTGGTTCGTAGAGCCACCACCGGTGTTTGGCAAGACAGCGCCCGGATTGGCCTGCAACACCAGTGATGACGGCGTGGTAGCGATGAACTGCAGCGGCAGGGTCACCTGACCTACCCCAGCAATCTGCGCGACAACATTTGCGGGCCCCGCGCTGGTGGAGGTGAGGCTTACCGTTGCAATACCAGAGGCATCGGTCGTAGCACTTGTGGCACTCAACGCGCCCCGTGTGGTGCTGAACTGGACCGGAATTCCCGACTGGCCAACACCTCCAACCCTGTACTGAACCGAGATGGCCTGCGCTGTCCCGACGATGACGCTGGTGTTGTTGGCGGGGGATGCAACCACAAAGTCGATATCGCTGACCCCCACATTGATGCGGGCAGACGTCCCTTGTCCCGTGATGGTCAGAACCTCATCACCGCTGCGGTTGGCGGTGTACACGAAGGACGCCTCTCCGTTGGCGCTGGTGGTCAACGATGTGGCGCTCAGCGCATTTCCCAAGGCGGAGACGACATTGAGGCTGGCGCCACCGATCCCGTTGCCGGAGGAGTCCAGCAACCTAGCGGTGTAGGTGGTGGCATCACCCAGCTTGAGCGAACTCGGCCCCGTCAAAGTCACCCGGGTGCCCGTCACCGGCAAGGTGATCCGCCCCGAAGCGGTGCCAGACGTCACCGTCACCGTCACATTGCGCAACGCTTTGTTGGCACCGGCTGACAGCCTCGCGGTTGCGACACCGTCGTCGTTGGTAGAGGCCTCTGCCCCACGCAGGGTTGCTTGGCCGTCGACACCGAACACCACCGACTGGTTGGCCATACCAACGTTGTTGGTGTTCTTCACAATCACCGTGATCACCACCTCGGCGCCAGCGGACAAGACTTCATTGGACGAAGCCAGCACCTCGATGGACGAAGGCGTGACCACCGCAGTGGTTGTGTTGCCGCCGCCGTTGTTGGCCCCATTCCCAGGGACCTGCGTGCCAGCACTTCCCCCACCCCCTCCACAAGCAGCCAGGATCGCAGAAAGCGCCAAGCCAGCCATCAGTTTGATCAGTTTCATCTCGTTGCTCTCAGTTCAGAACTCGGTTCAGGCTTGCTCAGCGCATCACGCCGCGATCGGAGATCACGCGGGGCGTGATGAAGATCAGCAGCTCCGACTTGTTGGCCGTCTTGCTCTTGTTCTTGAAGAGGTTCCCAAACACCGGGATATCTCCCAACAGGGGCACTTTGACGGTGTCCTCGATCTCGGTCTGCTCGAAGATGCCACCGATGACCACGGTGCCGCCGTTCTCCACCAGCACCTGCGTCTGCACGTGTTTGGTGTTGATCGCGATGCCGGCTGCGGTGGTCTCGCCGCGACTGTCCTTGTTGACGTCAACATCCAGAATGATGTTGCCCTCCGGGGTGATCTGTGGGGTGACTTCCAGCTTGAGGTTGGCCTTGCGGAAAGACAGCGCCGTGGCTCCGCTGGAGGTGGCCGTCTGATAAGGGTATTCAGTACCCTGCTCGATCAGGGCCTTGACCTGATCGGCGGTCACCACGCGGGGACTGGAGACGATCTTGCCGCGTCCGTCTGCCTCCAGCGCCGATATTTCGAGGTTCAGGAAGCGGTTGGCGGCCGAGCTGAACAGCGACACCGCAAACGCCGCTGCAGCAAAACCTCCGGCTCCGGTTGACGGCAGATTGACCATTGACGTGTTGACCGTGTCAAGCACGTTTTCGCTCTCGACCGTGGTGCTGGAAACGGCGTCGTAGCTGCCTCCGAAGGCGACCCGGTTGCTCCCGCCGACGGAGTACCCCGCATCACCACCACGAACGCCGCGAAGATCGCTGCCGCCCAGGCGCACGCCGAGCGAACGGCCAAAGCGGTCGTCGGCTTCAACGATACGGGCCTCGATGAGCACCTGGCGAATGGGCACATCGAGCTTCGCAATGAGCTGCTGGATCTGCTCCAGCTTGGACGGAATGTCCGTGACAAACAGCTGGTTGGTTCGCGGTTCCGCGATCACACTGCCCCGAGGAGAGAGGATGCGCGACGCGGCGCTGTTGCCAGACGAGCCGCCAGATCCCGTTGCGAGCAGCTGGGTTGCCACCTCGGAAGCTTTCGCGTAGTTCATCTGGAAGCCCTGTGTACGAAGGGTCTCCAGACTTTCAATGGAGGCCTTCGACTCCAGTTCCTGCTTCTCACGCGCTGCAATCTCATCCTTGGGAGCGATCCACAGGACGTTACCCGTCTTGCGCATGCCCAGGCCCTTGGCTTGCAGAATGATGTCCAGTGCCTGATCCCAAGGCACATCTTTGAGTCGCAACGTGACAGCGCCACTGACCGAATCGGACGTGACCACGTTGAAGTTGGTGAAATCGGCAATGACTTGCAGCAACGAGCGGACCTCGATGCTTTGGAAGTTCAGAGACAGTTTCTCGCCGTTGTAGCCAGGCCCTTGAGTGAGCTTGGACGGATCAACCCGTTGCTCACGCACCTCCAACACGAACTGCCGGTCGCTCTGGTAAGCAGAATGCTCCCAGTTGCCCTTGGGCGCCACGACCATGCGAACACGATCACCGGTCTGACTGGTGGACACCGTTTGCACAGGCGTTCCGAAGTCGCTGACATCCAGCCGGCGGCGCAGTCCTTCGGGCAGCGAGGTCTTGAGGAAGTCGACCACCAGATTTTGACCCTGTTGTCGGATGTCGACACCCACCTGGCTATTGGCGAGCTCCACCACAATCTTGCCCGTGTTGCCAGCCCCACGCCGGAAGTCGATGTCACGCAAAGCCGCAACCGACGAGACGCTGCGTGCCTCCGCAAACACCGGCGATGTCGAGGTCACAGGAGCCGCAGAGTCGGCCTTGTCCAGCACAATCAAAAGCGCACCACCCTCCATGCGCGCCTGGTAGTTGGCCGCTTGCTTCAGATTGATCACCACACGGGTTCGATCCCCTGCCTGAACCACGTTGGCCGACCGAAGGTTGCCCTGATTGATCTCAATCGCGTTGCGCCCGATGGCATTGACCACACCGGGAAAATCCAGCGCGATGCGGGCGGGCGACTGGATCGTGAACCCGGTCGGAACAGCCGCCAACGGCTCTGCCGTTTCGATCCGCACGACCTCGGCCCCGCCCTGAACTGCGGCCGTGACAGAACGGATCGCATTTTGGGCATTCGCCCAAGCGCTGCAGAGAACCAGGCACGATGCGAATACAAATTTGAGCATGCCCCTCTCCAGGCTCGACCCGACCATGGCCCTGTTTGGCTTGTTCATTTAGTAGCTTCCTCTTGTAGTTGCAGCGCAGCCGGACGCTCGGTCCACTCACCCACTGCGTCCTGAACGATTTCGCGCAGCACGACTTCTGTCTCGGAAATCTTGGTCACCCGGCCAAAATTCTGTCCAAGATACTGCCCGGTCCGGACCTGATAAAGCAGGTTGTCAACTTTGATCAAGGCAACCATTTGCCCTTGTCTGTTGAGGCTACCGACCATGCTCATCGTATCCAGGGGGTAGGCTTCAAGCGGCTGCTTCCTGCGCGCAAGCTCCGGTGCAATCAGCGCCGAATTGGTGACCGGCGATGCATCTGTCGCCCGGAGCAGACTGGTGAGCTTCTCAGCACTGAACGGGTCAACGGCCCGCATACCCAGATACTCCTGCGGATCGAACTTCGTCGGTTCAGGAATCGGCTTGACCTGTGGCCTGATCTGCGCTCGCTCCGACTGCATCCACGAACGGAGTTCATCTTCGCCGGACGCCGTGCAAGCAGACATGGCAACGGTGGCCAACAATGCCACCAGAACAATCGCGGTGCGTTGGCTCATTGTCCAGCCCCCTTGCTCTTCGCATTCGGGCTCTTGGCTGCCGCGGCCTTTTGCTGTTCGATTTCCTCCTGGTCAAGGTACCGGAAGGTCTTGGCGGTGCAATCCATGGTCAGGAGGCCGTCCTTTTCCTTGATGGGACTCACGGACAGATTGTTGAGCGTCACGATGCGCGAGAGGTTGGCAATGTCGGCCGCAAACTGCCCCATGTCGTGGTAGCGCCCCATCACACGAACGGCGATCGGCAACTCGACGTAGTACTCCTTGACGCTCTCCTGACCCGGACGGAAAAGCTCAAACTGCAGGCTGCGGCCAATACCCGCCTGGTTGATGTCCGACAGCAGCGCATCCATCTCAGCCTTGCTGGGCAGTTGGCGCTCCAGTTGCGTCACATACTGCTGCACTTGCTCGAGCTGCTTCTTGAGTGCGTCCAGGTTGACAGCCTGCACCAGCTTCTTCTTGTAGGTCTCACGCAGTTGCTCCTCACGTGCCTTCTCGTTCAGAAGCTCTTGATCAACCGACTGCAGCCAGGCAAACCAGAGCCCGGCAACCACTGCCAGACAGACCGCCAGGAACAGCAGGTTGCGAGGAAGTGAGGGCCACAGGGAAGGATCGTTCGGATCCAGACCGGTGAACTGTTTCTTCAGTTGATCCTGGATCGCCTTGGCGTCCAGGTTGATCGACATGGCCATGGTATGTGTCCCTGCGTCAGCTGTTGCCCGAAGGGGACGCGGTGGTCGGGGTACCTGTTGCGCCGGCAGCTGTATCCGTCGGCGTAGGCCGCTTTAGGCTGGCCCTCAACGTGAAGTTTGAAACCCGTTTGTCATCACTGCGCGAATCGCCAGCCTTTGCCGCGACGATCTCCACCAGCTGCGGCTTGGTCAGCCACTGACTCTGATTGGACAGATTGCGCAGCAACTCGGACACGCGCTCCTGGGACTGCGCCACACCGGTCAGCAGGACATTGAGCCCTTCCTGCTTCATGCTGGTCAGATAGATACCATCTGGTGCCTGCGAGACCAGTTCATCAAGCAGATGAACGGGCAGATTCCGGTCTGCCTGAAGATCCTCCACCGCCGTCTGCCGAGCGCGCAAGGACGCAATCTGAGCCTGCAGGGAGGCAATGTCCTTGATTTCGTTGTCCAGGCGGGCAATCTCTGTGGTCAGAAATGCGTTGCGATCCTGTTGGGACGCAATCTGCCCCTGGTACCACACGAACACCGCGCCACAGATCGTTCCACCCAGGAGGGCCGACAGGCCCAGCTGCGTGAAAAACTGCTCTTTCTGCCGCTTGCGGGCCGCCTCACGGTGAGGCAGAAGGTTGATCAGGATCATTGGTAAAACCTCCGCAGGGCCAGGCCGGTAGAGGTCAGATAGGACGGCGCCTCGCGCGCCATCTTGCGCGCATGCACGTTGTTCGACATTTCCATCCCGTCGAAGGGATTGATGACCATGCAGGCGAACGAAGTCTGATGGGTCACGGCCTCGGTGAGCCCCGGGAGCGCCGCACTGCCACCGGCCAGCAGAATGTGGTCCACCCGGTTGTAGGGCGTACTGGTGAAGAAGAACTGCAACGCCCTGCCCACCTCTTGGGCCATGCTCTCGATGAACGGCTCCAGCACGGCGGAACGGTAGTCGTCGGGCAAATCGCCGGACCGCTTCTTGGCCTCTGCCTCGTCGGCCGAGAAACCATAGTGGCGAACGATCAATTGGGTCAGTTGAGCACCGCCAAAAGCCTGGTCACGCTCATAGAGCACGTCGTCGTTTCGCATGACCTGCATGCTCGTGGTCAAGGCTCCCACCTCGAACAGGGCCACAAGGGAATCGACACCTTGGTTGGGCAGGGTCTCGATGACACGTCCGGCAGCCATTCGCGAGGCGTAGGACTCGACGTCCATGACCACCGCCTTCAGGCCCGCCGCTTCGGCCAACCCTTGCCTGTCAGAGACTTTTTCCTTGCGGGATGCCGCAATGAGCACTTCGGCATCACCGACCGACGTGGCACTCGGCCCGATCACGCAAAAGTCCAGGCTCACTTCGTCGAGCGAGAAAGGAATGTACTGATTGGCTTCAGATTCAACCTGCGCCTCCAGCTCTTTGTCGGACAGGCCACCGGGCAGGATGATCTTTTTCGTGATCACAGCAGAAGCCGGCAGCGCAAGTGCCACGTTCTTGGTTTTGCTGCCACTCTTGCTGACCACGCGGCGCACCGCCTCGGCCACTTCATCGAATTTCTCGATGTTGCCGTCGGTGATCCAGCCACGTTCGAGCGGCTCGATGGCGCAACGCTCCAGCACCAGATCGCCCGAACGGTTGCGCCCGAGTTCCACCAGTTTCACACTGGACGAGCTGACGTCGATGCCCAACAGCGGTGCCGGTTCCCGGCTGAATAACGACCCCAAAGAGATCAAGGTGGCCCCCACATGTGGCGACGCGCACAGGCGCCAAAACTTAAGAAATCACTTCAATGCTAGCAGTAAGCTCTTTGTGCAGCAAAGATTTTTTGTCTTTTCATCAAACGTGAACGTTGTCAAAAGCATACGTGAGCACACGTTACTTTCAAACATTGGAGCCTTCGTTTTTGCCGCATGCGACCCAGAATTCACAATAGGTCGAAGCTGACGGGCGACTGCACCACAGCGATGATTTTTATAATCCGCAATTTTCCACCAGCCTTCGCATGTCAACAGAGGATTCCGCCGCCGCCCGTCCACCCGTACACGCCGGCAGTCCGGGCGGGGGGGTTCTGGGGTGGCTTCTGCGCGCGCTGACCTGGGCTGTCGGGCTTGTGGCTGCCGGTGTGCTGATGCTGGCACTGGGTATCGCCACCGCACTGGCTGTGGCCTATCCCAACCTGCCCGATGTTGCGGATTTGGCTGACTACCGTCCCAAGCTGCCCTTGCGCGTCTTCACCGAGGATGGCCAGCTCATTGGCGAGTTCGGAGAGGAGCGGCGCAACCTGCTGACCATCGACGAAATACCGCAGGTGATGAAGCACGCGGTGCTGGCCATCGAGGACGCCCGGTTCTTTGAACACAGCGGCGTGGACTACAAGGGCATGGTTCGGGCAGCGCTGGCCAACCTCGGCCAGTCCAAGAGTCAGGGCGCCTCGACCATCACCATGCAGGTGGCCCGCAACGTTTTCCTCTCGGCCGACAAGACCTACACCCGCAAGATCTATGAAGTGCTTCTGACCTTCAAACTCGAGCATCTGCTGACCAAGGAGCAGATCCTGGAGATCTACATGAACCAGATCTTCCTGGGTCAGCGCTCTTACGGGTTTGCCAGTGCCTCCCTGACCTACTTCGGCAAGCCACTCAAGGATGTGTCGATAGCCGAGGCAGCGATGCTCGCCGGTCTGCCCAAGGCCCCTTCGGCCTACAACCCGATTTCCAACCCCCGGCGGGCACGGGTGCGCCAGTTGCACATCATTGACCGCATGCTGGAAAACGGCTTCATCACCGCCGAAGAGGCCCAGGCCGCGAAGTCGGAGGAGCTCAAGTTGAGGCCCAGCGCGGAACGTGACAAGGTGCATGCCGAGTTCGCCGCTGAAATGGTGCGTCAGGCCATGGTGGCTCAGTACGGTGAAGAGGCCTACACACGTGGCTTGCATGTGACCACTTACCTTCGGTCGAACGAACAGAAGGCGGCTTACCAGGCCTTGCGCAAAGGCGTGCTCGACTACGAGCGCCGCCAGGTCTTCCGGGGGCCTGAGCGCTATATCGAGTTGCCGCCCCCAGGACCGGCTCGCGACGAAGCCATCGACGACGTGCTCGCCGAACATCCGGACAACGACGACTTGCAATCTGCGGTCGTGCTGGAAGCGAATGCCCGCCGTGTGGTGGCGGTTCGCCAGGACGGCGAACCTTTCGAGATCTCTGGCGATGGCCTGCGGCCGGTCGCATCCGGCCTCTCGGACAAAGCCGGCCCCAACATCCGGATCCGCCCTGGTGCGGTGATTCGTGTGGTCAAGGTGGACGACAAGGCATGGCGCATCACCCAGTTGCCTGAAGTGGAGGCAGCGTTTGTCGCCATGGACCCTCGCTCAGGTGCCATTCGTGCTTTGGTGGGCGGATTCGACTTCCAGAAGAACAAGTTCAATCACGTCACCCAGGCCTGGCGCCAGCCCGGCTCCAGCTTCAAGCCCTTTATTTATTCGGCGGCGCTGGAGAAGGGTGTGACCCCGATGACGGTGGTTAACGACGCCCCCCTGTTCTTCAGCGCGGGAGAAACCGGCGGCAAACCTTGGGAACCCAAGAACTACGACGGCCAGTTTGACGGCCCGATGTCCATACGGCGGGCGCTCGCCAAATCCAAGAACATGGTGTCGATCCGGGTATTGCAGACCGTGGGCGCCAGGGAGGCACAGGATTGGGTCACCCGCTTCGGCTTTGATGCCGAGAAGCACCCGCCTTACCTGACCATGGCCCTGGGGGCAGGGGCTGTCACGCCACTGCAGATGGTCACCGGGTACTCGGTGTTTGCCAACGGAGGTTATCGGGTGGCCCCCGAGCTCATCCTCCGGGTGACCGAAAGCCGTGGCAAGCCGCTGTTCGAAGCGCCTGCGGTGACGCTGGATGCGTCCAATCGTGCGATTGATGCCCGCAATGCGTTTGTCATGAGCAGTCTTCTGCAGGAAATCACCCGCAGTGGCACGGCCGCTCGGGCACAGGCCACGCTCAAACGAGCTGACCTCTATGGCAAAACGGGCACCACCAACGACTCGATGGACGCCTGGTTCGTGGGCTACCAGCCCACGGTCGCTGCTGCGGCCTGGGTGGGCTACGACACGCCCCGCAACCTGGGTAGCCGGGAGACCGGCGGCGGCTTGAGCCTGCCCATCTGGATCAGCTACATGAACGAAGCACTCAAGGGTGTTGAGGTCAGCGAATACACACCACCGGCAGGCGTGATCCATGTCGGTGGTGAGTGGTATTACGAGGAATTCGGCCCGGCCAACAGCATCCGGGGCATCGGCCTGCGCGACCCCCTTCCGGGAGCCGTGGGAGCAGCAGAAGAGCCGAGCGCCGAACCCGGCACCGGCGAAGCGCCGGCCATGGACAGCGCTGACCGGCGCAGCATCCTTGACCTGTTCAAGAACTGAAGCTCAGCGACCGGCCAGACTGCTCACTGGCATAGCGGGACAAATCCGCGAAGAACTCGCCGTCGCCCTTGGTGTCGCGCCAGGCCGTTCCGTCATGGCGGTAGTGGAAACCGCCGGCCCGGGCGGCAAGCCACACCTCGTGCAAGGGCTTCTGCAAGTTGATGATGATCTGGCTGCGGTTGGCAAAGGTCAGCGTGATCATCCCGCCGACACGCTGGTTGTCGATGTCGGTGTCCGTCTGGTCGTTGATGCGGTCGCAGGCCACCTCCACCGCGCGCAACAGCGCCTCGGCCCGGTCCATGTATTCGGTGTCGGTCATTAGAATCGCTCGGATGATGGAACTTCGGCGGATTCTAGGCGGCCCCTGCGGCACCGCTTGCTTCAGGGGCTTGGCGGTCGCGCTGTGCGCCCTGGTGTGGTTGACGGCTTGCGGCCAGAAAGGGCCGCTTTACCTCTCGCCAGCCCCGACAGATCCGCGGCCTCTGACGGCACCCTCCTCGGTCGCACCGTCGGCGCCCGCGAACATCACCTCAACCCGCTGACGCGGCGGTGGCCTGACGGCGCCAGTGGCGCCGGACGCGCCACGCCAGCAATCCCCCCAGCACGAGGGCGTAAACGGCAACTTCGGCGAAGTCGTTCTTGCCGGCACGCATCCAGAAGAAGTGCAGCACCACCAGCACGGCCACGGCGTAAACCGCCCGGTGCAGGCGCTGCCAGCGCGCGCCCCCCAGCCAGCGGATGGCCCGGTTGAAAGAGGTGGCGGCCATCACCAGCAGCAGCAGCCAGGCCAGCGTGCCGACCAGTATGAACGGGCGCTTGGGCACGTCGGTCACGATGTCGGCCCAGACCAGGCCCATGTCGAACCAGGCGTAGGCGAGCCAGTGCAGGCTGGCGTAGAAGAACACGAACAGGCCCGTCATGCGCCGATAGCGTGCCAGCAGCGTCCAACCGCCGGCCACACGCAGCGGGGTGATGGCCAACACCAGAACGAGGGCGCGCAAAGCCCAGTCCCCCAGTCCCCGGATCAGGGCCTCGGCCGGATTGGCCCCGAGCTGGTCGGACACTGCGGCGTGCAACAGCCAGACCGCCGGCATCAGGAACAGCACGAAGACCAGCGGTTTGGTGGCCGGATGTGCCAGCACACGGGCCATCACATCAGTAGAACTTGCGCAGGTCCATGCCGGCGTACAGTTGACCGACCTGGGCTTCATACCCGTTGAAGCGCTCGGTCTTGCGCCGCGGCGCCAGCAGGCCGCTGCCATCGCCGATGCGGCGTTCGCTGGCCTGGCTCCAGCGGGGATGCGGCACATCGGGGTTCACGTTGGAATAGAAGCCGTACTCCTGCGGTGCCGCCACATTCCAGGCCGTCTTGGGCTCCTTCTCCACAAAACGGATCTTCACCAGGGATTTGGCACTCTTGAAACCGTATTTCCAGGGCACGACGAGGCGAACCGGTGCGCCGTTCTGGTTGGGCAACACTTCACCGTACATACCAAAGGCCAGCAGGGTCAGCGGGTGGCGCGCCTCGTCCATGCGCAGGCCTTCCACATAGGGCCACAGCAGCACACTGGAGCGCACGCCCGGCATGGTCTGCCGGTCGGCCAGGGTCACGAACTCGACGTACTTCGCGCTGCCCTGCGGCTCCACCTGGCGGATCAGCTCGGCCAACGAGAAGCCCACCCAGGGAATCACCATGGACCAGCCTTCGACACAGCGCAGGCGGTAGATGCGCTCTTCCATGGGGGCCAGCTTGAGCAGTTCCTCGATCCCGTAGGTGCGTGGCTTGTTCACCAGCCCTTCCACCGCAACGGTCCACGGGCGCGTCTTCAACGCCCCGGCATGGGCGGCGGGATCGGACTTGTCGGTGCCGAACTCGTAGAAATTGTTGTAAGTGCTGGCGTGTTCGTAGGTGGTGAGCTTTTCCACCGTCTGGGCACCGGGCAGGGTGGACCGAGCACCGGGCAGGGCCGCCAAGCGGTTGGGGCGGGAAACGGCACCAGCGGCCTGTGCCAGGGCGTCCCGGGATGCCCATCCGGCCAGGGCCGCCCCCCCCGCACCGAGGGCCAGCCTCTGCAACCACTCACGTCGGCCGATGTAGCTGCTGTGGGGTGTGATCTCGCTCGCCACGGGGTGGCGGAAGCCATTGTCGGTTGACCGGATGATCATGAAGCGCTCCTGTTCTGATGTATCGGTCGTACGAGGGCGCAGTGTCTTACAAAGTTTCTGGCGTTTGCGCACACCGCAAACAAGACACCCCGCCGGGGCGGGGTGCTGTGTCAAGGGGCGGGGCGCGATCAGAGTTCGCCGTAGCTGTGCAGGCCCGAGAGGAACATGTTGACGCCGAGAAAGGCGAAGGTTGTCACGGCCAGCCCGACCAGCGCCCACCAGGCGGCCACGGTGCCGCGCAGGCCTTTCATCAGGCGCATGTGCAGCCAGGCCGCGTAGTTCAGCCAGACGATCAGAGCCCAGGTTTCCTTCGGATCCCAGCTCCAGTAACCACCCCAGGCTTCGGCCGCCCAGAAGGCCCCCAGCACGGTGGCGATGGTGAAAAAGGCGAAGCCGATGGCGATCGCCTTGTACATCACGTCGTCCAGCACCTCGAAACTGGGCAGGCGCTCGGCCAGGCGGCGGCGTGCCGCCAGGATGCCCCCGACGATGAGCGCCGACACACCGAAGTAGATGAACCAGTAGCTGGCACCCTTTTCCATGGACGACTGCCGGAACACGATGGGCTCCAGGCAGAGCACGATGCCCAGCAGCCACAGCGGGGCCAGCTTGTACCAGCGGGTCTCACCGGCGCTCTGCTTGATCAGGTAGGCGAACGCCAGCATGGCGGCAATGGCAAAGGTGCCATAGCCCACGAAGTTGGCCGGCACGTGCAGCTTCATCCACCAGCTTTGCAGCGCGGGCACGAGCGGCTGGATCTGGCCCGCGTCGCGCACCACGGTGTACCACAGCAGAAAACCCACCGCAGCGCTGACCACCAGCATCACGAAGGCGCCCATGCTGCGGGTGCGGTACTGGTCCTCGTAGTACAGGTAGAAAGCCGCCGTCATCCAGCAGAACAGGATGAACACTTCGTAGAGGTTGCTGACCGGGATGTGACCGATACCGGGACCGATCTGGTGGCTTTCGTACCAGCGCACCATGGTGCCCACCAGTGCCAGCGTGATAGCCACCCAGGTCAGTCGCGAGCCCAGGGTTTCGAAGGTCTGACCGTCGCGGCTGAACATGCCGAACCAGTAGAACAGCGTGCTCATGAAGAACAGCATGCTCATCCACAGGATGGCCGACTGGCTGGAGAGGAAGTACTTGAGCAGGAAGGTCTGGTCGGCCCGGGCCAGATCGGCGGTTCCAGCCGGCGTCTGGTAGAGCGAAATCGCCACCAGCGCGAGCACCGCCACCACCACCATGAGGTTGCGCAGCGGACGCCAGAACCAGCCCAGCCAGATCAGCGACGGCACGGTACCGGCCAGGATCCACTTTTCGTAAATGTCCATGGCCGCGTCGTAGTGCAGGAATGTCCACACCGCGCCGCCCAGCACGAGTGCAGCAAACAGCCAGTCCCAGATGTTGCGACGGGCGAAATAGCCCGGTTGCATCGCCTGTGCGCTGTGTCCGCGTTTGAGTTCGATGGTCTGGGTCGCGGTGTTCATGGGTTCACCTTCAGCAGTTGGGTTTTGAGTCGCTCGAATTCCTGGTCAGCGTCCATGGTCTTGCGGTTGGTCGACAGGGCCATGCGCGCCTGTGCACCGCCCGCTCCGGCCGGCGACAGCCACACCCAGACGCGGCGCTCGCGCACGTACAGCATGGCGAAGACGCCCACGATCAGCAAGACGCAGCCCAGATAGACGATGGCCTGCCCCGGTGCGCGGGCGACCTGGAAGACGCTGGCCTGTATGTGCTCGAAGTCGTCCAGCATGAAGGTCATGGGCGCGGGGTAATAGAACGTGTCGCTCAGGCTCATGACCGCGCTGCGCATGAAGCCCATGGTCGGCTCATCCGCGGGCAGCGGCGGCAAACCAGCACGTTCCCGGCTGAGTTGCAGCAGCTCGAACAGCGTCCCATTGAGGATGCGCACCAGCACGTCGCTGGCCCGCTCGCGTTCCGCTTCGGGAACGCTGGACTCAAGGAAAGCCGACACCGCCGGCAGCCCACCTTTGACAGCGTCCGAGCCTGGCACGGCCGGCACCGGCTCGGCACCCGCGAACAAAGCCATGGCGCGGGAAGCGGACTGCTGCAAGGCATCGACCAATTCAGGCTTGCCTCCCTCGACCGCATTGACCGCGTATCGCCGGATGGCCAGTTCGCGCATGGCCGGGTCGGCCAGGGCTGCACGCAAGCGGACGAAGCCGTCGAGGCTGTCTTTCTCGTCCACCGGCACGCGCAGGTACCGGAAAGGCTCGGAAGGCGTTTCACGCATGCCCAGCAGGAACATGCGGGTCCCGTCGATGTCCAGCGGCAGCATGTAGTTGTGGTATTCCACCGCCTGGCCGGCGGCATCGCGCAGCTTGTAGGTGATGCTGGGGCCGACGTTGCGCAGCTTCTTCTCGCCATTGACCTTGTGGCCCGACCCGAGCTGGCTTTCGAGCGTGCTGCGCAGATCGACCGCGCGCACATCGTTGCCACCACCCAGGTTCTCGACGTTGATCACCCGCAGGCCGGTGTATTCCAGCGTCAGCTTCTGGTCCCCGTTGCTCAGGGCCGTCGAACTGCCGATGGTGCCGGAGACTTCAAAGGGATTGGTGGGCCCGTTGACCGGCACCGCCCGCAGCTTCACACGCGAGCCGCCATCGTCGAAGCTCGACTGGTAGATGTTGATGCCGCGGTGGCTGGCGGGATGGTTGACCTCCACGCGCGCTTCCTTCTTTTCGCCGGTCTCGTGATCGTGGATCACGATGTCGCTGGCGAACAGCCGGGGCATGCCGGTGTCGTAGTACTCGACGATGAACTTCTTGAGCTCGACGGAGAACGGCAGGTCCTGCAGCAACACCCCATCGGACTGGCTCAGGATGGCGGTGCCGGCCGTTGTGCCTTCGGTCACCAGCAGGTTGCCCCGGAACGTGGGGTTGCGCGGCGACAGGCGGTGCTCCGGCGCCACATCGGCGATCAGTCCGCCCCCGCTGTACGGCGTCTTGCCGTTGAACCACATCTGCGCCCGCACGACCAGGTCACCATCAAGCAGGCCACCGATGCAGACCAGCACGATGGCACTGTGCGCCGCGAGGTAGCCGATCTTGTTGGCGGCGCCGGTCTTGGCCGCCACCATCCAGCCGGTCACACCGTCGGTTTCGCGCGATTGCAGCTTGACCTTCCACCCCGCACCCAGCAGCGATTCACCGATGCGGCGTGCTGCCGTCTCCGGCGCCTCGTCAAGGTTCTCCAGCGCCTTGTGCGGAAAAGCCTTGAGACTCTGTTCGCGCACGTTCTCCTTGTAGTTCTTCAGATCCGCGAAGATTTTGGGCGTGTTGCGGGCGATGCACAGGCTGGTGCTGACCACCAGGAAGGCCAGGATCAGCAAAAACCACCAGGCGCTGTAAACGGTGTACAGATGGGCCAGGCCGAACACGTCGGACCAGAACGGACCGAACTGGTTGACATAGTTGTTCAGTGGTTCGTGCTGCTTGACCACGGTGCCGATCACCGAGGCAATGCAGATCACCGTCAGCAGTGCAATGGCAAACCGCATCGACGACAGCAGTTCGACCAGCTCGCTGGTCAGCCGGGAGCCAGATCGGACGTGAAGGCCTTGGGTGGAGACGGTCATGAAGGCGCCGGAAAAACAAACAGGGCGGAGCGGGTAAGACCCGGATCACGCCCTGTGAGATGCTGAAATGTCCTGACGGTTCAATGTGGAGTGATACAGAAAACCCGCATTGTCCCGCCAAATATTATTGATAGCTTATATCCCCGCCATCATCGGGGACAAACAGCCGCTCAGCGCAGGCCGGCGATGTAGTCGGCGACAGCCTTGATTTCGCGGTCGTTCATCTTGGCCGCGACGCCGGTCATCTGAGCGTTGTTGTGACGGGCACCGTCGCGGAAGGCCTTGAGTTGGGCTTCGGTGTACGTGGCGTGCTGGCCGGCCAGTCGCGGGTACTGGGCCGGGATACCGGCACCGTTGGGGCTGTGGCAGCCGGCGCACGCCGCGATCTGGCGGTCTGCAATACCGCCACGGTAGATGCGCTCACCCAGGCGAACGGTGTCCTTGTTGGTCGCGAAACCGGGCGTGGCCTTCTGGCTGGCAAGCCAGAAAGCGATGTTGCGCATGTCTTCGTCGGACAGCATGCTGGCAAAGCCCAGCATCACCGCGTTCTCGCGCTTGCCTTCCTTGAATTCCTTGAGCTGCTTGACCAGGTACTCAGGATGCTGCTGGGCCAGCTTGGGGTTTTCGGCGATCGTCGAGTTGCCGTCGGCGGCGTGGCAGGCCACGCAGACCTGTGCATAGGAGGCTGCACCTTTGGCCAGATCGGGCTTGGCCGACTGGGCCTGAACACTGAACGTCAGGGTGGCGGCACCAGCCGCAAGAAGCAGAGCAACAGGCAGTTTCATGTCGGGGCGGCGTGGTCTAAGACGCGTCGGATGTTGATATGTGTGCGGAGTACCGGACAAAGCCCGCGGATTTTACAATGCCTGACCGAACCCCCTGTCATGACACATATCAATCCCCAGCCCGCTCCGGACGCAGCACCCGCGATCCCCCCCGCTCCCACGCTTCGCAGCATGCATGGCTGGCTGCACACGGCCCGCTTCCTCACCACCGCCCCCCAGCTGGAACACCTGCCGGCCCTGGACGTGCCCGAGATCGCCTTTGTCGGCCGCTCCAATGCCGGCAAATCCACCTCGATCAACACCCTGACGCAGCAAAAACGGCTGGCGTTTGCGTCCAAGACCCCCGGCCGTACCCAGGCCATCAACCTGTTCGCCCTGGGCAAGCAGGGACAGACCGACGCCGTGCTGGCCGACCTGCCCGGGTACGGCTACGCGGCGGTGCCGCAGGAGGCCAAGCTACGCTGGCAGCGCGTGATGGCCAATTACCTGGTCACCCGCGAAAACCTGCGCGGGGTCGTGATGCTGTGCGATCCGCGCCTGGGACTGACCGAACTGGACGAAGCGCTGCTGGAGGTGATTCGCCCCCGGGTCGAGGAAGGCCTGCACTTTCTGGTGTTGCTGACCAAGGCGGACAAGCTCACCCGAGCCGAGGCACAGAAGGCCTTGTCGATCGCGCGCCTGCAATGTGGCGGCGGCGAGGCCCGGCTGTTCTCCGCGCTGAAAAAGCAGGGCCTGGACGACGTGGCCCGGCTGCTGTGGGACTGGACACACCCGGCGGGCCCGGTCGACACCGCTGCGCAGGACGCCACCTGAGCGGTCCTCAGTCGCCGTTGTAAAGATCCGGCTCGCCTGGCGGGCGGTTCTTGAACCGCTTGTGCACCCAGTAGTACTGCTCGGGCATGAGGGCGATCAGGTCCTGCAGCTCGCGGTTCATGCGTGCGGTGTCGGCCACTGCGTCGGCGGTCGGAAAGTCCGACCAGACCGGCAGCACAGAGACCTCGTAACCCGTCGGCGTGAGCCGGCTGATGACGGGCAGCACCTGGGCGCGTGCGAGCCGGGCAAAACGCGACAGTGAGGTGATGGTGGCCGCCGGAATGCCGTAGAAGGGCACGAACACCGAGTCGTCCGGGCCGTAGTCCATGTCCGGCAGCAGGTACAGCGGCTCGGCTGCCTTCAGCGCCGCCACCAGCGGCTTGAGGCCCTGGCGCTGCGCCACGATGTGGGGCTCTCCGAAGCGGTGGCGCCCGGCCAGGATCCAGCGGTTGACCGTGGGGTTGAGCTGGTCGGCGTACATGCCGCAGAAACGGCGCGGCAGTTTGAGCGTGAGCGCGGTCCAGCCGGCGTCCATGCCCACAAAGTGGGGCACGAACATGACCGTCGGCCGTTCCCCTTGCAGCAAGCCGGGATCGCCCTTGAACTGCAGGCGGCGACCGACGGTTTCGGGATCGGCGTGCCAGAGCCAGCTGCGGTCCAGCCAGGCCTGCGCAAAGAACACGAAATGCTGCCGGACCGCTGCCCGCACCTGCCGAGGGGTCTGGTCCGGGAAGCACAGCGCCCAGTTGGTACGGGCAATGCGGCGGCGCCGCGCGGCCACGCGGTGCAGCAGCCGGCCGAAGACCCAGCCCAGTGCCCGCACCCAGGACAGGGGGAGATGGGCCAGCAGGCGCATGAACCCCAGGCCCAGGACACCGCGCCAGCCGCCGGCCTCGGTTTGCGCCTGTGATGGACGATGGTCCGCCTGGCTCATCTGGGTTGCTTGTAGCGGTCGTACGACCACAGGTACTGGCGCGGACACGACAGGATCAGGCTCTCCATGGCCTGGTTGATCTGCCGGGCGGCCACAGTGGCATCGGTGGACAGGGGGCCCCAGGCGGCTTCGTCATAGGGCCGCACATGCACCAGATAGCCGCGGCCCCAGGACAGGCGTTCGCCCCAGACCAGCACCACCGCGGCCTGGGCCGAATGCACCAGGCGGGCCGACAGGGTCATCGTGTAGGCGTCCTGACCGAAGAACGGCGCCCACACCCCCTGCCCTTCCGGCGGCACCTGGTCGGGCAGCAGCCCCACCGCATCGCCGGCCTTGAGGGCCTTGATCAGTTGCTTGACGCCGGCCAGCGTGGTGGGCGCCGTGCGCAGCCCCGGGCGCTGGCGTGAACCGGCCACCAGGTCGCGCATCCAGGGCTGACGCGCGGGGCGGAACAGCACCGTGATGGGCTGGCGCGCGCCAAAACGCTGCGCGTAGGCTTGGGCGCAGATTTCAAAGCATCCCAGGTGCGGCGTCAGGATGAGCAGGCCGCGCCCGTGCGCCTGCGCGGCCTCGATGTGGGCCGCCCCCTCCCAGCCCATGCGCACCGGCCGCCCCAGCCAGAGGCGGGGCAGTTCGGTCACCAGCTTTCCGGCTTCTCCGACCGAGGCCAACACGTCGGCCCGTCCGACGCCAGCAGCTCGGGCTTGTGCCCACAGGTGGCGGCGGTAAACCGGCGAGAGCAGGAAGGTCAGCCAGCCCAGCACCCAGCCCAGGGCATGCAGCAAACCCAGGGGCAGGACGGAGAAAACGCGGAAAAGGAACTGGACGAGTGACGTCACGGAATGTGGAGCTATAGGTCGGTAAGCGGGGGGATTGTGGGGCTGTTCGGTCGCAGGCAACGATGGCGGCTGTTCTAGAATCCCGGCATCGCCGAGTTATCGAACTAATTGCGGGGCGATTGACAAATGCCGCTAAAGCGTTCGCCGAACTCTCCAGGACCGGCAACGCCGATTCATCCAACCGGAGTTTATCTACATGGCGAACGACTTCCTCTTCACGTCCGAATCCGTCTCCGAAGGCCATCCCGACAAGGTAGCCGACCAGATCTCGGACGCCATCCTCGATGCAATCTTCACCCAGGACCCGCGCAGCCGCGTGGCCGCCGAGACCCTGACCAACACCGGTCTGGTTGTGCTGGCCGGCGAAATCACCACCCAAGCCAACGTCGACTACATCCAGGTCGCGCGCGACACCATCAAGCGCATCGGCTACGACAACACCGAGTACGGCATCGACTACAAGGGTTGCGCGGTCATGGTCTGCTACGACAAGCAGAGCAACGACATCGCCCAGGGCGTGGACCACGCGTCCGACGACTACCTGAACATCGGCGCCGGTGACCAGGGCCTGATGTTCGGCTACGCCTGCGACGAAACGCCCGAACTGATGCCCGCGCCCATCCACTACGCGCACCGCCTGGTGGAGCGTCAGGCCCAGTTGCGCAAGGACGGCCGACTGCCCTTCCTGCGCCCGGATGCCAAGAGCCAGGTGACCATGCGCTATGTGGACGGCAAGCCACACAGCATCGACACCGTGGTGCTGTCCACCCAGCACAGCCCCGACCAGAGCGAGACCGCCACCAAGATGAAGGACAGCTTCATTGAGGCGGTGATCGAGGAAATCATCAAGCCGGTGCTGCCCAAGGAATGGCTGCAGAACACCCGCTACCTGATCAACCCGACCGGCCGTTTCGTCATCGGCGGCCCGCAGGGCGACTGCGGTCTGACCGGTCGCAAGATCATCGTGGACACCTATGGCGGCGCCTGCCCGCACGGCGGTGGCGCGTTCTCGGGCAAGGACCCGTCCAAGGTGGACCGTTCGGCCGCCTACGCCGCGCGCTACGTGGCCAAGAACGTGGTGGCCGCCGGCCTGGCGCGCCAGTGCCAGGTGCAGGTGGCCTACGCCATCGGCGTGGCCAAGCCGATGAACATCACGGTCTACACCGAAGGCACGGGCGTGATCCCCGACGAGCAGATCGCCCAGTTGGTCGAGGCGCACTTCGACCTGCGGCCCAAGGGCATCATCCAGATGTTGGACCTGCTGCGCCCGATCTACAGCAAGACCGCCGCCTACGGCCACTTCGGTCGCGAAGAGCCCGAATTCACCTGGGAGCGCACCGATCGCGCCCAGGCCCTGCGCGAAGCGGCCGGTATTAAGTAAGCGGTTACCAACCCGGAAAGCCCCTGTGCGGAAGCCAGGGGCTTTTTTGTGTGTTTTTCCCGCAATTGCAGTAGGGTTGGGGACTGAATTTTGGACCGCAGCGGCCGATAGTGGGGAGGTACGTGTCTTACCGCCTGCCCCCGGCAGGCCCGATCTGGAGCCCTCCCCATGGACCACAACACCGACCCGGCGCAGGCCTCTTCCGACCTCGAAGCCGTGGTGGCCCAGCGCACCCGAGAACTTCAGCAAGCCCTGGACCGCGCCCAGTCGCTTTACGACCACGCACCGTGCGGCTACCTGTCGCTGGACGCCAGCCTGCGCTTCGTCAACATCAACCAGACCCTGCTGAACTGGCTGGGCTACACGCGCGAGGAAGTGCTGCTGCACCGCGACCTGTTCGACCTGATCGACCCGGCGTTGCGCGAGACCATCGACTTGCGCCTGCATAGCCTGCAGCGCGGCGAACAGACCGAGGGAATGGAACTGGCGGTGCGCTGCAAGGACGGCAGCCAGATCCAGGTCCTGTGTTCCTCCACCGGTGTGTTCGACGCCAGCGGCCAGTTCCTGCACAGCAACACCACGATGGTGGACATCAGCGAGCGCAAGGCCGCCGAGCGGCGCCTGAGCGCGCACGAGAGCTTCCTGCAAACCATCACCGACCGCATTCCCGTGCACCTGGCCTACTACGACAAGGACCTGGTCTGCCGCTTCGTCAACCGTGCCCACGCGCACGGCAACGGCAAGCAGCCGCACGAGATGATCGGCGAGCCGCTGGCCCTTGTGGTGCCACCGGATCTGCTGCCCGACATCCTGCCGCACGTGGCGGACGCCCTCAACGGCCAGCCGCAAACCTTCGAGGTCGAACGCGGTGAAGGCGACGCGCGGCGCCACTACGAGATCCACTACATCCCCGACACCCAGAACGGCCTGGTCGAGGGCATCTTCATCGAACTGCACGACATCACCGACCGCAAGCGCACCGAGGAGTTCGTGCTCGAAGCCAACCGCGACCTGGAAGAGCGCGTGCGCGAACGCAGCGCAGAGCTGTTCCTGAGCGAGCAACGCTACCGCCTGATGGTCGATGCCATCCAGGACTACTGCGTCTATTTCGTCGACGAAAACGGCGTCATCACCGAATGGACCGAGAGCGCACAGCGCCTGCACGGCCACCGTCGCCAGCAGATCGTCGGCAAGGCTTACCGCCAGCTGCTGGCGCTGAACAACGGGGGTGAAGACGAGGTCGATCCCGACCAGGTGCTGCGCCTGGCCAAGGCGCACGGCCAGTGGGAGACCCGCGGCTGGCGCCTGCGCGACGACGGCTCGCGCTTCTGGGCCCACACCGTGCTGACCGCATTGCGCAACGAAGCCGGCGAGCTGCAGGGCCTGTCCGCCATCACGCGTGACATGACCGCAGCCAAGAGCCTGGAGGACGTGATGAACGACCTCAACAAGGAACTCGAAAAGCGGGTGGCCGAGCGCACCCAGCAGCTGGTGGCCGCCAACAAGGACCTGGACGTGTTCTCGCACATGGTCTCGCACGATCTGCGCGCACCGCTGCGCCACATCAGCAGCTTCGTCACGCTGCTGCAGGAACACCTGGCCGAGCACCCGGACGCCATCACCCAGCAGTACCTGGGCTCGATCGTCAAGTCCAGCAAACGCATGGGCCTGATGATCGAAGGCCTGCTGGAGTACGCGCGACTGGGTCGTGTGGCCATCGAATCGCAACCCGTGCCGCTGACCCCGCTGGTCGAAGGCGTGATCGGCCATCTCAAGCAGGAACACCCCACCCGCAACATCGAATGGACGGTGGAAGACGACCTGCCCGTGGTTCGTGGCGACGCCATGCTGCTGGCCGAGGTGTTCACCAACCTGCTGGAGAACTCGGTCAAGTTCACCCGCACACATGAAAGCGCGCACATCGAAGTGGGCTGGCGCGTCAATCCGGTGGGCGGTCGCACCTTCTATGTGCGGGACGACGGCGTCGGCTTCGACCTGGAGAAGGCCCACAACCTGTTCGTGATGTTCCAGCGCCAGCACCACTCGATGGACTTCGAAGGTAACGGCACCGGCCTGGCACTCTCGCAGCGCATCATCGAGCGCCATGGTGGGCGTCTCTGGGCCGAGACCGCCCCGGGACAAGGCTGCACCTTCTTCTTCACGCTGCCGTTCGAAGGCGTCGAGACCGAAGACACGCTGGACTTCTCGCAGTCGACCATGGTGGAGCTGTCGCACTGAGCGACGCTTGCACCGGTTTGATCCGACGGGGTCCCCGCGACCGGCCAGCAGCCGGCGCCGGGACCCCGGTTTTTTTCCGGCGCCTAGCTCCAACGGACAGAGGGACTAGTTCCTCCGGCGTATTCAGACCCCCGACCACACGACCGATCCAGTGCACATCAGGCCGCGATGTGCGTGTGCCAGGAGATGGTCATGGGGTTGATTTCAAGGCTGCGCATCGGCGCGCGGCTCGCACTGGGTTTCGGGCTGATGCTGTTGCTCATCGCCGTCCTGATCGGATCGTCCTACCTGTCGCTGCAATCGGTCGGGCGTGAGAACCGGCGGCTGCTGGATGAGGAACTGGTCAAGGTGGCGGCGGTCTCGGTGGTGGACACAGCCACCAGAGCCAACGGGCTGGCCACCACCGAGCTGCTGCTGGTCGCACCGGAACAGCTACCGGCGGTGCAGGCCCGCATCCGTGACAACCGCGCCCGCATCGACGAAGCGCTCCAGACCCTGGACCGGTTGGTGGTGCGCCCGGAAGGTCGCGAGGCGCTGACCCGGCTGCGCACAGCGCGCGAAACCTACGTCGCGTCGTTTTCGCAGGTGCTGCCGCTGGTGCAGGCCGGCCAGGTGGAGCAGGCCCGCACCCTGGTTCGCGAGCACACCCTGCCCGCCCTGGCCCGTCTGCAGGACCCGATCGACCGCTTGCGCGAAGTGCAGGAACGCCTGGCACAGGAACATGGCAAGGCCGTCACCGATGGCATCGCCAGCGCGCGCCTGCTGCAGATCGCGCTTGGCGTCGTCGCACTGATCGTCGGCGGCATCGCATCGGCACTGCTGGCGCGCAGCATCGTGCTGCCGCTGCGCAGCGGCGTGGCCGTGGCCGACCGTGTGGCCGCCGGTGACCTGACACAGCCTGTGGTCGCCCACGGGCACGACGAGGTGGCCGACCTGTTGCGCGCCCTGGCCGCCATGCAGGACAACCTGCGCCGCCTGGTCACGCAGGTGCACGAAGGTGTGGAACAGGTCGGGTCTGCCTCCACACAGATCGCCACCGCCAACACCGACCTCAGCGGGCGCACCGAGGCCCAGGCCAGCGCGCTGGAACAGTCGGCCGCGTCGATGGAAGAACTCAACAGCGCCATCGCCCTCAACACCGAAGCCGCCCAGCAGGCCCGCACGCTGGCGCTCAACGCATCGGGCGCAGCCGAAACCGGCGGTGAAACGGTGGCCTCGGTGGTGCGCGTCATGCGCAGCATCGACGACGCTTCGCAACGCATCGGCGACATCATTGGCGTGATCGACAGCATCGCCTTCCAGACCAACATCCTCGCGCTCAACGCCGCGGTCGAGGCCGCACGGGCCGGCGAACAAGGCCGCGGCTTTGCTGTCGTCGCATCGGAGGTGCGGTCCCTGGCCAGCCGTTCGGCCGACGCGGCCCGCCAGATCAAGCTGCTGGTGGCCGACAGCAAGGAGCAGGTGAACACCGGCACCACACTGGCCGACCGCGCCGGCCAGGCCATGAACGATGTGGTGCATGAGATCAAACGCGTGAGCCAGCTGGTGGTGGACATTGCCGACACCATGCGGGAACAGAGCGCGGGCATATCGCAGGTGGGTGTGGCCATCGCCCAGCTGGACCAGACCACGCAGCAGAACGCGGCCCTGGTGGAGGAGACCGCCGCCGCATCGCAAAGCCTGGACGAGCAGGCACGCCACCTGGTGGCCTCGGTCGCACAGTTCCGCCTCAGCGCCGCCCCGGCCTGACACGCGTTGCGCGCGCCGATAAGATGGCCGCATGACCCAGTACTGGCTGATGAAATCCGAGCCCGAGGAGTGCTCGATCGACGACGCGCTGGCCGCGCCCGGCGCCACCGTGCCCTGGACCGGCGTGCGCAACTACCAGGCGCGCAACTTCATGCGCGACGCCATGCAGATCGGCGATGGCGTGCTGTTCTACCACTCCAGTTGCGCCGAACCGGGCATCGTGGGCCTGGCGCGCGTGGCCTCGGGCACACGACCGGACCCGACGCAGTTCGACCCCACGTCGCCCTACTTCGACGGCAAGTCCCCACCCGGGAACCCGCGCTGGCTGCTGCTGGATGTGCAGGCGCTGGAAAAGACCCGCCTGATCGGCCTGCCCGAACTGCGCGCCACGCCCGAGCTGGCCGACATGGTGGTGCTGCAGCGCGGCAGCCGGCTGTCGATCACGCCGGTGAGCGAAGCGCACTGGCGCTTCATCACGGAACGTCTGCTGGCGCGCTGAGGCGCCGGATGGCCTGCACCATCGCCTCGTTCAACGGTGCGGCCTTGCCCAGCCCCTGCGCCAGCCGCAGCACCTCGCCGCACAGGGCATCGATCTCGGTGGGCCGACCCGCGATCAGGTCATCGGCCATGCTGGAGCGGGCATGGGCGTCCATGCGCAGCATGCGAAACGCCACCAGCCGGAACAGGGGTGTGGGCAGGCGCAGCACACGCAGAAAACGGTCCCAGGACAGCGGGGTCATGCGCTGCGGCTCGACGCCGGCCAGACGCAACAGGTGCAAGGCCTCTTCCACCAGCCCGGCATATCGGCGGCGATGGTCCGTATCCAGCAGCTGCGCGCGCAGCGGCAGGCCCGACAGCGCGTTCACCGGATTGTTCAGGTTCAGCAGCAGCTTGCCCCATTGCACCGGTCGCATGTCGGCGTGCAGGGTCAGGGGCAGGCCAGCGCGCTGGAACACGGACTGCCAGGACAGCAAGCGCGCCGACGCCTGCGCCGCCAGTTGCCCCGCGGTGCCCTGGTGGTAGTGCCCCGGCCCACGCCGCACCACGTTGAACGGAACCATCGCGGGCAACAGTTGCAACCGTGGCGCGGCCCGCGTTGCATCCGGCAACGGAAACAGGCCGTTCTGCCAGCACAGCACCGGGGTCTCGTGCGGCAGCGCGGCCGACAATGCATTCAGGGCCGTCGCCAGCGCCGGTCGCTTGACGCACAACAGCACCAGCGCAGGCTGCGCCCCCTCGGGCAGCGATGCATGCAGCCGCAGCGAGGCCGGTGTCAGGTGCCAGCGTTGACCGTGCAGATCCGTCAGTCGAAGCCCATGGTGGGCGAGATCGTCGAGCACGGCCGGACGCCCCACCAGGTCGACCGAGACCCCGGCCGCCTGCAGGCGGCCCCCCAGGTAACAGCCCACATGGCCGGCCCCCACCACCAGCACCGGGCCAGGTGCGCTGGATGGTGTCCCTGCTCCGGTCACCGTTGACCGGCGGGGTCCGCCACACGCCGTCGCACCGGCCCGGCCGCGGCCTTCACCGCTTCTTGCGCATGGCGTTGCAGCCCCAGCGCCATCTGGACCTCGGCCACCAGGAACATCGGCCCCACCAGCAGGCCGCGCAGGTCGTCAAAGAACGCCGGCTTGCGACCTTCCCACACGTGGCCGACGGTCTGGAACACCCAGCCGACCACGAAGCTGCCCAGCCCCCAGGTCAGCCAGGTGGCCAGGGGCGCTGCACCCAGCGGGTGTGCCAGCACCACCAGTCCGCCCAGTGCGGCGATGGTGGGCACCGTCAGCGACGCCCGGCCCAGCCGCAAGTACCAGACCGCCGTGAGCGCCCAGACCAGCCAGTGCGCTCCCGGCCAAGTCCCTTCCAACGGTCCCATGGGTACCCGCGCCAGCAGGGCCGCAATACCGAAGGCGATCAGCGGAATGCCGACGAAGTGGGTGGCGATGTTGCGCGGGTCGCGGTGGTAACGCGCGTACTCGATCAGTTGCCGGGTGGCGTGGTCCATGGTCGTCTCCTGTGTGTTGTGGGTCGCCGAACAGCCGCGAGCATCTCCGTTCGGCCCGCGGTCGTCTGTCAAAATTTCGACAAACCCCCTGAACCCACCCCACACCCACGGGCAAACCCCTAGCGAGCCGCATGTCTCCGCTCACCCCGGTCCCGCCCGGCCTGCACGCCGCGCTGGACAGCGACGAATGGTTCAGCGCCTGCGACGCGGCACTGCGGTCCCAGCTGCTGCACCTGGCCCGCATGCGCCATCTGAACCCTGGCGAATCGCTGTTCGCGCGCGGCGGCGAAGCCGACGGCCTGTGCTGCGTGATCGCGGGCGCGCTGCGCATCGGCGCGCTCGACGCCGAGGGTGACAGTGCCCTGCTCGCGTACCTGGAGCCCTACCAGTGGTTCGGCGAAATCTCGCTCATCGACGGACGCCCGCGCACCCACGACGCCGTGGCCGACGGCCCGACCCAGGTGCTGGTGGTGCCGCGCGAGGCCCTGCTGGCCTGGCTGGATGCCCACCCGGGGATGTGGCGCGAACTGGCCCGGCTGGCCTGCCGCAAACTGCGCGTGCTCTTCATCGCGGTCGAAGAACTGGCCCAGCTGCCGCTGGAAGAACGCGTCTGGCGCCGGCTGCAACTGGTGGCCCGCGGCTACGGCAGCCGCGACGCCCCGCGCCGACGCATCCGCCTGTCGCAGGAGCTGCTGGCGCAAATGCTGGGCGTGAGCCGACAAAGCATCAACAAGGCACTCAAGGCGCTGGAGGCCGGTGGGCGGCTGCGGCTGCACTATGGGGAGATCGAGCTGCTGCACTTCAACCAGCAGGCCCAACCCCATGCATGACATCCACCACGCCCACTTCCCCGCTGACCGCGAAACCGTGGTCGGCATTTTTCGCGAATACGTGACCAGTCCCACCGTCGACCTGGGTTTCCAGGACTACGAGCAGGAGTTCGCCACGCTGCCCGGCGCCTACGCGCCACCCGATGGCTGCCTGCTGCTGGCCCGGGCGGGAGACGCCGTGGTCGGTTGCGCCGCCTTGCGCCGGGTGGACGCCCTCTGTGCCGAAATGAAGCGGGTCTACCTGCGCCCTGCCGCGCGCGGGACCGGGCTGGGGCGACGGCTGGTGACCGCGGTGCTGGCCGAAGCGCACCGCCTGGGCTACCAGCGCGTGTGCCTGGACGTGCTGCCGGAATTCACGGCCGCGCAAGCCCTGTACCGCTCGCTGGGTTTCGCACCGGCACCACCGGTCAGTTTCAACCCGGTACCGGGCACGCAGTTCCTGGCGTTGACGCTCAATGAAAGTCCCGGCTCTCCGGCGCCAGCCGACCCAGCAGTGGGTTGAGGTTTTCCAGCCGGCCGGCGATCAGGTTGCAGACCGCACCGTCGCGTTGCCAGACGCCGTGTACACCCATCAGGCGTGAGCCGGTGAGTTCCTGGCGCTGGCGTTCGCGCAGCGCGCGCCAGACGATGACCTGCACGGTGCCGGTTTCGTCTTCCAGCGTCACGAACACCACGCCTTGGGACGTGCCCGGTTGCTGGCGGCAGGTGACGATGCCGCAGGCGCGCACCAGGCGGCCGTCGGGTGCGGCTTTGAGTTGCTCGGCGGTCATGAAGCGGCGCTTTTGCAAGCGCTCGCGCAGCAGGGCCAGCGGATGCCGGCGCAAGGTCAGGCCGGTGGACGTGTAGTCCCAGACGATGGCTTCGCCTTCGGGCGCTTCTTCGAGGTTCAGTACGGGTTCGTTGACCGGCGCGCGGCGCAGCATGGCGGGCGCGGCCTGCAGGGCGGACGCGTCCCAGACCTGCTGGCGGCGGTGGCCGGCCAGGCTGTGCAGCCCGTCGGCGGCCGCCAGTTGCTGCAGGGTCTGGCGGTCGAGCTGCGCACGCAAGGCCAGATCCTCCGTGCTGGCAAACGCACGACTGGCGCGCGCCGCGCTGATGCGTTGCGCGGCTTCTTTCGAGAGCCCGCTGACCAGCCGCAGCCCCAGCCGCACCACCGGATGGCCGGACGCGTCGGGCGCGGGCATGTCTTCCAGCGTGCAGTCCCAGTCGCTGTGGACCACATCGACCGGGCGCACCCCCACGCCGTGGCGCTGCGCGTCCTGCACCAGCTGGCTGGGCGTGTAGAAGCCCAGCGGCTGGCTGTTGAGCATGGCGGCCAGGAACTCGGCCGGGTGGTGGCGCTTGATCCAGCAGCTGTCGTAGACCAGCAGGGCGAAGCTGACCGCGTGGCTTTCGGGAAAGCCGTAGCTGGAAAAGCCCTTGACCTGTTCGACCACGCGTTGCGCGAATTCGAGCGGGTAGCCGCGCGTGGTCATGCCGTCGATCAGGCGGTGTTCGTAGGCGCCCAGGCCGCCGTTGCGGCGCCAGGCGCCCATGGCGCGGCGCAGGCCGTCGGCTTCGCCGGGTGTGAAGCCGGCCGCGATCATGGCGATCTGCATGCACTGCTCCTGGAACACCGGCACGCCCAGCGTGCGCTCCAGCGCGGCCTCCAGCCCCTTGGGATAGTCCACCGGTTCCAGCCCCTGGCGGCGTCGCAGGTAGGGATGCACCGCGCCGCCCTGGATGGGGCCAGGCCGCACCAGCGCGACCTCGACCACCAGGTCGTAGAAGCAGCGGGGTTGGAGGCGCGGCAGCATGGCCATCTGCGCGCGGCTCTCGATCTGGAACACGCCGACGGTGTCGGCGGCGCAGATCATGTCGTAAGTGGCCACGTCACCGTCGGGGATGGTGTGCAGGGGCATGGGCCGGCCACGCCGCTGGCCGATGAAGTCGAGTGCCTTGCGGATGGCCGTCAGCATGCCCAGCGCCAGCACGTCGACCTTGAGCAGGCCCATGGCGTCGAGGTCGTCCTTGTCCCACTGGATCACGGTGCGGTCGGGCATGGACGCGTTTTCGATCGGCACCAGCCGCGCCAGCGGGCCGCTGGTGAGCACGAAGCCGCCGGTGTGCTGCGAGAGGTGGCGCGGGAAGCCCAGCAGCTGCTTCACGAGCGTGACGAACTGGCGCGCTGCGAGGCTGTCCGGGTCCAGCCTGGCTTCACGCAGGCGCTCATCGGCCAGACCGTCTTCGTCCCACCAACGGTGGTCGCGCGCCAGCCGCTCCAGCAGCGCGTCGTCAAAACCCAGGGCCTTGCCCACATCGCGCACGGTGCTGCGCGAGCGGTAGCGGATGACGGTGGCTGTCAGCGCGGCGCGGTCGCGTCCGTACTTGCGGTAGAGGTACTGGATCACCTCTTCGCGCCGCTCGTGTTCGAAGTCCACGTCGATGTCGGGCGGCTCGTTGCGCTCTTTGGAGAGAAAACGCTCGAACAGCAGCGACGAACGCGCCGGGTCGACCGCCGTCACGCCCAGGCAATAGCAGACCGCGCTGTTGGCGGCCGAGCCGCGGCCCTGGCAGAGGATGCCCTGCGAGCGCGCAAACGCCACGATGTCGTGCACGGTAAGGAAGTAATGCTCGTAGCCCAGTTCGGTGATGAGGGCGAGTTCGTGTTCGATCTGGGTGCGCACTTTGGGCGGCACGCCAGCAGGCCAGTGGCTGGCGGCACCGGCCTCGGTGAGGTCGCGCAGGTGCTGCGCCGGCGTGCGGCCGGGCGGCACCACCTCGGCCGGGTACTGGTAGCGCAGCTCGTCCAGCGACCAGCCCGCGCAGCACTGCGCAACCACCAGCGTCTCGCGCAGCAGATCGGGCGGAAAGCACTGGGCCAGGCGCACGCGGGTGCGCAGGTGCTGTTCGGCGTTGGGGGTGAGGGCGAAGCCGCAGTCGGCCAGCGGCCGGCCGACGCGGGTGGCGGTCAGCACGTCCTGCAGCGCCTTGCGCGAGCGCACATGCATGTGCACGTCGCCCACCGCCACCAGGGGCACGGCGGTGTGGGCGCTGGCCTCGCGCAGGCGGTGCAGGTGGATGGCATCGTCCAGCCGGCGCAGCTGCGTCACGCCCAGCCAGCAACGGCCCAGGAAGGCACCGAGCAGCCAGCGCGCGGTGGCGTCGGTCTGCGCAGGCGTGGCGCTGCGCGGCGGCACGGCGATGGCGATGCAGTCGGCGAGCGCGGCGGGGTCCACACCGGCCAGCGCCAGGTGGTACGTGCCCTTGTCGGCCGCGCGCCGCAGCCGCGTGATGAACTCGCACAGGTTGCCGTACCCCTTGAGGCTGGTGGCCAGCAGCACCAGGGTGAAGTCGCCGGTGTCGGCCGCCTCGCCGCGCACGCGGAACTGACTGCCCACGATGAGCGGCAGCCCGTGCTTCTTCGCCGCCACGTGGGCCTGCGCGATGCCGGCCATGGAGCATTCGTCGGTGAGGGCCAGCGCGGTGTAGCCCATGGCTTTGGCGCGCGCGACCAGCTCGTCCGGGTGGCTGGCGCCGCGCAGGAAGGTGAAGTTGGAGCAGCACAGCAGCTCGGCGTGGTCGGGCAGGGACATCGCGGCACGTCAGGCGAAAAAGCCGTGCAGAAACCAGGCCGGTTCTTCGGCCAGCCGGGTCTGGAAGACCCACAGCAGCCCCGCCGGCGCGGAGGCGGCCACCCAGTAGTCGCGCACCGTGTGGCGGGTGTGGCCGCTGGCCTCGTCGCGGTCCCACCAGCCGCCCTCCACGCGCTGCGGGCCCAGCAGCAGCTGCAGCTCGCCCTGGTAGAGCGGGCGGTGCTGGCGCACCAGCAGCCGGATGGGCTGCGGCAACACGAAGCTGGGCTGCGGCAGACCGGGGCCGAACGCGGTGTCAGCCTCACCGCCCGGCGCAGCCGGGCGCCGGGGCAGCGCCTGGTCGGCGCCCTGCCAGCGGCACATGTGTTCGGGCCGGTGGTCGTCCACCAGCACCGGGCGCTGCACCCGCGCAGGCCCCAGTCGCACGGCGATGCGTTCCAGCGCGTTGGACAGGGTATCGCCGCCGGCCTGCGCGTCGTCGGGCAGCCAGGACGCGTTGCGCGGGGCCAGCGGGCGCACGTCGTCGGCCACCAGGCGCAGGTCGCCCACCGGCGCGGCCAGTGTGGTGCGGGCCAGGTGCTCGGCCAGCAGGCGGCCGAGGTGGTCCACATCGCGCGTGGGGTCGGCGGTGCGCACGGTGAGCTGCCCGCCCTCGCCCGCCCCGCGCGAACGCATGGCGTCGTGCGCCCAGTGCAGGGTGAAGGCGGTGGTGCCGGCCTGCCGCGCGGCCAGCCAGCCGGCCAGCTGCAGCAGCAGGCAGCGTGCGCCGACCACCAGCGCACCGGCGTCGTCCACCCGGTGCGGCAGTTCGAGCCGGGCGTCGAACACCGCGGGTGTGCGCACCCAGGTGTGGGTTTGCGGTGCGTGGCCGTAGAGCTGGTCCAGCGCGTGCAGCAGGGCGGCGTCGAAGCGGCGCGCCAGGCCGGCGCGCGGCAGGCGGCGCAGCTGGCCCAGCGTGCGGCAGCCGATGTGGGCCAGCGTCTGGCGGTGCGGTGCGGTGGCGCTGAGCACGGCCAGCGGCAACGGGTCGAGCCGTGCGACCAGCGGTGCCGCGTCATCCGGTGCCGTGCGCGGAGAAGCTGCACCCGACCCTGGCGCTCCCGCGCGGGCCAGCGCCAGCGCGGCCAGGCTGTTGGGCGCCCAGGCGATGCGGGTGGCGCCCAGCTCGGTGGCTTCGGCGTGCACCCGCTCGCGCAGCGCCACGCCGCCGCCGAACAGGCGCAGGCTGGCCGACACGTCCATGACCACGGCCTCGTCCAGCCGGGCCACGCGCGGTGTGAAGCGCAGCGCCCACAGGGCCAGCGCCTGCGCGGTCGCGTCGGCCCGGACCTGGGCGTCGGCGCCAGCCTCAGTGCCAGGCGGATCGGGCGGCAACAGGGCGGACCACCACATGGTCTTCCTCTCGGGGCGATGCAAAGGCGGGCAGCGGGATGGGCACGGTGGCCGGCGGCACCGCGGCACCGGCGCGGCGCAGGCGCGGCGGCAGCAGCTCGGCCAGGCCGCCGGGCACCGACGGCAGACTCAGCGTGCGCGCCAGCGGCGGCCCGGGGCGCTTGAGCAGATCGACCTGCAGCGCCCAGGGACCGCCCTCCCCCGCCGCAGCCGCCACCCGCACCAGCAGGCGCAGCGGCGCGGCCGAGGCTTCGCGCGCGGCGGCCTGCGGCCGGCACACGAACACCGGGCCCTGCGCCGCGCCGGCCAGCACCTGCAGGCGGCGCAACTGCTCGGGCCGGGTCTGCGGCAACCAGGCCACCAGCACGCCCGGCGCGCGGGCCTTGAGCAGCTGTTCGGTGGTCCACAGGCGTTCGGCCGCGGTGTGCGCCTGCAACCAGACCAGGCCGCGTTCGTCGATGCCGTCGGCCCGCAGGCCGGGGGGGTGCGGCGGGTGCGGCGGGCCGACCAGCAGCACCGGGGTGGCGGCGGCCGGGCGAACCGCCCCCCCGGCGGGGCACAGGGTGCGCAGCAGCGGTGCGAGCAGGCGCCATTCCAGCGTCCCGGGCTGGGGGCACAGCAGTTCGGTCAGGCCCTGGCAGGGCCAGCCGCCCCCGGGCAGCTGGGCGTCGAGCGTGGCAAAACCGCTGGGCCGGGTGGGCAGGGCTGCGCGGCCGAGCTGGTCGCCCCGCCAGACGGCGGCGGCCACGGCCGGCGGGAGCGCGACCACAGTCGACAAGGCCGCCTCGGGGGCGGCCTTGTCGGGGGAACGGTCGGCTCGGGGCGGCGGGGCCGCGGGCGCATGGGCAAGGGGCTGCATGGTGCCCCCATGATAGGCCAATAACTGTATTTTTGTACAGTCTTTTGCCTGATCAGCCGGCGCCGGTCAGGCCCCGCTCGTCGGTGCGCGGGCGGACCAGGGGCCGGGGATGGTCAGCCGGTCCTCCAGCGCGTTGACCCAGCCGGGCGCGTGCCGGTCGTGGCCCCAGCCGGCCACCACCTCGGCCATGGGCTGCAGCACCCGCTGCGGCAGGGCCAGCGGGCGGGTCTGGTCCATCAGGAAGCGGCTGAGCAGGTGGTAGCCCACCACCCGGGTGAACAGGCGCGAGAACGAGAAGCCCGGCACGACGAGACGCACCAGGCCGTCGACCAGCCCCAGCACCAGGCGGCCGGTGGTGAACAGCAGCCGGGTCGCCCACGACACGCGCTGGTTGACGCCGATCGCATCGGCCACGGTCGGGCCGATCAGCCAGCGCGTCAGCGGCACCGGCAGGCCCCGCACCACCGGCAGCGCGATGCTGCGCGCCATGGTCTGCATGAGCGCCGCGCCCAGCGCCGGGCGCGGGTCCAGCGGGCCGACCTGGGCCTGCGCCTGAGCCTGGATGCGAGCGAACAGCGCGGCCGCTTCGTCCATGGTGTGGGCCATCAGCTCGCGCCGCACCCCCAGCACGTGGCCCATGACATTCCAGGCGTGCAGGTAGGCCTCTTCGTCGGCCGGCGACAGCCCCAGCCCCAGCGTGCGCAGGCCCTTGAGGAAGCTGTAGCTGAAGGTCAGCAGCGTGTAGGCCAGCTCGACCTGGTTGCACGGCAGGCCCTGACGGTCCACGTCCCAGCCGTGCGCCATGAGCGCGGCGTGCATGCCGATGGCACCCGCGCCGGCGGGCTGGGCCCCGACCCGGCCCCGCACCTGCGAGGGGTCGCCGCGCAGGATCAGGTGGCGGATGGTGGCGTGGATCAGCCGCACCTTGAGCACCTGGGCCACGCCGGCGCCGTCGGGGCTCATCAGCCCGCCCTTCATCATCACCGGGAAGATCATGGCCGCGGTCTGGCGGATGCGGTGCTCGGTGTGCTGTTCCAGCTGCCCGGCAATGTGCAACACCTCGGCCAGGTGGGGCATCACATAACACTCGGGCAGGCTGGCGCAGAACAGCAGGGTGCACGACAGCGGCCCCTGCTCCATGAAGATGGCCTCGGCCCGCTCGACCTTGGCCGCGTCGGCCCAGTCGGGCAGCTGCCGGCCGGCCGCCAGATACGTGCGCAGCGCGTCGTTCACCACCGGGTCGCCCGGCGCGTCGTCGGGCACGGCGCCGGCCAGCGCGCCGTTGTGGGTCCAGCCGGCCATGCGGCGGGTGGCCTCGGCCAGGCGCTGGGCGCCCGGCCCCTCGGCCGCTCCACCCTCGCTCCAGGGGCCGATGAGCTGGGCCACCGCGGCATCGGCCAGCGGGTCGGCCTGCATCGCCAGCGGGGCCAGCGGCACGTGCGTCACCGGTGCGGCCGCCACCCGGACCGGGCTGTGCGACCACTGCCACCAGGCGGCCAGCGCCACCAGCGTGGGCAGGCCCATGGCAAAGAAGGCGATGGCGCGCACCTCGACCGGATGGCCCCAGCACAGCTGGAACACCAGGCCGCTGGCGTAAATGCCGATGGGCAACAGCGCGGCGTGGCGCACCCCACGCACGGCGGGCATGGGGGCCCGCCGGGGATCGGCCAGCGCCTGGAAGACCCCCACGATCACCAACCCCACCGCCATCCAGCCGACAAAGCCCTCCAGGGTTTCACCGAACCAGCCGCCGTCGGTCTTCTGCATGATCCAGGCCTTGAGCACGAAGACGAAGTACGGGTCCGCCCCGAGATCGAAAGCGGTCACCACCATCGCGGCCAGCCAGGCCGTCAGCAGCCCGCTGCGGAAGGTGGGCGAGGTGTGCACCGGCGTGCGCCAGAGCATCAGGCTGGCCATGACGTAGCCCACCAGGCACAGGGCGAACCACATCAGGGGAATCGCCAGCGGCACGTCGCCCAGGCGCGGGCCCAGCACCTCGGTGTAGGTGTAGTGGCCGAAGAACCAGCCGCGGGACGAACCCATCTGCTCGGCGAACCAGCCCAGCCCCAGCGCCAGCACGGCCAGCCAGCGGGCCCTGCGCGCGCCCAGCAGCTGGTGGGCGCTCCAGAAAGCGGCGCCGAACAGCACCACGCACACCGCCACCAGGGCCAGGGTGAGCAGCGGATAGTGCAGACCGGTGTAGAGCACCAGCCCCAGCAACAGGGCGGCCACCCCGCAACCCGCCCAGCCGGCATGCCGCCCGCGACCGTTTTGATTCACCACGGACACCTCTCCACCGCTCAGCCGGTGCGGCATCTGCCGACCGGGCCCGCGGGCGCAGCGTCATGGCACCGCACCCTGCAGGTCTTGCTTCCCTGTGGAAGGGGATTATTGGGGCATCCCGGGATGCCCCCGTCCGAGCTCAGCCGAAATGCACCGCCTGGCCCTGACGATCGAAAGGGATGAAGCCCTGGATCTGACCCTGGTGCACGGCCATGACCATGCGGTTGAGGGTCTGTTCGATGGCGTCGCCCTTTGGCGGCTGGCCCGGTGTGCCCGACAGCGCGGCCACCATCACCATGCGCCACGCGGGCGACTGCTGGTCGGCTTCGGCCACCAGGGTGGGCCAGTCGGCCAGCTCGGCCGCGGCGCGGTCCAGGCACATGCGCGGGGCAAGCGCCCCGCCCTGCCCCTGCTCGAAGCGCGCCCGCTCCTGCGGGCTGGCGTCGGGCGGCAGTTCGACGTCGACAAAGACCATCAGCAGGGTCTGGGGCTGGGGCTGGCTGCGCGCGGCGGTGATCAGGTCGTCAAAGCAGGTGATGTTCATGGGGTGTCCGTGTGCAGACCGTCGATGGGGCCGGCGTGGGTGAGGGTGCGCACGATGTCGTGCACGCCGGGGCGTGGCGGGGTCGGTTTGCGGGCGCTGACGCTGCCCACGCTCAGGCAGCACAGCACGTGCTCCTGCGGCCCCAGGTCGAGCAGCGCGCGCAGCGCAGCGGACTTCATGGCCTTGCCGCTGGTCAGACCCGATCCCCAGCCGCGCGCGGTGGCCATGAGCAGCAGGTTCTGCACCGCACAGCCGGCCGAGACGATGCGCTCGTGCAGGTCGATGTCGGGGTCGCCGCAGGCCGCGTCGACCACCACCAGCAGCAGCACCGGCGCGCGCAGGGCTTTCTCGTGGGCCTGGGCCAACTGGTCCGCGGTGGCGTCGGGGTCGCGTTCGCGCAGGGCGTCGGCAAAAGCCTGGCCCAGGCGCGGGCGTTGTGCCGCAGGCACCAGCACCAGGCGCCAGGGGCGCAGGCGGTCGTGGTCGGGGGCGCTGGTGGCGCTGGCCAGCCAGTCGCGCAGCTCGGCGGCGTCGGGGCCGGGTTCCACCAGCCGTTTGGGCAGCACGGTCTGGCGCGCGTCCATCAGGGCGGCCAGGGCGTCGTGCAGCGGGGTGTTGTCGTCAATCGTCGCCAAAGGGCTTCTCGTCGGGTTCCACGTAGGGGCAGTAGGGTCCGGTGCCGCTGTGCCCGGCCTCCATGGCCGGCACAAAGGCGCCCAGCGCGGCGTCGAACACATGGACCTCGCCACTCTCGATCACGTAGTGCCAGCCGTGCAGGCTCAAGTGTCCGGCCTCCACCGCCCGGCGCACCATGGGGTAGTCCATGAGGCGTTCAAGCTGCAGCACCACGGCACGCTGCTCGGTGCGGCGCAGCACCTCGGGCCGCAGTCCGGTGCCGGGCCGCCCCAAGCCGGACGCTCCCCCTTGGGGGGACGGCGCCTCTGGCGCCTCGGGGGCGAACAACCTGACGGGCAGCAGCGCCTCGTCGGCCAGCCGCAGCCAGGCCTTGAGCGCGATGGCCTCGTCGGGCGCCCCTTCGTAGGCCGTGCGGATGGCGCCGCAATGGCTGTGGCCGCAGACGATGATGTGCTCCACCTTGAGGTTGAGCACGCCGAACTCGATCGCCGCCATGGTGCCGTGCAGGCCGTGCGACTGGTCATAAGGCGGGACAAAGGCGCCCACGTTGCGCACGAGGAAAAGTTCGCCCGGTGCGGCCCCGGTCAGCAGGTAGGGCACCAGGCGCGAGTCGCTGCAGCCGATGAACAAGGTCTTGGGGTGCTGTCCCTGGGCCACCAGGTCCTGGAAGCGCTGCTGGTGGTGCGGGAAATAGTCGTCCTGGAAATTGCGCAGGCGCAGCAGCAGGTCGTCGGGCATGGTGGCCTCACCCGTTCACTGCACCAGCGGCGAGTCGGCACCCTCGAGCTCGATGCCCTCGACCCGCGCCTGCCCGACCAGCAAGCGCATGTACTGCCGCAGCGCGGTGGCGCGCGACTGGTGCTGCAGGCGCTGGCGGATGGACAAGGCCACCTCCTCGAACGGTGGCAGCGTGCCCTTGCGGCGGCCCAGCACCTCGATGATGTGCAGGCCAAAGCGGGTGTGCACCAGGCGCGGGTGCACGCCCATGCCACCACGCGAGTCGCTCTGGTGAAAGAGTTCGTTGGCCAGTTCGGGGGCACAGTCCTCGGGGGCGAGCCAGCCCAGGTCACCACCCTGGGCACTGGACGGGCAGTTGGACAGTTCGGCCGCCAGCTGTTCGAAGCGGCCCGGCGGCACCCCCTTGCGGCTGAGCTCCAGCAGCGCGGCTTCGGCCCGCTGGGTGAGCGCGTGCACGTTCACGCCGGGCGTGACCGCGAACAGGATGTGCCGCACCTGCAGCGCCTGGCCCACGATGAAGTGCGACTTGTTCGCTTCGTAGTAACGGCGGCACTCCTCGTCGGTGGCGTCGGCGACCGGCACCTCGTCGTCGGTCATGGCCTCGATCACATGGCGCTCGGCCGCATCCAGCTCGGGTGCCACCAGCACCGGGGTGAACGGCAGCAGGCCGCGGTGCACGGCGCGCTGGCGCAGCAGTTCGCCGTAGGCGCGCTCGCGCAGGGTGTCGGCGTCCAGCGCCTCGCCGGGCTCGTGAAGGGCCACCCCATTGATGCTGGCCGGCACGATCTGCAACTGGCCGGAGCAGGCACAACTGGCGCTGCCACAACCGACGGATTCGCGTTCACTCATGGTCATTCCTTCACACATGTTCAACGGCCCCGCTGGCTCAGGGGCTGCCGGGGCGTCATGCCGACGCGGCGGCTGCGCACCACCTGGTAGGGACGGGTGACGTAGGCCAGCGTGCCGAAGCCGCTCCACACGTGCACCAGGCGGGTGAACGGGAAGATCACGAAGATGCTCATGCCCAGGAACATGTGGGCCTTGAACACCCAGCTGGCGTCGGCGATCAGCTCGGCCGCGCCGCCGCGGAAGGTGACGATGCGCTGCGCCCATTCGGCCAGCTTCATCATCATGCCGCCGTCCAGGTGCTGTGCCGACAGCGGGATGGTCGCCAGTCCCAGCGCGAACTGCGCCCACAGCAGCCACAGCAGCACGATGTCGCTGGTCTTGCTGGTGGCGCGGATGCGCGCGTCGGAGAGGCGCCGGTGCAGCAGGATGCTGACGCCGACAAAACCGAACAGGCCGAACAGGCCGCCCGAGACCATGGCCATGAGCTGCTTGGCGCCCGCGGTCATGAAGGGCTCGTACACCGCGTGCGGCGTGAGCATGCCCACCGTGTGGCCGAAGAACAGGAACAGGATGCCGACATGGAACAGGTTGCTGCCCCAGCGCAGCTGGCCCTTGCGCAGCAGCTGCGAGGAGTCGCTCTTCCAGCTGTACTGGTCGCGGTCGAACCGGATCAGGCTGCCCAGCAGGAAGATGGTGAGGGCGATGTACGGATAGATGCCGAAGACGAAGTGGTGGAAGCCGTTCATGCTGCGACTCCTTGAGAAGCGTTGGATTTCGGGCGGACGATGTGGATGGGCTGCGCCTGGCCGGGCCGGTTCTGGCCGCGGGTGGCGCAGCCGTCGAAGGCCTCGGGTTCGGCCCAGGCCTCGTCGAGCGCCTCGTCGGCCTTGAAGGGCACGGCCTCGGCCTTCTGACCGGCCAGTTCCAGCACGGCGGCCACGACGGCGGCGTAGGGGCTCTCGCGCTTGAGCAGGGCGCTGAAGATGGCGTTGAGGATGTGCGCCACCTCACCGAGAAAGGCCTTGGCCAGCGCGGGCGGCTGGGTGGAGGCGAACTCCAGCACCACGCCCAGGTGGTCGGGCAGCTCCTCGGGGGCCAGATACAGGCCGGCCTTCTCGTAGGTCTGCACCAGGTCGATCATGGCCGGGCCGCGGTCGCGCGAGTCGCCGTGCACATGTTCGAACAAATGCAGCGAGGTGGCGCGGCCACGGTCGAAGGTCTCGACGTAGCGGGCCTCCACCTCCAGCGGGTCGCGGCGCACCAGGTCGGCGGCCAGCGCGCGCAGCTCGGCGCGGCGCGTGGCGGGCACCACAGCCTCTTCGTCGATGGCGGCGATCAGCGGCGCCAGCTCGCTGCGCAGCTGCGCATCGGGGTAGGCCAGCAGGCGCGCCAGGGCGCGCAGGGAATAGCGGGTGTTCTTCATGTCGCTGCGCTCCTTCAGACCACGGATTGAATGGGGATGGTGCGGCGCTTGCTGCCACCGAACAGGCTGGTTTCCGAGGCACCGTCCGAGCAGCCGTTGCCAAACGAGAAGCCGCAGCCGCCGCGCAGGTCGAAGGCGTTTTCGGCGTACTCCCGGTGCGAGCTGGGGATGACGAAGCGGTCTTCGTAGTTGGCAATCGCCATGATCTGGTACATCTCCTCGACCTCGGCGCGGGTCAGGCCGGTCTGCTCCAGCACCTTGAGGTTCTCCACGCCGTCCACGTGCTTGCCGCGCTGGAAGGCGCGCATGGCCAGCATGCGTTCGAGGGCACGCACCACCGGGCCGGTGTCACCGGCGGTCAGCAGGTTGGCCAGGTACTGCAGCGGAATGCGCATCTGGCTGAAGTCGGGCAACTCGCCGTTGGCACCGATGTGGCCGGCGTTGGCGGCGGCCGAGATCGGCGAGAGCGGCGGCACGTACCAGACCATGGGCAGGGTGCGGTACTCGGGGTGCAGCGGCAGCGCGATCTTCCAGTCGATGGCCATCTTGTAGACCGGGCTCTTGCGCGCGCCTTCGAGCCAGCTCTCGGGGATGCCGTCGGCACGGGCCTGCTCGATCACGGCCGGGTCGTGGGGGTTGAGGAAGATGTCGAGCTGGGCCTGGTAGAGGTCCTTCTCATCGGGCACGCTGGCGGCCTCGGCGATGCGGTCGGCGTCGTACAGCACCACGCCGAGGTAGCGGATGCGGCCCACGCAGGTTTCACTGCACACGGTGGGCTGGCCGGCCTCGATGCGCGGGTAGCAGAAGATGCACTTCTCGGCCTTGCCGGTCTGCCAGTTGTAGTAGATCTTCTTGTAGGGGCAGCCGCTGACGCACATGCGCCAGCCGCGGCACTTGTCCTGGTCGATCAGCACGATGCCATCGTCCTCGCGCTTGTAGATCGAGCCCGAGGGGCACGATGCCACGCACGCCGGGTTCAGGCAGTGCTCGCACAGCCGCGGCAGGTACATCATGAAGGTGTTCTCGAACTCACCCACCATGGCCTTCTGCGCGGCGTCGAAGCCGTCGAAGTTGGCGTCCTTGCTGCGCTTGGAGAACTCGCCGCCGAGGATCTCCTCCCAGTTCGGGCCCCAGACGATCTTGTCCATCTGCTGGCCGGTGATCAGGCTGCGCGGCCGGGCGGTCGGCGCGGCCTTCATTTCCGGCGCACTCTGCAGGTGGTCGTAGTCGAAGGTGAAGGGCTCGTAGTAGTCGTCGATCTCCGGCA
>CAZJZD010000009.1:114137-118064 GCA_964550405.1 uncultured Hydrogenophaga sp. | reverse complement strand
GCGGCGCGGGCACTTTCGAGTTCCTGTTCGAAAACGGCGAGTTCTACTTCATCGAAATGAACACCCGCGTGCAGGTGGAGCACCCGGTGACCGAGTGGATCACCGGCGTGGACATCGTGCGCACACAGATCGCAGTGGCCGCCGGTGAGAAGCTGCCGTTCACCCAGCGCCAGATCCAGCTCAAGGGCCACGCCATCGAGTGCCGGATCAACGCCGAGGACGCCTACAAGTTCACCCCTTCACCCGGGCGCATCACCACTTGGCACATGCCCGGCGGACCCGGCGTGCGCGTGGACTCGCACGCCTACACCAACTACTTCGTGCCGCCCAATTACGACAGCATGATCGGCAAGCTGATCGTGCACGGCGACACGCGCGAACAGGCCCTGGCCCGCATGCGCACGGCGCTGGCCGAAGCGGTGGTTGAGGGCATCAGCACCAACATCCCGCTGCACCGCGAACTGATGGTGGATGCCAGCTTCGTGGCCGGCGGCACCAACATCCATTACCTCGAAGAGTGGTTGTCCCATCGTGAGCGCTGATGCCAACGCCCAGACCCAGCCGTCGGCTGGGTCTTTTTTTGAGCTGGTCCTGCTGTTGGCCGAGGCCGCTGTCGAGCCGGTCAGTGACGCCCTCGACGCCCTCGACGCGCTGAGCGTGTCGGTGGAAGACGCCGATGCGCTGACCCCGGCCGAGCAGGCGCTGTTCGGCGAGCCAGGCATGCCGCCGCCCAAGGAGGGCTGGAACCGCTCGCGCGTGGTGGCCCTGTTCAGCACCGAAGCCGCGGCGCGCGAGGCGGCCGAGCTGCTGGCGCCGCAGGACTTCTTTGGCGACGGGCAGGTGCTGGGCGTGCGCGCTGTGGCCGAGCAGGACTGGGTGCGGCTGACGCAATCGCAGTTCGAGCCGGTCGAGATCACACCCACCTTCTGGATCGTGCCGAGCTGGCACGAGCCGCCCGCAGGCGCGCAGCAGGTACTGCGGCTGGACCCGGGTCTGGCCTTCGGTACCGGCACGCACCCGACCACGCGCATGTGCCTGCGCTGGACCGCGCGCCACGGCGCACAGGACCAGCGCGTGCTGGACTACGGCTGCGGCTCGGGCATCCTTGCCATGGGGGCCGCCAAGTTCGGCGCGCGCGAGATCGTGGCGGTGGACATCGATCCGGCCGCGGTCGAGTCGACCCGCCTGAACGCCGAGAACAACCACGTGCAGTTGCAAAGCGGCTTGCCCGATCTGGCGCAGGGCGAGTTCGATCTGGTGCTGGCCAACATCCTGGCCACGCCGCTGAAAGTGCTGGCGCCGCTGCTGTGCGCACACGTCAAGACCGGCGGCCATCTGGTGCTGGCAGGCATCCTGGCGCGCCAGGCCGACGAGCTGATCGAGGCCTACGCGCCCTGGGTGCAGCTGTCGGTGAGCGACGAAGAGGATGGCTGGATCCTCATGACCGCGCAACGCGCCTGAGGCGCTGTGGTGGGCTGGGGCATGGCGAGCGCGCTGCAATAATCGGCGCATGAGCTACACCACCCGCTGCCCGGCTTGCGGAACGACCTTCCGTGTCGTGCCCGACCAGCTGAAGATTTCGGACGGTTGGGTGCGCTGTGGTCATTGTGCGGACGTGTTCGACGCCACGCTGTACCTGGAGGCCTGGGTCCCGCCAGCGTCCGACCAGGTGGTGATGCAGGACGCTCCGGTGGATGCGCCCCCGCCAGTGGAGGTGCCTGAGGCCGGCGTCGCCGCCCCCCCCGCGCCGGTGCATGACGAGGTCGGCGATGCCGGACCGGACCTTGAGGCCGACGCGCCGTTGCCTGAGGAGCCGGGCGCTGCCGAGTTCACCCCTTCGGTATCGTCACCTGATGTCGATGTCGATCTTCCGCTTCAGGAGCCGGTTGGCCCGGTGGCGGAGACAGCGGAAGACTTTCGGGCCGAGCTGGCTCGCTTCGCAGCCCAGGCGGGGCAGGTGCCCGCCGCCGGGGAGGGTGTCGAGGCGGGTGAGTCTGGCCCCACGCCTGAGCCCGGTCCGCGTGTCGAGCCCCCACTTCAGGCCTTCACCGAACCCGAGGCGGACCCCGAGCCCCTGCAGGCCCTCTATGCGGAACGTGAACCTGTACCGGCAGAAGAGGCCGAGCCCAGCTTTGTGCGGCAGGCGCGCCGGCAGGCGTTCTGGCGTTCGCCTGGTGTGCGTGCCGCGCTGGTGACTCTGGGCCTGCTGCTGTCCGCGCTGCTCGCGCTGCAGTGGATGGTGCACGACCGTGACCGTCTGGCGGCCCTTCATCCCGGACTGGCGCCGTGGCTGGAACAGGTGTGTGAGCCGCTGGGCTGCCGCATCGCCGCACCCCGACGCATTGAGTCGGTGGTGATCGACAGCAGCACCCTGGTCCGGCGCCTGGGCAGCTTCTATGCCTTTGACGTGGTGCTCAAGAACACCTCCGACATGGCGATCGCCGTGCCGGCGCTGGAACTGAGCCTGACCGACACGCGTGACCAGGTCATTGCCCGCCGCGTTTTCCTGCCCGCCGAATTGCCCGGCGCCCCGGCCCGGATGCCGGCGCGCGACTCCGTGTCGCTGAGCCTTCGGCTGAGCATCAACGATGTCGGCCCCTTGGGCATGGCAGGCTATCGTGCCCTGGTTTTTTATCCCTGACCGTTCCCCCACCATGTCCATCCTCATCTGCGGTTCCCTGGCCTTTGACACCATCATGACGTTCGAGGGGCGCTTTGCCGAGCAGATCCTGCCGAGCCAGCTGCACATCCTCAACGTGTCTTTCCTGGTGCCGGGCCTGCGCCGCGAATACGGCGGTTGCGCCGGCAACATCGCCTACGGGCTGCGCCAGCTGGGCTCGCCGGCCGTGCCGCTGGCCATGGTGGGCAACGACGCCCAGAACTACCTGCTGCGCATGCAGACGCAGGGTGTGGACACGCGCTTCGTCGGCATCACGTCCGACAACTACACCGCGCAGGCCATGATCATGACCGACCGCGACAACAACCAGATCACGGCGTTCCACCCCGGTGCCATGTCGCAGGCGCACCAGAATGCCGTGCCCCTGGATGCGGGCATCCGGCTGGCCATCGTCTCGCCCGATGGCCGTGATGCCATGCTGCAGCACGCGCAGCAGTTGCACGATGCCGGCATTCCCTTTGTCTTCGATCCGGGTCAGGGCCTGCCCATGTTCAACGGGGAGGAGCTCCGGCGCTTCATCGAGCTGGCGACCTGGGTCACCGTCAACGACTACGAAGGCAAGATGCTCAGCGACCGCACCGGTCTGGACTTCGAGGCCATCGCAGGGCAGGTCAAGGGCCTGATCGTGACACTGGGGGAGCAGGGCTGCGAGGTCTGGGAGCAAGGGCAGAAAACCCTGGTGCCTCCGGTGAAAGCTGCGGAGGTGATCGACCCCACGGGTTGCGGCGACGCCTTCCGTGCGGCCTTGCTGCACGGCCTGCTGCAGGGCTGGGGTCTGGTGCGCTGTGCGGAACTGGGCAACCGCATCGGGGCCACCAAGATTGCCAGCCGGGGTGGCCAGAACTACCGGTTCAGCGCCTGAGCCTGGCCGGCTCATGAGCGCGCATGTGATGCGACCATGAAAAAAGCCCGGCGCTTGCGCGCCGGGCTTCGCTCGTCAACCCAAGTGGGGTATCAGGGCTTGCTGGACGTGGGGAACGGCCAGGCAGCCTGAGGGTTCAGCTTGGTTTGAGCAGCAGGGGCCGCAGGGGCTGCCGGCTTCTTGGCCGGCTCAGCTTTTTTTGCGGGGGCTGCCTTCTTGGCGGCCGGCTTTGCAGCGGCTTTCTTCGGGGCAGCGGCCTTCTTGGCGGCCGGCTTTGCAGCGGCCTTCTTCGGCGCAGCAGCCTTCTTGGCCGGAGCGGCCTTCTTCGGCGCAGCAGCCTTCTTGGCCGGAGCGGCCTTCTTCGGTGCAGCAGCCTTCTTGGCCG
>CAZJZD010000009.1:0-114037 GCA_964550405.1 uncultured Hydrogenophaga sp. | reverse complement strand
CCGGAGCGGCCTTCTTCGGTGCAGCAGCCTTCTTGGCCGGAGCGGCCTTCTTCGGTGCAGCAGCCTTCTTGGCCGGAGCGGCCTTCTTCGGCGCAGCAGCCTTCTTGGCCGGAGCGGCCTTCTTCGGCGCAGCAGCCTTCTTGGCCGGAGCGGCCTTCTTCACTACGGCCTTCTTAGCCGGTGCTTTTTTTGCAGTTGCCATTGTTTTCTCCTTGATCAAGTTGCAAAGAGCACTTCGCGCGGGCTTTGTCCGCGGAAGTGATTCAGGGCCCTGGCGCCGCGGATGCATCCACGGATGGCACCAAGGCCTTGAATCCTGTGACAAAGCCCTGTCACCGGCACCGGGGTGCAGGCAACAGGGCTTTGTGAAACGGTGAACATGTCAGCAGACGTCAAACCATCAGTCCCATGACAACGCGCCGCCGGACTGGTACTCGATGACGCGGGTCTCGAAGAAATTGCGTTCTTTCTTCAGATCGATCATCTCGCTCATCCAGGGGAACGGATTTTCTTCGTTGGGGAACAGCGGCTCCAGGCCGATCTGCGTGGCACGCCGGTTGGCGATGTAGCGCAGATAGCCCTTGAACATGGAGGCGTTGAGCCCGAGCACGCCGCGCGGCATGGTGTCCTCGGCGTACTGGTATTCCAGGTCCACGGCCTTGAGGAACAGTTCCTTGATCTCGGCCTTGAACTGCGGCGTCCACAGCATCGGGTTCTCGAGCTTGATCGCGTTGATCAGGTCGATGCCGAAGTTGCAGTGCATGGACTCGTCGCGCAGGATGTACTGGTACTGCTCGGCGGCGCCGGTCATCTTGTTCTGACGGCCCAGCGCCAGGATCTGCGTGAAGCCGACGTAGAAGAACAGCCCCTCCATCAGGCAGGCGAACACGATGATGGACTTGAGCAGGGTCTGGTCCGCTTCGGGTGTGCCGGTCTTGAAGTGCGGGTCCATGATCACGTTGATGAACGGGATCAGGAACTCGTCCTTGTTGCGGATGGAGGGGATCTCCATGTAGGCGTTGAAGATCTCGCCTTCGTCCAGGCCCAGCGACTCCACGATGTACTGGTAGGCGTGGGTGTGGATGGCTTCTTCAAAGGCCTGGCGCAGCAGGAACTGACGGCACTCGGGCGCCGTGATGTGGCGGTAGGTGCCCAGGGTGATGTTGTTGGCGGCCAGCGAATCGGCGGTGGTGAAGAAGCCGAGGTTGCGCTTGACGATGCGGCGCTCGTCTTCGGTCAGACCGTTGGGGTCTTTCCAGAGCGCGATGTCGCGGCTCATGTTCACTTCCTGCGGCATCCAGTGGTTGGCGCAGGTGGCCAGGTACTTTTCCCAGGCCCACTTGTATTTGAACGGGACCAGCTGGTTGACATCGGTCTGGCCGTTGATGATGCGCTTGTCGGCCGCATTGACACGGCGCGCCGGAGCCTGCTGAGCAGCAGCGCTCTTGGCGTTGGAAGCGGAGGACAGCGAAGCGTGCGCACCCGGCGAGACAGGTGGCTGGGGAAGGCTAGCGGGCTTCAGGGCGGGAGTGACTTGTTCGTCCCAGTTCAGCATGGTGCGGTCCAATTCAGCGGATTATCGAAGTGTCGGCATGAAATGCAAAGGACTCATGCGCGCGATGAATGTTTTGTGTTGCGGTGTTGCATCGAAAAACAGCAACGGTGCGAACACTTCATCACGCGCATGGTCTCGCGCATCACTGGCAGGCTTCGCAGCCCGGGTCGTCGATGGCGCAGAACTTGATGTCGGTGGCCGGTTCGACCTGTGCGGCAGCGACGGCGGCAGCCGCCATCAGCGAGGACTCGCTGCCATGCGCCGACACCGCATTGAGCTGACCGGTGCGACCGGTCGACTTCTCCACCTGCGTGGCCGATGTGGTGCGCAGGTAGTAGGTCGTCTTGAGGCCGCGCAGCCAGGCCAGCTTGTAGGTCTCGTCCAGCTTCTTGCCCGAGGCGCCGGCCATGTAGATGTTCAGGCTCTGTGCCTGGTCGATCCATTTCTGGCGGCGCGCTGCGGCTTCCACCAGCCAGGTCGGTTCGACTTCGAACGCGGTGGCGTAGAGCGCCTTGATGTCCTGCGGCACGCGGTCGATGGCGCGCAGCGAACCGTCGAAGTGCTTGAGGTCCATGACCATCACGTCGTCCCACAGACCCAGGCGCTTGAGGTCCTTGACCAGGTAGCTGTTGATGACGGTGAACTCACCCGACAGGTTGGACTTGACCGACAGGTTGCCGAAGCAGGGTTCGATGGAGGCGTCCACGCCGATGATGTTGGAGATGGTCGCGGTGGGTGCGATGGCCACGCAGTTGGAGTTGCGCATGCCGTCGCGCGCAATCTTCTGGCGCAGCGCGTCCCAGTCGAGGCTGGTCGAGCGGTCCACATCCACATAGCCGCCGCGCTCGCGCGCCAGCAGGTCCACCGTGTCGGGCGGCAGGATGCCCTGGTCCCACAGCGAGCCGCGGTAGCTGGAGTAGCGGCCACGTTCGCGGGCCAGCTCGGTCGACGCCCAGTAGGCGTGGTAGCAGATGGCCTCCATCGAGCGGTCGGCGAACTCCACGGCTTCGTTGGAGGCGTAGGGGATGCGCAGTTCGTACAGGGCGTCCTGGAAGCCCATCACCCCCAGGCCGACCGGGCGGTGACGCAGGTTCGAGTCGCGCGCCTTCTTGACCGCGTAGTAGTTGATGTCGATCACGTTGTCGAGCATGCGCATGGCGGTGTTGACCGTCTGCTGCAGCTTGGCGTGATCGAGCTGGCCGTTCCGGATGTGGCGGTGCAGGTTGACCGAGCCCAGGTTGCACACCGCGGTTTCGGTGTCGCTGGTGTTGAGCGTGATCTCGGTGCAGAGGTTGGAGCTGTGCACCACGCCGGCGTGCTGCTGCGGGCTGCGCACGTTGCAGGCGTCCTTGAACGTGATCCAGGGGTGGCCGGTCTCGAACAGCATCGACAGCATCTTGCGCCACAGGTCGGTCGCCGGCAGCTTGCGGTAGGGCTTGATCTCGCCGCGCGCGGCCTTCTCCTCGTAGGCGACGTAGGCCTTCTCGAAGTCGGCGCCGAACTTGTCGTGCAGATCGGGGACGTCGTTGGGCGAGAACAGGCTCCAGTCGCCCTTTTCCATCACGCGCTTCATGAACAGGTCGGGAATCCAGTTCGCCGTGTTCATGTCGTGGGTGCGGCGGCGGTCGTCGCCGGTGTTCTTGCGCAGCTCCAGGAACTCCTCGATGTCCAGGTGCCAGGTCTCCAGGTAGGTGCAGACCGCGCCCTTGCGCTTGCCGCCCTGGTTCACCGCCACGGCGGTGTCGTTCACCACCTTCAGGAACGGCACCACGCCCTGCGATTCGCCGTTGGTGCCCTTGATGTGGGCGCCCAGGGCGCGCACACGGGTCCAGTCGTTGCCCAGACCGCCGGCGAACTTGGACAGCAGTGCGTTTTCCTTGATCGACTCGTAGATGCCGTCCAGGTCATCGGGCACGGTCGTCAGGTAGCAGCTGGAGAGCTGCGAGCGCAGTGTGCCGGCGTTGAACAGTGTCGGAGTGGACGACATGAAATCGAACGAGGACAGCACTTCGTAGAACTCGATGGCGCGCGCTTCGCGGTCGATTTCATTGAGTGCGAGGCCCATGGCCACGCGCATGAAGAAGATCTGCGGCAGTTCGATGCGCTGTTTGCGCACGTGCAGGAAGTAGCGGTCGTACAGGGTCTGCAAGCCCAGGTAGTCGAACTGCAGGTCGCGTTCGGGCTTGAGCGCGGCGGCCAGGCGGGCCAGGTCAAACTGTTGCAGCTTCTCGTCCAGCAACTCGTTCTGCACGCCCTTTTTGATGGCCTGCGGAAAGTACTCGGCATAACGGGCGCCGCGCTCGGCCGGGGTCACCTCTTCACCCAGCACTTCCTTGAACACGGTGTGCAGCAGCAGGCGCGCGGTGGCATAGGTGTAGTCGGGGTCTTTTTCGATCAGCGTGCGGGCGGCCAGGATGGCGGCCTTGTAGACCTCTTCGATCGGCACGCCGTCGTACAGGTTGCGCTTGGTCTCGGCCACGATGGGATCGGCCTTGACGTCGGCACCCAGGCCGGCGCAGGCCGATTCGATCAGGGCGGCCAGCTGGTTCACGTCCAGCGGCACGCGCTGGCCACGGTCCATCACGTGCAAGGTGGCTTCGGCGGGCTTGGCGGCTTCGGCCTGTTGGGCGCGTTCCTGGGCGCGGCGTTCGCGGTAGAGCACGTAGGCGCGGGCGACTTCGTGGTGACCGCTGCGCATCAGGCCGAGTTCAACCTGGTCCTGCACGTCTTCGATGTGGAAGGTGCCACCGCCGGGACGCGAACGCATGAGCGCGCGCACCACGGCCTGGGTCAGGGCGTCCACCGTTTCGCGCACGCTGGCCGAAGCCGCCCCCTGGGTGCCGTGCACCGCCAGGAAGGCCTTCATCATCGCCACCGCGATCTTGCTCGGCTCGAAGGGCACCACCGCGCCGTTGCGACGGATGATCTGGTAGTGCGAAAGCGCCGAGGGGGTATTGGCGCCCGCATCTTGGCCCGCCGTGCCGGATGACAGCAGGCTGGGCGATGGGGTCGACGGTGTGGCGATTGGGGCGGTCTGCATGGTTCCTCTTGCGTTTGTTGTGGGCGACGGCTGGTGGTCGCCGGTTCGGGGCGGGAGCGCTGGCGGGGCGGTTCCTGCGGGTGTGCCGTGCGCGGAACTGGCCCTGGCTGTTTTGCGCAGCGCACACTATATCTGGTGTGCAGGAGGTCTTCAAGACACTAGGGGTAGTGTTTGAGGAAATGACGGCCCGGTGTCGTCCGCACGCCATATCCGACCGCCGCGGCGCTGGCTGGCGCGTTGCTGGGTGCATTCGAGGCGTCGCCGCGGCCGGACTTGAGGTGCGGGGAATGCGATCAGAAACGGCGCGGGATGCCAGCGGATTTGGGGCGCCAGGCCGCGCCGTTGCTGGCGTGGCTGGTCAGGCCTGGGGCGGTGCGTCGCCGTCCGTGGCCGCGACGCGGCGTTGTACGTCTTCGGGAAAACACGCAGCCGATCCGGCCAGGTCCTGCTGCAACCAGCCCCAGTCGAAACCCGGTCCGGGGTCCTGCTTGCGACCCGGTGCAATGTGTTCGTGGCCGGCGATGTGGACGATCGGGTAGCGCAGCATGAGCGCCCGGCACAGCCAGGCCAGACGGTGGTACTGCGCGGACTCGAAGTGCTCGCCTTCCAGGCCTTCGAGTTCGATGCCCACCGAATCGTCGTTGCAGTTGGCGCGTCCGCGCCATTGCGAGGTGCCGGCGTGCCAGGCGCGTGCGTCGGCGTCGACGAACTGCACCAGTTCCCCGTCGCGCCTGATGAAGAAGTGGGACGACACCTCCATGCCGCGGATCTGCTGGAAGTAGGGGTGGGCATCCCAATCGAGGCGGTTGGTGAACAACTGCTCCACCTCGGGGCCTCCGTATTGGCCGGGCGGCAGGCTGATCGAGTGCAGCACGATCAGGTCCACGTGCGCCTGGGTGGGGCGCGGGCCGAAGTTGGGTGAGGGGCAGTGACGCGCCGCCTTCAGCCAGCCGCCAGCCCATTCCTCGTCGGGGGCGGCCAGGGACTGCACAGGCTCAGGCCTCATCGTCGCCGCCGGCGGGCATGACGATGCCCAGGCGCTGGATGCGGTAGCGCATCTGTCGCAGGTTCAGGCCCAGACGGGCTGCCGCTGCGGTGCGGTTGAAGTCGGTTTCGCGCAGCGCCTGCAACAGCACCTGACGTTCCTGTTCGTCGAGGTAGGACTGCAGGTCGGTCGGGATCGGGACCGGCGCTTCGGTGCCGTTCGGGGGGGGGCTGTCCTTGGCGGCGCCCAGCGGTGCAGGGCTGTTGCCGGTGGCCGCTTCGCCGCTGGCGGGCAGCTCGCCAAAGTCCTCGGCCTGCAGCCGCTGGCCGTCGCTCATGGCCAACGCCCTTTGCAGCAGGTTTTCGAGTTCTCGCACATTGCCGGGCAGATCGCAGGCCTGCAGGCGGGTCAGGGCATCGGGCGTCAGTTCGGGCGCGGGTTGACCCGACTCGGTGCAGATCCGCTGCAACAGGTTGTAGGCCAGTTCGGGCAGGTCCTCGCGGCGCTCGCGCAGCGGTGGGGTGCGCAGGCCGATGACATTGAGGCGGTAGAACAGGTCCTGGCGGAAGCCGCCGTCCTGCACCAGGGTGGCCAGGTCGCGGTGGGTGGCGCTGACCAGGCGCACGTCCACCGCCTCTTCCTGCACGCCGCCAAGCGGGCGCACGCGCCGCTCCTGGATCACACGCAACAGCTTGGCCTGCATGGCCAGCGGCAGGTCGCCGATTTCGTCGAGGAACAGCGTCCCGCCCTTGGCGGCCTGGAAGTAACCCTCGCGGTCCTGGGTGGCACCCGTGTAAGCGCCTTTGCGGGCACCGAAGAATTCGGCCTCGATCAGGTTCTCTGGGATCGCCCCGCAGTTGACCGCCACGAAGGGTCCTGCCGCCCGGTGGCTGCATTCATGCACCGCGCGCGCCACCAGTTCCTTGCCGGTGCCGGACTCGCCCAGGATCAGGACCGGGGCCATGCTGGTGGCCACCTTCTCGATGCGGGTGCGGATCTGTGCCATGCAGGCCGAGCTGCCGACGATGCGCTGCAGTGCCTGGGCGCCGCTCGCCACCGCTGCGACCGTTCGCACGATGCCGCCAGACGGCACCCCGGGGTTCGACACACGACTCTGGATGGCCGCGCTGACGGCGGTCCGCAGTTGCCGGAGATCGACCGGTTTGGTCAGGTAGTCGAACGCACCGCTTTTGAGCGCTTCGACCGCGTTTTCGGCCGAACCGTAGGCGGTGATGACGATGGACCTTTCGGTGCGCTGGGCCCCGCCGAGTTCGCGCAGCAGTTCCAGGCCGAGCCCGTCGGGCAGGCGCATGTCGGTGATCAGCACGTCGTAGCGCCTGGCCGCGAGGGCCTCACGGGCTTCGCCCAGGTCGGCCGCGCAGCGCACGTCGTAGCCTTCGCGCAGCAGCGTCAGTTCGTACAGGGTGCGCAGGTCGGGCTCGTCGTCGACGACGAGCACGGCGGCGTTGGCGGCAGCGGACATGGATTCAGAACAGGGTCGACATGGGCGGCGGTCGCGAGGCGTCGGACGTCGGTCCGGGCCCCGGTACCGATTCGGGCGACGACATGGCCAGGCTTTGCTGGGCGGGACGGCGCCCGCTGGCGGCCGGCATGATCACATAGAACTCGTTGCCTTCTCGCTGGTCGAGCCGGCTGCGCTGGTAGGCGATCTGTGCGCCGTAGCGTTCGCACAGCTCGCGGCAGATGTACAGGCCCAGACCGCTGGAGCGGCTCTCGGAGGAAAAGAACGGTTCGAACAGGTGCTTGTGCACGCTGGCTTCCAGCGGTGCACCTTCGCTCCAGATCGACAGCCGGATGCGGTCCTGGCCGCCGGGTTGGGAGATGACGCGGATGGAGCCCGCCTCACCGCTGCAGTGTTTGAGTGCGTTGTCGAGCAGGTTGACGAGCAGGCGGCGCAGGTGTTCCGGGTCGAAGCGCACCTGCAGTCCGGGGGCGTGGGGATGCACGCCCAGCACGGTCTGCGCATGGTTTTGCTTGCTCCATTCGTGCGCGATCTGCCGCAGGGTTGGGTCCAGCGGCAGCGAGGGGCCGCTGTCGTCGGCTTCGACCGGCTGGGCGCGGGCGACATTGAGGATGTCGTCGACGATGCGCGAGAGCCGCAGCGCGTTCTGTTCGATCATGCGCGTCAGCCGCTTCTGTGCGGGTGTCTGCAGCTCCTCGTCAAGCAGGGCATTGGCCTGGGTGATGGCCGACAGCGGATTGCGGATTTCGTGCGCGACCGCTGCCGACATGCGCCCCATGGACGCCAGTTTCTCGGTGCGCACCCGCGCCTCCACCTCGCGCAGGTCTTCGAGGAACAGCACGCACAGTCCGGTGTGCTGATCACCCTGGGGGGTGGTGAGCCGGGTGCGAACGAACAGCTTGTGCGAGGTCAGTTCGTCGATGTCGACCCGCACCTCCGACTCCAGGGCCTGTTCCGCCGCAAAAGTCCGGTCCACCAGGTGGGCCAGGCCCTGCCAGCCGTCACGCGCCGACAGCAGCAGCCGGGCCGACTGGGGGTAGCGGTCACCCATCAGCATCGACTGGGCTGCCGGGTTGGCGTTGCGCACCACACCGTGCGTGTCCACCACCAGCACGCCCTCGCTCAGGCTCTCGATGATCCGTTCGTTGACCTGGGCTTGCATGAGCGCGGCCTGCTGGCTGCTCTGGGCCAGCGCTTCCTCGCGCGCCAGGCGTTGCGCCAGCTGGTGGGCCAGCAGCGCAACCAGGAAGAAGCCGGTGCCGGTGAGGGCGCTTTGCAGGAAGCTGGATGTGGCCACGGCGGTCATCAGGGGCGCGCTCAGGGCGGCGCTGCCCAGCAGGTACAGCGTGACGCTGGCGGCGGTGCCCAGGGCCAGGGTGAGTGGCCCCAGGATGGAGGCCATCAGCACCGGCAGGGCAAACAGTGGGATGTAGCTGATGCCCCCGCGCTGGAAGTACTCGAGCACCGCAAAGGCCAGCAGGTCGACGCCGACCGTCACCAGCCAGTGCCAGGTCAGACGTTCACGCAGGGGGTTGGCGGGGCGCAGCCACAGCAGAACCGCCAGGGCCGCACTCAGGTGCATGGCACACACCAGCACCAGCCAGGGAGGGCCGCCTGAACCCGTGGTCACCACGAACACCTGCAAGGCCAGCAACATGGCCGCGATGAAGACCCGGGTGCGCATGAACATGCGCCACAGGCGGGAGAAGGCGCGCATCCGGTGGTCGCTGGCACCGGCGTCGTCGGGACTCAGGGACACCATCCAGGACGGCGAGAACTGTGAGCTCTGTTCGGTGGCCATGACGTGCAGCTCGGCGGTCGCTCAGCTGTCGGAGTCCTGGGCCAGGCGCCGGTGTTCCGCGCAACAGTAGACACCGTTGCGACCGGTCAGCTGCTCGGACTCGGGCACGTGGGTGCCGCAGTGGCTGCAGGCCACCATGCGGGCCGGCCGGTCGCCAGGGCGGGGTGGGGCGGGCGGCGTGGCGCTGCCGTGCCCGTCCTGGCGGTTGTTGCGCCAGATCCAGAAGGCGATCAGGACGACCGCGGTGACGAGCAGGAATTTCATGTGAGCGGGTTCTGCACCGGGCCGGTCTTCAACTGCGGTGCAGGATCACTTCAAGCACGAAGCGCGATCCGACGTAGCCGAGCAACAGCAGGCCGGCAGACAGGTAGAGCGTGCGCGCGGCGGTGCGGCCGCGCCAGCCCAGCTGCCAGCGGCCCAGCAGCAACACACCCATGGTCAGCCACGACAGCACCGAGAACACCGTCTTGTGGTTCCAGACGAAGTGGTCGGCGAAGATTTCGGAGAAGTACCAGCCCGCCAGCAGGGTGGCCGACAGCAGCGCGAATCCGGCGCCGACGAAACGGAAGGTCAGGCGTTCGAGTGTCAGCAGCGGCATGGCGGTGTCCAGCGACGCCCCGAGGCGCATGGCCTTTTCGGCGCGCTGCATGAGCCAGGCGTGCACCACCGCGGCGGCGATCAGTCCGTACGACGCGATCCCCAGGGCCCAGTGCAGCGGCAGCCAGGCCGATCGCAGGCCGGCGTAGGGCGCTCCCGGAAACAGCAGCGCCAGCAAGACAACCGCCGTGCCCAGTGCGGCGAGCCCCCAGCGGGCCTGCATCTGGGGGTACAGGCGACTCTCGATCAGGTAGACGGTCAGCACCATCCAGGCGGTGACCGACAGGGCCGGCGCGAAACCGAAGCGGGGTGGATCCTGCAGTTGTTGGCCCACGAGCACCGAGAGGTGCAGCAGCCAGGCCGCGCCCAGCGTCAGGCGGGTCTGCGCGGCACTCATGCGCAGGTGCCCCCACGCGAACAGGGCGTAGGCGAATGCGGTGACCGCCGACAGGGTGGCGGCCACAGGGTGAACGGACAGGACGGGCAGGAGGTTCATCGATTCGGTGCTGCGGGGCCTGCGGACAGGGGGCAGCTAAAATCACGCCACAGTTTAACGGTCCTGTGGTGGTGGCACCGCGCCACGCGCCGGGCAGGCGATCCATCCCCGTGCAGCGGGACTGCCTTCTTCAGCCGTCCGGGCTCCCCACTCCTCTTTTTCCACCATGGCCTCAGCCCTTTCCGACCGCCTGTCACGCATCGTCAAGGAGATGCGGGGTCAGGCCCGCATCACCGAAAGCAACGTCACGGACATGCTGCGCGAGGTGCGCATGGCCCTGCTGGAGGCCGACGTGGCCCTGCCGGTGGTGCGGGATTTCATCGCCCGCGTGAAGGAAAAGGCGCTGGGCCAGGATGTGGTGGGTTCCCTCACCCCCGGCCAGATGCTGGTTGGTGTGGTCAATCGCGAGCTGGCGGCGACCATGGGCGACGGAGTGGCCGACATCAACCTCGCGGCCCAGCCACCGGCGGTGATCCTGATGGCGGGCCTGCAGGGTGCTGGCAAGACCACCACCACCGCCAAGCTGGCCAAGCACCTGATCGAGAAGCGCAGGAAGAAGGTGCTCACCGTCTCCGGGGACGTCTACCGCCCGGCCGCCATCGAACAGCTCAAGACGGTGACGGCGCAGGCCGGGGCCGAGTGGTTCCCGAGCTCGCCCGACCAGAAACCGCTGGACATCGCCCGCGCCGCGCTGGACTACGCGAAGAAACACTATGTCGATGTGCTGCTGGTCGACACCGCAGGCCGCCTGGCGATCGACGAGGCGCTGATGCGCGAGATCCAGGAACTGCACGGGGCACTGAATCCGGTCGAAACCCTGTTCGTGGTCGATGCCATGCAGGGCCAGGATGCGGTCAACACCGCCAAGGCCTTCAAGGAGGCGCTGCCGCTGACCGGCATCATCCTGACCAAGATGGACGGCGACTCGCGCGGCGGTGCGGCGCTGTCGGTGCGCCAGGTCACCGGTGCGCCGATCAAGTTCGCCGGTGTGAGCGAGAAGATCGATGGCCTGGAGGTGTTCGATGCCGAGCGCCACGCCGGCCGCATCCTGGGCATGGGCGACATCGTGGCCCTGGTCGAACAGGTCACCGCCGGCGTGGACATGGAGGCGGCCCAGAAACTGGCGGCCAAGGTCAAGAGCGGTGACGGCTTCGACCTCAACGACTTCCTCGACCAGATCCGCCAGATGAAGAAGATGGGGGGCCTGTCCAGCCTGATGGACAAGCTGCCCGGCAACATGGCCGCCAAGGCGACCGAGGCCGACCTGAGCCGCGCCGAGAAGGACATCAAGCGCAAGGAGGGCATCATCTGCAGCATGACGCTGGCCGAGCGCCGCAAGCCCGAGATCATCAAGGCTACGCGCAAGCGCCGCATCGCCGCCGGGGCCGGCGTGCACGTGCAGGAGGTCAACCGCCTGCTCAAGGAATTCGAGCAGATGCAGGGCATGATGAAGAAGATGAAGGGCGGCGGCCTGATGAAGATGATGAAGCGCATGGGGGGCATGAAAGGCCTCCCCAAGATGCCCGGCATGGGTTGACCGAAGTCAAGCGGGGCGGCGACCGCCGCCGACATACTCGGGCCGCATGTTGATCTGGATCGAATGGGGCATGGCCGCCCTAGCCCTGGCGGTGGCGCTGAGCCTGCGGCCCTGGCGCATGCTGCAGGGCGCGCTGCTCACGCCCGCACTGGCGGCGGTGGCCTTGCTACCCTGGGTCTGGCTGTTGCCGCAGAAGATGCCGCAGGGCCTTCAGATCCAGCTGTCCGGCGCCTGCCTGCTGATGCTCATGCTGGGCTGGCCGCTGGCGGTGCTGGTGCTGGCCCTGGTGGCGGTGGTGGTCTGGACCGTCGGCCAGAACGATGTGCACACGGTGCTCTCGCAATGGGTCTGGGTCGGACTGGCGCCGGCCACACTGGCTCTGGGCATCGGTGCCGCGCTGCGGCGCTGGCTGCCCCCCAACCCCTTTGTCTACACCCTGGGCCGGGGGTTTCTCGGGACGGCCGCCTCGGTGTTCCTCTCCGGGGCGCTCATGGTCCTGCTGCACCGGCTCACCGGTGGTCCGGCGCTGGAGCAGGCCATCGTCGGCCGCTGGCTGATGGCCTGGGGCGACGCCTTCCTGACCGGCATGTTCTCGGCCATCTTCGTGGCCTTCGCGCCGCAGTGGCTGGCCACCTGGTCGGACCAGCGCTACCTGAAGCCGCCGGGCTCCCGCTGAGCGTCAGGCCGCAGACAGGGCCAGCCGGCTCGCATGGCGCCAGGCCCGCCGCAGCACCGCGGGGGACCAGGCCTCTTCCGGGATGAGCAGCGCGTTTCTGCGACGGGCCCAGGCGCCCAGTGCCACGTCACCGGTGGCCACTGTCAGGGGGACAGCCACCAGCAGCGGCAGTGCCACTGGCAGCAACCAGGGCAGCATCAAGGGCTGGATCCACGACGCGGTCAGCAGCAAGGCGGCGACCACCAGGGACAGCGGCCCCAGTCGGGCAAGGGCGGTGTCCCAGGCCACGCCGCTGGCTTCGCGCGGGGGCGATTTCCAGTCCAGCCGGATGCCGGTGAGGGCCACGGCCACGAACAAGGTGTGCGCCACCATGCGCACCGGTGCCTGCGCGATGGCCAGCAGCGTTTCCAGCAGAGCGCTGGCCAGCAGCGAGACGACGCCCCCGAAGCGCTGCTGTTCTCCCTTGAGCAGCACGGCCAGCAGGCCGAGCACGCGCGGCAGGAACAGCAGGCACAGTGTCCAGGCCCAAAGGCCGCCGACGCTGCCGAAGATCACCTGTGGGCTGTCGGTCAGGCCGGGGCCCGACAGCAGCAGCGCGGTGCCCGCGAGCAGAAACACCAGCCACAGCGGCGCCGAGAGGTAGGACATGGCCCCGATGGCGAACATGGCCCGGTGCACGCGGTGCAACCCGGGCTCGGCCATCAGGCGCGCGTTCTGCAGGTTGCCCTGGCACCAGCGGCGGTCGCGCTGCAGTTCGGACAACAGGTCCGGCGGCTGCTGTTCGTAGCTGCCACCCAGGTCCGACACCAGCCACACCTCGAAGCCGGCACGGCGCATGAGCGCGGCCTCGACGAAGTCGTGGCTCATGATGCCGCCGGCCATGCCGCCCGTGCCCTGGATGGGCGCCAGTGCGCAGTGCTGCATGAACGGGGCCACGCGGATGATGGCGTTGTGACCCCAGTAGTGCGATTCGCCCAGCTGCCAGAAGCGCATGCCCAGGGTGAACAGCCGGCCGGTGACGCGGCTGGCGAACTGCTGGGCGCGGGCGTGCAGGGTCTGGTGGCCGATGGCCTGCGTGGCGGTCTGGATGATGCCGGCCCGGGGGTGGGCTTCCATCAGCTTGACCAGGGTGGTGAGGGCGGTGCCGCTCATCACGCTGTCCGCATCGAGCACGACCATGTACCGGTAGTCCCGGCCCCAGCGGCGGCAGAAATCGGCCACGTTGCCTGCCTTGCGGTGGCTGCGGCGGCGGCGCAGGCGGTAGTACACCTCCAGCGCGGGTTGCCCCGAGCGGGTCACCAGCGCGGCGCGCAAAGCCTCCCAGGCCTGGCGTTCGGCGGCGATGGTGTCGGGATCTGCGCTGTCGGACAGCACGAAGACATCGAACTGACCGGCATGGCCCGTGGCCACCAGCGATTCACAGGTGGCGCGCAGACCGGCAAACACGGTGGCCACGTCTTCGTGGCAGATCGGCATGATGACGGCGGTGCGCGCGTCGCGGTTCATGGGGTGATCGCGCACCGCGCCGGCACTCAGCGCGTGGGGGTCGCCGAACAGCAGCACCCAGGCCCCCATCAGGGCGGTGACGAATCCGGTCACCACCCAGGTGGTGAGCACGACGAACAGCAGGGCGTGCAGTCCGCGCAGCCAGGGCGATCCGTCGGCCGGCTGGGCGACGCCGAACAGCACCGCGGCCATCAGGGTGCTCAGCGCCGCCAGCGCGAGGAAGGCCCGGCGGCGACGGCGGGCGGCGGTCTGCCAGGGCGCTTCTGGCGCCTGGAGGCCGGTCGCGCGGGGCGACAGCAGGCCGCGCAGGCCCAGACCGATGCTGCGCCAGAACCCCTGCCAGGGCACGGGCACCATGCTGGCGCGGTGCACCGGCGGTGCGGTCACCGCGTTGGGGTGGCGTTCGGCGTGCAGCCGGCTGCGCGCCGGCACGGTTTGCATCAGTCGGGCAGGATGACGTGTGTCCATGTTTCGCTCAGGGTGTCGTTGCCGTGTCGGAGGAAGGCGCGCAACTCGACCGGCTGTGCCGGGTCCAGTCGTTCAACGCGCAGGGTCAGGCGCCAGCCGTGCTGCGCCGGGTTGGGGTAGGCGTGGGCTTCGACGATGCGGCCGTTGGCGTCGGCGGTCGCGACGGCCTGTACCGGTGCGTCGGCCGGCAGGGCCTGCAGGGCCGGGCCGCCGAAATCGAGCACGAACTGGGGCTGGCGCTGCTGTTCAGCCGCTGTCAGCCGGGAGTAGCCATGGCCCAGGCGTGACTGCGTCACCCAGGCGCCGGGTGGCACCTGCTGCGCATCCCCCTGCCACGACAGTTCGTAGGCCAGCTCCAGCGGCTGACCCGGTGGCGGCACGGTGGCCGGTACCCAATACGCGACGATGTTGTCGTGCGTCTCGTCGGGGGTGGGCAACTGCACCAGCTCGACCCGGCCGGCACCCCAGTCGCCGAGCGGGCGCACCCAGGCGCTGGGCCGGCGCTCGTAGCGGGCTTCGATGTCCTCGTAGCTCGCGAAGCGACGGTCGCGCTGCATCAGGCCGAAGCCGCGCGGCTGGTGCATGGTGAACGAACTGACCGCGATGCGCCGCGGGTTCTGCAGCGGGCGCCACAGCCACTCGCCGTCGCCGGTGTGCATCAGCAGGCCATCGGAGTCGTGCACCTTGGGTCGGAAGTCGTTCGCGTTGGGCTGGTTCTCGCCGTGCAGGAACATGCTGGTCAGCGGCGCCAGGCCGAGCGTGCGGACCGGTTGATCGGTTGCTCGCAGGAACAGCCGGGCCTGCACCGTCATGGTGGTGTCCTGACCGGGCCGGATCACGAACCGGTAGGCACCGCTGGCGCGTGGCGAGTCGAGCAGGGCCAGCAAGGTCACCTCGGTCGCACCGGGCGCCGGGCGCTGCAGCCAGAAGTCGGTGAAGCGCGGGAACTCCTCGCCCTGGCCGCCCACGGTGTCGATGGCGAGGCCGCGTGCCGACAGGCCGTACTGCTGATCTTTGCCCAGTGCCCGGAAGTAGCTGGCGCCCAGGAATGCCACCAGCTCGTCAAGCTTGCCGGGGGTGTTCAGCGGGTGCAGCAGCTTGAACCCGGCGAAGCCCAGGTCGCCCCAGGCGCGCGGATCGCTGACCACTGCGTCGAAGTCGAACAGTTCGCTGCGGTAGGGCAGTTCGCGGACGCCTTCCGGGGTCAATTCGTGCAGTCGCACCGGCTGTTTCTGGTGATTCCCGAGGTGGAAGTACTGCACCTCGAACGGCAGGCCATGGCCGCGCCAGGTGCTTTGCGCTTCCTGAAAGCGGATGCGGCGCATCTGGTCATAGTTCAGCGCCGTGAGCTCGTCGGGCACCCTGTCGCCGGCCGGTTGAAACGGCGCCTCGGCCCGACTGCGCGCGAGCGCGCCCAGTGCGTCCCAGTCCATGGCGGTCGCCAGGCTGCAGCCCGCAGCCAGCCACGCACACAGCAGCAACCGCACAGGTTGAAGCAGCTGCCGCAGGGCGGATATCGGGAGCGAAAACGGCAGGGTCATGCCCCTTAAGGGCAAACCCTATGCCAGGTCGAAATACTGAAAAGAATCAACAGCTTGCAGCTGGGGCTGGCGTTTCGCCGTCGCGCTGGGTCCGAAACGACCCGTGGTCCCGCGGATTTTGTCGCCAATCAGCGACGCCGCAGGGCGATGGAGGAAGAAAACCGATGTGAATCAACCACTTGTGGTTGTCACCCGGCAGCGACAGGGTCCGCAGCGTCGCCGCCGTCCCCGTCGCTCTTGAACAGCCCGGGTGTCAGGGCATGTTTCTGCAGCAAACGGTAGAACTCGGTGCGGTTGCGCTGCGCCAGCCGGGCCGCGTCGGCCACATTGCCGTCGGTCATCTTCAGCAGGTCCACCAGGTACGCGCGCTCGAAGCGCTGGCGCGCCTCGGCAAAGCTCAGCACCTCGACCGAGGGTGTGCGCAGCGCGCGCTGCACCAGGGCCAGCGAGACCAGCGGCGTGGTCGACAGCGCGCAGACCTGCTCGACCACGTTGTAGAGCTGACGCACGTTGCCCGGCCAGCTCGCCATCGTCAGCGCCTTGAGCGCTTCAGGGGCAAAGCCTGTGCTGCGTTTGCCGTATTTCGCCGCCAGCTGGGCAAGGAAATGGTGGGCCAGCAGAGGAATGTCCTCGCGCCGCTCGCCGAGCGTCGGCAGGTGCAGTGTCACCACGTTGAGTCGGTAGTAGAGGTCTTCGCGGAACTGGCCCTGGGCCATCGCCGTTTCGAGGTCGCGGTGGGTGGCCGAGATGATGCGCACGTCCACCGGCATCGACTGGCTCGACCCCAGTGGACGCACCGCTTTTTCCTGCAGAACGCGCAGCAGCTTGACCTGCAGTGCCGGTGGCATGTCGCCGATCTCGTCGAGCAGCAGCGTGCCCCCGTCGGCCGCCTGGAACAGGCCCTTGTGGTTGGCGTGGGCGTCGGTGAAAGCGCCTTTCATGTGGCCGAACAGCTCGGATTCGAGCAGGGCCTCCGGAATCGCGCCGCAGTTGACGGCGACGAAGGGCTTGCGGGCACGACTGCTGGCGCGGTGGATGGCGCGTGCCATCAGCTCCTTGCCGGTGCCGCTGTCGCCGCGCAGCAGCACGCTGGCGTCCCCCTGCGCCACCAGGCGCGCTTCGGCCAGCAGGTCGGCCATGCGGCTGGACCGGCTGACGATCTCGGCACGCCAGGTCTCGTCGGCCGGACTGGCCGGCAGCGCGGGCGTGCCCAGGGCCAGGGCCTGGGTGATGCGCTCCAGCAGCTCCTTCGCGTCGTACGGTTTGGTCAGGTAAGTGAACACGCCGCGCCGCGTGGCCTCGACCGCATCGGGAATCGTGCCGTGCGCGGTCAGCAGGATGACGGGCAACGAGGGGTGGCGCGCGCGAACCTCGTCGAACAGGGCCAGGCCGTCCTTGCCCGGCAGCCGCACATCGGAGAGCACCAGTTGGGGGCGGTCGATGTCGAGCTGGCTGAGCGCCGCTTCGGCCGAGCCGACCGCGGTGACCTGGTAGCCGGCTGCGCCCAGCCGCATGGACAGCAGGCGCAGCATGTCGGCGTCGTCGTCGACCACCAGCAGGCGCGCGCGGGTGGCGCCGGTCGCAGACGGGGCCGGCGGCAGGCTCATGGCGTGGGACGGCTGTTGCCGGGTGCGGTCGGTCGGGGGCCCAGGCTGCGCTCGATCGCACGCATCGCCTCCAGCCGTTCGTTCAGGACCTCGATGCGCTTCTGTGCATCGCGCAGCTGGACGTTTTGTCGTTCCTGCTGGTCTTCAAGCCGCCGCACATCCTGAACACGGCTGGCCAGCACCCTGGCCAGCGCCCGCAGCGGGCTGGCTTCGGGGGCCTCGCTGCCGACCACCCGCTGCAGCAGGCCCAGTGCCCGTGCGGTGTCCGCCGGCTGGTGCGTCTGCAGCAGCAGCAAAGCCAGCTGCATCTGCAGCGACGGCGAGTGCGCCGGATCGCCGATGCGCGCCAGTTCGGCGGTCAACTCGGTCGGCCCCAGGTTGCGCTGGCGTTCCGCGGTGGCCAGCAGTGCGTCGAGCGGGGACTCCGCAGGGGGCGGCTGCTGCGGAACGGCTGCTGGCGCGGGGTCGGCCACCGGTACCGGCGTGGAGGGGGGGCAGGGCACTGCCACCACAACGGGCGGAGCGGCCGGGCGCAGGGCACAGGCCTGCAGCCACAGGCCCAGCATCAGCGTCAGTGACACCTGGGCGGTGCGTGTCCAGCGGGAACGGGCGAAGCGGCCGGGCTGGCCGGCATGCCGGGCGTCAAGGGGCATAAGGCAGTTCGATGCGGAAATGGGCGCCGGGGCCATCGGGCAGGAGGACCACCTGGCCACCGTGGGCCTGAATGTACTCGTGCACGATGGACAGTCCCACGCCCGTCCCGCGCACCGCGTCGGCGGGCTGGCGCTCGCCGCGGTAGAAGGGTTCGAAGATGCGTTCACGATCGGCGGGTGACACGCCCGGCCCCTGGTCCTGCACGTCGACCAGCAGACGGCCAGGCCGCCGGTCCAGTGTGATGCGCACGCTGGCACCGGGCGGTGAGAAGCGGATCGCGTTGGACAGCAGGTTGCCGATCGCCGAGGCCATCTTTTCGCGGTCCACCGGCAGGACCGCCGCCGGCCCCTCGACCTGGACTTGGAGCTGGTGCGCCTGCCAGCGCAGCCGCTGGGCCTCGACCTGGTTTTCCACCAGCGCCCGCATGTCGGTCGGTTCGCGGCGCAGCTGGCGCGCCTCGAACGCAGCAGCGTTGAACCGCAGCAAGGCCTCGATCTGCTGCTGCAGCAACTGCGTATTGCCCTGCAGGATGCGCACCACCTCGGCCTGGTCGGCGTTGAGTGCGCCGGCGACCCCGTCGCCCAGCACCGCCACGCCTTCGCGCAGCGAAGCCAGCGGCGTCTTGAGCTCGTGCGAGACATGGCGCAGGAAGCGCGCCTTGTCGGCATCCAGCTCGGTCAGCCGCAGCCGCAGCCATTCCAGCTGCTGGCCGATGCTGCGCAGGTCCGGTGGTCCCGGCACTTCGATGGGCTCGTCCAGCCGGTTCTCGCCCAGACCGATGATGGCTTTCTCCAGTCGCCGCAGCGGGCGCGCCAGCCAGATCCCGAAGCCCACAGCCATGGCGGCGGCCAGCACGATGGAGCCGGCCACCAGCCACGCCAGCTGCTGCCGGTTCCGTTCAAAGCGGGCCTGCAGGGACTGGTTGCGTGCACCGATCAGGGTCTGGACCTGCTGGGCGATCAGTGTGCTGTGTCCATCGAGCTCGCGGAACGAGCGCGCGACGGCGCGTTCGCGGTCCAGGGCGGTGTCCGGTGGTCCGTCGAACAGCGCATGCACTTCGTCGATCTGCGCCCGCCAGGTGTTGGCGAGGTCAGCGCTCAAACCCTGATCCTGCAGCCGCTGCAGGATGGCGCGCGCCTGCACAGAGGCCTCGTTGAAGCGCTGGCGCAACTGGGCGTCGCGCAGCACCAGCGACTGGCGGGCCGCCCGTTCCATGGCCACGCTGCGCTCGGCCAGCGACTGCGCCGCGGTGGACAGCTCGATGGCCTGTGCGGCACCGGCGCGGCTTTGCGCCATCAGGTTCTCCAGCGTGAACAGCGCCCGCAGCGCGGTCGCGCCCAGCACCGACCCGATGAGCAGGAAGGCCACCAGCAGCAGCTGCGGGAACGAAAAGCGCAGCTTCACAAGCCCACCCCTGCCGCGCTGCGCGCGACCCCCTCAAAGGGGCAATGCGGGTGGCCCGGCGGAGCCGGTTCCACCGCATCCTCGACGAAGGCACTGGCTCCGGATGCCGGCGGCTGCCTCATCTCACTTCACCGATACCTCGCCGCGCAGCGAGTGCGGCAGCGCCTGGGTGATCTTCACGTCGATCATCTGGCCGACCAGGCGCGCGCTGTTCGGGCCGCCGTCGAAGTTGACGATGCGGTTGCATTCGGTGCGGCCCATCAGCTCGGCCGGATTCTTGCGCGACGGTCCTTCGACCAGGATGCGTTGCACCGTGCCTTCGCGGCTGGCGCTGATGCGGCGCACGTTCTCTTCGATCGTGGCCTGCAGGTGCTGCAGGCGCTGCAGCTTGACCTCGTGCGGCGTATCGTCGGCCAGGTTCGCCGCCGGCGTGCCGGGGCGCGGGCTGAAGATGAAGCTGAAGCTGCTGTCGTAGCCGATGTCGGTGATCAGCTTCATCATCTTCTCGAAGTCGTCGTCCGTTTCGCCCGGGAAGCCGACGATGAAATCGCTGCTCATGGAAATGTCGGGCCGCACCGCGCGCAGCTTGCGGATGGTGCTCTTGTATTCCATGGCGGTGTAGCCGCGCTTCATGGCCATCAGGATTTTGTCGCTGCCGTGCTGCACCGGCAGGTGCAGGTGGCTGACCAGCTTCGGCACCTTGGCGTAGGTGTCGATCAGGCGCTGGGTGAACTCGTTGGGGTGGCTGGTGGTGTAGCGGATGCGCTCGATGCCCGGGATCTCGGCCACGTACTCGATCAGCATCGCGAAGTCGGCGATCTCGTCGGTGTCGCCCATCTTGCCGCGGTAGGCGTTGACGTTCTGGCCCAGCAGCGTCACTTCCTTGACGCCCTGATCGGCCAGGCCGGCGACCTCGACCAGCACGTCCTCGAAGGGGCGGCTGACCTCTTCACCGCGGGTGTAGGGCACCACGCAATAGCTGCAGTACTTGCTGCAGCCTTCCATGATGGAGACGAAGGCCGAAGCGCCTTCCACGCGCGCCGGCGGCAGGTGGTCGAACTTCTCGATCTCCGGGAAGCTGATGTCCACCTGCGGCTGGTTCAGCCGGTCGCGCGCCTTGAGCATCTCGGGCAGCCGGTGCAGGGTCTGCGGGCCGAACACCACATCCACGAAGGGCGCGCGCTTGATGATCTCGGCGCCCTCCTGGCTCGCGACGCAGCCACCGACGCCGATCAGCACGCCCTTTTTCTTCAGGTGCTTGACGCGGCCGAGGTCGGAAAACACCTTCTCCTGCGCCTTCTCGCGCACCGAGCAGGTGTTGAACAGGATCAGGTCCGCCTCTTCGGGGTCCTGGGTTTTCTCGAAGCCCTCGGCAGCGCCGAGCACGTCGGCCATCTTGTCCGAGTCGTACTCGTTCATCTGGCAGCCAAAGGTTTTGATGAAGACTTTTTTGGTGGACATAGGAGTCACCCCCTGCGCCGCTGACGCGGCTTCCCCCTGAAAGGGGGACCGCACTGGCGGCCCGGCAGAGCCGGTTCCGCGGTGCGCCTGGGCTTTGGGGGCCTGTGGGGTTGGAGGGGTTACTGGCCGGCGCGCTTGCGCTTCTCGGCGGCTTCGGCTTCGTTGAGGATCCACACCTCGTGGACCATGCCGTGCTGTTCCACGGTGTAGTTCACCGTCAGCTCTTGTCCTGCGATGGCGCCCGACATCACCAGCAGGTTGTTCTGCCCCTTGATGCGGGCGCCGGGCGAGAGCTGGGCTGGCTTGCCATCCATGGTGATGACCGGTGGCTGGGTCACCACCATCGTGCCGCGCAGCGCATGGGGCGGGAACGGGCGTACCAGTGTGTTCTGGGCGAAGCTGGTCACGGGCAGCAGGGCCAGCGTGAACAGGGTGGCCAGCAGGGGCCGGCGGGACACGGTTTCTGATGTGCAGCGGTTCATGGTGTAGATCCAGAGGCTGTGGCTGGCGTGGGCAACGCCGGGGCGCGATTGTCTCATGGCCTGTCAGGGTGAGGGGTTTTGGGTGTGCCGCCGATACTGCCGCCGACCCGTCCGACACCTCATGAGCTACCGCATTGTCTGGTTCAAGCGCGACCTGCGCCTGCACGACCACGCCCCGCTGGCCGAAGCGGCGCGGACGGGTCCGGTGCTGTGTCTTTACGTGGTGGAGCCCGGCCTTTGGGCCCAGCCCGACGCGTCGGCGCGGCAGTGGGGCTTTGTGCGCGAGAGCCTGCGCGACCTGCGCCGCGCGCTGGCCGAACGCGGTGCACGCCTGCAGGTGGTGGTGGGCGATGTGGTGGCGGTGCTCGACCGTCTGCACGCGCTGCAGCCCTTCGAGGCGCTGCATGCGCACGAAGAAACCGGCAACGGCTGGACCTTCGAGCGGGACAGCGCGGTGGCCCGCTGGTGCCGCGCGCACGGCGTGGCCTGGCGCGAATGGCCGCAGAACGGTGTGGTGCGCGGCCTGCGGGATCGCGACGGCTGGCAGGCGCGGCGCGATGCCTTCGTGGCGGCCCCGCTGGTCGAGCCGCTACCACGCTGGGTCAACGTCGACCTGCCCTGGGACGAGCCGCCGCCGCGCGACGCGCTGGCTTCGGTGCTGCGCGACACCGATGCACCGCAGCGCCAGCGCGGGGGCCGTGCCGAAGGCCTGCGGGCGTTGCAGCATTTTCTGGCCGGCGGCGCGGCCGACTACCGGCGCGGTATGTCCTCGCCGCTGACCGCGCCCGAGGCCTGCTCGCGCCTCTCGCCGTACCTGACCTGGGGTTGCCTGAGCGTGCGTGAGGTCGATCAGGCCACGCAAGCCGTACTCGACAGCGCGCCGCTGGGCCGCACCCAGCACCAGGGCCTGCAGGCCTTCCGCAGCCGGCTGGCCTGGCACTGCCACTTCATGCAGAAGCTCGAATCCGAGCCCGAGCTGGAATGGCGCAACCTCCACCGCGGCTACGACGGTCTGCGCGAAGCCGAGTGGTCCGAGGAGCGCTTTGCGGCGCTGGTGCAAGGGCGCACCGGCTGGCCGCTGGTGGACGCCTGTGTGGCCCTGCTGCGCGAGACCGGGTGGCTGAACTTCCGCATGCGCGCCATGCTGGTCTCGGTGGCGGCGTATCCGCTGTGGCTGCACTGGCGCGAGGTGGGCCACTGGCTGGCGCGTCAGTTCGTCGACTACGAACCCGGCATCCACTGGAGCCAGCTGCAGATGCAGAGCGGCACCACCGGCATCAACACCACGCGGGTCTACAACCCGCTCAAGCAGGCGCGCGACCAGGACCCGCACGGGGCTTTCGTGCGCCAATGGCTGCCCGCGATGCGGGCGGTGCCCGACGCCTGGCTGTTCGAACCCTGGCGCATGCCACCCGAGGCGCAGGCGCGCTGTGGCGTGGTCGTGGGGCGCGACATTCCGGTGCCGGTGGTCGACCTGGACACCGCCTTGCGCGACGCCAAGGCCCGGGTGCACGCGCTGCGCGCCCGGCCCGAGGTGCAGGCCGGTGAAGCATCGGTGGTCGAGCGCCACGCGTCCCGCGCAGGCCGCCGCGAACACCCCGCGCGCCGGCGCAGCAAAGCCGAGCTGTCACAGCAGGAGCTGTTCTGATGGCGGGCGTGCTGCTCCTCTGGTTGCGCAACGATCTGCGCCTGCACGATCACCCGGCGCTGCAACACGCCCTGGCGTGGTGCCGGCGCGAGGGCCTGGCCCTGCTGCCGGTGGCCTGGCATGGACCCTCGGCGCCGGTGGCGACGCGCTGGGGTTTCGAACGTGTCGGCCCGCACCGCCAGGCGTTCCGGCAACAGCCGCAGGCGGGGCTGGCCCGTGACCTGCAGGCGCTGGGCAGCGGGCTGCTTGTTCTGGCCGGTGCATCCCCGCAACCGCTGGTGGATCTGGCGCGGCGCGTGCAGGCGGTGGGTCTGGTGGCCCAGGCCATTCACGCCCCCGAGGAACAGGCCGAGGTGGCTGCGCTTCGTGCACACGGTTTGGCGGTGGAGCTGGTGGAGCAGGGCGGGCTGTTCGACGCGGCGCAGCTGCCGTGGGCACCCGAGGCGGTGCCCAACGTGTTCACCACGTTTCGCCAGGGCGTGGAGCGCCTGGGCTTGCAGCCGATGCCGCCGCTGCCGGCACCGGAGGCTTTGCCGCCCTGGCCCGAAGCGCTGCCCCGACCGCCGCTGCCAGGCGCGGGGGCGGTGCTGCCTCCCGGCGCCAGCGACGCGCACTCCTCCTTTCCCTATGGGTTGCCGGCCTGGCAAGGCGACGAGGCGGCGGCGTTGGCCCACCTGCAGGCTTACCTCGCCAGCGTACGGCCCCACACCTACAAGGCCACGCGCAACGCGCTGACCGGCCGCGACTTCGCCAGTCATTGGTCGCCGTGGCTGGCGAACGGCGCCTTGTCGGTGCGTCGGGTGGTTGCTGAGTTGCGCACCTTCGAGGCCGGGCGCGGCGCCAGCGACGGCAGCGACTGGCTCTGGTTCGAACTGCTCTGGCGCGAGCACTTCCGCTGGATGCTGCGCCGCCACGGCGCCGTCCTGTTCCGGCCGCAGGGCCTGCTGCCGTCGGCGCCCCCAGCGGCGCACAATGACGACGGCTTCACCCGGTGGTGCAAAGGCCGCACCGGTCTTCCGCTGGTGGACGCCGCGATGCGCGAACTGCACGCGACGGGTTACCTGTCCAACCGCCTGCGGCAGATCGTGGCCAGTGCGCTGATCCATGAACTGCGCGGCGACTGGCGGGCCGGCGCTGCCTGGTTCGAGCACTGCCTGATCGACTTCGACGTGCACAGCAACCAGGGCAACTGGGCCTACATCGCCGGGGTCGGCACCGACCCGCGCGGCGGGCGCCGTTTCAACCTCGACAAACAGGTCCGTGAGCACGACCCCGATGGGGTCTACCGCGCCACCTGGCTGGGCGAGGGCCGTTCGCTGTCTTCCAGCGGGTAGGCGTCGGCCACGTAGGCCGGACCCTTCATCACCATCACGATGAAGGCGCCGATGGCCACCGTGAGCACCACCGTCCAGTGCAGCACCACCAGGCTGATGAGCCAGATGTGCACGGTGGTGATGCGGGTGAAGACGGCGGTTTCGGTGCCGGACCAGGGCCAGAACTGCACCACCAGGCCGCACAGCAGCAACAGCACGGTGCCCTGCCAGAGCAGCGCCGGCAGTCGGCGCAGGATGACCCGTTCCAGGCCGGGGGGCGATTTCTGGAAGCCGGGCAGGATGTTGAACAGTTCCATGGGCCTCTCCGCTGCGGGTGATGACCGCAGCTTAGGCCGGTTCACAAAGCCCTGACAACCGGGCAGGTCACTTCCAGCGCAGTGGTTCGATGTGCACGCTGCCCTGGGTGCTGCTGAGGGTGATGGCGCCGTCCTGCACCAGGGCCTGCAGCTGCATGCTGCGTTCGGCCATGGCCGCCAGCGCGGGCGCCACCTCGGTCGGCAGGCGCCAGACCTGCAGCTTGTCCAGCCGGGTGAGCTTGTTCTCGATGCCCTTCCACCACACGTCGGCGGCCGAACTGAAGGCGTAGACGATGACGGCATCGGCCTGGCTGCAGGCTTTGGACAGCGGCTTGTCCTCGGGCTGGCCGACCTCGATCCACAGGCGTTTGCGGCCGGTGAAATCGGTCAGCGAGGCGTCCGGGTCGTCCGGGTCCGACAGGCCGGCGCCGAAGGCCAGGGTGCCGTCGCCGCCGCAGGTGTCGTTCAGCTCGTGCGCCTGCAGCGCCAGCGCCACCAGCCGGACCATCATGCGCTCGTCGGTCTCGCTCGGGTGGCGGGCCAGGGTGAGCGCATGGTCCGCGTAGTAGCCGTGGTCGATGTCGGCGATCGACAGCTGGGCCTTGAAGATGGTGGACTTGATGGCCATGGGCGCTCCGGGCGGGCAAGAAAAAACCCCTGAAAACGGCGTCTTCAGGGGTTTCTTGTGTGGTGGCGATAGGTGGACTTGAACCACCGACATCAGCATTATGAATGCTGCGCTCTAACCAACTGAGCTATATCGCCGAAAGACGCGCATTATAGACAATTTTCGAGCCGCCTTTCAAGAGGCTGCCAGCGCCTTGCGGCGCTCACTGGTGTTTGAAAACCGCCGCGCGCTTGTTCACGAAGGCGTCCATGCCTTCCTTCTGGTCCTCGGTGGCGAACAGGGCGTGGAACAGGCGGCGTTCGAACATCACGCCGTCGGCGAGCGAGCCTTCAAAGGCGCGGTTGACCGATTCCTTGGCGGCCATCACGGCCAGCTGCGAGAACTGGGCGATCTGCAGGGCGGCGCCGAGGGACTCGTCCATCAGTTTGTCCAGCGGTACCACGCGGCTGACCAGGCCGGCGCGCTCAGCCTCGGTGGCGTCCATCATGCGGCCGGTCAGGGCCATGTCCATGGCCTTGGACTTGCCCACCGCGCGCGGCAGGCGCTGTGTGCCGCCAGCGCCAGGGATGATGCCCAGCTTGATTTCCGGTTGGCCGAACTTGGCGTTGTCGGCCGCGATGATGAAGTCGCACATCATGGCCAGCTCGCAGCCACCGCCCAGGGCGAAGCCGCTGACGGCCGCGATGATGGGCTTGCGCACGCTGCGGATGGTTTCCCAGTTGCGGGTGATGTAGTCGCCCTTGTAGGCGTCGGCGAAGCTGTACTTGGCCATGGCGCCGATGTCGGCACCGGCGGCGAAGGCTTTTTCGCTGCCGGTGATGATCATGCAGCCGATGCCGTCGTCGGCGTCGAAGGCCTTGAGGGCAGTGCCCAGTTCGTCCATCAGCTGGTCGTTCAGGGCGTTCAGCGCCTTGGGGCGGTTGAGCGTCACGATGCCGACGCGGCCTTCGGTGCGCACGGTGATCAGTTCGGGGGTGGCGGTCTCGCTCATGGGGCTCCTCGGGTGGTGGGTCAAGTTGACGTGAACGTCAACTATAGCCGCGTCACCGGGCCAGGCTGTCGCGCGCGCTCGGGTGGCTCAGGCAGCGGGGGACAGCCAGCGTGCCAGCAGCCCGGCGTCGCCCACCGTCAGGCGTACGGCCTGGCTTTCCGCCGGCCAGTCCAGCACGCAGCGCAGCAGGCGCCGGTCGCGCGCGACCAGCGCGGTCAGTCGCTGGCGCTGACCACGCAGCTGCGCCACGTCGTCGAGTTTCAGGACACGCCAGCTTTCGGCTACGGCTCCGCGTCGAGGCGGGGCGAACTCCACGCCCAGCCATTCGTCACCGGCGGCCATGCCGGCGGCTTCGGCTGCGCCGCCGCGCAGCACGTTCTTGATCGTCAGGCCCCCGGATTCACCCACGCGCAGGCCCAACTGCTGGGCCAGGGGCGCCTTGTCCTGCTGCACCTTGGCGCCCTGGGCGGCCAGCAGGGTGAGCACCGGCAGGTCACCCGTGCCATGCACCCAGTCGCGCAGTTCGCGGTCGAAGGCGCGGCCGCCCAGGCGCTTGAGTGCGCGGGCGACGTCGGCTTCCTTCATCGGGCCGCCGGCCGTGCGGGCCCAGAGTTCGCGCATCACCTCGTCCAGCGTGCTGCGGCCTTCGGCGCGCAGCGTGAGGTCGATGCACAGCGCCACCAGCGCACCCTTGGTGTAGTAGCTCACCGTGGCGTTGGGGGTGTTTTCCTGCACCCGGTAGTAGCGGGTCCAGGCGTCGAAGCTGGCCTGGGCCACGCTCTGCACGCGCTGGCCCGGTGTCTGCTGCACCTGGTTGAAGGTCTTGGTGACCAGCGCCAGGTAGGTGGCGTCGTCGATCAGCCCGGCGCGGCGCAGGAACAGGTCGTCGTAGTAGCTGGTGAAGCCTTCGAAGAACCACAGCAGTTCGGTGTGGTTCTCGGTGTCGTAGTCGTAGCGCGCGAACTCGGCCGGGCGCAGGCGCTTGACGTTCCAGGTGTGGAAGTATTCGTGGCTGATCAGGCCCAGCAGCGTGGTGTAGCCGTCGGTGGCTTTGAGGGCGGCGGGTTTTTCGTCTTTCGTGAGCCGCTTGGGCAGGTCGCTGCGTTGGGCGATCAGCGCGGTCGAGTTGCGGTGCTCCAGCCCCCCGTAGCCGTCGCCGCTGGCGTGCAGCATGAACACGTAGCGGTCGAAGGGCGGTTTCTGCTCGCCGTGCCAGAAGCGGATCTGCGCTTCGCAGATGCGGCGCGTGTCGGCCAGCAGGCGCTCGAAGTCGACCCAGCCGCCCGCGCCGCTGACCACGAAGCGGTGCGGCACGCCGCAGGCCTCGAAGGTGCCGCTCCAGAACGTGCCCAGTTCCACCGGGCAGTCCGCCAGTTCGTCGTAGTCGGCCGCGCGGTAGTGGCCGTAGCCGGCGGCGTCCGCCCGCACGGCGCTCAGGCCGGTGGCCACCTGCCAGCCTGCCGGGGCCTGGCCGGGTTCGATCAGCAGATCGTGTGGCTGATCTTCCTGCCCGACGACCCGCAGGCACAGGCTGGTGGCGTTGAAGAAGCCGCGCGTGGTGTCCAGGAAGGCGGTGCGCACCGAGGCGTCAAACGCATAGACCTCGTAGTGCAGTTCCAGCGGCTGCGACGGATCGGCATCGGCCTGCCAGCTGTTCTTGTCGAGTTGGCGCAGCGGCACCGGCTCGCCGCCCTGGGTGGCCTGCAGGTGCTGCAGGTGCTGGGCGAATTCACGGACGAGGTAGCTGCCCGGAATCCACACCGGCAGGGCCAGGCGCTGGCGCGCCGCGGGACGGGCGATGGTCAGCGTGACTGTGAACAGGTGGGCCTGGGTGCTGTGCACCGCCACCCGGTAGTGCGGGCCTGTGATGAGGGGGCGAGCGGGGCGGGATGACCGGGTGCGGGGTGTGGCCATCACAGGGCCCCTGCACCGATGAAGCAACTCAGTGCTGCGACGGCCGACAACCGGAAGCGCAGGGTGAGCCAGTGCTGCAGGCCGGCGCGCGGATACAGGGTGCGGTCGGCCAGGTAGTTGAGGATGAGCATGAAGCCGAGCCAGGCCAGGCCGGCGAAGGGCGGCATGAGCACGCCGGGCCACGCCAGCAGCGAGGGGGTGACCCCCCAGAGCAGCAGCTGGCGCCGCAGGTTGGGGGTGGGCTGGACCACGGAGCGGTCCAGCGACCAGGCCAGGCCCCAGTGCACGCCGCCGAGAAACGACAGGATCAGGGCGCCGTAGCCGGCCAGAGCGATCGCCACGAAGGCCTGCTGCTCGCCGCCCAGCAGCCACAGCATCAGGGCCAGCAGGACGAAGGGGATCAGCCCGGCATGGCCCAGGCGGCGCAGCAGCACGTGGTCGGGCGAGTCTTGGCTGGTCTGGGCGGTGGCGGCGGTCATGGCGCGTGGGCGATCAGGGTTGGGCGGCGGTCAGGAACTTCTCAACCCGGTCGGCGCCGATGGCGCCGGGCACCCGGGTGCCGTCGGCAAAGATCATGGCCGGCGTGCCGGTGATCCGCACCCGTTTGCCGAACTCAAGGTTGCGGTTGATGGCGGTGGTGTCGCACTGGGCATCGGGCGGCGTGACGTCGCGCACCATCCAGTCGAGGAAAGCCTTGCCCTTGTCCCGGGCGCACCAGATGTTCCTGGATTTTTCGCCCGAGTCGGCGCTGAGGATGGGGTAGAGGAAGATGTGGATCGTCACGTTGTCGACCTTGGTGAGGTCACGCTCGAACTTCTTGCAGTAGCCGCAATTCGGGTCTTCGAACACGGCCATCTTGCGCTTGCCGTTGCCGCGCACGATGGTGAAGCTGTCCTTGAGGGGAAGGTCCTTGAAGGCCACGGCGGTGAGTTTGTCCATGCGCTGCTCGGTCAGATCGACCTTGGCCTTGGTGTCGATCAGCGAACCCTGGATCAGGAAGTCGCCCTTTTCGTCGGTGTAGAAGATGTCGCTGTGGTTGATGCGCACCTCGTACAGGCCGGGCATGGGCGCCTTGCTCACCTCGTCGATCTTGGGCAGGTTGGGCAGGCGTTCGGCCAGGTTCTTGCGGATGGTGGCTTCCTGGGCCAGGGCGTGCACGGCGGTGGCGGCCAGAAGGGCCATCAGGATGGTTCGGATCGGTTTCATGTCGGGGCCCGGAGGGTTCGAGGGTTGAAGGATGGCGGCGCGCTGTCAGGCCGCCTGCCCCATGGCCTGGCGGGCCAGCCAGTGTTTGAGCGGGCCGAGGCGGTCCACACCGCTCATGCCCCAGTTGCGCAGGGCCTGCACGCGGCTGTCGGTCTGGTTGAACAGGCCGAACAGCCCGTCGGTCAACCAGCCCATGGCGGCCACATCGGCCTGCCGCGCGCGTTCGTAACGGCGCAGCAACCGCGGGTCGCCCAGCTCGCGCCAGTACTCGCGCCCATGCAGCACGCGGGCCAGTTCCGCCACGTCGGCCAGGCCCACGTTCAGGCCCTGGCCGGCCAGCGGGTGCATGGCGTGTGCCGCGTCACCGGCCAGCACCACGCCACCGCCCGAAGGGCTGCGCGCGATCCAGCGCTGCGCGCGGGCCAGTTCCAGCGGCCAGGCTTGCGCCGGGCCTTCCAGCGACATCTCGCCCAGCGCGCCACCACAGTGGTCCTGCACGGCCTGCGCCAGCGCCTGGGGTTCGGCGGTGGTCCAGCCATCGGCTTGCTCAGCCGGTAGAGACCACACCAGGGCCACGGAGTTCCCTTGCGCCCCTTCCAGCGGCAGCAGCGCCAGGATCTCGCCTTGCCGGAACCACTGGCGCGCCACCCCGCCGTGCGGCTGGGCGCAGCGCAGGCGGGCGGCCACCGCCTTGTGCGGGTAGGGCCGGGTGTCGTAGTCGATGCCCAGTTCGGCGCGGGTCGCGCTGCGCCGGCCTTCGCAGACCACGGTCAGCGCGACCTTGGCCGGCGCCTCGTCCACCCGGCTGATGCCGGCCTGGAAATGCACCGCGTGGGCCAGACGCTGTTCCAGCGCCGGCACGTCCACGATCCAGCCCAGGGCTTCAGCACCCTGTTCGGTGGCCGAAAAATGCAGCGCGCCGTCGGTGTCGCCCTGCACCACCATGGCACTGACCGGGGTCACGGCCGTCGGGCCATCCACCGCAGGGGCCATGGCGGCGGCCTCGTCCGGCCAGGCGCGCACCGAGCGCAGCAGTTCGCGCGCCGCGGCGTTGATGGCGTAGGCCCGCACGTCTGGGCCGGCGCCGGCCGGGCGGGGCTGGACCAGCAGGGCCACCTTCAGGCGGTCACGTGCCAGCAGCAGGGCCAGGGTCTGGCCGACGATGCCGCCACCGCGGATCAGCACGTCGAAACGCTGGCGGTGGGCACCCGATGCAGGGGAAGAAGACATGGGTGGGGATTCTAGGTGGCGGGCACAATGCCGCCGACCGCACCCGTGCATTGCCCCTGATCGCCATGAATCCCGTCACACCCGAGGCCGACGTCCAGGCCACCATCGCCCAGTTGTGGATCCACCCCGTGAAGTCCTGCGCGGCGATGGCCGTGCAGGAGGCCGAACTCACGCCCACCGGCCTGGCCTGGGACCGCAGCTGGATGGTGGTGGACAGCACAGGCGAGTTCGTCACCCAGCGCGAACTGCCGCGCATGGCGCTGATCCAGCCGTCCTTCAAGCTCGGCCAGCTGGTACTGCGCGCGCCGGGCATGCTGGCCCTGCACCTGTCGCTGGAGGCGGCCGATTTTCCACGCCGCGTGCGCGTGTGGGACGACGAAGTCGACGCCTGGGACATGGGCGACCTGGCCGCGCAGTGGTTCAGCGACTTCCTGGGGCCCGACGCCCCCGGGGATCTGAAGCAGCTGCGCCTGGTGCGCTTCGACCCCGAGGTGCGGCGCCTGTGCAGCCCGAAGTGGACCGGTGGGCGCGAGTCGGTCACGCAGTTCGCCGACGGTTTCGGCGTGCTGGTGGCTTCCACCGCAACCCTGGACGAACTGAACGCCCGGCTGGCGAAGGCCGGCGAGGCGCCGGTGGACATGCGGCGCTTCCGGCCCAACATCGTGCTCGGCGGCGTCGAGTCGGCCGACGAAGACCGCATTGGCGCCTGGCGGGTGCACACGCCCGACGGTGTGGCCGCGCTGGAAAACGTCAAGCCCTGCGCGCGCTGCCCCATCCCCGACATCGATCCCGAGACGGCCGCTGCCACACCGGCCGTCAGCGACGCGCTGCAGGGCTTCCGCCAGGACCCGCGCCTGAACGGCGCGATCACCTTCGGCATGAACGCCATCGTGCTTGAAGGCGACGGCCTGATCCTCCGGGTGGGGCAGCCCGTTTCCGCCGACTGGCGGTTCGACTGAGGGTGCCCCGTAAAATCGCGGGTTCCCCCCCCAGAACCCGAAAGCCCTCCCATGAGCCTCAAATGCGGCATCGTGGGCCTGCCCAACGTGGGCAAGTCCACCCTGTTCAACGCCCTGACCAAGGCCGGCATCGCCGCCGAGAACTACCCCTTCTGCACCATTGAACCCAACGTGGGCGTGGTCGAGGTGCCCGATCCGCGCCTGCAGCAGCTGGCCGACATCATCAAGCCCGAGCGCATCGTGCCGGCCATCGTCGAGTTCGTGGACATCGCCGGCCTGGTGGCGGGCGCGTCCAAGGGCGAAGGTCTGGGCAACCAGTTCCTGGCCCACATCCGCGAGACCGACGCCATCGTCAACGTGGTGCGCTGCTTCGAGGACCCGAACGTGATCCACGTGGCCAACAAGGTGGACCCGATCGCCGACATCGAGGTGATCCAGACCGAGCTGTGCCTGGCCGACCTGGGCACGGTGGACAAGGCGCTGCAGCGTTACACCAAGGCTGCCAAGAGCGGCAACGACAAGGAAGCCGCCGCGCTGGTGGTGCTGCTGACCAAGGTACAGGCCGTGCTCAACGAAGGCAAGCCGGTGCGCACCCTGGCACTGGGCGAGGCCGAGCAGGCCCTGCTCAAGCCGCTGTGCCTGATCACCGCCAAGCCGGCCATGTTCGTCGGCAACGTGGCCGAGGACGGCTTCGAGAACAACCCCTTCCTCGACCGTCTGCGCGAATACGCCGCCGCGCAGAACGCGCCGGTGGTGGCCATCTGCGCCAAGATCGAGGCCGAGCTGTCCGAGATGGACGACGCCGACCGCCTGGAATTCCTCAAGGAACTGGGCCAGGACGAGCCGGGCCTGAACCGCCTGATCCGCGCCGGCTTCAAGCTGCTGGGCCTGCAGACCTACTTCACCGCCGGCGTGAAGGAAGTGCGCGCCTGGACCATCCACATCGGTGACACGGCGCCGCAGGCGGCCGGCGTGATCCACGGCGACTTCGAGCGTGGCTTCATCCGCGCCCAGACCATCGCCTACGACGATTTCATCGCCTTCAAGGGCGAGCAGGGCGCCAAGGACGCGGGCAAGATGCGCGCCGAAGGCAAGGAATACGTCGTCAAGGATGGCGACGTGATGAACTTCCTGTTCAACGTCTGATGAGCGACGGCACCGGCCCGGACGGCGAGCGCCTGGCCAAGCGTCTGGCCGCGCAACAGGGCTGCTCGCGCGCCGAGGCCGAGCGGTTCATCGCTGGCGGCTGGGTGCGGGTCGATGGCGCGGTGGTCGAGGCGCCCGAGGCACGGGTGCTGCCCGGCCAGGTGGTCACGCTCGACGCCGGCGCCCGACCGGAAGACCTGAGCCCGGTCACGCTGCTCTGGCACAAGCCGGCGGGCGTGCTGGTGCCCGAGTGCCTGCACCTGCCGACCGAAACCGCGGCCCAGTGGCTGGCCGACGCACAGCGCTCACCGGCCGACCGTTCGCGCGTGCGCGCGCTGCGGATGCACCGCCACCGGCTGCAGCCGCTGCTGCCCCTGGGCTTCGACGAGTCGGGCCTGATGGTGTTCACCCAGTCGCCTGGGGTGGCGCGCAAGCTCGCCGAGAGCGCGGCCGACCTGGAGCACGAGTGGCTGCTGGACCTGCCAGCCGGTGCACCCTTGCCCGAGGCCGATGCGCGCGACGCCACGCTGCGTTCGTTTGCGCAGGCCATGAGCTTCGATGGCCGGCGCTTGCCGCCGGCCCGCGCCAGCTGGCAGAGCGACCGCCGCCTGCGACTGGCCCTCAAGGGCTGCCTGCCGGGGCAGGTGGGTTTTCTGATCGAGCGGGCCGGCCTGCCGGTGGCCAGCGCCCGGCGCCAGCGGCTGGGCCGCGTGGCGCTGACCGGGCTGGACGCCGGCCAGTGGCGCTACCTGCTGCCCACCGAGCGGTTCTGAGTCCGCCCGGCGGGCGCCGGATCAGCTGAGCTCGCAGCTGAAGCTGCTGGCCTGATCGGCGTCGCCGCTGCCCTTGTACTTGGGGAAGCGGGGGAAGGGGCACAGCGGGCGCTCGAACGTGCGGGTGCCGGACGTGTCGGTGACCGAGCCGGTGGCCACGAGCTGGTCGGGCGCGATGCCCTTTTCGACCCAGTCCACCAGCGCGTTGATCAGGTCGGCCTTGGCCGCCCCGGGACCGGTCAGGTCGTGGCCCACGCCGGGCGAGGTGACGAAACGCGCGAAGCGGTCGTGGTGGGCGTCGCCCAGGTTTTGCCGCACCTCGTCCAGGTAGGCGGCGGTGCGGTAGACCGAGACGCAGGTGTCGGCCAGTCCGTACCACACCAGCAGCTTGCCACGCTGGGCGAAACGGCCCAGGTCGGTGGACGGCTCCATGGCGTTGGACAGCGCCTGCCATGCCGCGCCGATGCTCAGCGGGTCGTGGTTCAGGGAATCGGCGGTGCCGGACCCGGTCAGGGCCTGGATCACCGACGTGGGCGCGATGTAGCTGAAGCCCTTGCTCAGGAAGCCGCCGTCGTACTCGAAGCCGAAGGCGTAGACCTGCCAATCGCCGGTGGCGGCGCCGCCACGCCCGTAGCGTTCGTAGCCGCTCATGCCGTTGGCCAGGGTCAGGGGCACGGTCTTGTCCGCGTAGTTCAGGCGGATGGCCTCGATCTGGCCCGCGGTCAGGCAGCTGTCGTCGTCGATGCCGGCCACGTCGTCCGCGCATTGCAGGTCGGTGGGCACGTAGGTGCAGGCCTCGACGTTGCCGATGATGCCGTCGGCCAGGCCGTCCAGCGTGTCGCAGGCCGCGATCTCGGCGGCTGCGTACAGGGCCGACTTGGCGGGGCTGATCCAGTTCGCCCGGGCGGGCACCGCCGCATCCACGCTGCCGTCCGCTTGGCGGCCGTAGATCCAGCGGTTGAAGCCGCCCATATTGACCTGGTGCGCCTGCTGGCTGATGGCGGGTGACATGGCCAGCACGCCGTCGTAGTCATTGGGGTAGCGATCGGCCGCGACCAGGCCCGAGCGGCCGCCGTTGGAGTGGCCCACCATGTAGCGCCGCGTGGGGGCCTTGCCGTAGAACTGGGTGGCGATGTGGGTGCCCACCTGCAGGGCCAGGTGGTTGGCTTCCTGCGCGTGGTTCAGCAGGGCGGCCGGGTCCGTGCCCCAGGAAAAGTCTTCCGTCTGGTGACCCGAGTCGGAGCTGATGCGCACGAACGGCAGCGCCGCATCCGTCTGCACGTACTTCACGTGCCAGGGATCGTCGGTGGGGATGAAACCGTCGAAGCCGCCACCGCCCAGCGTCATGGTCTTGCCGTTCCAGTCGCTGCCTTCCGGCAATTCCACCGCCCAACGGATGGTGGAGCCGGGGCCGGACACGATGGTCCCGCGCACGATGCAGGCGCGTGGCAGGGTGATGACCTCGCCGGTGGCGTAGTGCGTTTCGGTCACGGTCTGGGCTTCCCGCAGTTCGGTGCGCTCGAAGCGGGCGTTGACCGGCAGGTTGCCGGGCACATAGGTCGCACAGGACTGGGCCAGCGGCCGCGAGGCCGGCGGCGGCGGGGCGTCGTTGCCGCCGCAGGCGGCCAGCAGCAGGGCGCCCAGCAGCGGGCTGCCCAGAACGAGGGTGCGACGCCCCCGGGGCGTGGCGGGGGTTATGCTGATCGGGTGTTTCATCAACGTGCTTCCTTGCAAAGTGGTGACCGCCCGCGAAGGGTCGGAAGAGCCATGGCTGTGGCCCAGTGGCGACGGGCGAGGCCCATGCTAGGAATGGGGTGGGCGGGCGTCTTGTACGCCGCGGGGAACCGGGGGTAAGCACCGATGTCGGTCGCGCATGCCATTGCCGGGGTGGTGTATCTGGGTCGGGACTGGCTGATGTATGCCGACCCGGCGCTGCGCTTCAACCTGTCGCAGAACGTGGCGCCGGCGCTGGTGCTGGGGCCGGACGACGCGCCCGCCACGATCACGCTGCGCGATGGCGGAGAGGTCCGGTCATCGGCGTTCCTGCACGCGGGCGGCGCCTGGAGTTTCATGACCGACAGCAGCGCGATGGCCTTCCTGTACGCCGATCCTCTGTCGGCCGCAGGCGCTGGCCTGCAACGGTGTGCGCAGGCCCGTGTGGTTCCCTGGCCCGATGCAGGCCTGATGCGCCGTCACGGCATCAAGCTGGCCGCACTCTGCACGGGCGGGGTGCCGGCGGCCCAGGTCGGGCGCTGGGTGGCGGCGGTGCTGGCCGAGGTGCTGGCGCCCACGGGAGGGCTGGCGCCGCTGGACCCCCGGCTGGCCGGTTTGCGCGAACGCCTGCACCAGCGGGGGGAGGGGCGCGCCGACCCCGCGGCGGTGGCCGGTGAACTGGGCCTGTCGGCCGAGCATGTGCGCAAGCTGTTCCGCCAGCAGGTGGGCATGACGCTGTCGAGCTACCAGTCGTGGGTCCGGCTCTACCAGGTGGCGGTCGGCGCCTGCGAGGCCCAGCAGCGCGGGCTGGCGCACAGCGCGACCGAGCTGGTGGGCGCCGGCGGCTTTTACGACGCCTCGCACGCCTCGCGGGCCATCCGGCGCTATTTCGATCTGCTGCCGACGGAGATGCTGGCCCCCAAGGCCTTTGTCGATTGCCGTCAGGCCGGCGGTTTCTGAAGCTGGGCCGCCCGCCAGCTCAGCGCCATGGCGGTCAGCATCAGCACCAGGCCAAACCAGTTCAGCTGCCGCATCAGGCCTTGTGCGATCAGCCCGCCCCCCAGCGCTGCGCCCAGGGCCTGCCCGCCATAGATGGCCGAGGTGTTGAGCGCCACGGTGGCCGGCGCCAGCGCCGGGGCCAGGTGCACCAGCCGCGCCTGCTGGGCCGAATTGGCCGAAAAGCAGCCCAGCGCCCAGGGCATGAGCACCAGGGCCTGCAGCCACAGCGCCTGTGCGCCCAGCGGCCAGAGCAGCAGGCTCAAGGCCATGCCGCCGAGGGTGATCAGCACCGCACGCGGCGCGCCCAGGCGGTCAATCTGGCGCGAAACGAGCACATTGCCGGCCAGACCGAAAGCGCCGAACCAGAGGAACAGCAGCGCCAGCATGGAAGCGCCCAGGCCCAGCACCTGCTGGTGGTAGGGCGCGAAATACGAGAACAGCGTGAACTGCCCGAACGAAGACAGCAGGGTCACGCCCACCGCCAGCATGAGGGCGGGTGACCCCAGGGCACGCGCCCAGTCGTTGCGCGAGAGCGCCGCCGGTCGCACGCCGTCGGGCATGGCCCGCCAGACCCAGCCCGCCACCACCAGCGCCAGCAGCGCCACCAGCGCAAAGGCCCAGCGCCAGCCGAACACGCCCCCGATCCAGGCCGACAGCGGCATGCCGGCCACGGAAGCGAACGACCAGCCCAGGAACACGAAGGTGATGGCCTTGCCGCGCTGCCCTTCGGGCACCAGCAGGCCCACGCAGGCGGCGGCCTGGGGCGTGAAGATGGCCGGTGGAATCACCGCCAGCACCCGCAGCGGCAGCAGCCAGGCGTAGCTGGGCGCCAGTGCGCTGATGCCCATGAACACCGCGTACCAGAGCAGCGACAGCGTGAGCAGGCGCCGCCGGTCCCAGCCGGCCACCAGGGTGGCGAACAGCGGTGCGCCCACGCCCATGAGGATGGCGCCTGCGGTGATGAGCTGCCCCGCCTGCGGCACCGACACCTGCAGCGAGGCACTGATGTCGGCCAGCGTGCCCGGGACGGCCATCACACCGGCCCCGATGACGAAGTTGCCCACCATCAAGGCCCAGAGGCTGCGCGGCAGGGCGGGATGGGGGGTGGTGTGCTGGGACATGGGGAGCGGCCGAGTATCCGGGTTGGCACTCAGAACGACAGTCCCCCCGGAAACACCCACAGAAGGCCAGCGGTCATGGTGAGGTAACGCGCGAACTTGCCGACGGCCATGTACAGCGCGCAGGACCAGAACGGGAACTTCAGCCAGCCGGCCACGGCGCACAGCGGATCGCCCACGCCGGGCAGCCAGGCCAGCAGGCAGGCTTTGGGCCCGAAGCGCTCCAGCCAGCGCAGTGCCTGCAGCTCGGTGGGGCGGTGCCGCACCTTGTCGACCGCCCGGTGCGCGCCGTAGCCCATCAGCCAGCTCACCATACCACCCAGGGTGTTGCCGGCGGTGGCGACGAAGATGGCGGGCCAGAAGAGTTCGGGGTTGAGCTTGACCAGCGCGAACACCGCCGGCTCCGAGCCCAGCGGCAGCAACGTGGCCGAGACAAACGCCACCACGAACACCGTGCCCAGGCCCACCTCGGGCAAGGCCAGGGTCTGCAGCAGGGTTTGGATCCAGTCGGGCATGGGGGGCGATTGTCGTGTGGAAAAGCATATCGTCTGCTGAAAAAATAGGCAGATACAATGCCCCTCCCCGTCATCGGTCATCGGTCATCGGTCGGCGCGGGCTCCCTCCTCACATCTTTCCGCCCTTCACCCGCGTCATGCAACTGGGTCCCTACACCCTGCCCAACGCCCTGTTCGTCGCGCCCATGGCGGGTGTGACCGACCGGCCGTTCCGCAAGCTGTGCAAGCGGCTGGGTGCGGGCTACGCGGTCAGCGAGATGGTGACCAGCCGGCCCGACCTGCAGGACAGCCTCAAGACCTCGCGCCGCGCCGACCACAGCGGTGAGCCTGGCCCGATCGCGGTGCAGATCGCCGGCACCGACGCGGCCATGATGGCCGATGCCGCGCGCTACAACATCGACCGCGGCGCCCAGATCATCGACATCAACATGGGCTGCCCGGCCAAGAAGGTCTGCAACAAATGGGCCGGCTCGGCCCTGATGCAGGACGAGGCGCTGGCGCTGCAGATCGTCGAGGCCGTGGTCGCCGCCGCCGCCCCGCACGGCGTGCCCGTCACGCTCAAGATGCGCACCGGCTGGTGTGCCGACGGCAAGAACGCCCCCGCCATCGCCCTGGCCGCCGAGGCCGCCGGGGTGCAGATGCTCACCGTGCACGGCCGCACCCGCGAGCAGGGCTACAGCGGCTTTGCCGAACACGACACCGTGGCGCACATCAAGCGCCGGGTGAAGATTCCGGTGGTGGCCAACGGCGACATCGACTCCGCGCGCAAGGCCGCGCAGGTGCTGGCGCAGACCGGTGCCGACGCCCTGATGATCGGCCGCGCGGCCCAGGGCCGGCCCTGGATCTTCCGCGAGATCGCACACTTTCTGGCCACCGGCGAGGACCTGCCGCCGCCCGACCTGCTCGACGTCAAGGCCTGGCTGCTGGACCACCTGGAAGACCACTACGCGCTGTATGGCGAGTACACCGGCGTGCGCAGCGCGCGCAAGCACCTGGGCTGGTACGCGCAGTCGCTGCCCGTGCCCAAGGTGGAGGCCGATGCCTTCCGCCGCCGCATCAACACGCTGACCGGTTGTGACGAGCAGCTGGCCTGCGTGCGCGAAACCCTGGACGCCTGGGCGCACGCCCGGGCCGACCTGTCGACACAAGAAGAACACTGGAAACTGGCCGCATGAGCTCCCAACACAACCTGCACGACTGTGTGCGTGCCAGCCTCGAAGCGTATTTCCGCGACCTCGACGGCACCGATCCGGCCGACCTGCACGACATGCTGGTCAAGGCGGTCGAACGCCCCTTGCTCGAGGTTGTCATGGAGCAGTCGCAGAACAACCAGTCGCGCGCAGCGCAATGGCTGGGCCTGAACCGCAACACCCTGCGCAAGAAGCTGCTGGAACACAAATTGATCGACTGACCGCGATCCTTCCCTTTTCAAACCTCCTGACCTTTCCCCATGCGCGCACTTCTCTCCGTCTCCGACAAGACCGGCATCGTCGAATTCGCCCAGGCCCTGCACGGCCTCGGTGTGAAACTCCTTTCCACCGGTGGCACCGCCAAGCTGCTGGCCGACCAGGGCCTGCCGGTCACCGAAGTGGCCGAGGTCACGAACTTCCCCGAGATGCTGGACGGGCGCGTCAAGACCCTGCACCCCAAGGTGCACGGTGGCCTGCTGGCCCGTCGCGAGCTGCCCGAGCATATGGCGGCGCTCAAGGAGCATGGCATCGAGACCATCGACCTGCTGGTGGTCAACCTCTATCCGTTTGAAGCCACGGTGGCCAAGGCCGGCTGCACGCTGGCCGACGCGATCGAGAACATCGACATTGGCGGCCCGGCCATGGTGCGCAGCGCCGCCAAGAACTGGAAGGACGTGGGCGTGGTCACCGACGCCGGCCAGTACGAGTCCGTGATCGCCGAACTCAAGGCCGCCGGCAAGCTCAGCGACAAGCTGCGTTTCGCGCTGTCGGTCGCCGCCTTCAACCGCATCGCCCAGTACGACGGCGCCATCAGCGACTACCTGTCGTCGGTGACGTTTGAAGAAGACAAGCTGAGCGAGGGCTATGTGCCGGCCCGCAACCTGTTCCCCGGCCAGTCCAACGGTCAGTTCATCAAGGTGCAGGACCTGCGTTACGGCGAGAACAGCCACCAGCAGGCCGCGCTGTACCGCGACCTGTACCCGGCCCCCGGTTCACTGGTCACCGGTGTGCAGCTGCAGGGCAAGGAACTCTCCTACAACAACATCGCCGACGCCGACGCCGCGTGGGAGTGCGTCAAGAGCTTCGAAGCGCCGGCCTGCGTGATCGTCAAACACGCCAACCCCTGTGGCGTGGCGGTCGGCAAGGATGCCCATGAGGCCTACGCCAAGGCCTTCCAGACCGACCCGACCAGCGCCTTCGGCGGCATCATCGCCTTCAACCGCACGGTGGACAAGGCCGCGGCCGAGGCCGTGGTCAAGCAGTTCGTCGAGGTGCTGATGGCGCCCGACTTCACCGCCGAGGCGCTGGAGATCTTCAAGCCCAAGGTCAATGTGCGGCTGATGAAGATCGCGCTGCCGGCCGGTGGCGCCAGCGCATGGGACCAGGGCCGCAACGCCATGGACGCCAAGCGCGTGGGCTCGGGCCTGCTGCTGCAGACCGCCGACAACCACGAGCTGGCGCTGGCCGACCTGAAGGTCGTCACGGTCAAGCAGCCGACGCCGGAAGAACTGCAGGACCTGCTGTTCGCCTGGAAGGTGGCGAAGTACGTGAAGTCCAACGCCATCGTGTTCTGCAAGAACGGCATGACCATGGGCGTGGGCGCCGGCCAGATGAGCCGCCTGGACTCGGCCCGCATCGCCAGCATCAAGGCCGAGGCGGCCAAGCTGTCGCTGCAAGGTACGGTGGTGGCGAGCGACGCCTTCTTCCCGTTCCGCGACGGTCTGGACGTGGTGGTGGACGCGGGCGCGACCTGCGTGGCCCAGCCGGGTGGTTCGATGCGCGATCAGGAGGTGATCGACGCGGCCAACGAGCGTGGTGTGGCGATGGTGTTCACCGGCGTTCGTCATTTCCGCCACTGAGCTTTTTGTCCTTCTGAATTGGGGGCTCCTTTTGGAGCCCTTTTTTCTGGCCTGCTGTTGTGGGTGGGCTTAGGCTCGTGGCGCCCGTTCTCCGGCTCACGCTCGCGGGCGTCTGCTCGGGTGTGCGGTGGTCACTTCGTCAACACCGGGCGTGTACCCGTCTTCTGCGGCAACCGCGAATCGAGCCTGCGCCCGGGCACCCCAAGCCCCAGCCCCGCTGACCATTCCGTTCGCCAACGAAGGGAAGTCACTGTTGGCGTTCTCAACCCTGACTTCAAGGTGGGTGGTGCGGGCTGGCGGGCGCAGGCTCGATTCGCGGTTGCCACAGAGCCGGCGAACCCGCGCGGCATTGACGACGTTCAGGTCGCGCGCAGGCCTGGTCGCCCGCGAGCGTGAGCCGGAGCACGCCAGCTCCACCGCTCACCTTGCGCGAGGTCCCAGCGCGAAACGCAAGGATCACAAACAAAAACGGCCGGAGGAAAACCCCCAGCCGTTTCAAGGAAGCGAGAGAAAGCTCAAGCCAGCTGCTTGAACACCTCACGCGCCGCCGCCACCGTGGCCGCGATGTCCGCATCGGTGTGCGCCGCGCTCACGAAGCCCGCTTCGTACAAGGCCGGTGCGATGTACACGCCGCGGTCCAGCAGACCGTGGAACAGGGTGTTGAACTTCGCGCCCTCGGTCTTCATCACGGTCGCGTAGTTCTGCGGCAGTTCGGGCATCAGGAAGAAGCCGAACATCCCGCCTTGGCAGTCCACGCTGAAGGGCAGACCTTCAGCATCGGCCGCGGCCTTCAGGCCGTCCACCAGCGAACGCGTGCTGGCCGACAGCGCTTCGAAGAAACCGGGCTTCTGGATTTCTTTCAGCGTGGCCAGACCGCAGGCGGTGGCGACCGGGTTGCCCGACAGCGTGCCCGCCTGGTAGACACCGCCCAGCGGGGCCAGGTGCTCCATCACCGCGCGCTTGCCGCCAAAGGCCGCCAGCGGCATGCCGCCGCCGATCACCTTGCCCATCACCGTCATGTCGGGCTCGAAACCGGGGATCAGCGACGCGTAGTGGCCTTGCGCGCTGCCCAAGCCGACGCGGAAGCCGGTCATCACCTCGTCGAAGATGAACAGCGCACCATGCTGCGTGCACAGCTCGCGGATGCGTTGGACGAAGGGCACGCTGGCGCGCACAAAGTTCATGTTGCCGGCGATCGGCTCGATCATCACGCAGGCGATGTCGGCGCCTTGCTGGGCAAACGCGGCCTCGATCTGCTCGACGTTGTTGTACTCCAGCACCAGGGTGTGCTGCACCACCTCGGGTGGCACGCCGGCGCTGGTCGGGTTGCCGAAGGTGGCCAGCCCCGAGCCGGCCTTGACCAGCAGGGCGTCGGCGTGGCCGTGGTAGCAGCCTTCGAACTTGATGAGGGTCTTGCGGCCGGTGGCGCCGCGCGCCAGGCGGATCGCACTCATGCCGGCTTCGGTGCCCGAGCTGACCAGGCGCACCATCTCCAGGCTGGGCACCAGCTTGACGATCTCCTCGGCCAGTTCGATCTCGCGCTCGGTCGGGGCGCCGAACGAGAAGCCGTCCAGTGCCGCCTTCTGCACGGCCTCGAGCACGGCCGGGTGGCCGTGGCCCAGGATCATCGGGCCCCAGGAGCCGATGTAGTCGATGTACTTCTGGCCGTTGGCGTCCCAGAAATAGGCGCCCTGCGCGCGCTGCACGAAGCGTGGCGTGCCACCCACGGCGCGGAAGGCGCGCACGGGCGAATTCACCCCGCCGGGGATGCGTTGCTTGGCGCGTTCAAAAAGGTCGAGGTTGCGATCGGTCATGACGGGGGATCAGTGTTTGGTCGTGTCCAGGGGAAAGTCGCCAGCGTCCAAAGCGCTGTCGGGCGCCGAGTCGTCAGGCTCGGTCGGTTCGGGGTCGTTGTCGTCGTCTCCGTGTGCCCAGAACAGGCGATCGGGCACGGCGTGGCCCATGCCCGGCTGGAAGCCGGCGTCCAGGCACTGGTCCAGGTAGGTCAGGGCCTCCGCGCAGGCCGCCTGCAGGTCGTTGCCGCCAGCGATCAGGGCGGTCAGGGCCGCCGAAAGGGTGTCGCCCGCGCCACTGAAGGTCGCTTCGAAGCGTTCGTAGCGCGCCGTGGCCAAAACCGTCTCGGGGCTGGCCAGGTGGCTTTCCAGGTATTGGTCGGCGGCGTTGAAGCCGGTGACCAGGGTGTAGGGCACGCCGTGCACCGCGGCGGCACGGGCCACCTCGCGTGCGTTGGGTGGGCGGTCGCCCTCCCACTCGGGCAGCAGCCAGCGGCACAGGGTGCTGTGGTTGCCCACCAGCACGGTGGTCTGCGGCAGCATCAGCTCGGCAAAGGCGTCGTGGTAGGTCTCGATGTCCACCTCGTCCCACCAGGACAGGTCGGGCATGTAGGCAATGACCGGCACCTCGGTGTAGTCGGTGGCGATCTCGGCAATGGCGCTGAGGTTTTCCGGGCTGCCCACGAAGCCGACCTTGAAGGCCTGCACCGGTATGTCTTCCAGTGCGGCCCTGGCCTGGTCGGTGACCGCTTCTTCGTCGAAGGCGATGTGGTCATGCACCTCCGAGGTGTCGCGCACATAGGCGCCTGTAACCACCGGCAGCACGTGGGCCGAGGCGCTGGACATGGCGGTCAGATCGGCGCTCAGTCCGCCAGCGCCGCTGGGGTCGTTGGCATTGAACACCATCACGCAAGGCAGCGAAACCTGTTCGTTGCCATTGCTGGCATCGATGGTCCGGGGATCGGAGGGAGAGGTCACGGGGTGCCTGAATTCGAAAAAGGCCGCGTTCAGCGGAGGAAACTGCACGCCTGTCGCCCACGGGCGCCGCCTGCGGCCAAGCGCCTGCGGAGGCGCTGCTGGGCTCTATACAATGGCCCGATTCTAAGACAAGGCCCCTGACAAGATGAGCAACGCCAAGACGTGGATGTGCCTGATCTGTGGCTGGATTTACGATGAAGCCGCCGGTGACCCGGAGCACGGTCTTGCGCCGGGAACGCCCTGGGAGCAGGTGCCCATGAACTGGACCTGTCCGGAATGTGGTGCGCGCAAGGAAGACTTCGAAATGGTTCAGATCTGACGCTGCCCACGCCAACTTTCCCCATGTCCCCAGTCGATTTCCGGAGTCCTTGCCGTGAGTGAATCCCCTGCACTGAAAGTCCTGGTGGTCGACGACAGCAACACGATTCGCCGCAGCGCCGAGATCTTCCTCAAGCAGGGCGGGCACGACGTGCTGCTGGCCGACGATGGTTTCGATGCGTTGGCCAAGATCAACGACTACCAGCCCGACCTGGTGTTCTGCGACATCCTGATGCCGCGTCTGGATGGCTACCAGACCTGCGCCATCATCAAGCGCAATGCGCGCTTCTCCGGTATTCCGGTGGTCATGCTGTCCTCCAAGGATGGCGTGTTCGACAAGGCGCGGGGGCGCATGGTCGGTTCTCAGGAATACCTCACCAAACCCTTCACCAAAGACCAGTTGCTGCAGGCCGTGCAACAGTTTGGTAACCACCCCAATGGAGCCGCGTGATGCCCATCCAAAAAGTGCTTGTCGTCGATGATTCCAAGACCGAACTGATGGTGCTGTCGGACCTCTTGGGGAAGAACGGCTACAGCGTGCGCACCGCCGAGAATGCCGACGAGGCCTTTCGTCGGCTCAGCGAGGAAAAGCCGGAACTGATTTTGATGGACGTGGTGATGCCCGGTCAGAATGGCTTCCAGCTGACCCGGGCGATCGCTCGCGACCCCCAGTATTCGAGCATCCCCATCATCATGTGCACCAGCAAGAATCAGGAAACCGACCGGGTGTGGGGCATGCGCCAGGGCGCGCGTGACTATGTCACCAAGCCGGTCAACGCCGAAGAACTGCTGTCCAAGATCCGCGCGCTCGGCTGAGCCTGGCCGCGCCGTCACCCTCGAGCATGGCCAAACGACAGTCACTCAAGGACCTGCAGGAGCGCCTGGCGCAGCGCCTGACCGCTGCCAAGACCGAATCCGCCACCGCCACTTGGCTGGCTGTGTCGGCTGCCGGTCGTTCCTATCTGCTGCCGCTTGTGCAGTCGGCGGAAATTTTCCCTTGGACGTCGGTGCAGCCGGTGCCCTACACACAGCCCTGGTACGTCGGGGTGGCCAGCCTGCGGGGCGGTCTGTATGGCGTGGTTGATCTGCCGGTGTTTCTTCAGCGCACCTCGGTGGGCGGCTCGCCTCTCGATCGGGTGACGTCCGAAACCCGGCTGGTGAGCCTGCATGCGGCCCTGGGTGTGAATGCCGTGCTCTGGGTGGACCGGTTGCTCGGTCTGCGCAATGCCTCCATGTTCAGTGCCGTCTCGGCCCGTCCCGCGGACGCGCCGGTTTGTTTTGCCCGCAGCCTGGTCGACCACCAGGGGCAGACCTGGCAGGAGCTCGATCTGCAGGTGCTGGTATCCGACCCCGAGTTTCTGGCGATCGCTGCCTGATGGGCGCGATGGCGCGTCGCGGGGTGGGGCTGACATCAGGGTTTTGTTCGCTTAGTGTTTATTGAGTTGGAAGGTTTTCACATGGCCATGCTGGATCGACTCCAAGGGATGTTCAAGAAGGGCGGCACCGATGAGCCCGATCTGTCCCAGGTCAGCTCACAGGATGTGGCTGCCATGGCGGCCGAGCGCCTGGCGCCCGAATCCGGTGAGCCGGATTTTTCGCAAAGCCGGGTCGTGGAGGAAGACAGCCAGCTGGCAGACACCTCCGGTCGGGTGAGCGTTCCCCTGCTGGGCCGCAAGCCGGTTGACCAGCACCGGCGCACGCTGGTGCTGATGCTGGGTGTCGCGCTGCTGGTGTTTGCCGTGATCATTGCCTACGTGTTCACGCAAACCAGCCGGGCGAGCCAGCAGCTGGCGGCCAGTGGTCAGGCCCTGATGCAGTCGCAGCGCCTGGCCAAGAGTGTCTCCCAGGCGCTGGTGGGCAGTGCGGCCGCCTTCCCGGAGGTCAAGGAGAGTGCGGATGTGCTCACCCGGTCGGTTCGGGGTCTGAAGAATGGCGACAGCAGCCTCGGCCTCGCTGCGCTGGGCGGTGGATTCGACGCGCAGCTGGACGCTCTCCTGCCCAAGGTGGACGCAGCCGAGCGCAACAGCGCCGCCGTGCTGGCCCAGCAGAAGATCCTGACCCAGGTGGGTGACGCGCTGCGCGTGATCAACCGCCAGTCGTCCGACCTGCTGGAGATTGCCGAAACCGTTTCCTCGCTCAAGCTGCAGCAGGGTGCACCGGCCGCCGAGATCTCGGCTGCTGGCCAGCTGGTGATGCTGACCCAGCGCATCGGCAAGTCCGCCAACGAATTCCTGACCATGGAAGGCGTGAGCCCGGAGGCTGTGTTCCTGCTGGGCAAGGACCTGAACACTTTCAAGGAGGTCGCCGAAGGCCTGCTCAAGGGCAGCGCCGAACTCCGGCTCTCCGCCGCCAGCGACAGCCAGGTGCGTGAGCGCCTGCAGGCCCTGTTGGCGCTCTACGAAGAGACGCGTGGACAGGCGGGCGCGATCCTGGGCAACCTGCAGGGCCTCGTCTCTGCACGCGAGGCACAGTCCGCCATCATCGGTGACAGCGAGGGCCTGCGAGCGGGCCTGCAGACGCTGCAGGACGATCTGTCCGGTCGTGCCGGTCTGGGTGGTGTGCAGCTGCTGGCGGTGCTTCTGTCCGGTCTCTTTGCGTTGGCCAGCGGCGCCGGCCTGGCCTACGTTCAGCTGCAGGACAGCCGTCAGCGCCAGCGTCTGGCCGAAGTGCAGAAGCAGGCAGCCGAGTCGCTGGAGCAGGATGCCAAGCGCATCAACGACGCCAACCAGGCGGCCATTCTGCGGCTGATGAACGAACTGCAGACGGTGGCCGAAGGCGACCTGACGCAGGAAGCCACGGTGACCGAGGACATCACCGGCGCCATCGCCGACTCGGTGAACTACACGGTGGAAGAACTGCGCTCCCTGGTGGGCAACGTGCAGGCCACGGCCCAGCGGGTGGCGCAGACCACGGCCACGGTGGAAAGCACCTCGACCGAGCTGCTGGCTGCTTCGACCGAGCAGCTGCGCGAGATCCGTGAAACCGGCCAGTCGGTGTTGGACATGGCTCAGCGCATCAACCAGGTGTCCGGTCAGGCGCAGGAATCGGCCCAGGTGGCCCGTGCGTCGCTGCAGGCCGCCGAATCCGGTTTGCAGGCCGTGGAAGACGCCATCGGCGGTATGAACGCCATCCGCGACCAGATCCAGGAAACCTCCAAGCGCATCAAGCGGCTGGGCGAGTCCTCGCAGGAGATCGGTGAAATCACTGAACTGATTTCGGACATTACCGAACAGACCAACGTGCTGGCCCTGAACGCCGCCATCCAGGCCGCGTCGGCCGGTGAAGCCGGTCGCGGCTTCTCGGTGGTGGCGGAAGAAGTGCAGCGACTGGCCGAACGCTCCGCCGACGCCACGCGTCAGATTGCGGCACTGGTGAAGGCCATTCAGACCGACACGCAGGACGCGGTGGCCGCCATGGAGCGCTCCACGCAGGGTGTGGTCGAAGGGGCCAAGCTGTCGGACAACGCCGGCAACGCGCTGACCGAAATTGACCGCGTGTCGCGCCGCCTGGCCGAGCTGATCGAACAGATCTCCGCCTCGGCATCGCGCGAAGCCGAATCGGCCAACGAGGTGGCCGGCAACATCCAGCACATCTTCGCCGTGACCGAACAGACCGGTGAAGGTACCCGGTCCACGGCCCAGCAGGTGCGCGAACTGTCGGCCATGGCCGAAGAACTGCGCCAGTCCGTGGCCCGGTTCAAGATCGCCTGACGCCGTTCGACGGCGCTGAACGCTTCCATACCATGCTCGATACCCGTCCAGGCCCCCTGACCCCGGATGCACCGCTCGAGGATCTCGGGCCGCTGGCCTGGGTGTTCGACGAGTTGCGCAAGTCGCTCGACGCGGCAACCAAGGCGGTGCGGCGCTTCGTGCGCGAGACCGAGCAGTCGCGGCACAACGACCTGGACGCCGCCGATCCCGCATCCCTGCGCATCGCGCGCCAGCAGTTGCACCAGGCGGTGGGGGCGCTGGAACTGGTGGGCCTGGCATCGCCGGCCCAGGTGCTGCGGGCCATGGAGACGGCGGTCCAGCGATTCGTGCAGAAGCCCCAGCGGTGCACCGAAGAAGCCGCAGGCCAGGTCGAGCGGGCCGGTTTTGCCCTCATCGAATACCTGGACGCGGTGCTCCACAACAAGCCGGTGCAACCGGTGGCGCTGTTCCCGCAGTTTCGAGAAGTGCTGCAGCTGGCCGGGGCCGAGCGTGTGCATCCGGCCGACCTCTGGCCGTTTGACCAGCGGGGTCAGAACGTCGCGCCGGCCGATGCCAAGCCGCTGACGGCCGATCCCAAACTGCGTTCCATGCTGGACCGGTTGCTGCTGTTGCTGGTCAAGACACACAGTACCGCTGCCGCCCAGCAGCTGGCGCGCATGAGCGCAGGTTTCTCTGCGGGTGCACCAACCCCCCGTGTGACGACGTTCTGGCGCCTTGCGGCCGGCTACTTCGAAGCGGTCGCCCAAGGTCTGTTGCCGGCCGATGCCTATGTCAAGCGCGCGGCCTCACGCATCCTGCTCCAGTACGCCGCGCTGGCGCAGGCCGGCCCGGGCGGTGTGGAGCCCTCGGAAACGCTGCTGCACGACCTGCTGTTCTTCTGCGCCCAGGCCAAGCCCGTGGACGACGGCAAGTCGCCTCATCTGCTGGCGGTGCGGGCTGCATTCGGTCTGCAGGACAGTGTGGCGGTCGATTATTCGCAAGCGTCACTGGGCCGTTTCGATCCCGCTTTGCTGGTGCAGGCGCGCAAGCGCATCATCGTGGCCAAGGAGTCGTGGTCGCTTTACACCGGCGGTGACGCCAATCGCGCCCGTCAGGTGGTGGATCATTTCGGCCTGGTTGGCGATTCCCTGACCCGCTTGCTGCCAGCGGGTGCGGTGCTGGCCCAGGCTCTGGTGCGCGCTGCCGACCATGCCGCGCGCCACCCGACGGGACTGCGCCCCGAGCTGTCCATGGAGGTGGCCACCACCACCCTGTATCTGGAAGCGGTCTTCGAGGATTTCGACCCTTCGCAGCAGGAGCTGACCGATCGTGCCCAGGCGCTGGCCAGTCGCCTCGACCAGGTGCTGGCGGGCGAACCGGCGCAGCCCCTGGAGGCCTGGATGGAACAGCTCTACCGCCGGGTGAGCGACCGCCAGACCATGGGCAGCGTCGTGGGCGAGCTCAAGGCCTCGCTCGGCGAGGCCGAGAAATCCCTCGACCAGTTCTTCCGCGCTCCGCAGGAGAAGGCGGGGCTGCACGTGGCGGTCTCGCAGCTGGCCCAGATGCGTGGTGTGCTGTCGGTGCTGGGGCTGGAACAGGGCGTCCAGACCGTCAGCCGCATGCGCGCAACGGTCGAGCAGATCCTGGACACCGAGGTCGACGAGCAGTTGGCCCGCGAGGCTGGCACCTTCCAGCACTTGGGCAACAACCTCAGTGCGCTGGGCTTCATGGTGGACATGCTGAACTACCAGCCGGCGCTGGCCAAGAAGCTGTTCGTGTTCGATGAACTGGCGGGCGAACTCCTGCCCCTGATGGGCCGGACCGTGGCGGACGCGCCGGGCGAAGCGCCTGCTTCCGATGCGAAGCAGGAGGTCCGCGACCTCAACGCCGATGTGCATCAGGTGGTGCAGGGGGTCCAGGATACGCAGGTGGACATCGCCGAGCTCAGCCAGCAGCTCGGCAGCCTGGCCGACCGGGCGTCGCTGGCCGAACAGGAAGGGGTGGCGCGGGCCGCCCGCGAAGCCGCACAGGCCCTGGCGCAGGACGACGCCGCTGCCAGCGCCCAGGCGCTTGTGGAACTCACGCAAGTGGTGTCCGCGCCCGAGCCTGTGTCGCCGCCGCAAGGGCGTCCATCGGAGGACGCGCCGGCCGATGACGACGACCTGCTGGACATCTTCCTGGAGGAAGCGCGCGAGGTGGTCGCCAATGGCCGTGATGCGGTCCGGCAGTTGCGTGAAGCACCTTCCGATCTGGAGCAGCTGACCATTCTGCGAAGGGTTTTCCACACCCTCAAGGGTAGCTCCCGCATGGTCGGTCTGACCGAGTTCGGTGAGGCCGGCTGGGCCCTGGAGCAGGTGCTCAACGCCGTGCTGGCCGAACAGAAACCGGCTGAACCGGGGCTTCTGACCCTGTCGCAGGAGGCGCTGGACGCCTTCGGTCTGTGGGTCGAGGACATCGCCGGACAGCGCGACGGCCGCTGGCGATCGGAACCGTTCCGCGTCAGTGCCGACGCCTGGCGCCTGGATGGCCGACGGGTGCCTCTGGACGCGGTGGTCGCAACCCAGGAGGCCGACGTCGCTGAGCCCCAGGGGTCGCTGCCGGAGGCTGTGCCGGCGGAAGCGCCGGGCAGCGGTTTCGCGGAAACCGTACCGCATGAATTCGATTTCGACCTCAGCGAGCCGGAGGCGGTCGAAATCCCGATGATCGAGGAGCCACCGCTCCTGGCTGACATCGATTTCGACAGCCTGGCCGCGCACTCGGAACAGGCGGCTGGTCGAGACACACCGGTGTCCGACGAACCGGCGGCGCCTTCGCCCGCGAGCGAGCCGGTCCCGTCGATGTTCGACGAGATCTCGCTGGATCTGGATGCCCTGTTCCCCGAGGCGGCGGCGCAGCCCGACCAGCCTTCCGAGCGCCCGGACGAGCCGGCGCCGGACGAGCCTGCCACGCCCGACGTGCCGCAAACCGAAGCGACCGACGATGAGGTGCCGCCGGACCTTGTGCCGGAGCCCGATCACGCTGAGGCGCCGGTGGCCCTCGATGCTCAGGCTGACGACGAGCCCGAGACGCCGGACGAGCAGGTCAAGGTGATCGGCCCGCTGCGCATCGGCATCAAGCTCTACAACGTGTTCCTCAACGAGGCCGACGAATGGTCCCGCCGACTGTGTACCGGCCTGGCCGAATGGGCGCTGGAGCGTGATCAGCCCGTGCACGACCAGGCGGAGGCGCTGGCCCACTCCCTGGCTGGCGCGTCGGCAACGGTCGGATTCCAGCCGCTGTCCGACATTGCGCGCGCGCTCGAACACGCCATCGCAGCGGTGGCATCGCACCAGCAGAACGGCGTCGAAGCCACGGCCGATCAGGCACAGCTGTTCGTGGATGCGTCCGAAGACATCCGCCGCCTGCTGCATCAGTTTGCGGCCGGCTTCTTCAAAGAGCCGCAGCCTGCCCTGATGGAGGCGCTGCACGCCGTCACCCATGCGGTGGTGCAGCTGCCGGCCGACACCCTGCCGCCGTCGGACGCGGGTCTGGACATCGAGCTCAACACCCAGTGGGGTGTGGCGCCCGCTGCAGCGCCCGAGTCGGTTGCCGTGGTCCTTCCGGAAGAGGTGCCCTCGGCTTTTGCGCCGCCCGACTTCGGCGATTCGACGCTGGACGATAGGGCCACGGTCTTTGCGCCTATGCCGCCGCTGGAGGCCAAGGGGCCGGTGCAGGACATCGACGATGACATCGATGCGCTGGACACCATCGATGCCGACCTGTTCCCGATTTTTGCCGACGAGGCCCAGGAGCTGCTTCCCCAGCTCGGAGGGGCCTTGCGCCAGTGGATGGCGCGGCCCGACAACAGCAGCGCACGTGCCGAGGTGCTGCGCACGCTGCACACCCTCAAGGGCAGTGCACGTCTGGCGGGGGCCCTGCGTCTGGGTGAAATGGCGCACCGCCTGGAGACCGATGCCGAGCGACTGGGGTCGGAAGGGCTGAGCAGCGCCGCCATCAGCCCGCTGCTGGCTTCGTTCGACGCCATCGCTGCGCGCTTCGACCTCTTGCGTGCCACCGATCCGGAATCGCACGGCGTGGTGCAGACAGCGGCGGAACTGGCCTCGGTGGGCGTACTGTCGGCGACCTTGGACACGGCGCCCGTGTTGTCGTTGCCCGAGATTGGCGACATGGCCCCGGCCATGGTCGAGCCGACCACAGAGGCGCTGGGCGGCAGTGGTGAAGCCGATATGGCCGCGGATGACGAGGTGTCGGACGAGCCGGTCGTTCCGGCTGCGCAACCCGTGCCCCAGGGGTTGACGGGCCTGGCCTTGCCCGTTTCCCCGGTGGTGGCCGCGGCGCGGGCCGGTGCGGCCGTGCGCGTGCGCCCTGAACTGCTGGACCGTCTGGTCAACCAGGCCGGCGAGGTCATGATCTCGCGTTCGCGCATGGAGACCGAACTGGTCACGCTGCGCGGTTCGCTGCGCGACCTCACGGGCAACCTGGACCGTCTGCGCCAGCAACTGCGCGACCTGGAACTGCAGGCCGAGACGCAGATGCAGTCGCGTCTGGCCCAGGCCCGCGAAGCCGACCAGTCCTTCGATCCGCTGGAGTTCGACCGCTTCACCCGCGTGCAGGAACTCACCCGCATGATGGCCGAGTCGGTCAACGACGTGGCCACCGTGCAGCGCAACCTGCAGCGTGCGGTGGAAGCCACCGAAGACGGACTGGTGGCACAGTCTCGCCAGACACGCGAGTTGCAGCGCGACCTGCTGCGCACCCGCATGGTGGAGTTCGAGGGCATCTCCGAACGCCTGTACCGTGTGGTGCGCCAGGCCTCGAAAGAGACCGGCAAGCAGGTGCGGCTGGACATCACGGGTGGCCAGATCGAAATGGACCGCGGCGTGCTCGACCGCATGACCGCCGCCTTCGAGCACCTGCTGCGCAACAGCGTGGTGCACGGCATCGAACCGCCCGAGCAGCGGCTGGCCAAGGGCAAACCCGCTGAAGGTCGCATCCACATCCGACTGAGCCAGGAGCTCAACGACGTGTCGGTGGTGTTCGAGGACGATGGTGCAGGGCTTGATCTGGAGCGCCTGCGTGAAAAGGCACGGGCCCTGGGCCTGGTCTCACCGGATGCGGAACTGACCGACAGTGAGGCGGCTCAACTGGTGTTTGCCCCGGGTCTGACCACGGCCAGCGAAGTGACATCGCTGGCGGGTCGCGGTGTGGGCATGGACGTTGTCCGCAACGACGTGATCGCGCTCGGCGGCCGCATCGAGACCGCTGCAAACCCCGGGCATGGTGCGCGCTTCCGTCTGGTGCTGCCCCTGACCACTGCGGTCACCCAGGTGGTGATGGTGAGGGCCGGCGGCCTGACCTTCGGGGTGCCGTCCAATCTGGTGGAAGTGGTTCGGCGCATGAAGGGGGACGAGTTGTCCGCGGCCTATGCGCAGGGCCAGATCAGTGTGACCGGCGAAGCCGTGCCGTTCTACTGGTCGGGCGCGTTGCTGCAGTTCTCGCCCCATTCGACCGAGCTGCAAGGCCGTACCCTGCCGGTGGTGATCTTCCGCTCCGCTGCGCAGCGCGTGGCCATGCACGTCGACGAGGTGCTGGGCAACCAGGAAGTGGTGGTCAAGAACCTCGGGCCACAGCTCTCTCGCCTGCCGGGTCTGGCCGGCATGTCGCTGCTGGCCTCCGGTGCGGTGGCACTGATCTACAACCCGGTGGCGCTGGCCACCGTGTACGGCGCCCAGGTGCCCGACTGGACCGCCGCACAGGCGCGGCGCACCCTGCCGCCGTCCGATGGCGCTGTGGTGCCGGTGGAGCCGGTGGTCAGCGACGTGCCGCTGGTGCTGGTGGTGGACGACTCCATCACGGTGCGCCGTGTGACGCAGCGTCTGCTGCAGCGCGAGGGTTACCGCGTGGCACTTGCCGCCGATGGCCTGCAGGCGCTCGAGCGCCTGCAACAGGAACGGCCCACGGTGGTGCTGTCGGATATCGAGATGCCGCGCATGGACGGTTTCGACCTGGTGCGCAACATCCGCAGCGACGCGCGCCTGACCGATCTGCCGGTGATCATGATCACCTCGCGCATTGCCGAGAAGCATCGCGAGCATGCGCGCGAACTGGGCGTGGACCATTACCTGGGCAAACCGTACTCGGAAGACGAGCTGCTGGCGCTGGTCGCGCACTACGCCAAGCTGGCCGAAGCCTGACCACCCGATCGACCCCGCTCCCTGCAACCCCGGCCCCGCGCCGGGGGTTTCATTTCGGGGTCTCCCCCGGTTTTTTGACGACGGCGTAGCGCAGCAGCGTGCGTTCGCGCGCCTCGGCGTGGTCCACCACCGGCCTTGGGTAGGTCTTGCCCAATTCCACACCGGCGGCGGCCAGTTCCAGCTCGCGTGCCTGCCAGGGCGCGTGCAGGGCGTTGTCGGGCAAGGGCGCCAGTTGTGGCAGATAGCGGCGGATGAACTTGCCCTGCGGGTCGAACTTCTCGCTCTGGCTGACCGGGTTGAAGATGCGGAAGTAGGGCTGTGCGTCGCAGCCGCTGGAGCTGGCCCACTGCCAGCCGCCGTTGTTGGCCGCCAGGTCGAAGTCGATCAGGTGGTCGGCAAAGTACTGCTCGCCGCGTTGCCAGTGCAGGCCCAGGTCCTTGACCAGGAAGCTGGCCACCACCATGCGCAGGCGGTTGTGCATGTAGCCGGTCTGGTTGATCTGCGCCATGGCCGCGTCCACCAGCGGGTAGCCGGTGCGGCCCTCGCACCAGGCGGCGAACAGGGCGTCGGCGTGTTTGCCGTGCTCGAACCGGATGTGGTCGTACTCGGGCTTGAATGCCTTGCCCACCACATGCGGGAAATTGGCCAGGATCTGGTGGTAGAAGTCGCGCCAGATCAGTTCGGACAGCCAGGTGCTCGCGCCCTGGATGCCCTGCAGGTGCATGGCGTAGGCGACCGCGGCCACCTGCCGGATCGAGATCGTGCCAAAGCGCAGGTGCACGCTCAGGTAGCTGGGCCCCTTGATGGCCGGGAAATCGCGTGTCTCGTGGTAGCGCTCGATGCGGTCGGTAAAGTCATCGAACAGCCGCTGTGCGCCCTGGCTGCCGGTGGGCAGGGGCAGTTGCGACAGGTTGGTCGGGGCAAAACCGATGTCGGCCAGCGTCGGCAGGGGGCCTGCCAGTGCAGCAGGGACGGGTGCCAGGGATGCGCCATAGCGCTCCACCGGATAGGGCTTGAGCTGGAAGTCGTCCAGCTGGCGCAACCAGGCGTTCTTGTACGGCGTGAACACCCCGTAGGCGTGGCCCTGTTGGGTCAGCACCTCGCGCCGTTCGAAGATCACCTGGTCCTTGTGACCCTGGAAGACGATGCCGGCATGCGCCAGGTCGCCCCGCACATGGGCGTCGCGCGCGTGGGCCGACGGTTCGTCGTCGTGGTTGGCGAACACCGCCTGCACACGCAGCTGCTGCGCGAGCCGCGGGATCAGGTCCTGCGCCCGGCCGTGGCGCACGATCAGACCCACCCCGGCGGCGCCGTGTTCCGCACCCAGTGCCCGCAGCTGCTGGTCCAGGTCGACCAGCGATTCGCGGATGAACTCCACCCGCCGGTCGGCCGTCAGTCCGCGGGCCAGCAAGGGGGCCAGGATGTCGGTGTCGAACACGAACACGCACCAGACGCGGCGGCAGGCCTTGAGTGCGTGGTACAGCGCGGCGTTGTCCTGCGCGCGCAGGTCGCGGCGGAACCACATCAGGCCCTGGTCGTAATGGTTCATGGCGGTTCGGTCGGCGGGCGTTGGTCGCAGGGTGGCGGCTTAAAATCGCCGGATGCCCGCTGATTCTGCCCCCACCAATCTGACCAATCATTTCCTGATTGCGATGCCCGGCCTCAGCGATGCGCTTTTCGGCCGCAGCGTGGTGTTCATGTGCGAGCACAGCGAACGCGGCGCACTGGGGCTGGTCATCAACAAGCCCAGCGACATCCTGCTGCCCCGTCTGTTCGAAAAGGTGGAGCTGCCACTGGGCCGTGCCGACTTGGCGCAGGTGCCGGTGTTCCAGGGCGGCCCGGTGCAGACCGAGCGCGGCTTCGTGCTGCACGACGCGATCGAGTCGGGCACCGAGGGCGAGTCGGTCTACGCCTCGACCATGACCATTCCGGGCGGACTCGAAATGACCACCTCCAAGGACGTGCTGGAAGCCATGGCCTCGGGCGGCGGGCCGCGCCGGGTGTTCGTGTCGCTGGGCTATGCGTCCTGGGGCAAGGGGCAACTGGAGTCGGAGATCACCGAGAACAGCTGGCTGACCGTGGAGGCCGATCCGGCGCTGATCTTCGATACGCCGGTGGAACAGCGCTATGAAAAAGCCATGGCCCTGCTGGGCCTGCAGCCCTGGATGCTGTCGCCGGACGCGGGCCACGCATGACGACCACCATGGATGTGCCGGCCGCGCAGCAGACCTTTCTGGCCTTCGACTACGGCCTCAAGCGCACCGGATTTGCCAGTGGCAACCGCCTGACCGGCACCGCCACGCCGCGCGGCACCATCGCCGCCGAAGGCGAGGCGCGGTTCCCGAAAATCGCCGAGCGCATCCGGGAATGGGCACCCGACGCCCTGGTGGTGGGCGTGCCTTTCCACCCGGACGGCGCGCCCCACGAGAACACGCTGCGTGCGCAGAAGTTCGCCCGCCAGCTGCGTGGCCGTTTCGGCCTGCCGGTGTACGAGGTGGACGAGCGCTACAGCACCACCGAAGCCCACAGCCTGGGCGCGCGAGACGCCGATGCTGCGGCAGCCGCGATCATTCTCGAACAGTTTTTCAGGAGTCTGGATTGAGCCAACTGTCATTGGATGCGGAGCAGCTGTACGCCCAGCTGTTGCGCGGGGTGCGTGGCCTGCTGGCCACGCTGAACGGACCGGTGCGCCTGGCCGGTGTGCCCTCGGGCGGCGCCTGGCTGGCCGAGCGCCTGCAGCGCGACCTGGGGCTGGACGGTGCGCCGGGCGTGGTGTCCTCGTCCATGCACCGCGACGATTTCGGCCGCCGCGGGCTGTCGCTGTCGGCGCAGACCAAGCTGCCGTTCGACGTGGACGGCGCCACCGTGCTGCTGGTGGACGACGTGCTCTACACCGGCCGCACGCTGCGCGCCGTCATCAACGAACTGTTCGACTACGGCCGCCCGGCTTGCATCAAGCTGGCGGTGCTGGTGGACCGCGGCGGGCGCGAACTGCCCATCCAGGCCGACGTGTGCGCCGCCACCGTGGCCCTGCCCGAACAGCAGACGCTGGAGCTGGCGCGGGCCGACGACGGACGCCTGAGCTTCGTGGTCGAGAACAAGAAGGAGGCCTGAGCCCATGGCCCGCAACCCGCAACTCAACAAGAACGGCGAGCTGATCCACCTGCTCTCCACCGAAGGCCTGTCGCGCGACATCCTCACCCACATCCTGGACACCGCGTCCAGCTTCGTGAGCGTGAGCGACCGCGAGGTCAAGAAGGTGCCGCTGCTGCGCGGCAAAAGTGTGTTCAACCTGTTCTTCGAGAACAGCACGCGCACCCGCACCACCTTCGACATCGCGGCCACGCGCCTGTCGGCCGACGTGTACACGCTGGACATCGCGCGCAGCTCCACCGCCAAGGGCGAGTCGCTGCTGGACACCATCGCCAACCTGTCGGCCATGGCGGCCGACATCTTCGTGGTGCGCCACAGCGAATCGGGCGCCCCCTACCTGATCTCGCAGCACGTCGCGCCGCACGTGCACGTGGTCAACGCCGGCGACGGCCGCCATGCGCACCCCACGCAGGGCCTGCTGGACATGTACACCATCCGGCACTACAAGAAGGATTTCACCAACCTGTCGGTGGCCATCGTCGGCGACGTGCTGCACTCGCGCGTGGCGCGCTCCGACATCCACGCGCTGACCACGCTGGGCTGCCCCGATGTGCGCGTGGTCGGCCCGCGCACCCTGGTGCCCAGCGACCTGTCTCACCTGGGTGTGCGCGTGTGCCACACGCTGGAGGAGGGCATCAAGGGCTGCGACGTGGTGATCACCCTGCGGCTGCAAAACGAACGCATGAGCGGTGCGCTGCTGCCGTCGAGCCAGGAGTACTTCAAGAGCTTCGGCCTGACCACCGAGCGCCTGCGCTGGGCCAAGCCGGACGCCATCGTCATGCACCCGGGTCCGATCAACCGCGGCGTCGAGATCGAATCCGCTGTGGTGGACGGGCCGCAGAGCGTGATCCTGCCGCAGGTGACGTTCGGTATTGCTGTCCGCATGGCCGTCTTGGGCATCGTCGCAGGGAATGAAGCTTGACCCCCACGCTCCACCGCTTCGCGGGTCGCTGCCCCCCGAGGGGGCGCGTTTCGCCTTGGGGCGGCCCGGCGGCGAAACCACGCTTTTCAAGGTAAAGCTATGAAGATCCTGATCCAGAACGGTCGCGTCATGGACCCGGCCAGCGGCCGTGACGAGCTGGCCGACATCGCCATCGCCGCCGGCCGCATCATCGCCATCGGCAAGGTGGCACCCGACTTCCACCCCAACCGCACCATCGACGCCTCGGGTTTGGTGGTCGCACCCGGCCTGGTGGACCTGTCGGTGCGCCTGCGCGAACCCGGCCAGGAACACGCCGGCATGCTGGAGAGCGAAATGGCCGCGGCCGTGGCCGGTGGCGTGACCTCGCTGGTCTGTCCGCCCGACACCGATCCGGTGCTCGACGAGCCCGGCCTGGTGGACATGCTCAAGTTCCGCGCCGAGAAGCTGCACCAGTCGCGCGTGTTTCCGCTGGGCGCGCTCACGCGCGGCCTCAAGGGCGAGGTGCTGACCGAAATGGCCGAGCTCACCGAATCCGGCTGCATCGGCTTCGGCCAGGCCGAGGTGCCCATCGTCAACGCGCAGGTGCTGCAGCGCGCGCTGCAGTACGCCGCCACCTTCGGCTACACCGTGTGGCTGCGCCCGCAGGACTTCTGGCTGGGCAAGGGCGTGGCCGCCAGCGGCCCGCTCGCCACCCGCATGGGTCTGGCCGGCGTCCCTTCTGCGGCCGAGACCATCGCGCTGCACACCCTGTTCGAGCTGCTGCGCGGTGTGCACGGCGCGGCCAGGGCCGCGGGTGAAAAAGGCGTTCACGTGCACCTGTGCCGCATCAGCAGCGCGGCCGGCCTGGCCCTGGTGCGCCAGGCCAAGGCCGAGGGCCTGCCGGTGAGTTGCGACGTGAGCGTGCACAACCTGCACCTGACCGATGTGGACATCGGCTTCTACGACAGCCGCGCCCGCCTGCAGCCGCCGCTGCGCCAGCAGCGCGACCGCGAGGCCCTGCGTGCGGGCCTGGCCGACGGCACCATCGATGCCCTGGTGTCCGACCACAACCCGGTGGACGCCGACGCCAAGGTCCTGCCCTTTGCCGAAGCCGAGCCCGGCGCCACCGCGGTGGAACTGCTGCTGGGCCTGGCCGCCAAGTGGGCGCAGCAGGACGGCCTGGGCCTGATGCAGGCGCTGACCGTGCTCACCAGCGGCCCGCAGGCCGTGCTGGGCAGCGCGCTGGGCACGCTGCAGCACAGCGTGGGCCAGATCAGCGTGGGCGGCGCGGCCGACCTCTGCCTGCTCGATCCCAACGCCAGCTGGGCCGTGGAGCCCGCAACCTTGCGCAGCCAGGGCAAGCACACCCCGTTCGAAGGCCACGAGATGCCGGTGCGCGTGCGCGCCACGCTGGTGGCCGGCCAGGTGGCCTACGAGGCACGGGCCGCGGCGTGAGTCGTCAGCGCTCGCGGTTGGCCGCGGCCTGGCGCATCGTGCGCGCCATGGCCCATGTGTTGCGCGGGCTTTGGATCGTGCGCAGCGACTTTGGCCGCCTCCCGCCGGACGCCTGCAGCCAGGTGGTGCGCGAATGGTCGCGCCAGATGTTGCACATCATGGGTGTGGAGCTGGTCGTCAAAGGGACGCCGCCGGCGCATGGGCCGGTCCTGCTGGTGGCCAACCACATCTCCTGGCTGGACATCCTGGTCATGGACGCGGCGCGGCCGGCGCGTTTTGTCTCCAAGGCCGACGTCAAACACTGGCCGGTGCTCGGGTCGCTGATCACGGGTGCGGGCACGCTCTTCATCGAGCGCGAAAGCCGGCGCGACGCCATGCGCGTGGTGCACCAGATGGCCGACAGCCTGCGCGGGCACGATGTGCTGGCCGTGTTCCCCGAAGGCACCACCGGCGACGGGCAGACCCTGCTGCCTTTCCATGCCAACCTGATCCAGGCCGCGATTTCCACGGATGCCCCGGTGCAGCCGGTGGCGCTGGCATTTGTGGATGGCCATACCGGGGGACGCAGCGATGCGCCGTTGTTCATCGGTGACACCACGCTGCTGCAGTCCATCTGGGCCACCTTGCGCGCCACGGGGGTGCAGGCGGTGGTGCACTTCGGGGAAGCCGAGCACAGCCATGGCCGGGATCGCCGCACCTGGGCCCAGGATCTGCGTCTGACGATCGTCAAACTCCGGGCGACCTGAGCCCGGCCGGGACCACCGCATCAAACGCCGCTGATACACTGCCGCGATGTTCCTGACGCGCCTTCACCGCCGTTTGACCGCCTGGGTGGCCTTGTTCGCCCTGGTGCTGGGCGCGCTGGCGCCCACGGTGACGCAGGCCATGGTGGCCGCTGGCGACCGGGGCGACTGGCTTGAAGTCTGCAGCGTCAGCGGCATGGTCTGGGTCCAGGCCGATACCGGCGAAGTCTCGCAGCAGCAACCCGATGGCAGCGCACCGGACAGCGGTGCCAGCCCGCATTGCCCGTGGTGCACGCTGCATGGCGGCGCGGCCGGCCTGCCGACGGCGGCCTTGCAACCGGACCTGCCCGCCCGCCTGACCGATCTGCCGCCGGCCTTCTACCAGGCGCCGCTGGCCACCACCATCTGGGCGCCTGCCCAGTCGCGCGCGCCGCCCTTCGCCACCTGAGACTCCCGGCCGTGGCATGCCCTTGCGGGTGTGCCTTGTGTTCCCTGTTTCTGGAGGCCTCATGCCTCGTTCCACCCCCTGTTCATCGCCGGTACCCGCCGGCACACCCTTGTGGTTGTCGCGCCGGCAGTCGGTGGCCTTGCTGGCCGCCTGTGGTGCGCTGCTGCTGGCCGGATGTGACCGGTCGGCACCCGTCGGTCACGGCAGCGCTTCGCCGTTCAAGGGCATCGACATCAGCGGCGCCGAGTACGCGCGCGGCTTCGCGCTCACCGATTTCAACGGGCAGCCCCGCAGCCTGGACGACTTCAAGGGCCGGATCGTCATGCTGTACTTCGGCTTCGTGCAGTGCCCCGATGTCTGTCCGACGGCGCTGACCCGTGCCGCCGCGGTGAAAACACTGCTGGGGTCGCAGGCCGCCGATCTGCAGGTGATCTTCGTGACCGTGGATCCCGAGCGCGACACCCCGCAGCTGCTGCGCGAATACATGGCCTCGTTCGACCCGTCCTTCCTTGCGCTCACCGGCAACGTGGATGCCATCCGCAAGACCGCCGACGAGTTCCGCGTGTACTACAAGAAGGTGCCCACCGGCAGCAGCTACACCATGGACCACACGGCCCTGAGCTATCTGTTCGACCGGCAAGGCCGCATCCGCGTGGTGCTGCGCCACGAACAGACCGCCGACGACTATGCGGCCGACATCCGTGCGCTGATGGCCGAGCCGGCGGCCTGACGTCTGCCGCAGCCCCCCACCGTTCCCGTTTCTTTCAACCCCGAACCGACAGGAGTTTTCCATGAAGAAATTGCTCATCACCGGCCTGCTGGCCATCACCGCCCAGGCCTGGGCGCAGACCGCCGTCAAGGTGGAGGACGCCTGGGTGCGCGGCACCGTGGCCTCGCAGAAGGCCACCGGTGCGTTCATGCGCCTCACGCCGGCCGCCAATGCCCGCCTGGTGGCGGTCCAGTCGCCGGTGGCCGGCGTGGCCGAGATCCACGAAATGGCGATGGAGAACGACGTCATGAAGATGCGCCAGATCCCAGGCCTGGACCTGGCCGCCGGCCGCACCATGGAGCTCAAGCCCGGTGGCTACCACGTGATGCTGATGGACCTCAAGCAGCCGCTCAAGGGCGGCGAGCAGGTGTCCATCACCCTGGTGTTCGAGGACGACGCCAAGAAGCGCTTCACGCAGGAGATCAAGGCCCCGGTCACGGCCTTGGGTGGTGGCAACGCGCCCATGCCCATGAAACCTGGCGAACACAAACACTGATCCCTTTGTTCAACCCGAACCGGAGTTTTTCATGAGATCCACCATCCAAACCCTGCGCCAGGGCGCGCTCCTGCTGGCCCTCGTGGTCGCCACCGGCCTGGCCGTTGCCAAGGGCGTGCCCGGGGACGGCGCCATCCCCGTCGTCGAGCTCATGCCCCTGACCATGAAGCACGAGGCCGACCTCAAGCTCACCGCTGACCAGATCAAGTCGCTGGACGACTACCGCAAGCAGGCCATGCCCGGCCGCGTGGCGGTGCAGAAGAAGATCATCGAACTGCGTGGCCAGCTGCGCATGGCCATCCTGGACAACAAGCCCCAGGCCGACCGCGATGCGCTGATGAAGCAGATCGCGGACGCCGAAGTGCAGCACTTCCAGGGCCGTGACCGCTGTGTCGAGCACCTGCGCAAGACCCTGAACGCGGACCAGTTCGCCCAGCTGAGCAAGCTGTACCTGGACGGCCTGCGCTGATCTCGCAGCGTCCGCCTGAGCCACGCCACAACAGCCCATGGGCCGCCTGCTGCACACCCCTGACGGACTGCGCCCCTGGGTGCGCCGGCTGGCGCGCTGGCTGCTCCTGGCGCTGCTGCTGGCCACGCTGGCACCCGGCATTTCGCGTGTGCTGTCGGCCGGTGGTCCGCCCGATGCGCGGCCGGGCGAGCAATGGGTGGAGCTGTGCACCAGTGTCGGCATGCAGTGGGTGCGGGTGGATCGGGGCACCGCCGACGGTGATGGCGCGCCCGATCCCGGATCGCTGGACCTTTGCGGCCACTGCACCCTGGCCGCCGAGCGTTTTGCCCCCCTGAGTCCGAGCCTGCCGGTGCTGCCGCCGGCCCTGGGCGATCCGGTCGCGCCACCGCCGCTGGTCGTCCTGTTCACCGTCTTCTCGGCGCCCGTCCCGGGCGCCCGTGGTCCCCCGCTCCTGGGCTGATTCCCTTGGTGCGGCCCCGTCCGGGGCCGCGGGTTTCAGTGGCCGGCCCTGGTGTTCCAGCGCCGGCGTCCCCATGGAGCAAGAGATGTCGAATCCCCCTTCCGATGCATCGCTGGCCTTTGCCAGCAACCAGACCATTTTCCTGGCCGGAGACCGCGCCTGCCTCTGGCGTGTGGTCGAAGGCGCGGTGCGCCTGGACCGTGCCAGCGGTCCGACCCGGCAACCGGTGCAACTGGCCTTGCCTGGTGACCTGATCGGTACCGAAGCCCTGTGTGGCCGGTCTTACCAGTTCAGCGCCAGCGCGTTCACGCACTGCCGGCTGCAGGCACTGCCCGCTGAAAGCGAGGCGGCCCGTGCCGCCCTGCTGCAGCAGGCGCTGCTGCAGAACCTCGGCCGCAGCCAGGACATGACCCTGCTGCGCACTGGCAGCGTGCTGCAGCGCCTGTCGCACCTGCTGTCGCTGCTGGGCCTGGAGCACGCAGCGCGCAGGGCAGGGCAGGACGGTCGCGCCGACGCGGTGCGCCAGGCCCTGCCGACGTTGCGCGAGATGGCGCTGCTGATCGATGCCAAGACCGAAACCGTGTGCCGCGCCCTGGCGCAGCTGCTGCCCCCGCGCAGCCGCAAGAGCGGCCCGGCGCGCATCGCACCGCCGGACTGGTCTTCGGCCGGGGTGGCGGCATGAGACACCCTGTGTCAACCTCCCGCCGTTTTGATCGTGGCCTGAACCGCTGCCGCGGTCTGCTGTTGTGCTGGGCCGTGTTGTCGGCGGGTGTGGTGCAGGCTCACGATTTCAAAGCGGGCGACCTGCGCATCGACCATCCCTACGCCACACCCACCCGCCCTGGCCTGAGCACCGGGGCGGTGTACTTCCGCGGCATCCGCAACACCGGTGCGGTGACCGACCGTCTGCTGTCCGCCAGCACCCCGGTGGCGGGCCGTGTCGAGATCCACCGCATGCAGATGGTGCAGGGTCCCCAGGGCGACGTGATGCAGATGCGCGCCGTACCGGCGCTGGACCTGCCCGCCAGCGCCACGGTGGCCATGAAACACGGCACGCCGGACGGCCACCACCTGATGCTGCAGAACCTGAAGGCCCCGCTCAAGGATGGCGACCGTTTTCCGGTGACGCTGACCTTCGAGAAGGCCGGTGTGCACGAGGTCAAGGTCTGGGTGCAGACGCCGCGCGCCGGCACGGTCGGGCACCAGCACTGAAACCGAAACGGATGCGCCGGGCCACCCGATGCCGCGTCCCGTCGTTTTTTCCAACCAAGAAAGAGAAGTCATCTCATGAGGAACCCTCCGTTCCGTTCACCCGTGCGGGCCACGGGTGGCGCGATGTTCATCCGCACGCCTGTTCACCACGCACTGGCGCTGGCCCTTCCTGCGCTGGGTTGCGCGGGCACGGCGGCGCTGGCGCAAGAGACGCCCGCCGCGCCGCCGGTGAGCCAGGGCACCCTGTCCACGGTCACCGTGCGCGCGCAGCAGGACCCGACGCTGCCAGGCACGGGCATCGGTGCGGTGGAGCTGCGCACGGGCCGCTCCCGCACCAGTGACACCGCCAGCCTGCTGGCCGATGTGCCGGGCGCTTCGGTCAACGGGGCCGGCGGTGTGTCCAGCCTGCCGGCGTTGCGTGGCCTGGCCGATGACCGCCTGCGCATCAAGGTCGATGGCATGGACCTGATCGCGTCCTGCCCGAACCACATGAACCCGGCCCTGTCCTACATCGATCCGACACAGCTGGGGCGGCTGACGGTGTACGCGGGCATCACGCCGGTCAGTCTGGGGGGCGACAGCATCGGCGGCAGCATCGTGGCCGAGTCACCGGCGCCCGTGTTTGCCGCTGCGGGTCAGCCCGCCATCGACCAGGGGGAAGTGGGGGCGTCCTACCGGAGCAACAACAGGGCCCGCAGCCTCAACCTCTCGGCCACGCATGCGACGCAGGACTTCAGCGTCCGTTACGACGGCTCGCTGAGCCGAGCCGACAACTACCGCGCCGGTGGCGACTTCAAGACCTACGAGTTCACCGGCCGTACCGGCCACCGGCTGCCGCACGACGAGGTCGGCTCGACCGCGTACTTCACGCGCAACCATGCGCTGAGCCTGGCGCACCAGCGCGACGAGCACCTGTTCGAGGCCCGGCTCGGGGTGCAGGACATGCCCTACCAGCTCTACCCGAACCAGCGCATGGACATGCTGAACAACGACCAGCGCAGCATCAACCTGAGCTACACCGGCCAGATGGACTGGGGCCAGTTGCAGGCGCGGGCGTACCGCGAGACCGTGGACCACTTCATGGACTTCGGTGTCGACAAACGCTACTGGTACGGCATGGCGTCGGGGGGCAGCGGTGTGCTCAATGGCGCACCGTGCAGCCCGATCGGGCCGAGCTGCGCGGTCGGCATGCCGATGTACACCGAAGGCAAGACCACGGGCCTTTCGGTCAAGGGCGAGGTCCACCTGGGTGAGCGGGACCTGCTGCGCCTGGGGACCGATGTGCAGCTGTACACCCTCAACGACTGGTGGCCGCCTTCGGGCGCGGGCATGTGGCCCGGCACCTTCTGGAACATCCGTGACGGTGAGCGCGATCGTGTCGCGCTGTTTGCCGAATGGGAAGGCGATCTGCAACCGCAGTGGAAGGGGCTGCTCGGCCTGCGCACGGAGCGCGTGCGCATGGACGCAGGTGACGTCGCGGGCTACAACCCGGCCGGCGGCGGCAACCAGGGGCGCGACGCCAACGCGTTCAATCAGGCCGATCACGCCAGCACCGACCACAACCTGGACCTGACCGCGCTGGCGCGCTGGACGGTGAGTCCCACGCAGTCGATCGAGTTCGGCTTTGCCCACAAGGAACGTTCCCCCAACGTGTACGAGAAGTTCCCCTGGTCCACCTGGCAGATGGCGGCCCTGATGAACAACTTCGTGGGCGATGGCAACGGCTATGTGGGCAACCTCGACCTCCAGCCCGAGAAGGCCAACACCCTGTCGGCCACTTTCGACTGGCACGCCGAGGACCAGCGCTGGGCCTTCAAGGCCACGCCCTACTACACGCGGGTGAGTGACTACATTGACGCGGTGCAGTGGAACGCCACCACCAACCTGCCGGCCACCACTTTGGCTGTGGACAAATTCAGCGTGCTCAAGTACGTCAACCAGTCGGCCAAGATCTACGGGCTGGACCTGTCCGGGCAGATGTCGTTGGCGCAGAACGCCTGGGGCCAGTGGGGCCTCAAGGGCTTGCTCAACCTCACGCGTGGCAAGAACCTGGAGACCGGTGACGGACTGATTCACATCATGCCGGCCAACGCCAAGCTGACGCTCACGCAGCAGCAGGGCGGCTGGAGCAACAGCGCCGAACTGGTGATGGTCAAGGCCAAGACCCATGTTTCAACCATGCGCAACGAAGTGACCACACCAGGCTATGCGCTGGTCAACCTGCGCGGCAGCTACAGCTGGGGCGATGTGCGACTGGACTTCGGTGTGGAGAACCTCTTCGACACGTTCCACTACCTGCCCACCGGTGGCGCCTATGTGGGCCAGGGAACGACGATGAGCAATCCGGCACTGCCCAACTACCCGCAGTGGGGCACAGCCGTGCCGGGCATGGGCCGCACGCTCTACGCGGGCGTGAACGTGACCTTCTGAACCCGCTCCGTACCCGCCGCCCCGATCTGATCGACATCCCCGAGGTCGCTGACAGGTGGCCTTGTTTTCCAATCCCTGGAGTCTCCTCATGCATGCCGCTTCCCCTGCGCCGTCCCTCCACACCTTTGCGGTTTCGCCGCTGTGCCTGGCACTGGCCACCGTGTTTTCTTCGCTGATCGCGTCGCCCGTGCAAGCGCAAACTGCCGACAGCCCGGCAACGGCCTCCGGCACGCTGTCGGTGGTCGAAGTGAAAGCCACCGCGGACCAGCCCAACGGCGCCCTGCCGCTGGACGCGCCCATCGACACCGGCAGCCGGCTCGGGCTGACCCCGCGAGAAACGCCCGCCAGCGTGACGGTGGTGGATCGCGCCACCATCGAAGCCCGGGGCGCCCAGAACACGCAGGACGTTCTGCGCAGCGTGGCCGGCGTGACAGCCCACGACGCGCCGGGCAGCATCGGCGTGCAGTACCGCGGCTTCAGCGGGGCCTCGCTCACCCAGCTGTTCAACGGGGTGGACGTGCAGTACTCGATCGCGGCGCGGCCGGTGGACAGCTGGATCTACGACCGCGTTGAAGCGATTGGCGGACCGTCCAGCTTCCTGTACGGCGCGGGGGCCGTGGGCGGGACCATCAACGCCATCACCAAGCTGGCGACCCGGGACGACCTGAGCGAGGCGCAGCTGCGGCTGGGCTCCGACGCCCTCAAGGAGGTGTCGGTCGGCTTGAACCGTCGCGTGGCCGGGGACGGGCAGGGCAGCTCGGACCACTATCTGCGGGTGGATCTCAACCACCGCCGGGGTGGTGCCTGGACCGATGGGTCCGACCGGCAGGCCACGCAGCTGGCCACCTCGCTGCTCTCGGATCTGGGCGCCGGCGTGACCCACACCCTGGCCTACGAATACCAGGACGAGCGGGTGGACCGCCCCTACTGGGGCACACCGGTGCTCAAGCCCGCCGGCAGCACGCTGCAGATCGACGAGCGCACCCGGTTCAAGAACTACAACAGCGTCGACGGGCTCTACGCCCAGCGCGTGCAGTGGCTGCGGTCGATCACCGAATGGCGCGGCAGCGACGCGCTGCAGTGGAGGAACACCTTCTACGCCTACGACGCGCTGCGCGACTACCGCAACGTCGAGACCTACGTCTTCAACAACACCAACACGGCGGTGGTGCGGTCCAGCGCGCTGCTGCAGCGCCACGACCAGCGGCTGGTGGGCGACCGGATCGACGGCAGCTACAAAGGGCAGATCGGTGACCGGCGCAGCGACTGGTCGTTTGGCCTGGACGTGAGCCTGAACCAGCAGACCCGGTTCCCGAACAGCCTGTCGGGCACGGTGAGCACGGTGAATCCCTACGACTTCGAAACCGAAGCCTTCTTCTCCATCCCCGGCATGTCGCCCGGTTTCCGGCCCGATCGCGACAACACGGTCCGCACGGTGGCGCTCTACGCCGAGAACCGCACCGCGCTGCAGCCGACGCTGAACCTGGTGACCGCGCTGCGCCACGAGCGCATCGAGCTGGAGCTGGTCAACCGCCGCGAGGTCAATGCCGCCAACCCGGCCAGCTATGCGCGCACCTACAGCCCCACCACCGGCCGCATCGGCCTGGTCTGGGACTACGCGCCGGGCGCCAATCTCTACGGCCAGTTTGCGACGGCGGCCGATCCCCCGGCGGGCATCCTGAGCACCGCGTCGTTCGCCAACGTGCGCGACAACACCGAGCTGACCACCGGGCGCCAGATTGAGGTGGGCAGCAAGATGGACATCCTGGACGGCCGCGGCAACCTCACGCTCGCTGCCTTTCACATCACCCGCAAGAACATCGCCACACAGGACCCGAACAACAGCAGCCTGACGGTGCTGGTGGGTGAACAGTCGGCCAAAGGCATCGAGATGGGGGTCGGTCTGCAGGCCACCCGGCAATGGGCGGTCCAGGGCAACCTGAGCCATGTGGATGCGCAGTACGAGCAGTTCGTGCAGAGCGGCGTGTCGCTGGCCGGCAAGCAGCCGACCAACACGCCGCGCACGGTGGTGAACCTCTGGACGTCGTACGCCTTCACACCGGCGCTGGAAGCCAGCGTGGGCGTGCGCCGCGTGGGCCAGGTCTATGCCGACGCGGCCAACACCCAGCGCTGGCCCGCCTACACGCTGGTCGATCTGGGCCTGAGCTACCGGATCAACCGGAACACGCAGCTCACGGCGCGCCTGCGCAACGCCACCGACAAGGTGTACGCCGCCAGCGCTCGCAGCACCATGGTGTACCTGGGGGCTCCCCGCACGGCCGATGTGGCGCTGCGCCTGACGTTCTGAGGATCGGGCCATGCATCTGCGTTTCAAACGCTGGCTGTTCCTCACGCACCGATGGCTGGGCATCGTGCTGTGCGTGTTCTTCCTGCTGTGGTTCGTCTCGGGCGTGGTCATGATGTATGTGGGCTATCCCAAGCTCACCAGCGCCGAGCGCCTAGCGCACCTGCCCGCCCTGGGGGACGGGGCCGGGTTGCTGGCACCCGGCGACGCGATGGCGCGCGCCGGCGTTGAAGGGCCGCTCAAGGAGCTGCGCCTGGCCGCCGCCCGTGGCGGGCGCGCGGTGTACCTGGCCGTGCCGGAAGCGGCCGCGCTGGCGGCCGCTGGTCGCCAGCGCGTGCCACCGGGCCGCGGCACGGTGGTGGTGGATGCCGCCACCGGCCAGCGCCTGCAGGGCGTGGACGCGACGCTGGCCATGGCCAGTGCGGCAGCGTTCGCCGAAGCCGACCCCTCGGTCAGGGGTCTGCGCTACCTGGGTCTGGTGGAGGAGGACGCCTTCACCCATTCCAAGGCGCTCGACGCGCACCGACCGCTGCACCATGTGCAGCTGGCCGATGAGCACCGGACGCAGCTCTACGTCTCCAGCCTCACGGGCGAAGTGGTGCGCGACGCCTCCCGTGTCGAACGGGTGTGGAACTACGCGGGCGCCTGGATCCACTGGCTCTACCCGTTCCGGGGCAACGTGTTCGACCCGTACTGGAGCGACATCGTCAACTGGCTGTCCATCGTCGGCATCGCCGTGACGCTGCTGGGCACGGTGGTGGGGGTGATGCGGTGGCGCCTGCGCACGCCCTACCGACACGGCTCGCGTTCGCCGTACCCCGGGCGCATGATGCGCTGGCATCACATCTCGGGTCTGCTGTTCGCGCTGATCGCGTTCACCTGGATCTTCAGCGGGCTGATGTCGATGAACCCGTGGCGCGTGTTCGATACCGGAGCGGCGCCCCTGAACATGGCGGCGCTGCAGGGCCCCCGCTGGCAGGTCACGGCCGACGACGCGCCGCCGTCTGCATTGCTGCGCGCCGCGGGCGGAGCGGTTCGGGAACTGCGCTGGGTACCGGTGCTGGGGACGCTGACGGTGCAGGCCGTGCAGGCCAGCGGCCGGCCGCAGCTGTTCGACAGCCGCAGTGCCCAGCCCTGGCAGGTGGACGAAGCCGCCTTGCGGCAGGCCGCCGCCGGGCTGCTGAAGGCCCCGATCGCCCAGATCCAGCGGCTGGATGCGTACGACTTCTACTACTACGACCGAGCGGCCCACACCATGAGCGGCGGGAACGAGCGACCTCTGCCGATCCTGCGGGTGGTGTACCAGGACCCGCAGGCCAGCTGGGTGCACCTGGACCCGCACACCGGAACGGTCCTGGGGCGCACCGACGTGGGTCGTCGCACCAGCCGCTGGCTGTTTGCCTTGCTGCACAGCTGGGACTGGTTGCCGCTGCTGAACCTGCGGCCGGTGTGGGACATCGTGATGATCCTGCTCAGCCTGGGCGGTGCCGTGCTCAGCCTCACCGGCGTGGTCATCGGATGGCGGCGCCTGGGCATCAAGCTGCGCGCCAGCCGCAGATCCCGGCCATCGGCCCGTCTGGCGGGATGACCATGGGCGCTTCCATGGTGCCAGCCGCTCCGCGCCGGCGCGACCTGCGTCGCGGGGGCGTGATTCTGTGCGTGGTCCTGATGCACGGTCTGGGCCTCTGGGCGCTGCAGTCCGGCCTGATAGGCCGGGCGGTCGAGACGCTCACGACCCTGCCGGTGTTCGTGCACTTCGTCGAGGTGCCGGTCCCGCCGGTGGCGCCACCGGCGGTGCGCCCCGTGGCGCCGGTGGCGCTGCTCAGGCCCGTGCCCGTGGCACCGGTCCAGCCCGCCCCTGCACCCCTGCCGAGCAGCACGGAGGAGGCGCCGCCCGCGCCCGTGGCCACACCCGAGCCCGTGCCGGCGCCTCCACCTGCCGAGCCGGTCATGACCGCTGCGGTCCCGTCGGCCGAACCGCCGCCACCACCCCCGATCGTGCTGCCCTCCAGCAGTGCGGCCTACCTTGATAACCCGGCACCACCGTATCCGGCGGCCTCGCGTCAGCTGGGCGAAGCCGGGCGGGTGGTGGTGCGCGTGTTCATTGGCCTCGAAGGCACGGCGCTGCAGGCGCAGCTGGCGGTGTCCAGCGGGTACGACCGGCTCGACGCGGTCGCGCTGCAAACCGCACGGCGCTGGCGCTACGTGCCGGGGCGGGAAGCGGGCATTCCCAAGCCCATGTGGTTCGACGTGCCCATCCACTTTGTGCTCGGTCGCTGACCGGGCCCGTCCGATTCCGTTCTCACCTCCGAAACCGTCATGAATCCGAACCTCACATCCACCGGCCTGGTCCATGTCTGGACACAGGGTGATGGCATCACGCGCGCGGTGGCGCTGACCCTGCTGCTGATGTCCCTGGTGACCTGGGTCATCTTTCTGCTCAAGGGGCTGGAACTGCTGGCCCACCGCCGGCGCGCGCGCACCTGCGACCGCTTCTGGCGCTGTGCCAGCCTGAGCGACGGACTGGCCCTGTTCGGTCACCACGCGGACGACCCGTTCCGTGCCCTGGTGGTCGACAGCATCGGCTTTGCCCACCGGCTGGGACTGCCGCAGGGCGCGGGGCGTGCGCTGGCGGTGCCGGGCGAAATGAGCGACTGGATCGAGCGCTGCCTGAACCGCAGCCTGGAGGACGCCGCACAGCGTGCCCAGAGTGGCCTGACGGTGCTGGCCTCGATCGCCTCCACCGCCCCGTTCGTGGGCCTGTTCGGCACCGTCTGGGGCATCTACCACGCCCTGCTAGGCATCGGGGCGGCCGGTCAGGTCGGCATCGACCAGGTGGCCGGCCCCATCGGCGAGGCGCTGATCATGACCGCCCTGGGCCTGCTGGTGGCCATCCCGGCCGTGCTGGGCTACAACCTGCTGGTGCGGGGCAACAAGGGACTCCAGCACCAGCTCCGGCGCTTCGGGAACGACCTGCACGCCTACCTGGCAGTCGGCGCGCGGGTGACGGGTGAAGGCGAGGTCCGTTTCCTCGCCGCCCAACCGGCTTGAAGGGGGTTCGCATGGCCATCGGAACCCAGGACGACAGCGACGCGATGCTCAGCGAGATCAACATGATCCCGTTCATCGACGTCATGCTGGTGCTGCTCATCATCTTCATCATCACCGTACCGGTCATCCAGCACGCGGTCCGCATCGACCTGCCGCAGGCCAGCAACCAGAAGCTGCAGGACAAGCCGCAGAACCTGCGCCTCTCGGTGGACGCCGACGGTGCCTACTTCTGGAACGACGTCCGGGTCGAGGATGCCGAGGTTGAGCAGCGGCTGCGGACCACCGCCGCGCAGGAACCACAACCGGAACTGCACATCCGGGGCGACAAGGCCGTGCGCTACGAGCGCGTGGCCCTGGCCATGGCCGCCGCCCAGCGCGCGGGCGTGCGCAAGATCGGCTTTGTCACGGAGCCGGTCCGTCAGCCCTGAAAGCCGGTCAGCGAGCCCTGCGTTGTCATCGCTCGGTGGCCGACTGGACGATGGCGTCGAATTCGGCTGGTGTCAGGTACTGCGGCGTGTAGCTGCCACCCCGCTGGACCAGTGCCTTGTGGTACGCGCGCAGGTGGTTGCGCGAGCCCTTGAGCAGTGCCTCGTAGACCAGCCGGATGTCCGGGTTGTCCACGCTGCCCAGGTGGGTGTTGATGTCCAGCATGTCGAGTTCCTCGATGCGCACGCCCACCTGCAGCGCTGCGATCAGGGACACCGATCCGTCGGCCACCAGCTGGTTGAACAGCGCCTGCAGGTCCGGGTTCTGGAACACCCCTTCCTGTCGGCCTGTGGTCGGATCCTCCAGCGCGTAGCGCAGCAGCAGCTGGTGCACCGACTCGGTGTGGTTGTCCTCGCTGATGGCAATGTTGCCAAAGGTCCTGACCTGGCCGCCCCACAGAGCGTGCATCCGGGCGTATACGTCGCCCGCGAGCTTCTCCTCTTCGCGCATGTAGCGCAGCGAGCTGGCCTCCGCAGGGCTCAGTGGTTCCGACGGCAGCGCCACCAGGGCGACGCCCAGTGCGGTGCTGTCGAACGACGACACGCCGTTCGCGTCGACGATGGGTGTCGGTCCGTTGCCCGTGCCGGTGTTGTCGGTGTCACCGCCCCCGCAGGCGCCGAGCACGGCGGCGGCCAGCAGGAGGGTGGTCATTCGACGGGGAAAGACGGTGTTCATGATGGATGGAAAACCGCGGGCATCGTGGCGGGTGGCGGGTGGCGGGTGGCGGGTGGCGGGTGGCGGGTGGCGGGCGCGTGTGTGGCAGTCGGGGGCCTTCAGCGACCGCGGCCACCGCCACGACCGCTGCCGCTGCCGCGACCACCACCACTGCCATGGCCGCCGGGGCCCGACGCGCCGCGTGGGGCGTCGGCCTGCTGGGGCGCTGGCGTGGCGGGGGGCACTTCCGGTGGGGCGTCCGCCGCGATCGTGCGCAGGCGCTGTTCATAGCCCGCCCCGTAGGGCAGGAGCACACCGGTCTGCGCCGGGGTCATGAGGGGATCCGCACGCAGGGGCGCCGGCTCGACTGCGCGCGCCGCCAGTGTCAGCATGCCCAGGAAAGCGCACACCAGCAGGCGGCTGTGGGCCGGTTTCGGGGTCATGGCGTGTGGCACCTCGTGCTTGTCAGCGCTTCGGGCCGCCCGGGCCCATGCCGCCGCTGCCCTTGCCCGGGCCATTGCGACCAGCACCCATGCCCTGGCCCTGTACGGGAGGCGTCTCGGGCAGCACGATGCCCTGTTTCGCCGCGCGCTCGCGGATCAGCACGTGCTGCTCGGCGCGGATGCGGGTGCGTTCCTGCTCGGTGGTGGCGTTCTGCATGCGGATGCGCATCTCGGCCTGTTCCTGTTCGGTCATGAGCTGGCGTCCGAGGACGGGTGCCGGGTCGGCTGCCGTGGCGGCACCCGAACCCAGGATGAGGGCGGCGAGCAGGGGGGTGAGCAAGCGGTTCATGATGACTCCTTGTCGGACAGGTTGAGGGGTGGTGACCGGCGCGGCGCAACCTGGACGCCGGGCCGGCCGGTGGCTCGCGGTGCTGGCACCGGAGTCAATGGATCAATGATGGGTACGCCGTGTCACGCGCCGATGGCGGCACCGACGCAGTGCGTGGCGCTCTGTGTCAGCGTGTGTCAGTCCGTGTTGCGGCCGGGCGGGCGTGCACGGGACCAGGGGCCGTCGTCCTACACTGGGCGCCATGAACACGCGCGCTTCTTCGCCGGCCACCGTGCGTGTGCTGGTGGTCGATGACGATCCGGACCTGTGCAGCCTGCTGGCCGACTACCTGTCGTGCAACGGATTGGCGGTGCAGACCGTCCACGACGCGGCGGCCATGCGGGTGGCTCTCCAGGAGCGCCTGCCCGATGCGATCGTGATGGACCTCATGCTGCCGGGCGAAGACGGCCTGTCGCTCACCCGCAGCATCAAGGCGCAGTGGGATATCCCGGTGCTCATGCTCTCGGCGCGCGGCGAAGAGATGGACCGGGTGATCGGTCTGGAAGTGGGGGCCGACGACTACATGCCCAAACCCTTCGGCCCACGCGAGTTGCTGGCGCGCCTGCGGGCGCTGCTGCGCCGCGCGCACCCTTCACCGGCCACTGTATCGACCCCGCTGCCGACACCGCACGCAGCGCAGGCCGGGCCGCGGTACGCGTTCGGTCCTTTCCAGCTCGACACCGCCGGTCACCGCCTGCTGCGCGACGGGCACGAGGTGAACCTGACCAGCGCCGAATATGCGCTGCTGGCGGCCTTTGCCAGCCACCCGGGCCGAGTGCTGTCGCGTGACCTGCTGGTGGACATGCTCAAGGGTTTTGATCGCGATCCGTTCGACCGCAGCATGGACAGCCGCGTCACCCGCCTGCGCCGCAAGATCGAAGCCGACCCCACGGCACCGCAGTACATCCGCACCGTGCGGGGCGAGGGCTACCTGTTCAACCCGGCCGGGGGGGCGGTGTGAGCAAGCCGGTCGGGCTGGTGCGGCAGAACACCCTGCTGCTGGCTGCGGCCTTCATCGGGATCGAACTGCTGGTGGTGCTGGCCTTTGTCTGGCTGGTCATGCTGCCCATGGCGCGCCGGTCGGCCGACGATCTGGCCGGCCTCATGGTGCTGTCGGCCCAGACCTGGGCCGAGCTGCCGCCGGCCACGCGTCCGGCGTTCGAGATCGAGCTGCGCCAGCGGCAGTCGCTGCAGATCCGGCCCGGGATCACGGGTGTGAGTCGGGACGAATGGCATCCGGTGTTCTTCTTCCTGCTGGAAGACGCGCTGGCCGGGCGCGCCGGCCCGGACCGGCACCTGATTCGCAGCGCCGGGGACGACGGCCGGGACTGGTACTGGGCCCGACTGCCCGCCGGGGGCGGCACGCTGGCGGTGGGGCTGTCCTCGGAACGCATCGACAGCCGCCCGCTGACAGCGCTGCTCATCGGGCTGGCCGCGGGACTGGTGCTGGCGGTGGGGTTGGCCCTGTTGCTGGCGCGCCGTGTGGTTGCGCCCCTGGCGCGGCTGGAGGCCGCTAGCGCCCAGCTCGGGCAGGGCGAGACGCCCGAGTTGCTGCCCGAGACCGGGGCGCGAGAGATCGTGGCCCTGAGCCGGCGCTTCAACAGCATGGCGGTGCAGGTGCAGGAGCTGTTGACGGCCCGCACCACGCTGCTGGCAGGGGTGTCGCACGACCTGCGCACCCCGTTGGCGCGCATGCGGTTGGCACTGGAGATGCTGCGTGACGCGCCGAACGAGGCCCTGCTGAACCGCCTGGACCGTGATGTGGAGCAGATGGACCGGCTGATCGGGAACGTGCTGGAACTGGCACGAGGCCTGTCGAAGGAACCACCCGTGCCGGTGGATGTGGCAGTGCTGCTGCACGAGCTGGCGGCCGAACACGGCCGCCCCGATGGTGCGCCCGTGCGGGTGCGTTGCGAGGGCTGCCACCTGCTGCTGCCCGAGCTGTCGGTGCGGAGGGCACTGGGCAACCTGCTGCAGAACGCTTTGCGCCATGCCGCACCGCACCCGGTGGAACTGGTCTGCGAAACCGAGGACGGGCATTGGCGGCTGGGGGTTCTGGACCGTGGCCCGGGTATCCCGCCCGATCAGGTGGAGGCCATGTTCCAGCCCTTTCACCGGCTGGAGCCCTCGCGCAGTCCGATCACGGGCGGCAGCGGTCTGGGTCTGGCCATCGTGCGCGAACTGGCGCGTGTCAATGGCTGGACCGTGTCGCTCAGCCCCCGGCCCGGTGGCGGCATGCAGGCCTGGCTGCGGGTCTAGTTCGCCGCAGGGCTGCCCGGCCGGCCCGCTGCGGCCGGTGGCGAGCCCGCGGCACCGCCGCGCTCGAACGTCACCACATGGTCCACCTGCGGGCGGATGCCGATCCACTCGCCCAGCGCGTGGTTGTGGTGCGAGGGGACGTGGGTCATCAGCGTCTCGCCGCTGGCCAGGCGCAGGGTGTAGAGGAATTCGGAGCCCCGGAAGGCCTTGCGCACGATCTGCGCCTTCACCGGCGCGTCGTCGTCGTGCACGATGTCGTCGGCGCGCAGCAGCACGTCGCACAGGCCGGCTTCGTAGGCGCTGGGCAGCGGGCATTCCTCCACGTCGGTGAGCGCACCCATGGGCGTCTGCACCACCACCTCGCCGTTGGCCTGCTGGCGGATCTGGGCCGGCGTGAACACGCCGTGCCCGATGAATTCGGCCACGAAACGCGTGGCCGGCCGGTGGTAGAGCGCGTAGGCGTCGTCCCACTGGTGCAGGTGGCCCTGGTGCATGACGCCGATCACATCGCCGATGGCAAAGGCTTCGAGCTGGTCGTGCGTGACGAACAGGGCGGTGGCGCCAGCGGCCTTGAGGATGGCGCGCACCTCGTGTGCCAGGCGCTCGCGCAGGTCCACGTCCAGGTTGGAAAACGGTTCATCGAGCAGCAGCAGGCGCGGGCTGGGCGCCAGCGCGCGGGCCAGGGCCACGCGCTGCTGCTGGCCGCCAGAAAGCTCGTGCGGGTAACGGGTCTGCATCCCGTCCAGGCCGACCAGCTTGAGCACTTCGGCCACGCGGGCTTCGCGCTCGGCCTTGGGCAGCCGGTGGATGCCGAAGGCCACGTTGCGGCCCACGTCCAGGTGCGGGAACAGCGCGTAGTCCTGGAACACCATGCCGATGCGCCGCTGCTCGGCCGGCACATGGCGGCCGGATTCGCTGACGGTGTCGCCCGAGAGCACGATGGCACCGCCGCTGACCCGTTCCAGCCCGGCCACGGCGCGCAGCAGGGTGGTTTTGCCGCAGCCCGAGGGGCCGATCAGCACGCCGATGTGGCCCGCCGCCAGGCCCAGGGTCACGGTGTCCACCGCCGGCTGCGGCTGGCCGGGGTAGTGCACGCTGAGCTGCTGGACCTGGAGGAACATGGGGTCCGATTGTAGATGACTACAATTCTCATTTGTGTTGGACGCCGTGTGCGTCCGCACCGCCCTGGCCGACCCGGCCGCTGCCCACCACCACCCTCCCATGCCCTTTCGCTGGCTCGCCCCGCTCCTGCTGATCGTGCTGGCCTTCCTCCTCGTGCTGCCGGTGCTGGCGCTGGGGGCTTCGTGGCTGCAGTTCGGCGGCGAGGCGCAGGTCATCCTGCGCGAGATGGCGCAGACCGTGCTGCCCGAGTACACCGCCACCACCCTCTGGCTGTGCCTGAGCGTGGCGCTGGGCGTGGCGCTGGTGGGCATGGCCACCGCCAGCGCGGTGACGCTGTTCGACTTCCCGGGCCGGCGCCACTTCGAATGGGCTTTGCTGTTGCCGCTGGCCATGCCGGCCTATGTGGTGGCCTATGCCTACACCGACTTCCTGCAGTTCAGCGGGCCGCTGCAGGTCTGGCTGCGCGAGACCTTCGACCTGCGCGGCCGGGTGTTCCCGGAAATCCGCAACACGCCCGGGGCGGTCTGGGTGTTCACCTTCTCGCTCTACCCCTACGTCTACCTGCTGGCGCGCACCGCGCTGGCCGAACGCGCGGCGCAGCTGATGGAAGCCGCCCGCCTGCTGGGCGCACCGCTGGCGCGACGGGTGCGCGAGGTGGCGTTGCCGCTGGCCCGCCCGGCCGTGGCCGCCGGCGTGGCGCTGGCACTGATGGAAACACTGGCCGACTTCGGCGTTGCCAGCTACTTCGGCATCCAGACCTTCACCGCCGGCATCTACAAGGCCTGGCTGGTGATGGACAACCGCCTGGCCGCTGCCCAGCTCGCCACCTTGTTGCTGGGCACGGTGGCGCTGCTGCTGTGGCTGGAGCACCGAGCGCAGCGCCGCATGCGCTTTGCCGCCTTGCGCGGCCAGCGCAGCAGTGCCGAGGCCCAGCCGGTGCGCCTGCGCGGCGCTCGTGCGGCGCTGGCGGTGGTGGTGTGCACCCTGCCGGTCGTGTTCGGCTTTGTGCTGCCGGTGCTGTTCATGCTGCGGCCCCTGGTGGGCGGCTGGGACGAGCTGCCGTGGGACATGTTCCTGCAGTGGTCGCGCAACAGCGTGTGGCTGGCCGGTCTGTCGGCCGGCCTGGCCACGGCGCTGGCGCTGGCGCTGGCCTTTGCCCTGCGGACCCGGCCCGGCCCGCTGACGCGCGGCGTGGTACAGGTGGCCGGCCTGGGTTATGCGGTGCCGGGTGCGGTCATCGTGGTCGGGCTGCTGCTGCCGGTGGGCTGGCTGCAGGCGGTGCGACCGGAAACCAGCGTGGGTTACTGGATCACCGCCACGGTGCTGGGCATCGTCTGGGCTTATCTGGTGCGCTTCACCGCCGTGGCGCTGCAGTCGGTGCAGAGCGGTTACGCCCGCGTGCCGCCCAGCCTGGACGACTCGGCCCGCATGCTGGGCAGCACCGGCTGGGGCCTGGCGCTGCGGGTGCACGCACCGCTGCTGCGCCGCTCCACGGCGGCGGCCGCGCTGCTGGTGTTCGTGGATGTGATGAAGGAGCTGCCCGCCACCCTGGTGCTGCGCCCCTTCAACAGCGACACCCTGGCCGTGGTGGCTTATCAGCTGGCGCGCGACGAGCGCCTGGGGGAGGCCGCGCTGCCGGCGTTGACCCTGGTGCTGGTGGGCCTGGGCCCCGTGATCCTGCTCAGCCGGACCCTGCGCCAGCGCTGACGCCAGCGGTCGTGACCGGCCTCACGAACGTCTACCTTGGTGTGCAGTGAAGGCGACAAATGCGCTCGGGAACTGACGCTTTTCGGCTCAACTTCCGCTGACCCGCTGCCGATACTCCAAATGAATACATCTGGAGTCACGCATGAAGAGCAAGGGGTTGAGGGTGGTCAACTGGGGCCTGTGGTCGCCGGCGGCCGGTGTGATGCGCAAGCTGCGCTTCCCGGGAAAGATGGCTTTGATTTCGTTGGCCTTCCTGCTGCCGGTGGTGTGGCTGCTGACGCAGTTCGTGCACAGCGAGCGGGAGGATCTGTCGTTCGTGCAGCGGGAGCGCGATGGCGTGCGTTTTGCCCAGGCCATCTACCCGACGCTGGAGGCCGCCGACCAGTGGCGCTATGTGGCGCGTGGCGTGGCGTTCGGCGGCAGCGCCGAGCCGCTGGCACCGGCCCGGGCGGCGTTCGAGAAGGCCATGGCCAACCTGCGGGCGCAGCAGGAGCAGGAGGGCGAACAGCTCCAGACCGGCCCGGCCTGGGATGCGCTGGAGCGCAGCCTGTCGGGTGTGCGGGACAACGCCACGCCGGACGAGATCTACCAGGCCATGACCGGCCTGTCGCGGTCGCTGACCGATCTGCTGGACCGTGTGGTGGACCAGTCCGGCCTGGCGCTGGACCCCGAAATGGCGTCCTACTACCTCATGAGCGGCACCCTGATGCGCGCGCCGGTCATCATCCGTCGCACCGGTGAACTGCGAGGCCTGACCGGTGGTGCCCTGCGCGCCGGCCGCATCGAACCGGCACAGAGCCAGCGGCTGATCGAGCTGCGCACGCTGTTGCAGGACGTGCTGCAACACGCCCGCAGCGAAATGGAAAAGGCCAGCGAGGTCGCGGGCGACCTGCGCTCGGGCCTGATGCTCAAGACGCACGATCAGACCCAGGCCTACCTGAAAGCCATCGACGAGCAGTTCCCGCTCGGGCAGACCGAGCTCAGTGGCGACCCCCAGGCGCTGATTGCGCTGGCCAACCAAACCCTGCGGGTGCAGCACGAGCAGGTCAGCAACAACCTGGCGGTGCTCGACCAGCTGCTGGCCGCACGCGAGAACCGCCTGACAGCCGAACTCTGGTTTGCCCTGGCCGTGACAGCCGTGAGCCTGTTGCTGGCCCTGTTCCTGGCCATGGGCTTCTACCGTTCCATGTTCGGTGGCTTCAAGGCGCTGCGTCGCCACCTCATGGCCATCAGCATGGGCGACCTGCGGGCCGAGATCAACGGCAAGGGACGCGACGAGGTCAGCGACCTGCTGCGCGAGGTCGGACACATGCAGGCGTCCCTGCGCGACACGGTGCGGCAGGTGCAGGGTGCCAGCGACGCGGTGGTGGGGGCCAGCCTGGAGATCGCCACCGGCACGCGCGATCTGGCGGCACGCACCGAATCGGCGGCGTCGGCGCTGGAGCAGTCGTCCGCTGCGCTGGAAGAAACGACCTCGTCGGTCGAACACACCGCCGAGTCGGCGCGCCAGGCCGCGAAGATCGCCACCGACAACGCCCAGGTGGCCGAACGCGGCGGCGCCGTGATGCAGGACGTGGTGCAGACCATGGAGCGCATCCAGTCGTCCTCGCGCAAGATCAACGAGATCATCGGCGTCATCGACGGCATCGCTTTCCAGACCAATATCCTGGCCCTCAACGCGGCGGTCGAAGCCGCGCGGGCCGGCGAGCAGGGCCGCGGCTTTGCCGTCGTGGCCGGCGAGGTGCGCAGCCTCGCCCAACGCTCGGCCACGGCGGCCAAGGAGATCCGCCAGCTCATCGTCTCCAGCGTGGACGACGTCAATGGCGGCATGGGCGTGGTGCGCGACGCCGGCGCGGCCATGCAGGACATCGTGGACCATGCCAACCAGGTGCGCCAGTTGCTCGACGACGTGGCCACCGGCGCGCGTGAGCAGAGCATGGGCGTCGGCCAGATCGGCCAGGCGGTGCAGGAGCTGGACCGCAACACCCAGGCCAACGCCGCCCTGGTGGACGAGACCGCCACGGCCGCCGCCGCACAACGCGCCGCCGCCGTGCGCATGGCCGCCCAGGTGGACGAGTTCCGCCTGCCTGGCGCGGGCACCGGCCCGAAGACGCTGGTCGAAGGCGTGGACGTGGACGTTTACATCGATGCCCACCGGCAGTGGAAGGTCAAGCTGCGCGATGCCATCGAGAACCGCGACAAGGTCGATGTCGCCACCCTCTCGCGCGATGACTGCTGTGCGCTGGGCAAGTGGATCTACGGTGACGGCCAGCGCCTGGGCGGGCGCGAAACCTTCATGCAGCTCGTGGAGCGTCACAAGCGCTTCCACACCGTGGCCGGCGGGGTGGCCGAAAAGATCAACCATCGCCAGTACCGCGAGGCCGAGGACGCGCTCGCACCGGGTACCGCGTTCTCGCAGGCCACCAGCGACGTGGTGCTGACCCTCTCGACCGCCAAGCGGCTGGGGTTCTGAGCACGCGACACGCGCAGCGGCGGGGCGAGGGGGCTTCAGCGATCCGGCGCCGGGCCGCTCCCAAGCCGGATCAGCCCCCTCGGGGGGCAGCGACCCGCGCAGCGGCGGAGCGTGGGGGCGTCAGCGATCCGGCGCCGGGCCGCTCCCAAGCCGGATCAGCCCCCTCGGGGGGCAGCGACCCGCGCAGCGGCGGAGCGTGGGGGCTAGCGTATGTCGTCGATGGACAGACGTTTGTCCGTCACCACCGGCGTGATCAGCCCATAGCCCTGGTTCTGCCAGTGCACCAGCTCGGTCATGGCCGAGGGGGCAACCTCGACAAAGGGCTGCAGATCGGCTGGTGAGTAGCCGAAGTCCTGCAGCGCCAGACCACAGACGCGGAATTTCACGCCGTGGTCGGCGTAGTAGCGCATGCGCTGCACCACGTCCTCGTACTTCGCTTCATTCTTGCGGGCCAGCGTCACCAGCTCGGTGCCGTGCAGTACCACGACCACGCGTATGTCCTCGTTGAAGAAGGAGTAGGGGGCCTGCAGCAGCGGGTTGACGAAGGAGCGCAGCCAGTACAGCGCCGCGCCCATCTTGGCCGGGTGGTCGAGGTAGATGTCGAACAGCGCCTTGGGCTGCTGGTAGGGGGTCTGCACCACGGTGGCTTGTGCGAGGGCCTGGTGTGCCATCGACAGGGCGCAGGTGCCCATCAGGTAGGCGATCAGGTGGCGTCGGTTCATGGCCATGTTCTCCTGGATGAATACCGTCAGTCGGCTTCTTCGGGTGGAGCCTGCAGGGTGACACGCTCTCCAAGCCGGGTCAGCTGCAGCTGGAGTCTCGCCAGCTCGCTGCTGTTCATGTTGCCAAAGAGTTGTTGCGCCACGGCGCTTTCGGCCTGTTCGAATCGGCGTACCGCCGAGATCCCCGCGCGCGTAGGTCGCAGGCAGTGGCTGCGCCGGTCTTGCGGATGGTCTTCGCGCAGCAGCAGGTCTGCCTCCAGCAGATCCTTGACCATGCGCGCCACCTGCCCTTTGTCCCGGCCGGTCTGTCGCACCAGCTGCTGCTGGGTGATGCCGGGCTGCTGTTCACACAGCTGCAGCATGCGCAGCAGTTGCGGCGGCACCGGACTGTGCTCGCCCAACGCTTGGTGGAAGCTGCGCTTGATGCCATTGAACAGGGACATCAAGGTCCGCAGCGAGGTTTGCGGACTGGGTGTGGCGCGTGGGGTCATATCTGAGTTGTTGATAAAGTCAACTAAATCGATTATTCTGTTGATATTGTCAACCAAATGAGATGTTCATGGAAGCTCGCGTCCGTTCTGTCCGCCCCCGGCAAGGCCCCATTCACTGGCGCCGCCTGTTGCCGCTGTTCACGCTCATGCCGCTGATCGCGCTCATCCTCAGCGGGGTGATCACCTGGATCAATCTCGGCTGGGTGGACGGCTTCCACCAGCGCTGGCTGCTGGCCTTCGTCACCGCGCTGCCCGTGATGCCCTTCGGGCTGGGCACCATGCTGCTGCTCGAACGGGTCATCGGGCCACGCCTGAAGGCTCTGCCCCGGGTGGTCGGGGGCGTCGCGCTGTCACTGTGCACGGCTGCGGTCATGGAGACCTTCATGGCCAGCGCGGTCACCCTGAGCAACCAGGGGTTCGGACCGGATTTTCCGGCGCAGTGGGCCACCGCCTTCTGGCGCTCGCTCCCGGTCGGCGTGCTCATCAGCCTGCTGATGGGTTTCTTGATCAAACCCCGGCTGGCCCGCTGGACCGGCGCCGTCTGAGAGGAGCACACCATGCAGACACGCCAAGAGTCTGAGGCCCGTTTCCGGCGTGTGCGCCAGGAGCCCAAACGTCGCGAGCTGCGGGTGGTGCGTGTGGAGGCCCTGAGCCCCTATGTGGCCAACGTGGTCCTCGGTGGCGACGACCTGTCGGACTTTGCCAGCCACGCCTTTGACGACCATGTGAAGGTCTTCCTGCCATCGCCCGCTGCTGGTGCGGTGGCGGCGCGCGACTACACGCCGCGGCGCTTCGACGCACAGGCGCGCGAACTGTCGATCGAGTTCGCCCTGCATGGGGAAGGGCCGGCGGCGCTGTGGGCCCAGTCGGCCCGGCCCGGCGACCCGCTGACCGTCGTTGGCCCGCGAGGCTCATTCATCGTGCCCGATGACCTGGACTGGTACCTGCTGGTGGGCGACAGCTCGTCGCTGCCGGCCATTGCGCGGCGGCTGGAAGAACTGCCGACTGCGGCCCGCGTTCTGGCCATCGTCGACATGGCCGAGGGCGACCGAAGAGCAGTGGCGAACGCCGGACCCGATCGGCTTCGATGGGTGAGCGACACCGCGGGCTGTCTGGCCGCTGTGCGGGCCTGGTCGGTGCCCGCTGGCGAGGGACTCGCCTGGTGCGCAGGGGAGGCGGTCGCGATGCGCGAACTTCGCCGTGTGTTGGTTGAGGAAAAGGCGGTGGACCCTCGTTCGGTCCGCGCGGCCGCTTACTGGAAACGCGGTGCAGCGGGGCACCATGAACGGCTGGGCGAGCCCGCCTGAATGCGCGGCAGGGTGCGTGGTACCACCAACAGGAATCGAACCTGTATCTAGCGCTTAGGAGGCGCTCGTTCTATCCATTGAACTATGGCGGCGGGGAGCCGGGATTGTAAAGAACCCACAGAGCCAGCCATGGCGGCGGAGTGTGGGGGCGGATGAATTCAGCGCCGGGCCGTTCCCAAGCTGAATTCGCGCCCCCCTGGGGGGCAGCGACCCGCGCAGCGGCGCAGTGTGGGGGCATCAGTCATAGCTGAGCTTGAAGATCAGGTCGATCGCGTTCTCGGAACCGGCCCGCGCCCGCAGCGTGAAACGGCGCGAGATGTCGTAGAACACCGAGACCGTGCCCATCGCGCCGGCCAGCCCGGTCTCGTAGCTCAGGTACAGCTCGTTGGACAGGCGTTTGCCCAATGTGACGGCGGCCGCGTTGGTGCTGCCGTCGCTGTTGAGCGATTCGCCCCGGTAGGAGATTTCGTCCAGCCCCAGGGCGCTGGCGAAGCCGCCATCGAGCCCGCTGTTGTTCCCGGCGAGCAGGGCCAGGGCGGCCTGTTGCAGGATGGCCGCTTCTGCGCCGGCGCCGGTGGCCGGGCGACCGAGCACCAGCCAGGCCAGCTTCTCGGCGTCGGGCAGGTCGGGTGTGGCCACCAGGCGCGCGCGCGGTGCCTGCGCCGTGCCGTTGATCTGCACCCCGACTTGCTGGTCGCTGTCGCGCGCCTGCGGCCGCATGGCCAGGATGTTGAGTGTCGGGTCGTCGTAGGGACCGTTGAAGCCGAGTTCCCCGGTCTGGATGCTCAGCTGCTGACCGTAGGCGCGGTAGCTGCCGCTGGCGGTGCGCACCACGCCGAACGCGCGCAGTCCCGGCAGTGCCGGGGTGCTGCGCAGGTTGAGTTCGCCGGTCAGCCGGGCCTGCAGGCCACGTCCGCGCACCTCGAACTGCGGGCCCAGGTCGATGTCCACCGACACATCGGGTTTGACCAGGGCGAAGGTGCTGGTGCCCTGCTGCAGGTTGCGACCGCCGCGCACCACCACGTCGGTGCTCAGCGTGGGCGTGGTTTCGTCGGGCAGCACAAACAGGGCCGAGTCGGCCTTGAGCTGGCCGCGCACGGTCAGGCGCTGGCTGGCCAGTTGGGCGTTCACCTGACCCGACAGGGTCAGGCGGCGGTCGGCCCGGTTGGACACGCGCAGCTGGTCGGCCTTGAGTTGCAGTTCGATCTGCGGCTGGCGCAGGCCGTCCACCAGCACCCAGCGGGCCTGGCCGGTGGCCGACAGGCCACCGCCCAGCGGTCCGCGCAGCTCGAAGCGTTCGATGGCGATGTGTTCGCCGCTGAGGTTGGCGCGCAGCAGGCCATCGCTGAACTCGAAGCCGTCGATGACCGAGCGCAGGGCCAGTTGGTCGGCCTGCAGCGTGCCGCGCCAGTCGGGCGTGCCGCGCGTGCCGCCCAGCGTGGCATTGGCCTGCAGGGTGCCGCGCATGCGCCAGCCCGGTGGCGCCAGGGCCGACCACACGCCCACCTGCGGCAGGCGCGCGCTGACGGTGCCCGACAGCGGTGCCGATGCGGGCCACCAGCGGTCCACCCAGCCGCCGTCGCCGGCCGGGCTGGTCGCCAGTTGCGAGGCCACATCGGCGCTGATCTGGCCCAGGCGTTCGCTGTCCCAGCGCAGCTGGGCCTGCAGTTCACGGCCCTGGGTGCGCAACGACAGGCTGGCCTCGCGCAGTCCGGCCGGCACGCTGCGGGCGCCGCTGGTGACAGGGGGCGTGGTGGTGTCGCCTGCATCGGTCAGGAGCAGCAGTTCGCCGCTGCGGCGTTGCAGGCGGGCGTTCAGGCGCGGCACCTCGCGCTCGTTCAGCAGGGGGATGTGCAGGTCCCAGTCACCGTCGAAAACCAGGTCGCCGCCGAAACCGGCCTGGGTCAGCGGCCCCGCCGGGGCGCCTTCCACGCGGCCCAGGGCGTCCACCCAGGCCATGGGCAGGCCGATCAGACGGCCCCGGGTCTGCAGGGCGCCGTCTTGCCAGGCCAACTGGTCCCAGTCCAGGTTCAGGGGGGGCTGGGTGGTGGCCGCGGCCCGGCCCGTCGGTCGCAGCTGGGGTTGCAGTTGGACCTGGCCGGCCGCCGCCTGCACCGCCATGCCGGCGGGTGCGGTCAGCAGGTTCAGCCTCAGGGGCCGGGTGCTGCCCAGGGTCCAGTCGGTCACCTGGTCGGCGCGGCGGGCATCGCTGGCGCGCAGGCTCAGGTTGTCGAGCAGCAGTTGCGCGGGCGGGCGGCCGGCGGTGGGCAGGGGCCACAGGTTCTGGGCCCGGCCCTGGGTCTGCATCGCTGCGCTCCACGGGCCCTGGGTGGCCTGTCCGGCGAACTGCAGCGCCAGGTCGGTCGGGCTGCCGCTGGCCTGCAGCCGCAGCCCGCTCAGGGACCAGGCAGGGCTGGCGCTGGCCGGCAAGCTGGCCACCAGCCGGGGTACTTCCAGCGTCAGCTGCGCCTGCAGCGCGGCGGATGGCGGCGCGCCGGCCGGAGCGGGAAACCCGAACGCGCCCAGGCCTCCGCGCCACTGGGCCTGCAGGCTGGCCTGGCCGTCGAGCCGCCCTTCGCTCAGCAGCACCTGTGGGGCCATGGCTTCGCGCAGGCGCGGACCGAGCACTGGCAGGCTCTGAAGGCTGCGCAACCAGCCCAGCAGCCGGTCGGCGTCGGCCACCTGCAGGTTCAGGTCGCCGTTCCCGTCCTGGGCGGCCAGCAGGCCGTCGAACTGGCCTTGCACACCCGGCAGGGTCCAGCGGCTGTTGCCGCTGAAGCGGCTGGCGGCCAGCTCCAGCGTGCCTTGGGTTTCCACCCGCGCCTGCAGGGCGTCGAGCAGGGCCTCGTCGAGCTGCAACACCCGGTCCCGGGGGCGCCAGTGCCCTTGCAGGCGCAGTTCGCGCAGCTGCAGGTCCTGGCGGGCCGGGGCGTTGCGGGTGGATTGTGCGCGGGCTTGCAGCACGATGCGGTCGGGCTGCTGCGGGCTCTGTTCCGCGCGGGCGTCCAGGTCCAGCGCGGCGGCGGCCAGCGTGCTCCACAGCTGCGCAGGGTCGAGTGCACGGGCCTGCAGCTCACCCTGCCAGAGGGCGGGTTGCGCGCCCTGGCCTGCCCGGTAGCGGCCCTGTCCCTGCACCTGCGCGCGGCCCAGCGTGGCCTGCAGGTCCTGGATCAGCCACTGCCCGCCGGTCTGCTCGATCCGGGCCCGCAGCGTGTCCACCGGCAGGCGCTGCTGGTCCCAGGGGCCGCTGCGGGCGTTGCGCAGGTCCAGCTGCGCGCGCCAGTGTTCACCATCGGGCACAGCCTGCAGCTGCCCGGACAGGGCGGTGGCCGGTGCCCGCGGCCAGAGCGCGGCCAGGTCCAGCGCGTGTGCCGTGGCCTGCGCGCTGTGCAGCGGCTGCGTGGCCCAGGGCTGCAGTCGCGCATTGGCCACCAGGGTGGGTGTGCCCGGCTGGCCGGACGGCTGCACCCGGGCCTGCAGGTCCAGCGTGGCGCTGGTGCCCGCCAGTTGGCCGCTGACGCTGGCCGTGGCCTGCAGGCTCAGGGTATTGCCGTCGGGCACGCTGGTGCTGATGCGGCCTTCAGCGGTGGCCTGCAGCGGCATGGGGGCCTGGGCACCGAGCACCGCCTGCAACCGGTAGCGCCCCTGGGCCAGGGCGATGTCGTCGATGCGCAGCCGGTGGGCCTGGGCCACGCGGTGTTCGCCGGGGCCCCAGGCCTGGCGGTCCGAGCCCTCGGTCGGGCCGTAGCGGTAGTGACCGCGCAGGTCTTCGATCAGCAGCGTCTGCCGGCCGCTGATCGCCAGCCGGCCCACCGACCAGGCCAGGTCCACCGGCAACGGCAGTTCCACCGCCTGCAGCGGTTGGCCGGGTTGCGGTTCGCGTCGGTCGTCAATCAGCAACTGGTCGATGTGCAGCGGACCGGTCTGCAGCCGGCGCAGCAACAGGGCGTCGACGAGCTGGTCGCTGCTCCAGCGCAGCTGCAGGCCCTGCAGCTGCACGTCCAGCCCCTGGCGCGTCCAGCGCAGTTGCCGGAATTCACCGCCACCGCGCAGGCTGCCGGTCACCCCTTCGAACTGCAGCCGGCCGGTGGCGCTGCCGGCGTCCTGCATCCATGCCTGTGCCCAGCCCAGGGCCTGTGGCAGCGAACCGTCGCGCCCCGCCCAGACCCAGCCGGCCACGCCGGCGCCCAGGGCCAGTGCCAGCAGGGCACCGGGCAGCCAGTGGCCCAGCCAGGCCATGCCGTGCAGGCCGGACGACAGCGCCGCGCGCCAGCCGCCGGGCCTTGGCGACGGTGCGGCCGGAGCGACTGGGGCCGCCGGCGCTGCCGTGTCGGTTGCAGGGGTCTGTTGCGGGTCCATCAGAAGCTGAACCCCACGTTGAAGTGCAGGCGCCACTGGCGCGGCTGCACGCCATAGGCAAGGTCCAGCCGCAGCGGCCCGACCGGGCTGTTGTAACGCACCCCGCCGCCCACCCCGTAGCGGGCCTTGAGGTCGGGGATGGCCTCGGCCACCGAGCCGCCGTCGACGAACAGGGCCGCTTCCCAGGCGGTGCGCTGGCCGTTGCGCCGGATGGGGATCTGCCATTCGACGCTGCCGGCGGTCATGTAGCGGCCAGGAGAGACGCCGCCGTCGGCCTGCGGCACGCCGATGTCGCGCAGGCCGTAGCCACGCACCGTGGCGTCGCCGCCGGTCAGGAAGAGCTGGGTCTCGGGCACCGGGGTGTCGCGCTTGGCCCAGACCGCACCGCCCTCGGCGCGCAGCACCAGGCGCCCCCAGGGGCCTGTCACCGGTTCGCTGGTCGAGGCGCTGTCCTGTGCCGGCGGTTTTTTGAACATTTCCATGATCGAACCGCCCACCGGCCAGTAACCCAGCCAGCGGGCCGTGGTGCGGCCGAAGGGACGGCGCTCGCCGGCCAGGGTGTAACCCGCGCCCAGTTCCCAGCCGAAGCCATAACCGCGCTGCGGAAAGGGCGTGCTGTCGAAGTAGCGCCAGGTCCAGGTGTAGTTCGCGGTGAGGGAGGCTTCCGCACCGTCGGTGCCGAGGCTGCGAACCACCGAGTTCACCGAACGTGCGCGGTCGTACTGGAGGAAAGCGCTGCGGTCCTTCTCCTTGTTGCTTTGTGCCTGGCCCAGCCGGATGCGCTGGCTGGTGGTGGTATCGAAACCGTCGACCTGGCGCGCAACCAGCATGCTGGTGACCCACTTCCAGCCCTTGTCATCGACCGGCGCACTCCACTCGGTCGATGCCTGGCGGTCATCGCGTTCGAGCTGCAGCTTGTTGACCGCCTGCCAGCCGATGCCGGGCACGCGAAAGTGCGTGTGCTCAAGGGACAGGCGGGCCCCGCTGTCGGTGCTGCCGCCGACACCCAGCAGCAGCTTCTGGCGCAGCGCCTCGCGCACCTGGATCAGCACCGGCGCGCTGGCCTGGTCCACTCCCGGATCGACCGACACATGGACCGAGTCGTAATAGCCGGTGTCGGCGATGCGCTGGCGCGCGTCCTGGAGCTTGCCCAGGTCGTAGTCGCTGCCGGGCATCAGGCCGCTCAGGCGGGCCAGGCGTTCGACCACGGCGCTGTCGTAGCGTTCGCCGCCTTCGATGCGCAGTTCGCCCAGGCGCAGGGGCGTGCCTGAATCCAGTTCGATCGCCAGCCGCACGCTGTGGTCGCTGGTGTCCACGTCGGCCAGGCTGTTGTAGACCCGGCCGGCCGGGTAACGCTGGGCGGTCAGCACGCGCAGCACCGCGCTCTTGGCCTGGTTCCAGGCGTCCTGCGTGAACGGCTGCCCCGGGCGCACCGGCAGCGCGCGGCGGATCGCCTCGCGCTGTTCCTGTGCCTGCGGGTTGTCGGCGATGTCGCCGCGGAAATACACGTCGGCGCTGGCCACCCGTGTCAGTGGCCCGGGCTCCACCGTGATCTGCACCGTGCCCAGTGGCGTCTTGCCATCGGCCTCCGGACCTTCGATGCGCAAGCGGGGTGAAAAGTATCCACGGGTGCCCAGCAGGTCCAGCAGGTTCTCCTGGGCCAGGGCCAGCAAGCGCTGCAACTCCGGGGCTTCCAGGTCGGACAGCTCGCGGTAGCGCGCCAGTTCCAGGTGCCGCTGCAGGAGATCGCGCAGCCCGTCGTCGGGGGTGCTGATGCGCAGGTTGAAACGGGGGGCGGCGGGGCCGGGCTGTGCGGTCACCCCGGCGTCTGGCGCAGCCGCCGCATCCGGGGTCTGTGCCTGGGCCAGCACCGGCCAGAGCGCGGCGCACAGCCACAGGGGCCACCGTGCGCGGGCGGCACGGCGCGGGGAAGGGGAAGTCATGCGGTTTATTTCGACAGAAGCCGCATCGTGTCTTCCAGGCCTTTGAGGGTCAGCGGATACATGCGCTGGCCCATGAGCTGCTGGATGATGCTGATGCTCTGTCGATACTGCCACACGCCCTGGGGTTCCGGATTGACCCAGGCAAATTTGGGAAAGGCATGTGTGAGCCTTTGCAACCACTCTGCACCGGCTTCGTCGTTGTTGTACTCCACGCTGCCGCCGGGCTGCAGGATCTCGTAGGGGCTCATGGTCGCGTCGCCCACGAAGATCAGTTTGTAGTCCTTGTTGTACTTGCGGATGATGTCCCAGGTCGGGAACTTCTCGGCGTAGCGGCGCTTGTTGTTCTTCCACATGTAGTCGTAGACGCAGTTGTGGAAGTAGTAGAACTCCAGGTGCTTGAACTCGGCCTTGACGGCAGAGAACAGCTCTTCCACCCGGGCGATGTGCTCGTCCATCGTGCCGCCCACGTCCATCAGCAGCAGCACCTTCACGTTGTTGTGCCGCTCCGGAATCATCTTGATGTCCAGGTAGCCGGCGTTGGCGGCGGTGGCGCGGATGGTGTCCGGCAGGTCCAGCTCCAGATCATGGCCTTCGCGTGCGAAGCGGCGCAGGCGGCGCAGCGCCACCTTGATGTTGCGTGTGCCCAGCTCCTGCGTGTCGTCGTAGTCGCGGTAGGCGCGCTGGTCCCAGACCTTCACGGCGGACTTGTTGCCACCTTTGCCGCCGATGCGGATGCCCTGCGGGTTCTTCCCGCCGTGGCCGAAGGGCGAGGTGCCGCCCGTGCCGATCCACTTGTTGCCACCTTCGTGGCGTTCCTTCTGTTCTTCCAGACGCTTCTTCAGCGTCTCCATCAGCTCGTCCCACTCCATCTTCGGGGCGTTGGCGATCTGCTCGTCGGACAGCAGGCGTTCCATCTCCTGGCGCAGCCAGTCGGCCGGGATGGGCTTGGTGAAGTCGGCGATCAGCTCCACGCCCTTGAAATAGGCGGCAAAGGCGCGGTCGAACTTGTCGAAGTGCTTCTCGTCCTTGACCAGCGCCGTGCGGGCCAGGAAGTAGAAGTCGTCCATGGTGCAGGCGTCCGGATTGGCTGGCCCGACCACGTCCGCTTTCAGCGCTTCGAGCAGCGTCAGGTATTCCTTGACCGAGACCGGCAGCTTGGCCGCGCGCAGGGTGTAGAAGAAATCGATCAGCATGTCGATGTGTCCATGTTCTGTTCACGGCGCTCCGCCGCCGGGCCGCCCCAAGGCGGGGCAGCCCCCTTGGGAGGCAGCGACCCGTGAAACGGTGGAGCGTGGGGGCTCATCGGTTCCTCTGGTTCATGAACACCAGTTTCTCGAACAGGGTGGTGTCCTGTTCGTTCTTGAGCAGCGCGCCCACCAGCGGCGGAATCGACACCTTGCTGTCGGCGCTCTGCAGTGCTTCAAGCGGGATGTCCTCGGCCAGCAGCAGCTTGAGCCAGTCCAGCAGCTCGCTGGTGGACGGCTTCTTCTTCAGGCCGGGCAGGTTGCGCACGTCGTAGAAGGTCTTCATGGCCACCGTCAGCAGCTCGTCCTTCAGCCCCGGGAAGTGCACCGCCACGATCTGGCGCATGGTCTCGGCTTCGGGGAACTTGATGTAGTGGAAGAAGCAGCGGCGCAGGAAGGCGTCGGGCAGTTCCTTCTCGTTGTTTGAGGTGATGAACACCAGCGGCCGGTGCTTGGCCTTGATCAGTTCGCGCGTCTCGTAGCAGTAGAACTCCATGCGGTCGAGTTCGCGCAGCAGGTCGTTGGGGAACTCGATGTCGGCCTTGTCGATTTCGTCGATCAGCAGGGCCACCGGCTGGTCGGCGGTGAAGGCCTGCCAGAGCACGCCCTGCACGATGTAGTTGTGGATGTCCTGCACGCGCTCGGCGCTGTCGGCGGTGTTGAGCTGGCTGTCGCGCAGGCGGTTCACCGCGTCGTATTCGTACAGGCCCTGCTGCGCCTTGGTGGTGCTTTTGATGTGCCATTGCAGCAGCGGCATGTTCAGCGCCTGTGCCACTTCCTCGGCCAGCATGGTCTTGCCGGTGCCGGGTTCGCCCTTGACGAGCAGCGGGCGCTTGAGCGTGATGGCGGCGTTGACCGCCAGCATCAGGTCTTGCGTGGCAACGTAGTTTTCAGAACCTTTGAATTTCATGATGCGGTGCGATGGTGGAGTTTGTGTTTCGTCAAGCCGTGGGCTGCAGGATCAGGGTTATCAATAAGGGAGCGGTGATGTTCGTCTCTCTATAATCGGTTATTGATTTTTATCAATCATCTACAACTTTCCGCTGGACAAATGAAATCACTGTTGCCCACGTTGATCCGTTCCCTTGTCGCCGTTGCGACCTTCTCCGCAGCGGCTTCGGGCGCTCTGGCACAGGGTGTTGCGGGTGATGCCGCCGCTGGCCAGAAAAAGGCTGACATGTGCATCGGTTGCCACGGCATTCCGGGGTACCAGAACAGTTTCCCAGAAATCCACAAGGTGCCGAAGATCTCGGGCCAATCGGACAAGTACATCGTGGCCGCCCTGAACGGCTACAAGTCCGGCGAGCGCAAGCATCCCTCCATGCGCGGCATCGCCGGTTCGCTGTCGGAGCAGGACATGGCCGACCTGGCCGCGTTCTACTCGGCACAAGGCGGCCAGGCCCCTGGCGACACGCCCAAGGCTGCCAGTGCCGAAGTGGCCGCCTTGCTGGAGAAGGGCGCCTGCGTGTCCTGCCACGGCGCCAACTTCAACAAGCCCATCGACCCAAGCTACCCCAAGGTCGCCGGCCAGTACCCCGACTACCTGTTCGTGGCCCTGAAGGCTTACACCGTGGACGGCAACAACGTGATCGGTCGTGCCAATCCCATCATGGCCGGCATGGCCAAGCAGTTCAAACCCGCCGAACTGCGCGCCATCGCGAAGTACCTGGGTTCGCTGGACGGCGAACTGCAGACCGTTCCGCAGCCGCGCTTCCGCTGATTGCGTCGCCCGCTGTAGAAAAGCCGCTCTGCCGAGCGGCTTTTTTTCAGTCTTTCGTGGCCCGCTGGCGCACGTGTTCGATGTAGGCCTGCCCGTCGGGCGGGCGGCCGCTGCGCTGGCTCTCCCACAGCATGCGGCCCAGGCATTCCATCACCTCGTGGTGCGCGGCGTGCAGGTCGCCCCGGCGGGCGGTCAGCAGTTCCACCGCCTGCCGAATGCCGGGCGGCTGGTCGATGCTGCACTGCTCGCTGATGGACAGGTGCATGGACAGGTGCAGGAAGGGGTTCTCGCGGTCGCCCGCCGCCTGGCCCATGGTCGCCAGGGCGGTCTCGACGTCGGCAAAGTCGGCATGGTGCTCGGGGTGCTCGGCGATCCACTGGGCGGCCAGTGTCTCGATGGCCTCCATGGGCTGTTGCAGGCGTTGTTTGTCGTACACCGCGCAGAAGAAGCGGCGCACATCGGCTTGGGAGGGACTGAACATGGCCCGATTGTCCCGCAGCTGGTGTCAGACCCGCCAGCCAGGCAGCTGCCAGTCGCGCCACAAGGCCAGGCCACGCAGCCCGGCCGTGACCAGGACGCAGGCCAACAGCGCCAGCCAGCCCGGGGCCTGCAGCAGCCACAGGCCCACGTACGCCCAGCCACCGGCAAAGGCGCACACGGCATAGGGTCGGTGGTCGTGGAAGGCGGAGGGGATCTGGTTGCACACCACGTCGCGCAGCACACCGCCGAACACGCCGGTGATCAGGCCCATGAGCACGGCCACCAGGGCCGGCATGTCCAGCAGCAGGGCCTGGTGCACGCCGGTGGCGGTGAACAGGCCCAGGCCCAGTGCGTCGGGCCACTGCATGGCACGTTCGGTGGGTGCGAAGTGGCGCGCGCGCAGGAACAGCATGGCCAGCGCGCACAGCAGCAGCACGCCCCAGAGCATTTCCACATGCCGCACCCAGAAAAAGGGTCGCTGGTCGAGCAAAAGGTCGCGCACGGTGCCACCGCCGAACGCGGCCAGAAAGCCAACCACGCAGACGCCGACAGCGTCCAGCCGTTTGCGCGCGCCTTCGAGAATGCCGGAGAGCGCAAAAGCGGCGGTGGCCGCGATCTCGACCAGCAGACGAAGGGTTTCACCCCAGAATGGAACGTTGTGCTGCATTTGCCCAATTGTCCATGCCCCTTGGCCTGCCCCTGATCACCGATCCCTTCTTCTACGCCGTTGCCATCCCCGCCGTGTTGCTGCTGGGTGTGAGCAAGAGCGGCTTCGGTGCCGGCTTCGGGTCGCTGGCGGTGCCCCTGATGGCGCTGGCCGTGACGGTGCCGCAGGCGGCGGCCATCCTGATGCCGGTGCTGCTGCTCATGGACCTGCTGGGCATGGCCGCGTTCCGCCGCCACATCGACCGTGCGTTGTTGAAGTTCCTGCTGCCCTTCGGGCTGGCGGGCATCGCCCTGGGCACCTTGCTGTTTCGCGTGCTCGACGCCAAGGTGGTGGCTGGCGTCGTGGGGGCCGTGACCCTGCTGTTCCTGGCGCAGCGGCTGCTGTTTCCGCCCCGGGCCGATGCACCGCCGCCACCGAAGTGGCTGGGGGCGATCCTGACGGCGGCGTCCGGCTTCACCAGCTTCATCGCCCACGCGGGCGGACCGCCCATCAACGCCTATGTGCTCCCGCTGAAGCTGCCGCCGCTGCTGTTCACCGGCACCATGGCCTTCTTCTTTTTCTTCATCAACCTCAGCAAGTGGGTGCCCTACGCCTGGCTGGGGCTGCTGGACACACGCAACTTCGCCACCTCGCTGGCCTTGCTGCCGTTTGCGCCGGTCGGTGTCTGGGTGGGTGTGCGTATCGCCCACCGCATCGACCCGGCGCTGTTCTACCGGCTGGTTTACCTGGGCATGTTCCTCACCGGCTGCAAGCTGTTGTGGGACGCCTGGCGCTAACATCGGCGGCACAGTCAACAGCGAGCAGGAGGTCGGTATGCCGGTGGTGGTGATCGCCAATCCCAAGGGTGGTGTGGGCAAGTCCACGCTCTCGACCAATGTGGCGGGCTTCTTCGCCAGCCGCGGACACGCGGTCATGCTGGGTGACGCCGATCGCCAGCAATCGTCGCAGCTGTGGTTGCGTCTGCGCCCACCATCGGCGCGACCGGTCCAGACCTGGGAGCTCTCCAGTGACCTGATCGCGCGCCCGCCCAGGGACGTGTCCCATGTGGTGCTGGACACCCCGGCCGGTCTGCACGGCTGGCGCTTCAAGGACGTGCTCAAGCTCGCCGACAAGGTGCTGGTGCCGCTGCAACCCAGCATCTTCGACATCTACGCCACGCGAGCCTTCCTGGACGAGCTGGCCGAGAGCAAGCGCGGCCAGAAGGTCGATGTGGGCATCGTCGGCATGCGGGTGGACGAGCGCACCATCGCAGCCGACAAGCTGCACGAATTCGTCAATGGCCTGGGCCTGCCGGTGCTGACCTTCCTGCGCGACACGCAGAACTACGTGCACCTGGCCGCGCGTGGCCTCACGCTGTTCGACATCGCGCCGGGCCGGGTGGAGAAAGACCTGCAGCAGTGGGCGCCTCTGACGCAATGGCTGGAGCGCTGAAGACGCCGTTGTCTCCCTGCTGACAAGCGGGTGGCGACGCGGCCGCCAGAATGCGCCGCATGAACACCTTCGAGACACTGGCCGATCTGGCCGCCTGCGTGGGCCGGGAAGTGGCCGTGAGCGACTGGGTCACCATCACCCAGGAACAGGTCAACCGCTTCGCCGAGGCCACCGGCGATCACCAATGGATCCACGTGGATGTGGAGCGTGCGAAGCAGGGCCCCTTCGGCGGTCCGATTGCGCACGGCTTCCTCACGTTGTCGCTGCTGCCGCGTTTTTTCGAGTCGACCTTCGAGGTGCGCAGCGCACGCATGGGCGTGAACTACGGGCTCAACAAGGTGCGCTTCACGGCGCCGGTGCCGGTGGGCAGCCGCTTGCGTGCGCGCATGACGCTGCTGGCTGCAGAGCCCGTGGCTGGCGATGGCATGCAGATGATCTGGCAGGTGCAGATCGAGCGCGAAGGGTCCGACAAGCCGGTCTGCGTGGCCGAATCGCTGGCGCGTCACTACCCTTGACGCGGGGATTCGGGGGCTGGAGCCACCCCGGCGCGCATACCGGCCGCTAGCGGATGCGCACCAGCTGTCGCCTGTCCACGATGCCTTCGAAAAACGGAATCAGCGCGTTGATGCGTTCGGCTGCCACGTTCTGCGTGTGCCGCTGGGACACCTGCTGGTAGGCGTCGTTGCGCAGCAGCCAGAGTTCCTGCACCGATTTGGCGGTCTCGATCTTGTGGCGCAGCCGCGTGGAAGGCAGGCCGTCGCAGTCGGCGATTGCTTCCATCAGGGCGGTGCGGATGAGCTGCATGTCCTGCAGGCTGGGATGCCGCCGCGCTGGCGCACCGGCACCTTTGAACAGCTGGGTCAGGCGGGCGATCATGTCGGGGCGACCTCCGGGGCCGGTGAGGTTGCGGGGGGACAGGCAAACCCCTGCTGGCGCCAGGCTTCGAAGACCACCACGGCCACCGCGTTCGACAGGTTCAGGCTGCGTTGTCCCTCGATCATCGGCAGCCGCAGGCGCTGCGGGGCCGGGAAGGACTCGCGAATGGACGACGGCAGACCGCTGGTTTCGGAGCCGAACACCAGCCAGTCGCCCGGCTGGAAAAGCTGGTCGTACACGCTGCCGCTGCCGCGGGTGGTCAGCGCAAACAGGCGCTGCGGGTCGGGTTGCTCGGTGGCCAGAAAGGCGGCCCAGTCGGTGTGGCGGCGGACTGTGGCGTACTCGTGGTAATCGAGCCCTGCGCGCCGCATCTGCTTGTCGTCCATCGAGAAACCCAGCGGCTCGATGAGGTGCAGGGTACAACCGGTGTTGGCACTCAGACGGATCACATTGCCCGTGTTGGGCGGGATCTCGGGTGCAACGAGGACGATGTGGAACATGCCGACAGGGGTCTCTTCGCTTGCGACAGGACTTGGTCCGGTCCCGTCAGGCGCCAGTGTTCTGGTCTATTGCCCTCCCTGGTCCGGCGCGATGATAAGCCCGTGTGCCCCGTTCTGGTGCCCGCTGGCCTCAAATTTCATAGCAAACCCGCCGCGAGGCGATCTTCGCTCGGGTGTCGTCTGACATAAGTCAAGCCGGTACGGTGTCAGAGCCACCGTCAATCGTCGGGGCGATGCAGCCCTTCCGATTGCCTGGCCTCCGCTCAGTCGGGTTCCGGGGTGCGGGCCAGCACCAGTGCGCTGACCTGTCCGGCACCCGCCGCCAGCAGCGCCTGGGCGGCGGCCTCCAGCGTGGCCCCGGTGGTGCGCACGTCATCGATCAGCAGCACATGGGTGCCCACCAGCGCCACGGCCGCGTGCGGATGGGCGGCCATGGCGCCGTGCAGGTTGCGCAGGCGTTCTGCCCGAGGCAGGCTGTGTTGCTCGGCCGTCTCGCGCAGGCGCACCAGTCCCTGGGCCAGGGACCGGGGGCCGGGCTGGTGCCGCTGGAGTGCCTTGACCAGTTCCCAGGCCTGGTTGTAGCCGCGCCGCGCGAGGCCGCGCGGGCCCATGGGCACCGGCACCACGAAAGCGCATTGTCGCCAGAGGGTCTGTGCCGCCGGATCGGCCAGCATCAGGCCGGCCCAGAAGTCCGACCAGCCGGTTTCACCGCCGAACTTCCAGCGCGCGATCAGCCCGTCCCACGGGTAGCGGTAGTCGAGCGCCGTCACGCATTGCGTCACCGCCGCTGGCGGCTGCTGCAACAGGCAGGCACCACACACGGGGATGTCGGTCTGCAAGGGCCGTGCGCAGCCGTTGCAGCGGTGCGGCGGTGTGTGCAGCCGTTTCAGGCAGGGCGCGCAGACCGGCTGTGCCGGCCAGCGGCCACAGACCTGGCAGCGGCCGGGCAGTTGGCGGGCCCACGAAAGGGCCTGGGGCACCGGGTTCCACATGGCCTCAATATACTGGCGCACCCCTGAACACCCCGACAGCCCCTTGCCTGTGAAGAACGACCAGCCTGCCACCGACACCGTACCGGGTATGGACGCGCTGGCGGCGTTGCGCTGGCGCCGGCTCGGTCGAACCAGCAGTCCCTGGTTGCACGAAGAAGTGGCCAGGCGCATGGTGAGCCGTCTGCAGTGGTTTCGCGAGCCGCCGGCCAGTTGGCTGCACTGGGAGCCGGTGCTGGGCGGCCTGCACGCCCACCGCTTGCTGTGCGAGCAGTGGCCCGATGCCCGCGCGCACGTATGGTCCGACCAGTTGCAACAGGCGCTGCAGGCCACGGGCGACCCGGCCCGGCTGGGCTGGAATCCGCTGGCCTGGCGCCGCGCCCGTCGGGCCGGTGTGCTGGCCGAGGGCGAACAGGTCGGCATGCTCTGGGCCAACATGCAGCTGCACCACGAGCCACACCCGCAGGCCTTGCTGCGCCGCTGGCATGGGTTGATCGGCCTGCAGGGCTTCCTCATGTTTTCCTGTTCGGGGCCCGACACCTTGCGCGAGCTGCGCCCGGTGTTCGAGCGCATGGGCTGGCCGGCGCCCGCGCACGCCTTCACCGACATGCACGACTGGGGTGACATGCTGGTGCACAGCGGGTTTGCAGAACCGGTGATGGACATGGAGCGCATCACCTTGTCGTACTCCTCGGCCGAAGCCCTGCTGGCCGAGCTGCGCGGGCTGGGGCGCAACCTGGGCAGCGGGCGTTTTGGCGGTCTGCGGGGGCGCGGCTGGCGTCAGCGGCTGTCACAGGTGCTGGAGCAGCAACTCCCGCGCGACGCCGATGGCCGCCTGCTGCTGGGCTTCGAGATCATCTACGGCCACGCCTACAAGCCGCTGCCGCGGGTGCCGGTGACCGCTTCGCAGACGCTGCCGGTCGACGACCTGCGCGCCATGCTGCGCGCAGGTCGGCGCTGATCCATAGCACCGCCCGGATTCCATCGGCTTGCGCTCTGTCAAATGAGCTGTCGCTGATTTCACCGTCCGTCGGGGTCGGGTCCGCTTCCATCGCTACAATTGACATAAATCAAATTGTGGTCGAAGCCACGGGTCGCGGTGAGGCCGCACGGGGGTGGAGCAAAGCGCAATGGACATGCAGGTCGGCAACTGGAAGCTGGCCACGCCGTCGACCGATGGCGTGAGCTGGTTGTTGCGCCGCAACTGTTCGGTGACCCCGGTCCAGATGATGGGCCTGTTCCTGTCGCTGTGCGTTCTTTCCCTGCTGGTGTCGCTGTTCTTCTGGCTCAACGGTGCCCCGCTGGTGCTGCCCTTTGCCCTGCTGGAGTTGTCGGGTCTTGCGGTCGCCTTCGTGGTGCATGCACGACACGCCACCGACCGCGAACACATCCGTGTGGAGCGGGGTCGTCTGGTGGTCGAGCAGGAGTCGGCGGGGCGTGTGCAGCGCTGCGCTTTCGACAGTTGCGGTCTTCAGGTGAGCCTGCCCACCGGGGGCGAGCGGCTGGTGGAGCTGCGAGGCGATGGTGGGGTGGTTCGGGTGGGCCGTTTTCTGCGGGCCGACCTGAGGCCGGTGCTGGTGCAGGAGCTGCGCGTGGCGCTTCGCTCTGCGGGGCGGGCCGGATGATGTTGTGGGTATTCCCTGAGTGTGAGGCGGCAGGGTTTTTTGTCTAATCGGAATTGATATAAATCAATCCTTATATTCGAGGCGCAAGAAAAGTGATCAAGAGCAACACACCGAGCCAACGCCTGTCGTCGCTGCGCGCTGCCGGCCCGTCGCTGGTTCTCGCAACCGGGGTCTGGCTGACCGAGGCTGCACATGCGGCGGTGAACGACCTGCCCGGCGGTCCGGCGGTCAACCAGCTGAACTTTGCGCCGCCCGCGACCCGGATCGCCGAAGAACAGCATTGGCTCCACTGGTTCATGCTGATCATCTGCACGGTGATCTTCGTGGTCGTGTTCGGTGTGATGTTCTATTCCATCCTCAAGCACCGCAAGGCCGTTGGCCACAAGTCTCAGGAGCTGCCCGAGCCGATCTGGGTGGAACTGGGCTGGACCATCGTGCCGCTGCTGATCGTCATCGGCATGGCGCTGCCGGCCACCAAGGTGCTGGTGGCCCAGAAAGACACCACCAACAGCGACCTGACCATCAAGGCCACCGGCATGCAGTGGAAGTGGGGCTACGACTACCTCAAGGGTGAGGGTGAAGGCATCAGCTTCCTGTCCACCCTGGACAACAGCCACCGGGAAATGTCGAACAGCGGCAAACCGGCGCCCACCGACGACTACCTGCTGAAGGTGGACAACCCGCTGGTGGTGCCGGTGGGCAAGAAGGTGCGCATCATCACCACCGCCAACGACGTGATCCACGCCTGGATGGTGCCGGCTTTCGGTGTCAAGCAGGACGCCATTCCCGGCTTCGTGCGCGACACCTGGTTCCGCGCCGAAAAGACCGGCGACTTCTACGGCCAGTGCGCCGAACTGTGCGGCAAGGAGCACGCCTACATGCCCATTCACGTCAAGGTCCTGAGTGCAGAAGCCTATTCCGCCTGGGTGGCCGAGAAGCAGAAGGCCCTGGTGGCCGCCAAGTGAGCCCTGAGCTGAAGAATCCAGAATCTCCAAGGAAACAACGATGAGTGCAGTTCTCGACCACCACGGCGCACACGACCACGACCATGACCACCATGCGCCCGCCGGTTGGCGCCGCTGGGTCTACGCAACCAACCACAAGGACATCGGCACCCTGTACCTGCTGTTCGCCTTCACCATGCTCATGGTGGGCGGCGTGCTGGCCCTGCTGATCCGCGCCGAGCTGTTCCAGCCCGGCCTGCAGTTGGTGAACCCCGAGCTGTTCAACCAGCTCACCACCATGCACGGCCTGATCATGGTGTTCGGCGCCATCATGCCGGCCTTCGTGGGCTTCGCGAACTGGATGATCCCGCTGCAGATCGGCGCATCCGACATGGCCTTTGCGCGCATGAACAACTTCAGCTTCTGGCTGATGATCCCGGCCGCGATCATGCTGGTGGCGTCGTTCTTCATGCCCGGCGGCGCGCCCGCCGCCGGCTGGACGCTGTACGCGCCGCTGACCCTGCAGATGGGCCCCTCGATGGACGCCGGCATCTTCGCCATGCACATTCTGGGCGCTTCGTCGATCATGGGTTCGATCAACATCATCGTCACCATCCTCAACATGCGCGCCCCCGGCATGACGCTGATGAAGATGCCGATGTTCTGCTGGACCTGGCTGATCACCGCCTACCTGCTGATCGCCGTGATGCCCGTGCTGGCCGGCGCCATCACCATGACGCTGACCGATCGCCACTTCGGCACCAGCTTCTTCAATCCCGCCGGCGGCGGTGATCCGGTGATGTACCAGCACATCTTCTGGTTCTTCGGCCACCCCGAGGTCTACATCATGATCCTGCCGGCCTTCGGTATCGTGAGCCAGGTCGTGCCCGCCTTCGCGCGCAAGAAGCTGTTCGGCTACGCCTCCATGGTGTACGCCACCGGCTCCATTGCCATCCTGTCCTTCGTCGTGTGGGCGCACCACATGTTCACCACCGGCATGCCGGTGACGGGCCAGCTGTTCTTCATGTACTCGACCATGCTGATCGCCGTGCCCACGGGCGTGAAGATCTTCAACTGGATCGCCACCATGTGGAAGGGTTCGATGACCTTCGAGACGCCGATGATGTGGGCCGTCGGCTTCATCTTCGTGTTCACCATCGGCGGCTTCACCGGCCTGATCCTGTCGATGGCGCCCATCGACATCAACTTCCAGGACACCTACTACGTCGTGGCCCACTTCCACTACGTGCTGGTGGCCGGGTCGCTGTTCGCCATGTTCTCCGGCATCTACTACTGGTTGCCCAAGTGGACCGGCGTGATGTACAGCGAGACCCGCGGCAAGATCCACTTCTGGTGGTCGATGATCTCCTTCAACATCACCTTCTTCCCGATGCACTTCCTGGGTCTGGCCGGCATGCCGCGTCGCTACGCCGACTACCCGATGCAGTTCACCGACTTCAACATGATCGCTTCGGTCGGCGCCTTTGCGTTCGGCCTGGCGCAGGTGTACTTCTTCCTGTTCGTGATCGTGCCGGCCATGCGTGGCCAGGGTCCAAAGGCGGTGCAGAAGCCCTGGGAAGGCGCTGAAGGCCTGGAGTGGGAAGTGCCCTCGCCGGCCCCGCACCACACCTTCGAGACCCCGCCCCGCCTGGACGCCACGGCGACCAAGGTGATCGGCTGATCCGCATCCGGGACACCACCGCATGACCACGCCTGAACAACGCAAGAGCAACCTGCGGCTTGGGATGATCCTGGCCTCGGTGGCCATCGCCTTCTTCGCCGGTTTCGTGGCCAAGATGGTGTTGTTCGCCGGCTGATCGCCACCGCCTCACACCGGTACGACGGATTTCATGGCCCTTCAACGCGAAAACCTCAGGATGGTCGGCAAGCTCGGCGTGATCACGCTGGGCATGTTTGCCTTCGGGTACGCACTGGTGCCCATGTACCGGGCGATCTGTGAAGCCACCGGCATCAACATCCTGGCCCTTGGCGAGCGCCAGGTGCCAGGGGTGGCGGCCCAGCGGCCGACCAACACCCAGGTCGACACCTCGCGCACCATCACGGTCGAGTTCGACGTCAACGTCCGCGGTCCCTGGCATTTCAAGCCCGAGGTGCGCAGCCTGCAGGTGCACCCTGGCGAGCTCAGGACGGTGATGTACGAGTTCCAGAATGTGCAGGACCGCGCCATGTCGGCCCAGGCGATTCCCAGCTACGCACCCAAGCAGGCGATGGCGCACTTCAACAAGCTGGAATGTTTCTGCTTCACGCAGTACTCGCTCCAGCCCGGCGAGAAGAAGGAATGGCCGGTGGCCTTCGTCATCGACCCCAAACTGCCCAAAGACGTGACCACCATCACCCTGTCCTACACCTTCTTCGAAGTGGGTGTGCCGGTGCCCAAGGCACCGCAGGATGTGGCGGCATCGCCCGTGATCGGCGGGGGGGCGGTGTGACCACGCCCATCCACCAGCGCCGCTCCAGCCTCTGGGCCACCGTGAAGGCGGTCCTGTGGGGTTTCATCGGCGTGCGCCGGCGCAGCGACTTCCAGGACGACGTGGCCCGGCTCAATCCCCTGCACCTGATGGCAGTGGGCGTGGCCATGGCCCTGCTCTTCGTGTTCGGGCTGATCCTGCTGGTCAACTGGGTGGCCGGCTGAACGCCGCAGACCGATTTCCGAGTTTCATCACACATTCAAAAAGCGCAAGCACTTAGGAGTGAGCATGTCAGCAGCAACCCACGGCACAACGCCTTACTACTACGTCCCCGGACTGTCCCGGCACCCGGTGATGTCGGCCGTCGGCCTGTTCTTCGTGATCCTGGGCGCCGGGCAATGGATCAACGGCGCCGGCTGGGGCGCCTACGCGCTGGCCTTCGGCCTGGCGTTCTGGCTGACCGTGCTGTTCCAGTGGTTCCGCGATGCGATCCATGAAAGCGAAGGCGGGCTCTACGGCTACAAGATCGACCTGTCCTACCGCTGGAGCATGAGCTGGTTCATCTTCTCGGAGGTGATGTTCTTCGGTGCTTTCTTCACCGCCCTGTGGTGGGCCCGCACCCATTCGGTTCCGGCGCTGGGCAACATCGAGAACTCGCTCATCTGGCCCGACTTTTCCGCTGTCTGGCCGACCCTGCAGGCCGGTGCCACGGCTTCGCCGGCCGGCATCGTCGAGCCCTTCCAGACCGTGGGCCCGTTCTGGCTGCCCACCATCAACACCGCTTTGCTGCTGACCTCGGGTGTGACACTGACCGTTGCCCACCACGCGCTGCAGGCCGGCAACCGTGCCAAGACCATCGCCTTCATGTGGATGACGGTGATCCTGGGTGTCGTGTTCCTGGGTGTGCAGGGCTACGAATACGCCCACGCCTACAGCGATCTGAACCTCAAGCTCTCGTCGGGCATCTTCGGCTCCACGTTCTTCATGTTGACCGGTTTCCACGGCTTCCACGTGTTCGTCGGCATGCTGATGCTGCTGTTCATCACCCTGCGCCTCCAGAAGGGCCACTTCACCGCCCAGCGCCACTTCGGTTTCGAAGGCGCGGCCTGGTACTGGCACTTCGTGGACGTGGTCTGGCTGGGTCTGTACATCCTGGTCTACTGGATGTGACCGCCACCGGCACGCTGTGTCCCGCGTGCCGGCCTGAAAAAAGCGCCGGCAGGCGCTTTTTTCTTTTGGGGCCGGGGTCAGGGATGGACCGGGAGGCCGGTGGGCTGTATCCAGCCCATGAAGTAGCTCAGCAACACCACCACGAACAGCAGGATGGAGAAGCCGACCCGGAACGCGAGCGCCCGGGCCATGTGGTTCTTGCGGGGCGTCGTGTCGTCGGTCTCGCTGTCGGCGCTGCCGCCACGCATCATGAACACCAAGGCGGCCCCCAGGCTGCCGATGATGGCGATGAAAGCCACAATCACCAGATATGTCATCTCTTCATTATCGGCCCAGCCGCCGCAGCCCTTGGCGCGAGGGGCTGTCATGAGCCGGCGACGCGACACGCGGTTCTGGCTCGTCAGTGTGGCGGCGCTGCTGGCGGTGGCGCTGACCTCCTCGCTCGGTGTCTGGCAGCTGGGCCGCGCCGGCCAGAAGCGCGCGTTGCAGCAGGCCATCGAAACCCAGGCCGGTCTGCCCGCTTGGGGCAATGTCGAACTGTTGGGGCGCACCGATCCGGCACAGGACGCACACCGCCCGGTGCAGCTCGTCGGACGGTGGGTGCAGGGAACGACGCTGTTCCTGGACAACCGACCCATGAACGGGCGCACGGGCTTCATCGTGCTCACGCCCATGCGCCTGAGCGGCAGCGAGCGCGCGGTGCTGGTGCAGCGGGGCTGGGTGCCGCGCGACTTCCAGGACCGGCAGCGCCTGCCCGAGGTGCCCACGCCCACGCACGAGGTGACGCTGGCGGGGCGTCTGGCCCTTCCGCCCAGCCAGCTATTCGACCTGGGACCCGGCGGACAAGGGCTGATCCGGCAAAATGTCGCGCTTGCCGAGCTCGCCCGCGAATGGGGTGTTCCGTTGCTGGAGGGGGTATCGGTTCTCCAGACCGGCGCCGACGGGCAGGCCCTGCAGCGTGACTGGCCCCGTTTTGTCGGGGACGAGCACAAACACCTCGCCTACGCCGCCCAGTGGTTCGCCATGAGCGCCATCGTGGCCGGGCTCTATTTCTGGTTCCAGATCCTTCAACCGCGCTCCCGGCGCAAGACCCATGGCACAGATGCCCGATGAACCCCTGACGCTGACGGTGCACAGCCTGCCGACCCCGGAGCAGGCCAACACCTTCGACGCCGCCAAGACCCGGTCCGGTCGCTGGAAGATGCTGCTGCTGTTCCTGGTCGCGGCTTCACCGGTCATCGCGTCCTACTTCACCTATTACGTGATCCGGCCTGAGGGCCGCCGCAACTACGGCGAGCTGATCGACCCACAGCGCCCGCTGCCCGCCATTTCCGGTGTCGATGCCCAGGGCCGAACGGTGGACCTGCGCACGCTCAAGGACCAGTGGCTGCTCATCAGCGTGGCCGACTCGGCCTGCGACGCCGCCTGCGAGAAGCGCCTGTACCTGCAGCGCCAGCTGCGCGAGACCCTGGGCAAGGAGAAGGAGCGCCTGGACTGGGTCTGGCTGCGCACCGGCAACCCGGCCATCGCGCCCGCGCTGGCCCAGGCCACGGCGCCGGCCACGGTGCTGCATGTGGATGCACAGGCATTGGCCCAGTGGCTGCAGCCCGCCGCCGGCCAGCGCATCGAAGACCACTTCTATGTGGTCGATCCGATCGGCAACTGGATGATGCGTTTCCCGGCCGATCTGCAGCCCAAGAAGGTCAAGTCCGATCTGGAGCGCCTGCTGCGGGCGTCCTCGTTCTGGGACCGCCCCGGCCGCGGCACCGTGGCCCAGCCCGGCGACGGCAACTGACACGCCACCCTCATGGACGCCACCCCGCTGTACGACTGGTCGCCGGTGTTCCGCATGATGCTGCTGGGCATCGTGGTGGCGCTCGGGCCGCTGGCCTGGATCTGGCTGCGCAACCGGAACGCGCCGGTTGGCCGCCGCCTGCACGCGCTCACGCTCGTCACCCTGTTCCTGACCTTCGATCTGGTGCTGTTCGGCGCCTTCACCCGCCTCACAGACTCCGGTCTGGGGTGCCCCGACTGGCCCGGCTGCTACGGCAGCGCGAGCCCGATCGGTGCGCACGCCGACATCCACGCGGCGCAGACGGCGATGCCCACCGGCCCGGTGACCTTCAGCAAGGCCTGGATCGAAATGATCCACCGCTACCTGGCCACCGGTGTGGGGGTTCTCATCCTCGTGCTCACGGCCGTCAGCTGGATCGAACGCCGGCGCCTGAAAGTCTCACCCTGGTGGCCCACGTTCACGCTGGTGTGGGTCTGCCTGCAGGGCGCCTTCGGCGCCTGGACCGTCACGCTCAAGCTGTTCCCGGCCATCGTCACCCTGCACCTGCTGGGCGGGCTGGTGCTGCTGGCCTTGCTGCGGGCGCAGGCGCTGCGTTACGCGCAGGCCGATGAACACATGGAACACGAGCCGATGGCCCTGTCCGAGCGTGCCCGTTTCGCGCTGGGGCTGGTGTTCGCCCTGCTGTGGTGGCAGATCGCACTGGGGGGCTGGGTCAGCACCAACTACGCGGTGCTGGCCTGCACCGATTTCCCGACCTGCCAGGGCAGCTGGTGGCCCGCCATGAACTTCCACGACGGTTTCTACCTCTGGCGCGAACTGGGTGTCGGGCGCGGCGGCGAGAGCATTCCCTTTGACGCACTCACCGCCATCCACTACGTGCACCGCTTGACCGCCTATGCGGTGTTCGCGGCCCTGGGCTGGCTGGCCTGGCGCCTGTGGTCGGTCGCCGCGCTGCGGCCCACCGCGCGCTGGATCGTGGCGCTGGCGCTGTGGCAACTGCTCACCGGCCTGTCCAACGTGTTGCTCGACTGGCCGCTGCTGACGGCCGTCGGCCACACCGGCGGCGCTGCGGCCCTGGTGCTGGTGCTGACCGGTGCCATCTTCGCCACCCGCAGCGCACGCGACACCGTCAGCGCTTCCAAATTCAACGTCTCCCGCCTGAGCCCCTAACCCCCATGAGCACCGCGCCCTCCAACACCGCTGCCGCGCCCCTGCCGTCCACCTGGCGGCAGTTCCATGCGCTGACCAAGCCGCGCGTGATCCAGCTCATCGTCTTCTGCGCCCTCATCGGCATGGTGCTGGCGGTGCCCGGTGTGCCCAGCTGGCAGCAGGTGCAGCTGGCCGCCGTCGCCTGCTTGGGCATCTGGTTGGTGTCGGGGGCGGCGGCTGCCTTCAACTGCGTGATCGAACAGCAGATCGACGCCAAGATGAAGCGCACCGCCTGGCGCCCCACCGCCAAGGGGCAGTTGAGCAACGTGCAGACGCTCAGCTTCTCGGCCGTGCTCTGCGCGGCGGGCTCGGCCATCCTGTACTTCTGGGTCAACCCGCTGACCATGTGGCTGACCTTCGCCACCTTCGTGGGCTACGCGGTCATCTACACCGTGATCCTCAAGCCGCTGACGCCGCAGAACATCGTGATCGGCGGTGCCTCGGGTGCCATGCCCCCGGTGCTGGGCTGGGCGGCCATGACCGGGGTGGTGTCGCCCGAGGCGCTGATCCTGTTCCTGATCATCTTCCTGTGGACACCGCCGCACTTCTGGGCGCTGGCGCTGTACCGGGTGGAGGACTACCGCAAGTCCGGCCTGCCCATGCTGCCGGTCACGCACGGGTCCGAGTTCACGCGGCTGCAGATCCTGCTCTACACCTTCGTGCTGTTCGCGGTCTGCCTCATGCCCTTCATCATGCGCATGAGCGGCTGGTTCTACCTGGCGGTCGCCGTGGCGCTGTCCATCGGTTTCTGCGGGTACGCCTTTGTGCTCTGGCGCCGCTACTCCGACGGGCTGGCCCGCAAGACCTTCCGCTTCTCGCTCTGGCACCTGTCGCTGCTGTTCGCGGCCATGCTCATCGACCATTACCTGCCATGACCACCCTGCGCCGCACCCTGCTGCTGGCGGCCGCTTCGGCGGCCCTGCTCAGCGCCTGTTCCGACAAACCCGCCGACGCCACGGCCTCGGGCTTTTCGGGCATCGACATCACCGGGGCCGACTACGCCAAGGACTTCTCGCTGACCGACCACAACGGCCAGCAGCGCACCCTGGCCGACTTCAAAGGCAAGGTGGTGGTGATCTTCTTCGGCTACACCCAGTGCCCGGACGTGTGCCCCACCTCGCTGGGCGAGCTGGCCGAGGCCAGGCGACTGCTCGGCCCCGACGGCGAAAAGCTGCAGGGCCTGTTCGTCAGCGTGGACCCGGCGCGCGACACGCCCGAGGTGATGAAGGCCTATATGGCCAGCTTCGACCCCAGCTTCCTTGCGCTGTACACCGCGTCCGACCAACTGCCCGAGCTGGCCAAGGCCTTCAAGGTCTACTACAAGAAGGTCGATGGCAAGACCCCGACCAGTTACACCATGGACCATTCGGCCGGCAGCTATGTGTACGACACGCAGGGCCGTGTGCGCGTTTACCACCGCTACGGCAGCGGCGCGCCCGCGCTGGCGGGCGATCTGAAGAAGCTGCTGGGGGAAGCCGCGGGCTGATCCCGGCGCGCCCATGAAGAACGGCACCCGCGGGTGCCGTTTTGCTGTCCGCCTTGGGCGGCGAGACCTTCAGTCCACCTGGGCGCCACTGAGTTTGACCACGCGTTCGTACTTGGAGCGCTCCTTCTGCAGGAAGGCGCCGAACGCCTGCGGCGTGCCCGGTGCGGGCTCGGCCATCAGGCGCGCGAACTTGGCTTTCACGTCAGCCGAATTCAGCGCCGTCACAAACGCGGCATTGAGCCGGGCCACCGTGTCGGCCGGTGTGCCCGCGGGGGCGATCAGCCCCCACCAGGTGTCCACCTCGAAGCCCGGCAGCGTCTCGGCCAGGGCCGGCACCTCGGGCAGCACGCTGCTGCGCTGGGCGGTGGTCACGGCCAGGGCCTTGAGCTTGCCGGCGCGGATGTTCGCGGCCGCGGTGGCCAGGTTGTCGATGTTGAAGTCCACTTGGCCCGACAGCAGGCCCAGCTGGGCCGGCGCGCCGCCGTTGTAGGGAATGTGCACGGCGAAGATGCCGGCCTGGCTCTTGAGCAGCTCGCCCGCCAGGTGGCCGGCGCTGCCGTTGCCGCCCGAACCGTAGTTGAGCTTGCCCGGGTTGGCCTTGGCGTATTTCAGCAGGTCGGCCAGGGTGTTGATGTTCAACCGCTGCGCGGCTTCGGCGTTCATCACCAGCACGTTGGGCACGCGCAGCATCTGCGTGACCGGCGCGAAGTCCTTCACCGGGTCGTAGGGCAGCTGCTTGAACAGCCAGGGGTTGATGCCGTGCGAGGCGGTGGTGGCGATGCCCAGGGTCAGGCCATCGGGTGCGGCCTTGGCCACCGCGCTGACGCCGATGTTGCCGCCCGCGCCGGGTTTGTTCTCCACGATCACCGTGCCCAGCGTGGGCTTGACCGCCTCGGCCAGGATGCGCGCGGTCTGGTCGATGGGGCCGCCCGCGCCGAAGGGCACGACGATGCGCGTGACCTTGTCGGACTGGGCGAAGGCGGGGGCCGCCAGCGCGGTGGCGGCGAAGAGGGTGATGAGGTGGCGGCGGGTGGTCACAGCTTGTCCTTGGCGCTGGTGAAGGCATCGGCGAAGAAGGCCTCTTCGGGCAGGCCGGCCGCGAGGTAGTCGCGCCGCGCCGATTCGACCACGATGGGCGCGCCACAGGCGTACACCTCGTGACCCGACAGGTCGGGCAGGTCCTGCAGCACCGCCTGGTGGACGAAGCCGGTGCGGCCGGTCCAGGCGTCTTCGGGCAGGGCGTCGCTGATCACGGGCACGTAGCGCAGGTTCGGCATGGCCTGCAGTTGTGCCTCGATCCACGCGGCCTGGTACAGGTCGGCCGGACGGCGTCCGCCCCAGTACAGCGTGGCCGGGCGGGTGATGCCCTTGTGGGCCATGTGCTCGATGATGGCCTTGATCGGCGCGAAGCCGGTGCCCGAGGCCAGCAGCACCATGGGCTTGTCGCTGTCTTCGCGCAGGTAGAAGCTGCCGTACGGCCCTTCGATGCGCAGGATGTCCTTTTCCTTCATCGTGCCGAACACCTGGTCGGTGAACTTGCCGCCCGGCATGTGGCGGATGTGCAGTTCCATCTGCGGCCCGGTCGCCTGCGTGTGCGGTGCGTTGGCCATGGAGTAGCTGCGCCGGTCACCGTCGCGCAGCAGGAACTCCACGTACTGGCCCGCGTGGTACTGGAAGGCGTCGGCCGCCGGCAGTTGCAGGCGCAGCACGATCACGTCGTGCGAGGCGCGCTCCAGGCTGCTCACGCGCACCGGCATCTTCTTGATCGGGAAGGCGCCGGCTTCGGTCACCTGGCGCGATTCGAGCACCACGTCGCTTTGCGCCGTGCCGCAGCAGGTCAGCACATAGCCCGCGGTTTCTTCGTCGGCACTCAGGGCCTTGGCCTGGTGGGCCCCATGCGTGACGCTGCCGCTGACCAGCTTGCATTTGCAGGAGCCGCAGGCACCGTCCTTGCAGCCATAGGGCAGGCCGATGCCCTGGCGGATGCCGGCGGCGAGCAGGGTTTCGCCGGACTCGGCACTGAACTGGCGGCCGCTGGGCTGGACGGTGATGCTGAAGGTCATGATGGGGGAGAGACTACAGTGGGGGACATGAACGGCCGCTGAACAAACCGGATCGGTGCCAGCGGACCACCTGCGATTTTCCCAAATTCAAATGCCATGAGCTTTCTCGGTGCTCTTCCCGCCCGTTTCCGGCGCGAGCGTGTCCTCATCATCGGCTGTGGCGACGTGGGCCAGCGCGCTGCGCGCGAACTGGGCAACGGCCGTCGCCTGCGCCTGCTGGCGCTGACCTCCAGCGCCGAGCGCTGCACCGCGCTGCGTGCGCAGGGCATCACGCCCCTGCTGGGCGATCTGGACCGGCCCGCCAGCCTGCAGCGCCTGGCCGGCATCGCCTCGCGCGTGCTGCACCTGGCGCCGCCGCCCTCGGGCGAAGGCGGCGATTGGCGGCGCGACCCACGCACCCGTGCCCTCGCGCGGGCGCTGTGGCGGCGCAGTGCCCCGCTGAGCCTGGTCTACGGCTCCACCAGCGGTGTGTACGGCGATTGCGAAGGCCGCTGGGTCAGCGAGGCCACGCCGGTGCAGCCGCGCACGCCGCGCGCCTGGCGCCGGGTCGATGCCGAGGCCACCGTGCGCCACTTCGCGCGTGTCAACGGCACCCGCAGCACCGTGTTGCGCATCCCCGGCATCTACGCGCCCGACCGCGAGGGCGGCACGCCGCGCGCGCGCCTGGAGCGGGGCACACCGGTGCTGCGCGCTGAGGACGACGTCTACACCAACCACATCCATGCCGACGACCTGGCCCGCGCCTGTGTGCTCGCGCTCTGGCGCACGCGGCCGCAGCGGGTGCTGAACGTGACCGACGACACCGAGTTGAAGATGGGCGACTACTTCGACCTGGCGGCCGATCTGTACGGCCTGCCGCGCCCGCCGCGGGTGGCGCGCGATGCCGCCGGCGAACAGCTGCCGCTGATGCTGCTGAGCTTCATGAGCGAGTCGCGTCGTCTGCACAACCAGCGCATGAAGACCGAACTGGGGCTGCGCCTGCGTTACCCCACGGTGGCCGAGGGGCTGCACGGCTGACGCTGTCTCAGCGTGGGCCCATGGTCCAGAGCAGCCAGACGGTGTAACCGGCGTAGACCGCGAGCAGGCCGCCGGCCTCCCAGCGGTTGATGCGCCCCGGCCGCCGCCAGCCGCGGCCCATCTGGAACAGCAGCAAGGTCAGGCCGGCCATCACCGGCAGGTCCCGCGTGAGCACCGCGGGCTCCAGGTCCATGGGGGCGATCACGCCCGCCAGCCCCACCACCGCCAGGCTGTTGAACAGGCCCGAACCCAGCACATTGCCCAGCGCAATGTCGTCCTCACCCTTGCGCGCGGCGGCCACGCAGGACGCCAGCTCGGGCAGCGAGGTGCCGATGGCGACCACGGTCAGGCCGATCACCAGGTCGCTGATGCCCAGGCCTTGCGCGATTTCCACCGCGCCCCAGACCAGCAGGCGCGAACTGCCCACCAGCACCAGCAGACCCAGCACCAGCCACATCAGCGCGCGCGGCAGCGGCATGGCATGGGCCTGCAGTTCGTCGGCGGTTTCCTGCGCCAGCGCGTCGTCCCCTTGGCCCATGGCTTCGCGGATGGACCAGGCCATGAGCAGCGCGAAGGCCCCGAGCAGCACCAGCGCATCCCCGCGTGATAGCAGCAGGTCCCAGGCCAGCAGGCCGGACAGGGCGGTGACGGCGATCAGCAGCGGCAGTTCCTTGCGCAGCACCTGCGACCGCACCCGAATGGGGGCGATCAGCGCGGTGATGCCCAGGATCAGGCCCATGTTGACGATGTTCGATCCCCAGGCATTGCCCAGGGCCAGCGACGGGTTGCCCTCGGACGCGGCGATGGCCGAGACCACGAGTTCGGGTGCCGAGGTGCCGAAGCCGACGATGACCATGCCCACCAGCAGCGGCGGCACCGCGTAGTGGCGGGCTGTGGCCGAAGCGCCTTCGACGAAGCGGTCGGCACTCCAGATCAGCATCAACAGGCCGGCGATGAGCGCGGCGATGGGCAGCAGGGTGGTCATGCGGAGCGAATCGGTGGTGGAGAATCGGCATTCTCTCTGCCTTGCCATGACCTTGCCGCCATCCCTGTCCAGCGAACCCGCTCACCCGCCGTCGCGCCAGCGCGACTTCTGGGACTCCACCTGGCGCGCGCGCGTCGGCCTGACCGCGCTGGTGGTGCTGCTCATGCTGGTGCTGCTCTGGCTCTGGCGGCCCTGGCTGCTGCTGCCCGGCACGCAGCCGCTGGTGATGGAGGGGGGGGACCCCTACCTGCGCGCGCTCATGCGCACCATCTCGGCCAGTGAATCGAACGTCATGCGGCCTTACCACGTGCTCTACGGCGGCGACAGCGTGGGCACGCTGGACCGGCATCCGAACCGGTGCGAGAGCATCGGTGTGGGACCGAACAAGGGCAACTGCTCGACCGCTGCCGGCCGCTACCAGTTGCTCTACAGCACCTGGCTGGAACTGGCAGCGCGTTACCACCCCGAGCGCACCGACGATCCGCTGGACGCCACGGGCCTGAGTTTTGCACCGATCCATCAGGATCGGGTGGTCTATGCCTGGCTGCAGGACGGGCGCTGGGGCAACCTGTCGGCCCAGCTGCGCGCCGGCCGTATCCAGCCGGTGCTGCGGCGGCTGTCGGGGACCTGGACCAGCCTGGGCTACGGGATCGAGAACAACAGCATGAGCCGTGAACTGCCCCGGGTGTACCGGCGCCTGCTGGAAGAAGAACTGAAAGCGAGCGAACAGACAAAAGGCCGTGCAGCGACTGCTGCACGGCCCTGAACTGGTGCCCGGGGTCGGACTCGAACCGACACACCATCTCTGGCGGGGGATTTTGAATCCCCTGCGTCTACCGATTTCGCCACCCGGGCGGGGTGCCTTGGATAGCGCGAAATTATGGCACAGTGGGGTGCATGAACTACCCGACCATCGAAGACGCCATCGGTCGCACACCGCTCGTGGCAATGCAACGCATCGGAGCCGAGGCGAACCGCACGCGCGGCAACGTGGTCCTCGGCAAGCTCGAAGGCAACAACCCGGCCGGATCGGTCAAGGACCGGCCCGCGGTGTCCATGATCAAGCGCGCCGAGGAACGCGGTGACATCCGCCCCGGCGACACCCTGATCGAGGCCACCTCGGGCAACACCGGCATCGCGCTGGCCATGGCGGCGGCCATCAAGGGCTACCGCATGGTGCTGATCATGCCGGAGGACCTGTCCATCGAACGCGCCCAGACCATGAAGGCGTTCGGCGCCGAGTTGATCCTCACGCCCAAGAGCGGCGGCATGGAGTACGCGCGCGACCTGGCCGACAAGATGGAGAAAGAAGGCAAGGGCCGGGTGCTCGACCAGTTCGCCAACGCCGACAACCCGCGCATCCACTACGAGACCACC